>CAYWMD010000112.1:0-2920 GCA_964458575.1 uncultured Bifidobacteriaceae bacterium | reverse complement strand
ACCCCTGACCTCCTGAATGCCATTCAGGCGCTCTACCAACTGAGCTACGACCCCAGCCGTCGCAGCCAAAGCCTACGAAGCCTTGCGCAGTTGTCAAAAGCTTTCTCTGTGCAAACGCAAATCATCTCGGCTTCACCAGCGTCAAAGTGACCAGTCGCACATCCATGACTTCGCGAACGGGAATCTCCACCGCGCGCAAGGTCAGTAATCCCCTGCCCTTTGCCAGATGAATCCGGCCAAGTTTCAAAGGACGAAACTCTTTCATGTAAGATTCGGCTTTGCGCGCTACGCGGTCCTGGTTCAGGATCAGCGGCGGATTCCACGCTGGCGACACCCGACCGCGGGTCGTACTGCCGTTGAAACTTAATTCGACGGTCGAGCCGATTTCCGCCGCTGGACAGGTGTAATAAATCACCACGTCGTGGTTGCCCGTGGTATTCACCTCGATGTCCCAAGTGATTGAGTCGTTGGTGCTCGTCCAATTCTTGAACCACGAACAGTTTGGTGCGTTCGCGCTGCGCTTGATGTTGCCGTTAGGGACACCGTCGCGCGCCGGCAACGGCGTCATCGGAAACTCGGCAAAGCCAACCGGGTAAGGCCGGTCATCCTCGTTCCTCGGCAATACTTCGCGCCGCCAACCGGCGACGGCTTCGCTCAGCCGCGTCGCGACTTCGGGGTGCTCCGTTGCCACATTCTGACGTTGGCCGGGATCCGCAACTATGTCGAACAACGCACCGCGGTCGTCGAGGCGGTATTGTTGGGTGCGGACACTGACCTTGCCGCGCTGATGCGAAAAAATCATCCGGTCCGGCCACGCGGCAGCTTTGCCGAACAGGAGTGGTGAGAGGTCTTTCCCGTCCAGCGGTTTCGTGCCCGTGATAGGAACGCTCGCCATGCTCGCCAGCGTCGGCAACAGATCAATCACCCCGGCGATTTCGCGGACGGTTGTGCCCGGCTTGATTTTGCCTGGCCATCGGATCAGGAACGGCGCGCGCACGCCGCCTTCGTCCACCGTGCCTTTCATGCCCTTCATGCCACCGTTCCACCGGCGGCTGTTCGGGCCGTTGTCGGAGAAATAAATGACGATGGTGTTGTCCGCGAGTTTCAATTCGTCCAACCGGTGCAGCACGCGACCGACGTTCCAATCAATGTTCTCGCACAACGCCAGCGCGGCGCGCGTCGTGGCAATGTCTTCCTTCGCGTCATCAACACCGCGCATCGCGATGGGATTGTCTTTGAAGCGACTCCAATATTCGTCCGGCACGGAGAACGGCGAATGAGGCGTGTTGAACGGCAAATAGCAGAAAAACGGCCGGGCCTGGTTGGTTTCAATGAACGCCAGCGCGTGATCCGTGAGATCGTCGGCAATGAAACCCTTGCCGCGGACGAACTTCCCGTTGTGTTCCAACGGCGGGTCGTAGTATTCGCCCCAATGGCCCGACGTGAAGCCGTAGTATTCGTCGAAGCCGCGCGCATTGGGGTGGTAAGGCCACTGGCTGCCGTTGTGCCATTTGCCGAAAGCGCCCGTCACGTAGCCGGCGGCCTTGAAGACCTGCGCCACCGTGCGTTCATCGGTGTTTAATCGCTCTTGACCGGTCGAAACGCCGCGCACACCGCCGCGCGAATGATAGCGGCCCGTGAGCAACTCGGCGCGCGTCGGGGCGCAAACTGGACAAACGTAAAAGCGGTCGAGAGTCGCGCCCTGCCGGGCGAGCGAATCGATGTTTGGCGTGCGGAGATTGGCGTTGCCCTGAATGCTCAAGTCGCCCCAACCCTGGTCGTCGGCCAGAATGATGACGATGTTGGGTTGTGCCTTTGCGGCGGCGAACGCGGGAAGGCCGACAAGGCAAACCAGCGTGAGGCAGGAGGTGATCAGTTTATGCATCGAATTCGGCGACTATCGCCACGGCGATTCAAAGGCCGCGAACGTGCGCCGTCAAGCCGCCGCTTTAGCATCGGACGAGCGCCACGTCTGCCACTATCCCAGTTATGGCGCCGAATTCGGACGCCGGCGCGACGCCCGTCCTACGCAGGGAAACCCCGGCTTCAAAAAAACTTCTCCCGCTCCGGGCGGCGCTGCGCTATTTCTCCCCGTATGAAATTTTCTCTGAAAGACAAATGGGTGTTGATCACTGGCGCCTCGGCGGGATTCGGCGCGGCGGCGGCGCGGGCGTTTGGCGCGGAAGGCGCAAAGCTGCTGCTGGGGGCACGTCGCGTGGAAAAGCTCAAGCAGGTCGCGGAGCAAGCGAAACAAGCAGGAGCGACCGAGGCCTGGTTTCATGCGCTCGATGTGAACAAGACCGCCAGTGTTGAGGAGTTTGTGGCGTGGGCCAAAGCAAAAATCGGAAAGCAGCAAGCAGACAACAAAAATCTCCATGTCCTGGTCAACAACGCCGGCGGGGCGCACGGCCTGGATACCGTGGCGGACGGCAAGGACGAAGATTGGGAAACCATGTTCCAAGCGAACGTGCTGGGTGTGCTGCGGATGACGCGGGCGGCATTACCGTTGATCGCCCGCGACGCGGGCGCCACGATCATCAACGTCGGCTCGCACGCCGACCGTTGGCCGTATGAAGGCGGCTCGGCGTATTGCGGGGCGAAGGCCGCCGTCGCACAGATCACACGGGTGCTGCGCCTGGAACTGTGCGGCACGGGGATTCGTGTGTGTCTTTTGGCGCCCGGCCTCGCGGAAACCGAGTTTTCGGTCGTGCGCTTCAAAGGGGACACTGCTCGGGCAAAGCAGGTTTATGCGGGCACATTTCCGCTCGTCGGCGACGACATTGCCGACACGCTGGTCTGGCTGGCCAGCCGTCCGCCGCATGTGAACATTGATGAGATGATCATAAAACCCACCGACCAAGCGGCGATGCACAAGGTGCACCGGAGAAAATAGCGTTGCCCTCACCCCGGCCCTCTCCCA
>CAYWMD010000111.1:0-3855 GCA_964458575.1 uncultured Bifidobacteriaceae bacterium | reverse complement strand
GGCGGGGAATTCGCCATCGGTATGCTTCTGCGGCGGCAGGCCCGCGACCATCGGCGCATTCACCTCGCGCGCCCAACGGCGCAGTTCAATTTCATAAGTGCCGGAACGATCCACAATGATGTTCCAAACGCCGTTACGTCTCATGCCCTTGCGGATTTGTGCGCCCTGATCCAGGAATGAATCTTCCCAGTCCGATGGCGAAAGCAAGGTTGGGTCCTCCGCCTTCGCACCGACGATGATGGCGCTGTGTTCGTTCACACGCGGAGCAATGCCAGCCCACCATTGATCATAGTGCGCGCGCATTTTCGCGACGACTTCCGGGTGCTGGTCAATCACGTTGTTCGTCTGGCCGAAATCCGTGTTGAGGTCGTGGAGTTCCTTGTCCTGAACCAGCCGCCAGCGCCGCCACAGGACGGTCGCGTCGCCTTTTTGGGGCGCAGGTCGTTCCATGCGACTGAACTGAATTACCAACATCCGGTCCGGCAGGTGTTCCTGGTCGCCGCGCAGAAGTCTGGCCAGGCTGACACCGTCGAATTTTGCCCCGCGCAACTTTCGCAGACCGCAAAGCTCGGTGAGCGTCGGCAGGATGTCCTGGACTTCGGTCAGTTCAGCGACGTCGCCCGCGGGTCGAAATCCGCCCGCGGGCCAGCGAATGAAGCACGGGACGCGATGGCCGCCTTCCCACAGGTCAATCTTCTTGCCGCGCATCCCGGCGTTGAACACGGGCACACCCATCGTTCCGCCGTTGTCGGTCATGAACACCACGATCGTGTTGTCGCGGATGCCGGTTGCCCGGAGAAAATCGTCGAGCCGGCCCATGTTGTCATCAATGTTCGCGATCATGCCAAAGAAGCGCGCCACGGCTTCCTTTTGATTCGGGTAACGCTCGCGGTATTGCTCGTACATTTCGCGGTATTTCGCCGGAACAAAGTGCGGCGCATGCCCGGCGGCGGTTGGGATGTAGCAGAGGAATGGTTTGCGCGCGGTGACCTGCTGATTCATCCACTTCATGGCTTCGCCGAAGAATACGTCCGTGGTATAACCCGAAAACTTCTCGCGCTTGCCGTTGTGCCAGTAAACATCGTCGAAGTAGTGGTTGTTCCAATAGTCCGGCGAGCTGCCGATGTGCGAGCACGGATACCAGACCGACGCGTGAAATCCGCGATCTTGCGGACGATAGGGATAGTTGTCGCCGAGATGCCATTTGCCGAACTGGCCGCAGCGATAGCCATTCGCGGCGAAAATGTCCGCGATGGTCGGCAATTCCTTGCGCAGAAAAGAACGACCGCTGCTGACGTTCATCGCGCCGTTGGCCAGACAGTCGCGTCCGCTGATCAACTGGCCGCGTGTGGGCGTGCACATGGGCGCGACGTGAAAGTCCGTGAATCGCACGCTTTCGGCGTGGAGCTTGTCAACGTTGGGTGTTTTGACAATGGGATTGCCGTGACAGGAGAAGTCCCCGTAGCCGAGGTCGTCAATCAACACGATGATGACATTGGGTTTGGAGTGGACGGATGGAGCGGCAATTGCGCGCTCGCTGAACAGTCCGGCCGCGACCAGGGCCATGCCAATCACAACTGATGCCAATTTATTCATAAGCGTTTCCACCATCCTGCGGATTGGCAAGGCCGAATGCAAAAATCCGACGACGGCTGACGCGCCGCATGCACAGTGGCTCTTCTTGTCGTTCTCCCTCACCCTTACCCTCTCCCGCTGGGAGAGGGAACAGCAGTCGTGCAATGTAATCTGTTCCGAAGGCCGTTCGGCGAGTTCTGTCTCACGATTTTTCAGGGGACTGCCTACCATTCTCCCTCTCCCAGCAGGAGAGGGCCGGGGTGAGGGAGAGGTGGAGATGGACTGTTTTTGCCAGATATTCATTGCGATTTGGGCATTGCTATTTCCTCCTCACATAAACATAATACGCGCCACAGATTTCCTGGCCAGCGGCGTCGTAAAACCATGATTGCAATTTCGTGGCGCCAGATTTCAATTTGACAGTGAACGTGACGGCGTTATCGGATGCGCTCACCGGCTGGGTGGTATCAAACTCGCCCACTTTCAACCGCGCCTTCGAGATCGGCAACGCGACCCCGGCTGGATAACCGCCGAAGACATGACCAAATGGGGCCAGGGGAGCGACCAGCGGTTTGTCAACCTCGCGCGCCCAGCGGCGAAGTTCAATTTCATAGGTGCCGGCGCGGGCCACGTTAAGATTCCAAGAGCCATTGGCGCGGACACCCTTCCGAATCTGCTTTCCCTGGTCCAGAAACGAATTCTCCCAGTCGGCAGGCGAAAGCTGGGTCGGATTCTCGGCATCACTGCCGATGGTGATCGCACTGAGTTCGTTTACTCGCGGCGCGACATCCGTCCACCACTTGTCGTAATGGGCGCGCATTCTCGCCGCGATGTCGGGGTGTTGTGAAATTACATTGTTCGTTTGCCCGAAATCAGCGCTCAAATCAAACAGCGCCTTATCCTGCACTAGCCGCCAGCGTCGCCAAAGCACCGCCGCATCGCCTTTGCTGGGTTGGGGGTTTTCCATGCGACTGAACTGGACCACCACCATCCGCTCGGGCAAACGTTCCTGCTCCCCGCGCAGCAATTTCGCCAGGCTTACGCCTTCAAACTTCTCGCCCCGCGTTTTCCGCAAGTCGCAAAGCTCAACCAGTGTCGGCAAGATGTCCTGCACCTCGGACAACTCGGAGATGTCGCCCGCCGCCCGCAACCGGCCGGCCGGCCAGCGCACAAAGCACGGCACGCGGTGGCCGCCTTCCCAAAGATCCATCTTTTGCCCGCGCATCCCGGCGTTGAATACCGACACGCCCTCGGCGCCGCCATTGTCGGTCATGAAGATCAGCAGCGTGTTCTCGCGTAAACCGGTTTCGCGCAAAAACGATTCGAGCCGGCCCATGTTCTCGTCAATGTTCGCGATCATGCCAAAGAAACGCGACACATCCCGCCCCAGCTTTTCGTAAGGCTTGGCGTATTTGTCCGCGACCAGGCGCGGATTGTGCGCGGTCGCGGTGGGCAGGTAACAAAAAAACGGTTTCCCGGCGGCGGCTTCGGCGCGCATCCACTTCATGGCTTCGTCAAAAAAAACATCCGTGGTGTAGCCTTTGAATTTCTCGCGCTGGCCGTTGTGCGAGTAGGTGTCGTCGAAATAGTGGTTGTTCCAATAATCCGGCGCGCTGCCGATGTGCGACGACGGGTACCAGATCGTCTCGTGGAAGCCGCGGTCCTGCGGACGGAAGGGATAATTGTCGCCAAGATGCCATTTGCCAAACAGGCCGCAACGATAGCCATTGGCGGCGAAGATGTCGGCCATGGTCGGCAATCCCTGACGCAGAAACGCCCGTCCGCTGCTGACGTTCATCGCGCCGTTGATGAGACAGTGGCGTCCGCTCATGAGTTGTCCGCGGGTCGGCGTGCACATGGGCGCGACGTGAAAATCCGTAAAGCGGATGCTTTCGTCGTGCAGCTTGTCAAGATGCGGTGTCTTGAGCGCGGGATTGCCGTGGCACGAAAGGTCGCCGTAGCCCTGATCGTCCGTGAGAACGATGATGACGTTGGGTTGGGTCGCTTTGCTCGCGGCAAAAACGTCACTGGCAAAACATGCGAGGAGCAATCCAAGAGCGAAGGTCTGAATTGTGGCGGTCGTTCGCACTTTCAATACGGTGTTATTTGTGGCCGCGCGTTTCCCCTCACACTGACCTGATCCCTCGGGGAGAGGGCGCAGCAGTCGAACGTCTTGATCTACTCGTGAGTCGTTCGAGGCAAGCCCACTTACCAATCTTCCAGCTGCCAGTGAACGATTCCCCCTCTCCCAGCGGGAGAGGGCAGGGGTGAGGGAGGGCG
>CAYWMD010000110.1:0-4382 GCA_964458575.1 uncultured Bifidobacteriaceae bacterium | reverse complement strand
GCTCACGCCGAACGCCTTTCCGGTTCGCAATCCCATGGATCGCAGTGTGGAACGGGGCTGGCGCACCGGCGAAAAACCAGTGATCGAACCAAAAAAAGTCACCGGCCGGGCCGAAACCACCGAGCACGCGCGGAACTTTCTCGACTGCGTCCGCAGCCGCGCCTTGTGCCATGCCGACGCCGAAACCGGCCATCGCAGCACCACCACGACGCTGCTGGCGAACATCGCGCTCAAGACCCGTTCGGTGCTGGAGTGGGACGCGGCGTCCGAAAAAATCACCAACCATCCCGACGCCAACAAACTGCTCCGTTACAACTATCGCAAACCCTACGAGTTCCCCGTTTGATTTCGGCGCCCGGCATCGCCCGGCTGATCTTCCGGCGGTGTCGTCGCTTGCGACCAGCGCGGCGGCACCAGCCAAAAGGTCAGGGCCACGAGCAGAAAGAAGACGACGTAGGCGACGGTAAAAATGCGCTGGTCCGCGTCGAAGAATATGATCGGCTGAAGCCAGTGTTGGATGAACGATCCTTCGTAGCGTTGCTGTCCGCCGGCCAACAGCCGGAACTGGTTTTCCCACGTGGTCAACGGACAAACGAAACCCGTCAGGGATTCCGCGGCCACCACGCCGATCGCCAGCACGTGCGCGACGCGAAACCAAAGGTTGCGCACGAATCTCCAGCGGCAAAACCATCCCACCCAGATCAACAACAATCCGATCACGACGAAGGCGACGAAGGCGGCGTGCAGAATCAGCACCGCATCCGCCAGCACGAGATAAATCAAGGGCAACGGGGCGAGAAACAGTTTTGTGAGCGGGCTGGTACTCGCCTTCATTCGATCGGTTCTCGCAATGCCCGGGGGCATTGAACTGGGAGCGTGCAGCATGGAAGCAGGTTAGCCGTACTCGGGTCGTGCTTCACGATATTTCCAATTTCGGCCCGGCGGGACTTTGCGGGCAAGGTGCCGTCGGGCGTTTGGGAAACAAGACGACTACGGAGCAATAACCCATCGTCGTTAAAAATCGTGGCGCTCTCCCTCACCCCGGCCCTCTCCCGCTGGGAGAGGGGGAATCGTTCGCCGTCTCATTGAAATTCGCGCGACGAAATTTGCCGGATGGTCATTGGTTATGCCAGAGACGCCCGCTTCCTGTTCCCTCTCCCTTAGGGAGAGGGTCAGGGTGAGGGTGAACCGCGCGACCGGGAATGTGGTCACCCACGGCGATTCACGTTCCGGCCCGCCGGGACTTGGGGGTGGGGCAACGTTGCGCTGGCGTTTCGGAACCAAGACAGGGTGGACAGAAGATTTCGATCAGAATAGACTGGCTAACACAGATGGAACGCTACCAATTCGCCAACATGCAATTTAACCCCGCACGGAAAGTGTTAGCGAGCGTTCTGCTCATAACGATGGCGTTTGTTGCAGCCCTGAACTTCGGATGCGCCAGTCGCATGCACGCGACAACTGCTACCAAGGCGATCAAGGCAGATGTCGAGCCAGAGCGGACTATGCGAATGCTCGTTTATTCACGAGCGTTGAATGACAAGACGGTATTCCCTTTTAAGGATAGAATATGCTACTTGGTCGAAAGCGATAAGTTCGTTGAGGAGCTGAAGCACAAGACGGCCACAGAAAAGCTCAAGCGTTGCTCTCCGATTATTTTCAAGAGGATGCGCGCCGGTATTTGTGAAGAACCCGGTTTTTGCTTCTGGATGAGGTTCACCGAAATATCCGAAACAAAAGCCATAGGAGATCTGTATTGGGTTTATCCGAATAAAAACGCCGTTGGTGGCGGACGAGAAATCCGATTTGAGTTGGAGAAACGCGACGGTGCTTGGATCATTTTAAAAATCGGACTGAGCAGCTGGTTGAGCTGAGCAGCCGGTTGCTTTCCTGCCGCCCACCCCTCACTTCGCATACTCCGCGTAATTATCCTTGTTGATCACCACCGGCGTCGGAATCGGCACGATGAATTCGCCGCCGCCCAAAATGTAGTCGCGTTTCTTCGGCAGGAATTCCTTCAAGAAATTCCACGCCAACAGCAGGTAAGCGTCCGGCGGCGCGGTCTTGGTTTCGTCCACGATGGGCAGCCGGCAGCCGGGAACGTATTTGCCAATCTTGAGCGGGTTGACTTCCACCGCGCATTGGCAGAGGTCGGTCGTAATGTGAAATGAGTTGAGCAACGTGGCGCCTTTGGCCGGTGCGCCAAACGCGTGGACTTTTTTCCCCTTGGCAGCGTAGTCGCGCAGGATGGCCATGAGGTCGCGCTCGATTTCCCGGACGCGCCCGGCGAATTTCCGATACGTCGCGATGTCGCTGCAACCCAGCTTGTCCTCCTCCGCGTGCATCGCCGTCACCGAGGGATCAATAGGCCGTGTACCCTTGGTCGCGACGAGCAGTTCCATCGAGCCACCGTGGATGGTCATCATGTCCGCGTGGAAAATCTCCAAGCCGTACTGCGAGAAGAGCCGATCCAGTGATTTCACCGTCCAGTAAGTCAGGTGCTCGTGATAGACCTGGTCGAATTGCGTGAAGCGCAGCATGGCCGTGAGCGAAATGGCTTGCACGCAAAACACCCCGCCGTCCCGAATCAATTCGGCGATGCCCTCGGTGACGCTGTGCAATTCTTCGAGGTGAAAAAACACGCCCGCCGCCGTGACGAGTTTCGCGCGGCCCTTGGCCGCGATGATTTCGCGGGCGACACCGGCGTTGAAAAACCGCGCCCACGTTTCGACGCCGCGTTTGTTCGCCATCTCGGCGAGGTTCTTCGCGCCGTCCACGCCGAGGGTGCGCAGGCCGTATTTTTGGTAGCAGGCCAGCCACGTGCCGTCGTTGCTGCCGATGTCCACGACGAGGTCGTTGGCTTTGAGGCCGAGCCGCGAGACGAGGCGGTCGGTGCTTTGCTGAAAATGCGTGCGCAGGGTTTGCGTTGTGCCGGAGACGTAGAGGTATTCCTCAAACATGGTCTCCTTGGGCACGGTGTAATTGATCTGGACGGCGGTGCAGTCGTGGCAGAAGCAGACTTGCAACGGGTAATACGGTTCGCGCCGCGACAAATCTTCCGGGCGAAGCAGGCTATCGCAATGCGGCTGGTCGCCGAGGTCGAGAAACATTTCCAAACGGTCGTGGTGGCAAACGCGGCAGGGCATAAAATCAAAAGGCCAAAGGCCAAAGGCTAAAGGCTAAAGTCAAAGGCAGGGGCAATTGTGAACATTCCCGACGTCGGACGCGCAATAAGTTCATGGCGAGGGCGGCAAGGATTGGTAGTAAGCGATCGTTTCGGCCAGGGCCTTGCGCAGGTCGGTGAATTGAAAGTTGAACAGCCGCTTGATTTTCCCGGCGTTCAGAATCTTCTTCGGCACGCCGGACCATTTGGTTGTGTCGTAAATGATTTTGGCCGGGTCGTAGCCGACCACGTCGCAAATCATGCCGGCGTATTCCCGAATTGAATGGCCGATGCCGCTGCAAAGATTGAGCAAATCGTTTTCGGATCGTTCCGTGGCGAGGTTGATGAGCTTGATGGCGTCGTCAATGTAGATGAGTTCGCGAATCTGGCTGCCGTTGCCCCACAGCGCCACCGGCACGCCCTGCGTCTTGCCCGCGACAATTTTTTTGATGAGGTCGAAAATGAAATGCGTGTCTGCGCGGTCAAACTTCGGCCCAAAAAGCGTCGAGGGAATCAGGTGGCGGTAGGACATGCCGAACTGGTGATGCAACGCGAGCTGGCCGGTGTAGAGCATCCGCTTGGTCATCGCGTAGGTGTAAAGGTCGCGGTCCGGTTCGCCGACCATGTAATTGTCCTCGCGCAAATCCAATTCCGGCGGGTAGGCGCAGCCGGTACCCATCGCAATCATCACCGCCTTGGACTGAAACTCACGCCAGAACCAAAGGATGTTCGTGTTGATCTGCTGGTTGATGATCCACTGCTCGCCTTTGTGGTAGAGGCAAAAATCGCCGGCCTTCGTCCACGCGGCGAGATGGTAAATGCGGCCAAACTTCGTGTCCTTGAACTGGAGCAGGTTGTGCTTTTCGGTGAGATCACAGTTTTTGGAATTGATGATCGTGACCTCCGCGCCCTGCCGTTGCAAATCGGGCACGAGATGTCGGCCAAGGAAACCGGTGCCGCCTGTGACTAAAACTTTCATGGTTCAGTGTGGAAAGGGCTGGCAAGCGTATGAAACGCGAGGTGGAGATTCAATGCGCTCTCCCTCACCCTAGCCCTCTCCCGCTGGGAGAGGGAACAGCAAGCGGTGCTCATCAGATATTTCGATGATCGCCCGGCAAATTCCGGCGGTTGGTCTGCCGTGAGACACGAGGCGATTCTCCCTCTCCCAGCGGGAGAGGGCCGGGGTGAGGGAGAACTGCTGCAAAATGCATTTGGCGTG
>CAYWMD010000109.1:0-4402 GCA_964458575.1 uncultured Bifidobacteriaceae bacterium | reverse complement strand
TTGTATTCCCAATGCCAGGGTTCGTTCTGGTAGGGATACCAGCCGAATTCCTCGCCACGCAGCAACAGCCATTTGTGCACCGGTGATTCGCGCATGCGCACAAGTTCCGGCATCGAGTCCGTGCCGGTTTCTCTGACCTTGAATTCGTCGCGGTGGCTCATCTTGAAATCAATCGCGAGGCCGAGGGAATGGGAGGAAAAGCTCGCGACGGCATTGGGATTGCCGGCGCGCGCGGCGTTCGCTTGGGCAACCTGCGGATAGCGGTGACCCGAAACGATGATCAGATCAACTCCCTCCGCCTTGGCCTGTTCCCGCATGCGGACAAAAGAATCCAGCGCGTGCTGATTGAGTTTCCAACGCTCCTGACCTGGGACGGCAACCCATTGGTTGGTGATGTAGTTCCAAACGGGTTCGGTCGCCTCGGCGCGCAGGACAACCGCATCCCGCGTGCTGTTGGCGCGGCGTTCCGGACGCACCAGATCAAGCGTGTCCACCATCACGTCGGCGAATTGTTCGTTCGGGCCTTTGGGGCCGCCGGGAAAATCATCTTCCTGCCAGTTGAACTCGCGAAAGTGCTTGCTCAATTCCGGGCCGAGAACATCAAGCCCGGAAGCCTGCGGATCGTGGATGAACTTCAGTTCCAGTGCACGGAGCAGAGCGAGCTTGGTTTCGCACGAGTCTTGGGCCAGCGCTCGTTCGAAGGCGGCGTTGATTTCCGCGTCCCGGGCCGGATCTTTGAGCGTTACCCAGACGTAATTCGCGGGCAGGCGGGATGTGCCGGATTCGGCAAGCGTGGCCGTCGCCTCGATCAGGCTCATGGGCTTTGTGGATTTGGTCGGTCGCGGAGTCGCGCAGCCATTGAGGAACATCACGCCGCCGAGGAGCAGGACTGAGAGCCGGACAATTGACTTCATCCGTTTCATACTCACAAAGACCGGGGCGAGCGTCAACGAGGGCGATTTCGTCAATCGCTTCGACCGAGCCGGCGACTTGGGTGAAAAGATCGCGCAACGCCTTGAAATGGAGCGCGGCATTTATCCCGCTTCAGCTTCCGCAATGTATCGCGCCACGAAGACTGGCACACAATGCTGGAGTTGGCGGGGATTATCCAATAGTTGTGGCTGCGTTCGTGAGAACGCGGCTGACTTTTCTGCGATGAAGAAGGGCCGCACTCTCATGAGTTCAGCCACAACGTCTGGCCTCGAAAACGGGCGCACGTTGCAGGACGGCGCTACCGCCAGAAGTAGTGCCACGCGTAATCGAGCGTCACGCTTTCCTGCGGGGCGAGCTTCACCGCCCACTTCACACGTGCGACGCCATTCATGTAGCACCACCAATGGGGCCAGCCGTACCAACCCCACCAATAGGGATAATCGCCGCCGCCCAAAAACTCCCCGTTCTCGTAAGCGTTGATCTTTTCGATTTTGCCGTTCTGCCCGGCGGCGTCCGCGGTGCCCAGCACGTAACGCGTTACTTCGACTTCGACCGGTTGCGCGCGATGGCTCGTGAGCGAAAGTGTGCCGGCCAGATCAATGCGCGAATAACTGGAGCCGTTTTCGGTGAGCGCGTTGGGCGTGCGTTTGGTTTCGACTTCGCTCTTCTTCACCGGGATGTCCACGGCGGTGGTGACGGTCAGGTCCACGTTCGCGCCGGATGACGTGTAGGTCATCATGCCTTGCGCCAGCACCCGTCCGTCGCGCACGAGCAACGCGGGGGCGGTAGTCAGCGGATACTGGCTCCCGTTCGTGAGACGGATTTTGTGGATCACCTTCGGCGCATTGAACAGTTTCGCCAGTTCGCGTTGCTGCTCACTGCCGAAATTCCCGCGCACTTCCGGCGGGGGCGCGAACGGGAGTTCGAGCGTGAACACGTCCTTGTAAGGCAAAGTAAACTCGGCGACGGGAAACACCATTCGCTCGCCTTTCCGCAACGTCACATGCGGCACGTTGAACACGAACAAATCCTCGGTCTTGCCGGAGTCACCGATTTCGGGCCCGAGCGAGCCGCCATCGCCGGGGGCAACCCGGTACTCCGACGCGCGGACGCTCTGAGACATGATCGCGTTGCTAAAATTGTAAGCGAGCGGACTGTTGCGTGGATTGTCCGTCTGAAAGTACTGCGACAACTGAGCGAGGTTCTGTTGCAGCGCCAGCGGGTCAACCGAATCCTTGAACGCGAACGTCGGCACGCCGATGACGAGATTCACGGACACATCGTCCAGGTCGGCCAGCTCGTTGAGCAACGTGGCTTGAAACTTCACGACGGCTTTGCCCTGGCCATCAATCTCGATTTTGTAATTCGGGATCCAGCGAACGCCCTTCTGCAAATAGAACAGGCCCATGCGGGCGGATTTCGCGGGCCGGACCCTGCCCCAATCGAGCTTGAGCGTGAGCAGATTGCGGAACTCCTCGCCCGGCGCGGCCGACTTGTATTTGCCCTTGAACGTGATATCGGTGATGCGATCCATGGCGACCGCCTTCAACCCTTCGGCCGTTTTGAGCAGAATGAGATTTCCTTTCTGGGACAGCCGTTCCCCCATGTTGGGCGGACTGGTGGCCGCCAATTCCTCGGCGCTGCGCGTCGGAATGCCGGCGATGGTGGCGACGTAACGATTGGTGCCTTCCGCAATGATCGCCTCGGCGCCGATGTTCGCCTCGAGCAGCTCGGGCAGATTGAGCGCCGTGCGTTCCACCGACACGCGGCGTTGTCCGGCCACCACGCCGGTCAGCGTCGCACGCTTCTCCGCGGAATACGGCCAAAACGTCCCGAGCACCGGCGTGGGCAAATAATCCATGATCACATTGCCCCGTTCGTCGGTCGGCATTTCGCCTTCGTGCGCGACGCACGCGTGGCCATCCTTGAAAACGGTGATTTCCTTGACGGGCAGTCGGGCGAATGTATCGGGCGGTGTGGCCGGTTGGGCCGGCGCGGCCCGGGCCGGCTCGGGCAATGTGGCCACCAACGTGGTGAGGAGAAAAAGCGGCATGCTCATTTTCATGTCGCCACTCTGTCGCAACGGCCCGGGGAAGTTGTCGAAACGCGGTAAAGCATTTGTAAAAGATGTGTCACGGCCGGCGGGCGATCCTCTCCTATCGGTTGGGAATTCAACCCACCGGGAATAGAGTGACAACGGCTTTCGGTTGGATGCGCATTGCGCGCGAAACTTCCGCCTGGTCCGCCGGTAGCGAATGGGCCGCGGGCCGGGTGTTTGCCGGAAACCGCCGCCGTCTCCGGCGTGAATCCACAGATGCCCGTGGTTACGCGCGGGAAAGTAGTTTTCGACATTCCCAAAGCGATTCGCGATAGTTTGCCATCGGCACCGCCCGCTTGCGGACCGCCAATCATGAAATCACTGACTCGACGAGAATTCACCAGGACCCTGGCCGTCGCCGGCACCGCCAGCGCCCTTTCACAGCTTCGGGTGCTCGGCGCGAACGACCGGGTGCGTCTGGGCTTCATCGGCGTGGGCAATCGTGGCGACCAGGTGCTCGACGCCTTCCTCAAACAGCCGGACGCGGAAGTCGTCGCGGTGTGCGACATCTACCAGCCGTACCTCGATTTCGCGGTCCGGAAAATTGGCGCCAGCCCGAAGCCGTTCACGGATTACCGGCGCTTGCTCGAGTTGAAGGACCTGGACGCGGTCGTCATTTCAACGCCGGATCATTGGCACGCCCTGCAAACCATCCACGCGTGCGAGGCCGGCAAGGATGTTTACGTCGAGAAACCGCTGTCGCTCTGCGTCGCCGAGGGCCGCGCGATGGTCGCAGCGGTGAAACGGCACAAACGCGTCTGCCAGGTCGGAACGCAGCGGCGTTCGTCCGAGATGTGCCGGGAGATGGTGGAGTTCATCCGCGGCGGCGGCATTGGCAAGGTCACGGTCGCGCGCGCATTTCACATCGAGAACGAATGGCCCCAGGGCATCGGCCATCCGCCGGACACTGATCCGCCACCGGGTTTTGATTGGGACGCGTGGCTCGGGCCGGCGAAAAAAGTTCCGTACAACCAGAACCGCGCGCTGTATCGCTTTCGCTGGTTTTACGATTTCTCCGGCGGTCAGCTCACGAACATGGGCGTGCACTATCTCGACCTGATCCGCTGGGCGCTGGGCCAGGACGCGCCGCAGGCCGTCGCCGCGCTCGGCGGCCGGTTCGCGGACATTGAAGATAATCGGGAGATTCCCGACACGCTGGAAGTCACCTGGCAATTTCC
This sequence comes from uncultured Bifidobacteriaceae bacterium, assembly GCA_964458575.1. Classification (GTDB taxonomy): domain Bacteria; phylum Verrucomicrobiota; class Verrucomicrobiia; order Limisphaerales; family JADLHS01; genus CAYWMD01. The sequence goes on along the minus strand of CAYWMD010000109.1, from coordinate 193 downwards.
GGGCGGAACCCTGGCCATGTTTTCGCAATGGAACGCCACTGCCGCGCCGGCCTCAACGCGCCGATGCGAAATCGAGTTCCGCGGAACCAAAGGCACGCTTTTCCTGGACAGCCGGGGTTGGGAGGTCGTCCCGGACGCGCTCACGCCGAACGCCTTTCCGGTTCGCAATCCCATGGATCGCAGTGTGGAACGG
>CAYWMD010000108.1:0-5031 GCA_964458575.1 uncultured Bifidobacteriaceae bacterium | reverse complement strand
CGGCGGTCTGCGCGATCTCATCCGCCGTGAGCGCGCCGCGCGGCACTTCGATCATGGTGCCGACCATGTAGTTGAGCTTCACTTTCTTCTCGGCCATGACTTCCTTGGCCACGCGATGGACGACTTCGACCTGGAGGTCGAGTTCCTTCTTGAAGCCCACGAGCGGGATCATGACTTCGGGTTTCACCTTGATGCCCGTCTTCTGCACTTCGGCGGCGGCTTCAAACACCGCGCGCGCCTGCATCTCGGAGATTTCCGAATAGACGATGCCCAGTCGGCAGCCGCGGAAGCCGAGCATCGGATTGAACTCGTGGAGCTCCTTGACGCGCTGGCAGATTTTGTCCACCGGCACGCCCAGCTTCTCGGCCAGTTTGTTCTGGGAGGCATGATCGTGCGGCAGGAATTCGTGCAGCGGCGGATCCAGGAAGCGGATGGTGGCTGGGTAACCTTTCAGGGCTTTGAAAATGCCCACGAAGTCTTCCTTCTGGTAGGGCAGAATCTTGGCCAGCGCCTTCTTCCGATCTTCAATCTTGTCGGCCAGAATCATCTCGCGCATGGCGTCAATGCGGTCGCCCTCGAAGAACATGTGCTCGGTGCGCGTGAGGCCGATGCCGGTGGCGCCGAACGCGATGGCGTTTTCCGTCTGCTCCGGTGTGTCGGCGTTGGTGCGGACCTGAAGCTTGGTGACTTTCGCACACCAGTTCATCAGGGTGGCATACATGCCGTAGGTTTCGCTCTGTTTGCCGTCGAGCGATTTGTCAATGAGCACCTGGACAATCTCCGACGGGGCGGTCGGAATCTGGCCGCCGTACACATTGCCGACGGTGCCGTTGATGGAGAGATAGTCGCCTTCCTTGAACGTCTGCCCACCGGCGGTGACGGTCTTGGCGGCATAATCAATCTGCAACGCGGCGGCGCCGCAAATGCAGACCTTGCCCATCTGGCGGGCGACGAGCGCCGCGTGCGAACTGACGCCACCTTTCGCCGTCAGGATGCCCTCGGAGGCGATCATGCCGCGGAGGTCTTCCGGCGAAGTTTCATTGCGGACCAGCAGGACCTTCTCGCCCTTCGCGGCGGCGGCGTCCGCGCGATCGGCGTTCAGATACAATTTCCCGGACGCGGCGCCGGGGCCGGCGGGCAGACCATTGGCGATGACCTTGGCGGCGCTTTCGGCTTTCCGCTCGAACACGGGCGCAAGCAACTGGTCGAGTTGGTCGGCTGGGTTGCGCTTGATGGCGGTCTTCCAGTCAATGAGCTTCTCCTTGGTCATGTCCATGGAGAACTTGAGCGCGGCCATGGCGGTGCGCTTGCCGTTGCGCGTCTGGAGCATGAACACCTTGCCATCCTGAATCGTGAACTCGAAGTCCTGCACGTCCTTGAAATGCTTCTCGAGCGTGGCGCGAATGTTGTCGAGTTCCTTGTAGGCGGCGGGCATTTCCTTCGCCAACTGCGCGACGGGTTCAGGTGTGCGCACACCGGCGACGACGTCTTCGCCCTGGGCGTTGATGAGAAATTCGCCGTAAAATTCCTTCGTGCCGTTGGCCGGATTGCGCGTGAACGCGACGCCGGAACCGGAAGTGTCACCGGTGTTGCCGTAAACCATGGCCTGAATGTTGACGGCCGTTCCCCATTCGGACGGGATGCCATATTTGCGGCGATAGACAATGGCGCGGTCGTTCATCCAGGAGCCGAACACGGCGCCGGCGGCGCCCCAGAGCTGCTTCCACGGATCTTGCGGGAATTCCTTGCCGCCCGTGCGCTCCTTGATGAGTGCCTGGAAACGCTTCACGAGTTCCTGCTGGTCGGCGGCGGTCAGCTTGGAGTCCTCGATGTCGCTGTGATACTTCTCGTGCTTGAAGGTGTGAATAACGACTTCAAACGGCTCGTGATCCTCATCCTTGGTCTTCTGCACACCCATGACCACATCGCCATACATCTGCACGAAGCGGCGGTAACAATCCCACGCGAAACGCTCGTTCTGTGTGGCTTTGACCAGCGCCAACACGGTGGCGTCGTTCAGGCCGAGGTTGAGGATGGTGTCCATCATGCCTGGCATCGAGTCGCGCGCGCCGGAGCGGACGGAGACGAGCAGCGGCATGGCGTTCTTGTCGCCGAACTTGGTCCCCATGATCTTTTCGAGGAAGGCCATGCCGTCCCGGGATTGCGCCTCCAGGACTTTCGGATAGGTCCGCTTGTTGTCGTAGTAATAGGTGCAGACCTCGGTGGTGATGGTGAACCCCGGAGGTACGGGCAACCCGATGCGCGACATTTCCGCGAGGTTCGCGCCTTTACCGCCCAGCAACGGCTTCATCGAGCCATTGCCATCGGCCTTTTTGTTTCCAAACAGATATACGTATTTTTTCGTTTTTGATGCTTTTGCCATAAATCAATCAATGCCTTCCATGTTCAGTTACTATTCCGGGTGACATCCCCGTAGAAAATCGTGCGTGAGGCTACCAAAGGGCAGGGGAGTGTCAACGAACGAAGCCGCGAAAACCAATTTTGGCTGAATCAAAACCAAAATGTGGTGTCCACGGTCGTTCGCGAAGAAAAGCTGAAAAATGATTTGACTGATGCGGCAAGCACGGTAATTTCCGAATAGACAGAAACAATTGAAACATGTTAAAACTGAGTCCAGTCCAGCAAAAGTTCATCCTCCATTGGGGAGAAATGGGGACGCGCTGGGGCATAAACCGCACGGTGGCCCAGATCCACGCGTTGCTTTACATGTCACCCAAGCCGCTCAATGCCGATGACATCGTGCAGGTGCTGAGTGTGGCCCGCTCAAACGTCAGCACCAGTCTAAAGGAATTGCAGGGGTGGGGGATTGTGAAGCTCGTTCACGTGTTGGGCGACAAGCGTGACCATTTCGAAAGCATGAAGGACGTCTGGGAAATGTTCCGCGTGGTCCTGGACGAACGCAAGAAGCGCGAAATTGACCCGACCATGCGAATGTTGCGCGAGTGCATCGCGGAAGCCGAGAAGGACAAGGAAACCGACGAATACACCGAGCAAAGGCTTCGCGACCTGCATAATTTCTTTGAAACCACGACCGCCTGGTATCTCCAGGTCCGACAATGGCCAACGGCGGCCATGGTCAAGTTTGTGAAACTAGGTGACAAAGTCTTTAAACTGCTGGGTCTCGGTGGGTAATTAGATTTTTTTTGCGAGCAACTTTCTGTGCATACTGAACTTACAGATAATACTGCCAGACGGCCGGCCGGTTGGATATTTTACGATGCCGCGTGTAAGCCGTGTGTAAGGGGACGACACCGGACAGGCCGGCTCTTTGAATCACGCGGGTTTCAATGGTTGCCGCTACAAACTCCGGGTGCCGCAGAACGGTTGGGTGTGCCGGAGTCGGCCTTCGACACACGAATGCACCTGCTCATGGCGGATGGCCGAGTGCTTCATAACGCCGATGCCTTTGGTGCTCTATGCCGCAGTGTGTGGTGGCTGTGGCTACTGGGAGTTGTTCTACTGATTCCAGGATTTCGCGAATGTGGACGATTTACCTATGATTGGCTCGCGTGCAATCGCTATCGCTTGGGCGGCACGTGTTCCGTGGATACCAAGCAGCGGGGAAGAGTCGGCTGCTTGGACTGGTTGGTCGCGTCGGTTTTTCCAGTTCTAGCCGGTTGGATTTGCTGGAGTTGCTCTTCGTGGCAATTGATGTGGGCGCTGGCCTTTGGTCTTGGCTTCGCACTGAAATGGTTGGCGTGGCGGGATGCCATCACGTACGGGGCTTGTCCGTCGGCCCGACGAGCCTTGGCCTGGTTCATGTTATGGCCCGGCCTGGACGGACGCTCGTTCCTTACCGACAACAAACCGGTAGAGCGGCCTGTGCTCGCTGAATGGCTGCGAACTTTCGCTGTGATCTTGTTCGGAGCCACCCTCATCTGGTTTGTTGCCCCGCAGTTGTTGCCGAAGCACGCCGCAGGGGCGTGGGTGGGGATGCTGGGGATCATCCTTGTCATGCACTTTGGCGTGATTCGCCTGCTTGCGGTGTTTTGCCGACATTTTGGGGCGAATGCCGAACCGATCATGAACGTGCCTTTGCGTTCAACCTCGCTCGCGGAGTTTTGGGGCGCACGCTGGAACACGGCGTTCAGCATTCCTGCGAGAAGATTGGTGTTGCTCCCGTTGGCGCGGCGGATGGGGTTGCCCGTGGCTGGTTTTCTGGTGTTTGTAATTTCGGGGATCGCCCATGAGTTGGTGATTTCGTTGCCGGCGGGCGCCGGGTTTGGCTTGCCTACGTTTTATTTTGCGCTGCAAGGCGTGGGTGTGGCCGTTGAGCGCAGCCGCATTGGTCGAAAGTGTGGGCTTGGTGAGGGGTTCAAAGGCTGGCTGTTCGTTGTTGGTTTTACCGGCGGGCCGCTTTACTGGCTTTTTCATCCTGCCTTCACTCGCGACGTGATGGGCCCGTTTCTGAACTTTCTCAATAACCCCTAACCAAAGGACACACTATGAAACTCGTCACTGCCCTCCAGCTTGCCGGACTGATGCACTTCGGCTTGATCGCTGCCGGAGCGATGATGCCGCGCACGGTGAAACTCCGTTCCCATGTCGCAGCGCTGCCGCCATTCATCCATCGGCTGTTTTGGGTCTATTACGGCTTCATCGCGCTGTTCCTCGTGAGTTTTGGCACGTTGAGTTTTTTTCTCGCAACGGAGCTGGCCTCGGGCACTGCGTTGGCCCGCGCGGTTTGCGGATTCCTGGCTGTGTTCTGGACCGTTCGATTGTGCGTTGCTGCTTTTGTGTTTGATGTAAGTCCATATCTGACCAGCCCAGTCCGGAGGATCGGCTACCACGCAACCAACATCGTATTCTTTCTTCTGCCGGTGATTTACGGTTGGGTTGCTTTGTCGGGAGGTGCGCCATGAACGCGCTCCGACCTGCGGTTCGTGCTGTGATGGCACGGCGGATTCTCGTCAACTTTCGCGCGAAACCGGACGTGATCGCGCAACTGTTGCCGGCGTGATACCAGGCACGGGCGTGGTGATGAACAACGAGATGGACGATTTCTCGGCC
>CAYWMD010000107.1:0-5062 GCA_964458575.1 uncultured Bifidobacteriaceae bacterium | reverse complement strand
TCGGATGAGGAACCGTTCACACCCCCATTATGGTGGTGGTGTCAAGTTGCGCCCGTGTGAATGGAAGTGACGGTCAATTGTGGGTGAGTTTTGGCGTGGACCAGTAGCGCGACCAGAGTTGGTTGGCGCGGGCCACACGCAGGCCCAGCATCGCTTCGGGCGAAACTTTCCTCGGCACCGAAATCCACCAGCGCCCGTTGCAAGCGGCGCGAACGGCCGCGCGGACTCACCCCCGCCCGTTCGCAACAGGCTCGCAGCAGTCGGCCGCGCCGGCCCAGACGCCATGGCGTCTCCGGGACCTCCACCCAGCCAAAGGTGGTCTGCCACCTCAGCGTTCTTTTACCGTAGTGAATGGCTTCCGGATGGCGCTGGGGCACCTGGGCTTGGGTGTGGGCCTCGGCTTCGTGCGCCCACTGGCCCAGAATCGCCTGAGCCAATTGCCGCACCTGCGCGCTCACGCGTTCTTCGGCTTCATCGGCGGTGCAGTCGTCGGTGACGGATTGGTCGAGCGTGTCGGCCAGTTCGTGCAGACGGGCCCGCACGTCGGGCCGATGCGCCAACCGCTCTTCCAGCGGGCGACGCAGAGTGGAAACGTTTTTGGATCTCGGTAGTTCATCGTTCATGAACCACTGCAAATATACAAAACCCTTCCAAGGAGCCAGGCCTAAATCACTTATGAAACATTACTCCTGTGACCGTCACTTCCAATCATACCCCCGGCCTGTCGGTTCGTTGACACTGCGTCCTGTGGTTGTTACCGTTTGGCCTCCGAAACCGGCGATGGACTACAAAAACACGCTCAACCTGCCGCGCACCGACTTTCCGATGAAAGCCGACCTGGTGACGCGCGAACCGGAACGGCTCAAAAAATGGGAAGCGGGCAAGCTTTACGAGAACATTCAAGCGGCGCGGAAAAGCGCACCCAAATTCGTCCTGCACGATGGCCCACCCTTCGCCAACGGTGATGTCCACGTGGGCACGGCGCTGAACAAGATTCTCAAGGACATCATCATCAAATACAAGACGCTCCGCGGCTTCAGCGCCCCCTACGTGCCGGGCTGGGATTGTCACGGACTGCCGATTGAGTTCAAAGTTTCGCAGGACATGCGCAAGGCGGGTGACACGAACGCCGATGCCGCCACGATCCGCAATGCCTGCGACGCCTACGCCCGCAAATACATTGACATCCAGCGCACGCAATTCAAACACCTGGGCGTGCTGGGCGATTGGGACAATCCCTACCTCACGCTGAACAAGGAATACGAAGCCGACGAGTTGCGCCTGTTCGTGGACATCGTGGAGAAGGGCTTTGTCTATCGCGGGAAGAAGCCGGTTTATTGGAGCATCCCCTGCCGCACGGCGCTCGCGGAGGCTGAGGTCGAATACAAGGACCACGTCAGCCAGAGCGTATTCGTGAAATTCCCCGTCGTGGGCCGGCCCGGCGTGAACATCGTCATCTGGACGACGACGCCGTGGACTTTGCCGGCGAACCTTGCTGTGGCTTACAACTCCACGTTCAGCTATTCGCTCGCGCAGGTGGGCGAGGAGCAATTCATTGTCTCGGCGATGTTGCTCGCGGCGGTGGCGGAGAACTGCGGCTGGCAGGATTATCAGATCGTCCGCAGTCTCGAAGGCGGTCAACTCGCCGAGCTTCAATACCAGCATCCGTTCTGCAACCGGACCGGAAAACTTTTCGCAGGTGACGCGTTTGTGACAAACGACACCGGCACGGGTTTTGTCCACATCGCGCCGGGACATGGCCTGGACGACTACAACCTGGGTCGTGCCAACGGCCTGCCGATTTATTCGCCGGTGAATGACGACGGCGCCTTTGCGCATACGAACGATCTGCCGGTCGAACAGCAGATGCCCGCCGAAATGCTCGGCAAATCCATTTTGGAGAAGCACGGCAAAAGCGACGCGAATGAAGTCGCGTTGCACGAGCTGCGCGTGCGCAAGGCGCTGTTGCATCAGGAGAATTACCATCACAGCTACCCGCATTGCTGGCGGAGCAAGACGCCGGTGATCTTCCGGGCGATGGATCAGTGGTTTATCAAGATTGACCATGTGGCTGCGAACGTGAGTTCGCGGCAAACCTCTGCCAGTGGAAATTTTAGCCGCGCTCTCACGAGCGCAGCCAGCTTCCGCGAACAAGCCCTTGCCGAGATTGACCGCGTGACGTGGATTCCCGATTGGGGTGTCAATCGCATCAAAGGCGCCGTGCAATCGCGGCCCGACTGGTGCATCTCGCGTCAGCGCACTTGGGGCGTGCCGATTCCCGCGTTTTACGACGCCAAAGGCGAACCCATTCTTGACGCGCGAATTGTTCGCAACGTGGCTGACCTGGTCGAAAAGCACGGCTCGAATGTTTGGTTCGAGAAATCGGCGGCCGAACTTTGGTCGCTGGCAAAGCCGAAGGATTGGAAGGGATCAGAAGCCGTCGCCAAGTCCAACGACACCCTGGATGTGTGGATTGATTCGGGCAGCTCGTCCCGCGCGGTGATTGCCCGGCGCAAAGAAATTTCCGGCAAGGACAAGCCGTTCCAAGCTGACGTTTACCTCGAAGGTTCGGACCAGCATCGCGGTTGGTTTCAATCATCGTTGTTGCTGTCGCTGGCGGGCAACGGCGCGGCACCGTTCAAGACTGTGCTGACCCACGGCTTCATGGTGGATGCCGACCGCGAAAAAATTTCCAAGAGCAAACAGACGCAGGGCGGTTACGAGAAACCACAGACCGCCGAGGCCTACGTGAAGAAATGGGGTGCGGACGTTCTGCGTCTCTGGGTTGCATCGCAGGATTACCGCAACGACATCGTCGTGAGCGAGGAACGCATCAACAAGGTCAGCGAGACCTATCGCGGCATTCGCAACGCGTTGCGCTACCAGCTTTCCAACCTTTACGACTTTGATCCGGCACAGCACACCGTGACCAATGACAAGCTCACGGGCTTGGATCGTTGGATCCTTGGCGAGTTTGCAAAACTCGAAGCTGAAGTCATTGCGGCCTACGAAAACTACGAATTCCACGTCGTCTATCAACGGCTCAGCCAGTTCATCGCCGTGGAACTTTCTTCAGTTTACCACGACGTCATCAAGGACCGGCTTTACACCGATCCGGCGAATTCGCCGCGCCGCCGCTCAACGCAGACCGCGCTGCACCGCCTTGTCACCGGCCTCTGCCAGGTGCTTGGGCCGATTCTGGCGTTCACCACGGATGAGGCGTGGGAGTTTATCCCCGGCAAGCCGACCGGATCGATTCATGAAGCGGCGCTGAAGCCGGCCGCGTTCCCACGGTCTGATGCCGAGACCAGCGCGTGGCGAGGCTTGTTTGCGTTGCGCGAAAAAATCCTGCCCGAACTGGAAAAGGCGCGGCAGGCCAAGACCATCGGCAAATCCCTTGAAGCCCGCGTCATTCTGCGCGGCTCGGACCCGTTGCTGGTGGACGCCAAGACCCATCTCGAAGCGTTTCGCGAACTGGCCAATGTTTCCCAACTCGAAGTCGAAACCAGCGGCGACGGGGTGGTGCCGGTTGAAGTCGTCCGTGCCGAGGGCCAGAAGTGCGAGCGCTGCTGGCATTGGGAAACGGATGTCGGCGAGGAAGCCGGACACCCGACGCTTTGCGGCCGTTGCGTCGAAGCGGTGAAATCTGTTAACACTTGAACGGCGGGCGATGTGTTCGCCCGCTTAACTCATGGCCACTCCAAATCCCACCTCCCGAAATCCGTGGGCGTGGATTCCCACGCTGTATCTGGCGCAAGGGCTGCCTTTCGCCGTGGTCAACACGATGTCGGTGATCATGTACAAGAGCCTGGGGATTTCGAACGCCGACATCGCGTTCTACACGGCCTGGCTTTATCTGCCGTGGGTGATCAAGCCGCTTTGGAGTCCGGTGGTGGACATCCTCAAGACGCGCCGGTTATGGATCTGGGGGATGCAACTGTTGCTGGGCGCGGGCTTTGCCGCGGTGGGGTTGAGCATTCCGCTGCCGGTCTTTTTCAAGGCGACGCTGGTTTTCTTTTATCTCGTTGCGTTCAGTTCGGCCACGCACGACATCGCGGCAGACGGTTTTTACATGCTGGCGTTGACGGAAAAGCAGCAGGCGTTTTTCGTCGGCATCCGCAGCACGTTCTTTCGCATCTCGATGATCACCGGGCAGGGGTTGCTGGTCATCCTGGCCGGCTACATTCAAGCGCACACCGGTCTGCCGCAAGTAACCCTGCCGGTTGCGGCCAAACCGGACGCCGCGTTGATGCAGACGCTGAAGCCCGAAGTGCTTTCAACCGGCACGAATGCGGGAAGCGAGTTGGTGCTCGTGGTCGAACCTGGGCAGGTCGAAATCGCCCCTCAACCCCGGCCCAAGGCGGAAATCAGCGCCTTGATTGCCGCCACCAATGCCCGGAACACGACGAATCATTTCATCCGAACCCAGCAACGCGCCAAGCTGGCCGGCCGGCCGGATGCCAAACCGTCGTGGTGGACGCGCACCATCTCCGAACCGGCAGGGAACTTTCTACGCGCGCATTTCGGGCCGGAGACCAAGGCCAAGAGCGACGTCGCCGGCAATGTGGGCGTGGTTTCGTTGCATCTGTCCCGGCCGCCCGGCCGCGAAATCGTCGTCACCCCGGCGTTTCAATCCGGCGACAAGAGCGTGGCCCTCGTCGAGGGTGCCCGGCTGGTGTTCGACGATTCCAATTGGAACAAGCCCGCGCTGGCGGTGTTTCAACTCGACCCGAAGCTCAAGACCCAGACCAGCGCCGTGTTCGCGGTCCGGTCGGGCAACATTCCCCTTTCATGGACGATCACGTTCTTCGTCCTCACCGGGTTGTTCGGCCTGTTTGGCGTCTGGCACAAATTGATCCTGCCGCGTCCGGCCGGCGACCGACCCGGGGACGCGCACAACATTCCGGCCTTCATCAAGGAATTCTTCAAGACGTTCGGCGCGTTTTTTGCCAAGGATCGGATTGGCGTGCTGCTCCTGTTCCTGGTGCTGTATCGGTTCGGGGAAGCGCAACTGGTGAAGATGGTCGCGCCGTTTCTGCTGGACGCGCGCGAGCTGGGCGGC
>CAYWMD010000106.1:0-5407 GCA_964458575.1 uncultured Bifidobacteriaceae bacterium | reverse complement strand
GCCGCATCACGCATGGCCTTTTCGAACAGTGTGCCCAGATATTCCAGACGCTCGTAGGCCGTCAGTTTGCCCGACGCGATCTTGCCGCTCGGGTTGACGTAGGGCAGCGCCTGGGTGCGATTGCCAAATTTGGCCGGCCTCGCGCCGGTCAACTTTGCGATGGCCATCGTGTCTTTTTTGGAGACCTTTTTCGGTATCGCTTGGATGCCCAGTTCCGCCAGCGTCGCGATGCCCGCCGCCATCGCGAGCGGGTTGCCGCTCAACGTGCCCGCCTGATACACCGGCCCGAGCGGCGCGAGATGATCCATGATGTCCGCCCGCCCGCCGAACGCGCCCACGGGCAAACCGCCGCCGATGATCTTGCCAAACGTGGAGAGGTCGGGCCGGATGCCGAACCGTTCCTGCGCGCCGCCGGGCGCCAGGCGAAAACCGGTCATGACTTCGTCGAAGATGAGCAGCGCGCCATGTTCCTGTGTGACCTTACGGAGAAATTCCAGATAGCCCGGCCTGGGCAAATACAAACCGGCGTTGCCCGGCACCGGCTCGACGATGATGCACGCGATTTCATTTTTGTTCGCGGCGAAGGCGGCTTTGACGGCGTCGGTGTCGTTGAACGGCAGCACGATCGTGTGTTTCGCGAAATCCGCAGGGACACCGGCACTGTCGGGATTGCCGAACGTGAGCGCGCCGCTGCCAGCCTTCACGAGCAACGAATCGCCGTGACCGTGATAGCAGCCGTCAAACTTGATGATCTTGTCGCGCTTGGTGAATCCGCGCGCGAGACGGATGGCGCTCATGCAGGCTTCCGTGCCGGAATTGGTCATGCGCACCTTCTGCACGCTGGGCACAAGCTGGCAGATCATCTTCGCCATCGTGACCTCGGACGGATTCGGGATGCCGAAACTCGTGCCGTAATCCGCGGCCGACTTCACCGCGGCGATAATTTTCGGATGTGCATGACCGAGGATGGCCGGCCCCCAGGTCCCGACATAATCAATGTATTCATTCCCGTCCACGTCCCGTACGCGGCAGCCTTTGGCTTTGTTGACAAAGAACGGCTTGCCACCGACGGCGCGAAAGGCGCGCACCGGAGAATTGACCCCGCCCGGAATGTAATTGAGCGCCTCGGCAAAGAGCGCGTCGGATTTGGACCGTGAAATCATGCGGAAGACTAACGCTTGCACAAAAGCCACACACGAATTTTCTCAGCGGCGAAGAAAAGTCTCCGCCAACGACCCACGCTCCGCCCGCACGACGGCGCCGGTATTCACGTTGTACCGTTGAAACCAGCCTTGTGGCGTTTCCAGCGCGAAACGGACGTTGTCTGCAGCTGATACGACGGAGTTCGTGTTGTGCGGTTGCAGGTCGTGGATTTCAAGGATGACGCCGTCGGTGTCAATGTAGGCGATGGAAAGCGGCACGTAACAATGCTTCATCCAGTAGCCGGCCCGGCGCGGCGTGGGATGGACGAAGATCATCGCGGTGTTTTCCGGCATGTTGGTGCGCCACATCATGCCGGTCATTTGTTGCTGGCCGTTCAAGGCGATCTCGGTTTCCAGTTCCTCCGCGCCGACCCAGACACGGATGGTGGGCAGTTTTGGTTGCGCCTGTTTGGGGAGGATGTCTTCGATGGAAGGCTGGCCGTTGGTGGCCGGCGAAGGGGTCTCCGCCTGGCCGGGCGCGTTGGATTTCTGGCAACCGGTGCCGGCGACCATCGCGCTCATCGCGAGGATGGCGCCGCTCCATTTGACCGAAAGTTTCATCTGCCGGCAGGGTACGAAATCAGAACTTCACAAACCATCTTTTCCGATACATGGCCCACGCCACGAGATAAAGCCCGAGGACATACATCAGCGCCCAGAGGAGCGAGGCGTTTTCCGGGCGGGCCAGAAAACCGAGGAACGGGGCCGTGTCGGGACTCGCGAACGGCGCAAAGAACTTCTGGTAGAGGTACGCCTGCAACCGGACCGTTTTGCCCGGCGTGGACGGGTCGCTGACCTGGATGAAAAGCAACCGGGCAATCACGCCCGCCAGCACAAAAACCGTGATGGCATTCATGCCGTAAATGGCGAACGGCTTCGCGAACTTCCGGTAGCCTTTGACGTCAATGAGCCAGTAATAGACCCCCAGGCAAAGCATCGCCAGGCCGGCCATGAACACCGCATAGGAACTGGTCCAAAGACGTTTGTTGATGGGCAGCCACAGGTCCAGGACCAGGCCCAGCCACATCAACAACGCCCCCCCGACCGTCAGCCAGGCGGTTTTTTCTTCGCTCGAGCGCCCTGAGCGCAACAGGTGTCCGGCCAGGATTCCAAACAGACACGTCGCCATCGCCGGCAGCGTGCTCACGCTGCCTTCCGGATCCCAGGTCTTGCCACCGCTCCAGACGTGCGTCCCGATCACCGGGCCGTTGAAGACGAGATTGTCCACGTAGGCGGAGAAGTTGTAGCCCGGTTCCAGCACGCCGGAAATCCAGCGGGTCTGGCCATGCACATCCACGGGAAACGGCGCGAACGCCATGAGCAGCCAATAGACGAGCAACAAACCGATCGTCCAGCGAATCTGTCCGCGAATTCCCGTACCCAGGAAGATCACCATGGCGACGAAGTAACAGATGGCGATTCGCTGCAACACGCCGGGCACACGGACGGTGGTGAGATACTGGTGAACCCAAGCCGAAAAACCCAGCCGCCCCAGCGACCCGTCCACCACGTAGGTGAACGAATTCAAAAAAAACCCGAGCCCGAAGATGATCACCGCCCGGCGCAAGGCGTGCAGGAGAAGCTCCCGGCGGCTTTGCCCCTGCTCCAAGCGGCGCGACACCGACAGCGGGATCGCCACCCCGACAATCCAGAGAAAGAACGGAAACACCGTGTCGGTAAACGTCCAGCCGTTCCATTCTGCGTGTTCCAATGGCGGATAGACAGCATTCCAATCGCCGGCATTGTTCACCAGGATCATTGAGGCGATCGTTGCGCCGCGAAAAACGTCGAGCGACATCAAGCGGCCGGCGGTCGGCGCGGGCGGATTCGGTGATTGCGCTTCAGTCATCGCGTGCGTTGTTTTGAGGGGCCGGGGTCGTCATTTGCCTCGCGTTACTTGGATCGGGTACCGGCCTGGCCACGAATCAAGTCGCGATTCTTGGTGTTGTTTTGCGGCGGACCGGGAGTGCTCCGGCCCGTGTCAATGTAATGTTGCATCAGGCGGGCCATGCGCTTGACGATTTCCTGGTGGTCCGCGGCGACATTTCGCGTCTCCCCCAGGTCGTCGTTCAAGTTGTAAAGTTCCCGCTTGCCATCGCGGAGAAAAACCAGTTTCCACGGGCCTTGCCGGATGGCCAGCAACTGGCCGGGTGATTGATGAACGGTGGCTTCACGAACCGGACCTTTGGCCGTGCCGAGCAGGTCCGGCAGGATGCTGACGCTGTCCTCGCCGGCGTCACCCAGCAACGGGACACCGATGATATCCGCGCACGTGGCGAGGAGATCGTTCAGGCAGATGGTGTCGTGACAAACCGAACCCGCCTCGATCCGGCCGGGCCAGCGTGCGACAAACGGCTCGCGATGGCCGCCTTCCCAGATTTGACTTTTGCAGCCGCGCCAGGGCGGGTACGCGCGTTGCGACGCACCGTTGTCGCTGCTGACAAGAACGAGGGTGTTGTCCGCGATTTTGTTGCGGGCGATCACCTCGAGAATCTCACCCAGCACGGCATCGCCCTGCAACATCCAGTCGCCGTACTCCTGCGCGCCGCTTTTGCCGACGAATTCAGGTGCGGGAATGATCGGCGTATGCGGCGGGCTCAGCGGCAGATAAAGGAAGAACGGCCCGCCGGCTTTCACACGTCCATCAATGTAATTGACCGCGCGTTTCGCCAGCAGCGGCTGCACTTCCACGGGTTGCAAATTGGTGATCACCGTGTCCTGCTCGATGACCATTCCGATGTTCCGGGCATGCGTGTAGCCACAGAAATAATCGAAACCGCGCGTGACCGGCCCATCCGTGGCCACGCTGCCGGCCGGTAGCGAGTCGCTGGCTTTTTTCTCGCCGACACCGGACCAATTCATGCCCAGATGCCATTTACCGACGCAGGCGGTGTGATATCCGTGCTGCTTGAGAAACGAACCCACGGTGAGCTGGTCGCGCTCGATGATGGGGGGCGAAAATGTTTGGAGCACGCCGAACTGTCCGATGCGCCACGGGTAACGCCCGGTGAGCACGCCATAGCGCGTTGGTGTGCAAACGGACGCCGCGCTGTGGGCGTCCGTGAACCGCATTCCCTCGCGGGTCAGCTTGTCGAGGTTCGGCATTTTGAATTCTGATTCCCGCCGATAAGACGGCGGCTGGCCGTAGCCGAGGTCATCGAAAAGCACGAAAACAATGTTCGGACGGCTGGCGGATTCAACCGCCCACACGGCAGCGGTCATGAACCAGACCACGAGGAACAACCAGCCGGGTCTCCGGCAGGTTGGGGCGCGATGGTTTTGGTTCAAGATTGGAACCCTTCTAACGTGCGCGGCGCGTGTTGGACCCGTCGGGCGGCATTACATCTAATAAACCGCGCAACGCCAACGGGTCAAGCTTGATTGCCCCTTGGCGGAGGGCGGAGGGCGAGGGCAGACAGATCAAGCATCGGCAAACAGGCGTGATGGCTTCGCATAATTCAACCAAGGAAAGCAAAAAAGCCGAAACAGAATCGTTTCGGCTTTTTGAAAGAATGGCGGCTACCTACTCTCGCGGAATCTATAAAACCACTACCATCGGCAACGCTGCGTTTGACGGCCGAGTTCGGAATGGGATCGGGTCGGACCACAGCTTTAAGGCCACCAAAAATCTGTTAAAGAGCATCCGCGCTTGCGCGCGGTCCCGAAGGCGTACGGTCTTTCTCTGAAAACTACACACAGGAAACACTGGAACTACAATCCGTGAGTTGAAATCTTAACCTTTCTCCGAGGAGAAAGTTAAGATCAAGCCTCACGACCGATTAGTACTGGTCCGCTGAACATTTCACAATGATTACACGCCCAGCCTATCAAACGGGTAGTCTGCCCGTGGTCTTTAGGGACTTGCGTCCGGGAAACAATATCTTGGGATGAGCTTGGCACTTAGATGCTTTCAGCGCTTATCTCTTCCGCACATGGCTACGCAGCGATGCCCCTGACGGAACAACTGCCACACCAGAAGTGCGTCTAACCCGGTCCTCTCGTACTAAGGTTAGAACCCCTCAAGTTTCCTGCGCCCACAGTGGATAAGGACCGAACTGTCTCACGACGTTCTGAACCCAGCTCGCGTACCGCTTTAACCGGCGAACAGCCGGACCCTTGGGACCTTCTCCAGCCCCAGGATGCGATGAGTCGACATCGAGGTGCCAAACCGGGTCGTCGATATGAACTCTTGGACCCGATCAGCC
>CAYWMD010000105.1:0-5941 GCA_964458575.1 uncultured Bifidobacteriaceae bacterium | reverse complement strand
ACCTGCTCGACACGCCGGGCCACAAGGATTTTTCCGAGGACACCTACCGCGTGCTGACCGCCGTGGACTCGGTCGTGATGGTGATTGATTCGGCCAAGGGCATCGAGCCGCAGACGCGCAAGCTGTTCGAAGTTTGCCGCCAGCGCGGCGTGCCGATTTTCACCTTCATGAACAAGTGCGACCGGCCGATGAAGAACCCACTCGAACTGCTCGACGAATTGGAACGTGTGCTCGGCATCGGCGCGTTTCCGGTAAACTGGCCCATCGGCAATGGCTTTGAGTTTCAGGGCGTGTTCGACCGGCACACGCAGAAGATGCATCTATTCGAACGCACCGTCGGCGGACAATTTCGCGCGCCGGTCGAAGTCGGCGGCTTGCACGACGAAATCATCCGCGGGCGGCTCGACGACGTGACCTTTCATAGAACCGTCGAGGAACTGGAAATGCTCGAACATGCCGGCCACGAATGGGACGACGCCGCGGTGCTCTCGGAAAAAACCACGCCGGTGTTCTTTGGCAGCGCCAGCAACAATTTCGGCGTGCAGCTTTTGCTCGACGGTTTTCTGAAACATTCGCCCGCGCCGAAACCGCGCGTGATGGGCGGCATCGAGATTTCCCCGGAGCACCCCGCGTTCTCGGGTTTCATCTTCAAGATCCAGGCGAACATGGACCCGAAACACCGGGACCGCATCGCGTTTGTCCGTGTGTGCTCCGGCAAATTTGAGCGCGACATGACCGTGCATCACTCGCGCTCCGGGAAGAAAGTGCGTCTTTCCAGCTCGCACAAGCTTTTCGGCAACGAACGGGAAACGGTGGACGAAGCCTATCCGGGCGATGTCATCGGTCTCGTCGGCCACGACAGTTTCGGCATCGGCGACACGCTGACGACGGATCCGAAGATTCTCTACAAGGAAATCCCGCGTTTCACACCGGAAGCCTTCGCCCACCTGCACAATCCAAACACTGCCAAGTTCAAACAATTCCGCCAGGGCCTCGATCAGCTTTTGCAGGAAGGCGTCATCCAGGCGCTCTACCTGCGCAACTCGTCAATCAAGACACCGTTGCTCGCTGCCGTCGGCCCGCTGCAATTCGAGGTGGTCCAATTCCGGCTCGAAAGCGAATACGGCGCCGCATCGCGCCTTGAATCGGCGCCATGGACCGTCGTGCGCTGGCTGCCGACGGACATGAAGGAGGACGACCTTGACGCCATCTCGCTCCCCACCGGCGCGCGCCTCGCTTACGACATTGGCAAGAATCCCGTGGTGCTGTTCCAAAACGAGTGGTCGGCGAACTATTTTGGCGACACGAACAAACTCGTCCCGCTCTCCGCGCTACCGGTGCAGACGGTGAGGGATTGATCAACCGCGAAACACACGAAAAAGAATGAAGCCCCTCGCCGTCCCGTCCTCATTTCGTGTGTTTGGTGTATTTCGTGGTTAGCAATCCATGCCTTCCATCCTCACCGCCACCGAACTCGTGGTCCGCTACGGCGAGCGAACCATTCTGGATCGCGCCACGCTCGGCATTCAGGAAGGCGACCGCATTGGGTTGGTGGGACGCAACGGCTGCGGTAAGACGACATTCCTCCGCATCCTCGCCGGGTTGCAAACGCCGGACAGTGGCAACGTCAGCCCGCGACGCGATCTGGTCGTCAGTTATCTGCCCCAGGACTTCATGCTCGACGGGGCCAAGAATGTTTATGAAAACGTCCGTGATGGCGCACAGCATGTGCTGAATCTCATCACGGAGTTTGAATCGCTGCCGCACGACTCCAAGCGGCATGAGGAACTGGAGCATCGCGTTCAAGCGCTCGAAGGTTGGACGTTGGACCGGCGCATTGAGACGGCAATGTCGCATCTGAATTGTCCCGATGGCGAGCGTCGCGTCGAATCGCTGTCCGGCGGCGAGAAGCGGCGCGTGGCGATGTGCCGCGCGATTGTCTCGCGACCGGATTTTCTGATGCTCGACGAGCCGACGAATCATCTCGACCCGGAGTCCATCGAGTGGGTGGCGGAATTTTTGCAAGATTTCGGTGGCACGTTTCTCGTTGTCACCCACGACCGCTATTTTCTCGACCGCGTGGCTTCAACCATCCTGGAGTTGTGTGATGGGAAATTCTTTTCCCACGCCGGGAATTACACCGATTACCTGCTCGACAAGGCCGAGCGCCAGGCGGCCGACGCGGTCATCGAGCACAAACGCCAGATGTTTCTGAAGAAGGAACTGGCCTGGGTGCGCACCGGCCCGCGCGCGCAACGCAGCAAGCAGAAGAACCGGTTCGAGCGTTACTACGACGAGGCCGCGAAAGACGGCCCGGCGATCGAGGAGGACATGGAACTCGTCATCCCGCCGCCGCCGCAATTGGGCAATCGCACGGTCGAGGTGAGCAATCTCGGCATGGAGCTGGGCGGGCGCACGTTGTTTTCCGGATTTAATTTCACCTTCGAGAACGGAAAACGTGTCGGGGTTTGCGGACGGAACGGACTTGGTAAAACCACGTTGTTGAAAATCATCATTGGCCAGCTCGCGCCGACGCAAGGCACGGTGAAAACCGGCCAGCTCACGAAGTTCAACTACGTGGACCAGGGCCGGCTGCAATTGAACGACGAGCGCACGGTGTTGGATGAGGCGGCCGACGGCACGGAGTTTGTGCTCTGGGGCGAGGCGCGGATTTCCGTGCGGTCCTATCTCAAGCGATTTCTGTTCGCCGACGAACGAATTGCCACACAGGTGAAAAAACTCTCCGGCGGGGAACGCAGCCGGTTGTTGCTGGCGAAGATTCTCAAGGCCGGCGGCAACTTCCTGATATTGGATGAACCGACCAACGATCTTGACCTGCCAACATTGCGGGTGTTGGAGGAAGCATTGATCGCATTCCCCGGCGTGGTGTGCGTCGTGAGTCACGACCGCTACTTCCTCAACCGCGTCTGCACGGACATTCTCGCGTTCGAGGGCGACGGAAAAATCCATCACAGCGCCGGCGATTACGATTATTATCTGGAGAAGAAGGAGCGGGCGACCGTGGCGGCGGCTCGTGAGAGCGCGGCCATTCTTTCCACGAATAAATCAGCCGCGCGCTCACGAGGCGCGGCCACACCGAAAGCTAAGCCCCGCAAACTTTCATTCAAGGAAGCGCGCGAATTGGAAGGAATGGAAGCGCAGATTCAGGCGGTCGAAGCCGAGGTTGCGCGGATTGAAGGATTGTTCGCCAATCCTGAGTTCTTCCGCAAGCACGCTACGCAAGTGAACCAGCTCACTGCCGACTTGGACGCCGCGAAAGAAAATGTTACGAAACTTTACGCGCGGTGGGAGGAGTTGGAGGCGATCAAAGCAGAAGCAATGAATCGCTGATCTCCGCTCCGCTTTGCTGATTGGCAAAGACTCGAGACGGCCATTAAAGCCCGAAGAACAACGTCATTTCCCGCCAACGCCACCGGCCCAAGCGCAGCAAAATCTGAAGCGCGGGTTTGGATTTGTTGCGGGTGATCAAATGCAGCGCGAGCCGGCGTCGCGAAAGCGCGAAGTGAAGGCGGTTTAGTTCGGCCACGCAAAGCGCATTTGGCTGGTGTTGTTGTAGGTGCCGACAGAATCCATAAGCGTCATGGGCGGCGGATTGCCCGTTCGCTGGCCAGGAACTGCGGGCGTAAGCATGAAACACCGGCCACACTTCAACGTCGAGTAATCGGCAGGTTTCGGGAAGGATGCGATGGACGATATCGAGTCGTTTACGGAGAAGGACCCGCGCCTGAAACTCGAGGTCGGCGGGAATGAGTCGCGCCAGTGCCGAACAATCGGACTCGCGGAGGTTGAGTTGTGCGGTCAGGGCGTGTGGATTCGCGGCAAAAGCATCACGCATCGCGCCATCGCGCAGCAAACGCCCCAATGCGGTAATGAAATCAACGGCGGCCACAAATGCGCTCCAATTTGGCGATTTCCAGTTCCAGTTCCGCCGGGGCGGGAAAATCCTCATCGCGTTCCAGAACGATCGCTTTCACGGGTGCGTAGTCAACCACGGTGCGCGCGAGTTCGATCAATTCCTCTTGAATCGGTTCGGAATGGCTGTCCGCGTAACGATCGCCGGCGCGCGAGTAGCCGACGACGTGAAGTTGCATGATGCGGCGCGGTTCGATCTGATGCAGCCATTCCAACGGATCGAAGCGGTGATTGCGGCTGTTAATGAACAGGTTGGTCACGTCGAGCAGCAACCCGCAACCGGCGTGCTCACAAAGTTCGTTCAGAAAATCGGTTTCGGACAACTCGCCGGTCAGGCGCACATGCGAGGTGATGTTTTCGAGGAGGATCGGCTTGCCGCAATGCGCCGAAACTGCGCGGGCATGGTCGGCAACGATCCGCAGCACCTCGCGCGTGGGCGGGACCGGATTGAGATGGCCCAGGTCCGCTTCGGCGGTGCGCGTGAAGGCGATGTGTTCGCTGATCCAGTCGGGATTGGCAATGCGGACGACACGGGCAAAGTGATCGAGCGTGCTGGTATCCAGCGGACCGGGCGTGCCGAGGCTCAAACCGAGTCCGTGGACGAACAGGTGAAACTGCTTCGCAAGTTGCGCGAGCCGTTCGTCGCCGCCGTGAAAGAAATGTTCCGCCGTGATTTCGAGGCATTCGACGCCACGCGGTTTGGCATCAATCCAATCCGCGAGTTCTTTACGATAGCCCACGCCAATCATCACGAGCCTCCACAGCCACCGCAGCCGCCGCCACCACCGCAACCTCCTCCGCCCCCGCAACCCCCACTGCCACCTGAGCAACTACTCCACCAGCTTCCTTGCGAATCGCCCGAGCCCTTGAAGTGCTCTGCCCGCAGGAGGAAGGCAAGACCGCCAATCACCATCAGCAAGATCAAAAACCACCACTGGTGCATTCCCTGCGCCGAGCCGACGATTATTCGCAACACACCAAGTAATTCGAAACAACCCAAGCCAACGATGGTCGTAATCGCCGTATCGTGCCCGCGCCATCGCAAAATGAGGACCGTGACAAATGTGAGGGCAAACCAGCCGGCGAACAGACCCAGAAACGCCGGCCCTTTCATCGTGTGCAGAAAGCTGAACACGCCATTATCAGCCGCCGCAAGCATGAGAGCGGGGGGAACGTTCATGGTGGTTGGCTTTGCCAGTGTGATTCAATCCAAACGAGCACAGCGTCAATAACTGGAAACAGCCGCTCATGCCACGTCACCGCTTCCTCGTCGGAAAACCGCACAGGGTTCTTCCTGAGGGTCAGCAGATCGCGCAAAATCTGGCCGTCAATCTTGAATTCCTTTTCCAACACAGGGATCCGCGCCTCGAATGCCGTGGGAATGCTCATTCCGCTCAACCGCAATACTTCGGAGCATTGCAGAAACACCGGCGTGATGTGGCGCACAACGAAACGATCGTAAGCTTTGTGCTGGCCGCGCGTGATGAACGAATACACGAGGCGCAACCGTAAATTGCGAATGGCCTGTTCGCTCAGGAATTTTTCCAGGCCATCATCCACGTCCATGGACGCAAGCGGATCAGCACCGTGCAAAACCCGGTAGTTGCGCTTAATGCTGGCAAACTTCGGGGCAAAGGCGCGAACGCTTCGCTCGAACCCGCGCTTGACGAGCACGAAGGGATCAATTTGCGGCAGGCTGCCGATGGCCCGCGCGACAGCTTGATGCGCCGCGCTGTTCGACTGGTTGAGAATGATGAGCAGGTTGATGTCGGATACCCCTTCGATCGCGTTGCCGCGAACCGCGCTGCCATAGACGCAGCAGGAAAAAAGATTTTCGCCCAACTCGGTGCGCAATACACCCACCGCTTGAGCGAGCGTAGCCTCGGCTTTTGGGTTCATGTGAACAGCCTTTTGAAATCAAACGCCGCGGTCAAGGCTTAAGAATTGGCGATCTGGGAAAGGCTGGGTAGATCGTGACCCCCCTGTGGTGAAGCTCAAGGTGTTGAGC
>CAYWMD010000104.1:0-6759 GCA_964458575.1 uncultured Bifidobacteriaceae bacterium | reverse complement strand
CCCTGACCCTCTCCCTCGGGGAGAGGGGACAGCAGGTGCGTGTCTCGGCGTCCTCCGCGGATCGTCCGGCAAATACCGTCGCATGACTTTTCGTGAGACTGAGTTCGATTCTCCCTCTCCCAGCGGGAGAGAGCCGGGGTGAGGGAGAAGGCGTCGGAAGCGTCTGTGACTTCAGACGGTGCGAACGTGTGTCGGTCATGAGTTGCATACGAATTTTCCCTAGGCAAATCCCCGCTGAATCCAATCATTTTGCGGCGGTCAATTGCTCAAGCGAGGCCCAGCCTTCATTCTCACCAAATTTGCACAACCACCAGTAAGTGCCCTTGGCAAAAATCCCATTCAACGGTTCGGTGGAAACAGTTCCCGTATCGTTGCCGGCAACTCTCCCGGCAGATCCGAATGTCGTCCCCGGTCCGAGTCGCAGTTCGGCGTCGCCCTTGACCCGGACGCGCTGCCCGGCCTTGAACGCATCCGATTTTTTCGGCGGCAAAACCTCGGCGATGAAAAGTCCATTGGCCACGGCGCGCAGCACGCCGTATTTCTCATCCTTGCCCTTGCCGGAGGGAGTGTTCCGCACCTTGCCATCCACCCAAAGGGTCGAAGAGCCGCCGCCGTCCTGCAATGTCGCGTGGGTAGCCTGCAACTGATCCCGGGCGAAGAATCCAGCCTCGGTGAAAGTCATGCCCTTGCTGATCGGCGACCGGCCGTCAATGACGAAGAAGAAAATGTAGTCGTCGTTGAAGGCGATGCCGGTGCGTGGGTCTTGTACCACCGAGCCGTGCTTTTTTCCCTGGGCGGCCAGCTTCGCCGCCTTCGCCTCCCAATCGCGCGGCACATTGCCGTTCACCAGAATGTATTTCGGCGCGCCAATGCCGGCGTAGGCGTTTTGCCAGTCGCCCGGTTTGACACCCGTTTCGGTCACGCCGTGGTCGTTCAGTGCGAACAAAAACTCAACGGCCGCCCCAACGCGCACGTGTTTACGCAGTTCCTCAGCCGCCTTGCCGCCCGCGGACAGAACCACATGATTGAATGGCAGTGGCGAGGAACGCCCCGGATCCCGGACCTTGACGATCTCGCCCTTTACCCCCGGCACCGGCGAAAACAAACCGGCCGGCGCCGACATGCGAATCGACACCTCGACGCCGTCATTGGTTGTGCCCGTGCTCGCGCCAAATTGCCACGTGTAATAGGCCAGCGAATCCTTGTTTCGCGGCTTGTAATCGTTGAACTGGTCAATCCGCATCTGGCCTTTATCCGCGAAAGTGACCTGCTGATACACCTTGCCACACTGCACATTGCCTCCCAGAAAACAGCGGCGATCCGACGTCCAGACGAATCCGCTGCTCCCGGAATAATCCGTGTAACGCTTCGCGAACCAACCGTTCATGAGCTGGCCGCTGAGCGCATAGCCACTGCGGTCCGTGCCGTCGTAGTAATCACCGTTGATGGCCACTTTCACGTCGTAACGATGGCCGTCGAAGGTGATCGTGTCGTCGTAACGTTCAGCCATTTTGGGCACGACCTCGTGGCCGCCTTTGATTTCACCCATGCTGGTCATGGAATCAATCGTCCACGTATTCGTGCTGCGGTCGGCGCGGGTCACGAAGACACGCACCGGGCCGTCGAGTGTGAACTCGCGGTAGTCAATGCCGGGAGCGATGTTGGTCCATTGGGCGAAGCTCGAACACAGACCGAGCGCAAAAACCAACCCGAAGATCACGATTGGCATGAGTTGGTTGGCAGTCGCGAAGCTTTTGGAGTGCGTCGTCTTCAGCGACGCTTGTTCGTTTTGTACTGCTCTCATGCTTTTTTGGTAAACTGCGTTCTCAACCGCGCCGCGGCTTCCGTCATCCGCTTCAACTTCTCGTAAGCTTCATCAATCGTCGGCGGTTCGAGTGAGTTCGGCGCGAAACCGCAATCGGGGTTGAGCGCGATGCGCTCCGGCGCAATGACCTTGGCGCCGGCTGCGCCCAGTTTCTCAATCTCCTCGACGGTTTGGGGTGCTTGTGTTCGCACGTCCACCACGCCCAAGCCGACGTCAATGTGTGCCGGCAAGTGCGCTAGGTCGCTGATGCTGCCGGTTTCCTGATAGGCGAATTCGAGATTCACGCGGTCAATGTGCGCGTCTTTCAAGCGCGGCAGGATGGGTTTGTAATCACCCGTCACATCCGCGCGACGCTTGTAAACGCTGTGGCAGCAGTGCAGGTGAATTTCCGCCTTCAATCCTTCGACGATGCGATTGATGGTGGCGACCGCCATTGGAAATTGCTTCTCCACATCCCAGTTTTGACGCAAGCGCTGGTCGTGCGTTCCCTCGCCGGCCATCAGGTGACGGTCGCAAAAATACGTCAGCGCCGGATCGTCGAGCTGGATGATGTCAATTCCGGCGGCTGCGACCGCTTTGGCCTCGTTGGCCAGAACCTCGGCCAGATGCTCGATGAAATGCTCGTGTGTGGGATAGGCGCTGGCACTGAATTCCGCCTTCCAATAACGAATGGCGATCAGGAACGGACTGGGCAGCGCAAACTTGGTGCAGCGTTTGGTGTTCGCCTTCAAGAACTGCGCATCTTTGGCGAACACCGGCTCGCGGACATCCATCTTCCGCACGATCACGCGCCGATATTTCACTTCACCCTGATGCTCGTAACGGTCCACCCGCTCAAACGCACCGGTGCGATCCAGAAATTCATCCACGTATTGCACCCGCCGCCATTCGCCGTCGCCGACCACGTCCAGCCCCGCCAGTTCCTGAAAGCGAATGGCGAAGCGCACCATGTCATCCATCGCGGCGGCGTATTCCGCGGGAGATATTTCGGTGCGGCGCGCGAGCAGGTCGCGAACGGCCTGCGGCCGGGGCAAGGAGCCGATGCCGTGCGTGTAGAAAAGCGGAAGTTTTGATGTGCGTTCGGTTTTCATTCGAGTTTCGTCTGGATTGGTCGCCGCAACGGTAGGAGTTTTTCCTGAAGGCCGCCAGACTTAATCCGCGAATCGAGATTCGTCCTTCTCCTGACGTTTCATGAATGCGGGAAATTCAAAGCAAGCGCTCCTCGTCGTCGTTCTCGTCTTCGTCCTCGTAATCGAAAAACGGGAAATCGAGGACGAAGACGAAAACGACGACGAGGAGGATTCAGAAACTCAGTAGCTCCCGTAGAAAACTGTGCCGTCGTAAGTCCGGTGGTCCACGATGCCCGGTTTCTGCGGCACCGCAAACCCGTCAAACGCGGCGTGGAAAAAGGCGTTGTCGAGCATGGGCGGCGGCATCAGCGATTGCTTTTGATCAAGGGCGGCGGTGAGATGCAGAATGGCCAGCGGAATTTCGTCGCCGGTTCGGGCATATTCCCGTTCCGGCCGCGGGAACAAACCGGTCTTGCTCTGGATTTGCAGCAGATTGTCACCCACGCGGCTGGCCAGTTTCAGAAAACTTCGGTCGCCGGTCGCCGTGGCCAGTTCCAGCAGCGAATAAATCAAACGCCA
Organism: uncultured Bifidobacteriaceae bacterium; assembly: GCA_964458575.1. Taxonomy (GTDB): domain Bacteria; phylum Verrucomicrobiota; class Verrucomicrobiia; order Limisphaerales; family JADLHS01; genus CAYWMD01. The sequence goes on along the minus strand of CAYWMD010000104.1, from coordinate 3,285 downwards.
GTCCGCGGCCGTGGTGTCGAACTGAAGTTTTCGACGCTTCGTGCCGGGCTTGCCGATGTCACCGAGTTCCATGGCCTTGGCCAGTTGCCGCGCCATGGTCCAGTGGGCCTTGTCCTGTGTGAGCCGGTAGGCCAGTGCGTAACTCCAAAGGACGGAACTGTTCGGAGCTGCGGGCGCGAACGACGACGTATCATAGTAACCCGCGCGCGCTTCCTGCCATCGGATGGCCGTGCCGTCGGTCATCTTGGCGATGAACTTGCCGGACTTCGGGTCGTAACAGTGTTTGGCGTAGGTCTTCAAATCTTCAGACGCCCAGCGGATGAACTCGCGTCCCACTTTTTGATATTCTCCACCCGCAGCAACGAGTTTTTCGGCCGCCTGCATCTCCGCGAGCGGGATGTCGTGGTAGCGACCCGTGCGATGATAGCTCGCGACGATCTTCGCCTCGTTAATGGTCGGATGCACGTGGCCGAGCGTCATTTGCGCGCGGTCCGGCTGGCGATAACTGAGTTGGCCGCCGCACAAGCCGGTTTTCGGATCGTGGCCCTGTTGCCAGCGATACGCAAGCCGACGCGTCCAAAGCAGCGCCTTCTCATCCTGGCCCAACACCGCCAGCGCCGCGCCGGCGTCAATCAACGACGGCGTGACCAGCGCAAATGACAAGTTGCTGGTGTCGGTGGGGAACGGCACTTCCATGTCCTCGCGAAAGGCATGATCCCATTGTGCCGGAGTGAGCTTTTCAGTTTTGGCGTGGCGATTGTAGTCCAGAAGCGACCAATCCAGGATGTGCGCGCCCCAGACCGCTTCCAGCAACCGCCGCGTGCTCTCCGCGTCCACCCGCCACAACAGCGGATAGTAGGGCTGATGGTTTTTCATCTCATGGATGTCGGGATACTCGCCCACGGCACGGTCCTGATCCAGATCCCACGCGATATGTCCGCCCCAGTAGATCAAACCGTTGGCCGAACGCAGATGCTTCAACGCGTAACGCGCGGCATCTTCCGCGGCGGGACGATAGCGTTCGTCGCCGGTCAGGGCGGACAAACCGTCCAACGTGCGCATGAGGGATTGCTGGCTGGCGAAGTTGCACAAGACCCACGTTTGCCCGTTCTTCTTCCAGCGAACCGGTTCCAGCGTTTCCACCTGCAATCCGTCCACGAACAGCGGCGTGCGATTCTGGCCGTAGTTGTCGCGCCCGTGTTCGAGCACGGTGTCGGCGAACGACCGGACGGCGGCGAGATAGCGTTGACTGTCGGTTTCGGGTTCGACGCCCACGGCCACGGACCTGCAGGCCAGAACACCTGCCGCAATCAGGCACGCAACACCGCGAGGCGGTTTCAGATTACTTCGCGCATGAAAATAGAAATTCAATCTCATCAGTTCCTTCGTCTGACGGACCGGCGTCGCGCTGAATTCAAGTTGCCGCACGGCTTTCAGCGGTCGCCGTAGAACACGAAGCGGTCGTAAGTCCGCTGGTCTTTGATGTTCGGATTCAGTCCATCAGAGCCGTCGTATTCGGCGTGGAGATAGCCGTTGTCGAGCATGGGCGGCGGCAGCCGGGAGGATTTGCCATCGAGGGCCGCGGCCAGATGCAACAGGGCCAGGGGAACTTCGTCGCCCGTTCGCGCGTAAAGTTTTCCTTCCCGGGGAAACAACCCCGTTCGTGTTTGAGTTTGCACCAGGTTGTCGCCCACACGACACGCAAGTTTCAGGAAGCTGCGGTAACCGGTGGCTTTCGCCAGTTCTAACAGCGAGTAGAGGTATTGCCAGTTCGCTGCCGCCGTGCTGAACGCCAGTTGCCGCTCCTTTGATTTCGGCTGGCCGATGTCGCCGAGTTGAAGCGACTTCGCCAACTGGCGCGCCATGTTCCAGTGCGCTTCATCCTTCGTCAGGCGATAGGCCAGGGCGTAATTCCACAGGATGTAACCATCCGGCTCCGCTGGCTCGAACGATTCCGGCGTGTAGTAACCCTTGCGCGACTCCTGCCACCGGATCGGCGTGCCGTCGGTCATCATCGAAATGAAATTTCCCGACGCCGGGTCGTAGCAATATTTCCCGTAGGCTTTCAAATCTTCGGAGGCCCAGCGGATGAATTCCCGGCCGAGTTTTGCGCGCTTGCCGCCCGCCACGAGCAATTGCTCCGCCGCCTGCATTTCGGCGAGCGGGATGTCCTGGTAACGGCCTTTGCGATGATAGGTGGCCACGATTTTCGCTTCGTTGATGTTCGGATGAACTTGGCCCAGCGCGTCCCGGGCGCGGTCTTGCGTGTGGTAACTGAGCTGTCCGCCGCTCAAGCCGGTTTTAGGGTCGCGGCTTTGTTCCCACCGATAGGCCAATCGGCGCGTCCAGAGCAGGGCGTTGTCGTCCTTGCCCAACACCGCCAGCGCCGTGCCGGCGTCGAGAAGCGACGGCGTGACGAGGGCGAAGGATAGATTTCCCTTGTCGGTGAGGAATGGGACTTCGATGTTTTCTTCAAAGGGATGGTCCCATTGCGGTGGCACCAGTTTTCCAGTTTTCGCGTGGCGGTTGTAATCCAGCCGCGACCAGTCCACCAAGTGATTGGCCCAAATCGCTTCAAGCAACTGGCGGGTTGCTTGCGCGTTTACACGCCACAAGAGCGGAAAATAAGGCTGATGCCGCTTGAACTCGTGGACGTCGGCATACTGGCCCGCCGCGCGTTCACTCTCCAGATCCCACGCCATGTGCCCGCCCCAATAGATCAAACCGCTTGGGGAAGTCAGATGCGTGAGCACGTAACGTGTGGCGTCTTCGGCGGACTGGCGGTAGCGTTTGTCCTTCGTCAAGCCGGTCAGACCATCCAAGGTGCGCATTAGCGCCTGCTGACTGGCGAAGTTGCACAACACCCAGGTTTCACCGCCCTTCTTCCAACGCACGGGCTCCAAGTTTTCCACCTGCAACCCATCCACGAACAGCGGCGTTTGTTTCGAGCCGTATGTGTCGCGTCCGTGTTCCAGTACCGAGTCGGCGAATTTGCGCACGGAGTTGAGGTAGGGCTTGCTATCCAAGGCTGGTTGCGCACTCGTGGCACCGAGGGCCGGATTTACCAGGACTGCCGCTGCGACCAGAAAGCCTGCGAAGGTTTTGTGACCGCAGTTCAGGTGTGCCTTGACGTTCTCCCTCACCCTGACCCTCTCCCGCTGGGAGAGGGAACAGCATACTTGCACTTCGGTGTTTTCCGATGAATCTCCGGCAAATTTCGCCGCTCCGTCGTTCAATGGACTGGCTGCGATTCTCCCTCTCCCAGCGGGAGAGGGCCGGGGTGAG
>CAYWMD010000103.1:0-7121 GCA_964458575.1 uncultured Bifidobacteriaceae bacterium | reverse complement strand
CCACGCCGCCGCGCCGCGTTACATCGAGGCCCGCCTCACCGAACTCGCGCGCACCGAACTGTTCAACGACGAAATCACAGAGTTCGTGCCGAGCTACGACGGTCGCAACAAGGAGCCGGTGACTTTTCCAAGCAAACTGCCGCTCACGCTCATGCTGGGCACGGAGGGGATTGCGGTTGGATTGAGCGCGAAGATTTTGCCGCACAATTTTCCCGAACTGCTCGAAGCGCAGATCGCGATTCTCAAGAAACAGTCGTTCAAGTGTCTGCCGGATTTTCCGACCGGCGGACTCATGGACGCGCGCGATTATCAGGACGGCAAGGGCAGCGTGAAGGTGCGCGCCCGCATCAAATACCGCGACGACAACGCGGTCTTCATCACGGAATTGCCGCCGGGTACCACGACCGAATCGCTCACCACCTCCATCGAAGCTGCGGTCGAGAAGGGTAAGTTGAAGGTGAAATCGATCAACGATTTCACCAGCGAGAATGTCGAGATCGAAATCAAGTGCCCTCCGGGCGTGGATCAAGACCAATTGATTGACGCGCTGTATGCCTTCACCGATTGCGAAGTGACGATTGCCAGCCGCATCGTCGTCATCAAGGACAATCGCCCGGTCGAGCTGACTGTGAGCGAAGTGTTGCGCGAAAACACGGCGCAATTGGTTGAGACGCTGAAGCGCGAACTCGAACTCAAACAGCAGAAGCTTCAGGAAGAACTGCACTTTCGCACGCTGGAACGCATTTTCATCGAAGAGCGCATCTACAAGCTCATTGAGAAGTGCAAAACCTCAGATGCTGTGACCGAAGCTGTTTACCGGGGCTTCAAGCCCTTCAAACGACAACTGGTCCGCGAGTTGACCGATCCCGACGTGGAACGGTTGTTGCAAGTCCGCATCCGCCGGATTTCCTTGTTTGACATCAGCCAGCATCGCAAGGAAATGGAGCAGGTGAAGGCGGACATCGTCGAGACGCAGAAGAATCTCAAGAACCTCACGAAATATGTCATCGGCCATCTCGAAGGATTGCTGGAGAAATACGGCCCGCAATATCCGCGCCTCACCACGAAGTCCTCCAAGCACGAAGAAGTGGACGTGAAAGCGGTGGCGTTCAAGGCGTTCAAGGTCGCCTACGACCGCGAAAGCGGTTACGTCGGCTACAAGGTTAGCGGTGAAGAATTCAAGGTCGAATGCACGAAGTTCGACAAAATTCTCCTCGTGTTCAAAGACGGCACCTACAAGGTCACCGAACTGCCGGAAAAATTATTCGTCGGACCAGAGTTGTTCTACTGCGGCCTGCCGGATCGCGAAACCGTGTTCACATGCGCCTACACCGACCGCAAGGCCAGCTACCTCAAGCGGTTCAAATTCGGCGGCACCATTTTGAACAAGGCCTACCTCTGCATCCCGGACAAATCGCGCATCCTGTTCTTCGAAAAAGGCACGCCGAAGATTCTTTACGTGCGTTACAAACCCGCGCCGCACCAAAAGATCAGCCAGCAGACGTGCAACCCGAACCACATCGAAGTGAAAAGCCCGAAGACCCGCGGGCGCATGATTTCGATCAAGGACGTTTCGTCCGTGACCGTCGAGCCAACGCGTGGTTGGGACGAGAAGGCGACCACGACGGAGATCGTTTTTCCGTAGCGCGAGGAGCCGATCCGAACGCGTTGCAGCTCACTTTTTCCCGACGAAGATCTGGAACGCGCCGGCGACGCACAAGGCGCCGCCGATAAGGTAGAGCAGCATCGGCTTGTCGCCGGGCGAACCGATGAGCGCATTTTGCAGCCGGCCGCCGATGGACTGCGCGATGTTGTGTCCCCACACAACCAGCAACACGCCGGCCACCAAACACACGATGCCCGCCAGTTTAAGCTTCATGGCTGACCTCAGTATGCACCCGTCGCTGAAAAGTCGCACGCCCTGAATCGCCACGCCCGCCGATTGGGGCGGATTTCCCGTGGGAACGTTCGAGGTATTCAAATGTTGGCGGAGCGCCGAATTTGCAATTGGCTGGCCCCGCGCAAAAAAGAACGGCTGTCGCTCGCGGTTTCATCGTCCCAAGCCGGCTGCGAGCCGGCGCTCCGTCGTCAAAATGAGAATCGTTGCGGAACGTTGTTCTCCCGCTGCACAAGCCCGGTCAATGCGTGGCACAGTGTTCTCACCGTCAGAGTTTTTGCCGTCTTGCTTTCTCCAAGCGACGAGATTGAACCTGCGGCGCACAGCACTTTCGCCCCGCATGCTCCAATCACCGTGGAGGTGCTTGCGACCGACAGCGACGGCCAGATTTCGAAGGTGGAGTTGTATGCCGACGGCGTATGGCTCGGCGAACGCCAGAGCGCGCCATTTATTTTCATCGTCACCAATCTGGCGCCCGCCAGTTATGCACTCGTGGCGCGGGCGCACGACAACGAATTCGGCGCCACCGAGAGCGAAGCCGTGCCGATCCACGTGTTGACGCCGGAGCCGGCCACGCTCATTGGGTCGAATGCCGTCTGGCGCTATCTGAACAACGGTAGTGACCCGGGCACGAACTGGCGTCTGGCGGGATTCGCCGATTCCGCGTGGCCCGCCGGACCGGCGCAACTGGGTCTGGGCGACGGGGACGAAGTCACGGTGCTCACGAACCGGCCGGTCACGACCTATTTTCGGCATACGTTCGTGCGGGCGCATGTCACGAATTATCTCAGCCTGACGGCGAGCCTGTTGCGCGATGACGGTGCCGTGGTTTATCTGAATGACGTTGAAATCTTTCGCAGCAACATGCCCGGTGACGCCGTCAATTATCTTACCCAGGCCACCTCCGCCGTCAGCGGCGCGGGTGAAAACACATTTTATCCCACACCGGTTTCGCCGGCGCATCTCCTGGACGGCACCAACGTCGTGGCGGTGGAATTGCATCAATCGTCCGCCAACAACACCGATGCCAGCTTCGTCCTTTCACTGACGGCCACCTACGTGAACCCGGACGCGGACGGCGACGGTTTGCCCGACGCCTGGGAACTGGCGAACGGCCTGGATTCCGGTGTGAACGACGCAAACCTTGATGCCGACGAAGATGGCCTGACGAACCACGAAGAATTTCTTGCGGGCACCGATCCGCAGGACGATGCCAGCGCCCTGCGGTTGCAATCGTCGTCAGCCGCCGCCGGTTGCTGTCCCGTGCTGGCATGGACCGCGATGGCGGGCCGCAGTTACACGGTTCGCCGGAGCGACACGCTCGATCCATTCAATTGGATTCAATTCACGAACGTCGCCGCCGTTCCGACCAACCGCCTCATGCAAATTCCGATTGCGGAATGGCCCGGGGCTCAAGGCGATTTTCAACTCGTCACGCCCGCACTGCCCTGAATCGAACGCTTCCGTTGCACGGGCCCGCCGGCGCAATTCAGGCACGTGCGGTTGACGGGTCAAGCGACCGCAGCATTCAACAGGCGCACCTCCCGTTGCGGGAATGGAATCGAAATGCCGCGCGCCCGGAATTCCTCCACGATGGCCTTGTTCACCTCGCCGCCGGCGACGCCGAAGTCGGGCACGTTCACCCACGGCTTGACCTCCAGGTTGATGGACGAATCAGCCAACACGCGGACGCGGACCACCGGCGCCGGGTCTTTGAGGACGCGCGGGTTTTGCAGCAGGACGGCGTTCACGGCGGCGAGCGCCGTGTTGAGGTCGGTGCTGTAGGCCACGCCCACCACCACGTCGAGCTGCCGGATCTTCCCGTAGTTATGCAGGATTTCACCGACGATTTTGCGGTTGGGCACCACGATCTTGGAAAGATCCGGATGACTCAGTTTCGTGTTGAATAACTCGATGGCCTCGACCCGGCCTTCGACGCCAACCATCGAAACGTATTCGCCCACGCGGAACGGCTTGGTGAAAATGATCGTCAGCCCGGCGAAGAGGTTCCCGAGCACCCCCTGCATGGCGAAGGCAATGCCGGCCCCGGCCACGCCCAGCCCCGCGATCAACGGCAGCAACTCCACCTGGAGATTTTGCAGGGCCAGCAGCAGAAAGAGCACGATTACGACCAGCCGCACAAGGCGCAGCAGCAGTTGTCGCACGGGCGGCTCCAACTCCACCTTTTCCAACCAACGCTCCACCACCTTGGCGACCCAACGGGCCACGAAAAACCCGACGATCATGATCAGTACCGCCGTGGCCAGGCGCGGCCCGAAGGCGATGCTCAGGTCAACGATCTTCTGTTTCGCGTGTTGCAACGTGTCCAGATTGAGAAGTTGGTTTGTCATGGGACAATCGTGTAGCGCGAAGAACTCCGGTTGCAAAGCCCAATTTACCGCGTCCTTGATCTGAACTCGACGGAAGGGCCGCGTCATCCTGGTCGCGTCGCTTTTTAGCTTTGCCCGCGCAGGTGCGGTGGCCATATTCGGGCAGAGATATGAAAGCCATCCACACTTGGTCAGTGGTTGCTCTGCTGGTTGCTTCCACCCATTACACCATTCCTGCCGCTGACACCGCCAGTCCGGCGCTGGAAGAAAACAAAAACCGGGCCGCCATCGCCGGTTTGCAAGGCAAGCCCGCGCCGCCGCTCGCGACCGCGCAGTGGCTCAATTCCAAACCGCTCACGCTCGCCGACCTCAAGGGGAAAATCGTCGTGCTCGACTTCTGGGCGACCTGGTGCGGCCCGTGTCTCGCCTCCGTGCCGCACAACAATGAATTGCAGCAGAAGTATGCGGCCAAAGGCGTGGTGATCATCGCCGTCTGCGCGCCCCGGGGCGGCGAGAAAATGGAAGCCACCGTCAAGGACCGCAAGATGCAATACGCCGTCGCCCTCGATGCCGGCAAGGGCGACACCTTCGCCGCCTACAAAGCCGACAGCTACCCGGACTACTATGTTATTGATCGGAAGGGAAACCTCCGTTGGGGCGATATCCGCAACAGCGACGTTGAGAAGGCGATCCAGTCGCTGATCGCGGAGAAGGATTAATGAGGCCGGCCGGTGTGACCTGCGGCCAGCCGTCGCGGCACCGTTCGATGGCTGTGAAACCAGTGGGACACTGCGGCAAAGTTCGCGCGGCTGCCAACGCCCTCCCTTGCAGAACCACCCGTCGCTGCGGTACATCATGGACGGAACGGCCGGCATGGTTACGATGTGGCCACACCAAACGACTGTGCGGTCGAGTTCACGTCGCGCAGCGCCGGTTCGGGTAAACTGACTCATGACGCACTTTTTTACTTATGCAGGTGATCGGGAAAACCAAACCATGGCTGTTCGCAGTCGTTTGATCGCACTTGGGCTCGTCGCGTTCGCGCTTATACCGCTACAGAGTTTCGCTACACCGGCTTTTGCGAATGCGGTGACCAACGGAACGGTGAACATCGCTGGATTGAGCGAGGCATCCGGCATCGCCGCCAGTCGCAACAACGCCGGTGTGCTCTGGACGCACAACGATTCCGGCAATCCGGCGGTCGTGTTCGCAATGGACACCCAGGGTCGGCTGCTCGGTACCTACACAATCCCCGGTAACACGGACAACGAAGACATCGCCGTCGGGCCGGGGCCGGTCACCAACGTCCTTTACCTTTACGTTGGTGACATCGGCGATAACGGCCTCAGCCGCGCCAACATCAAGGTTTATCAAATTCCCGAGCCGGCCATCTACTCACGCGATCATACCAACCCGGTGACGGCCACTTTGAAAGGTGCGCGCACCCTCACGCTCACCTACCCCGACGGCGCGCAGAACGCCGAGTCCCTGTTTATTGATCCGCCTACCGGTGATCTCTTCGTCATAACCAAGGCCGCAACCACCAGCCGCGTTTACACAGCGACCAAGGCGCAACTGGATGCCGGAGGAACCTTCGCCTTGGCTTTCGTGAGAACAGTTGATTTCGATATCCCCAGCGCCGCGGACATTTCGCCGTCGGGCAACGAGATCCTCGTCCGGCAGGAAGAATTCGCGCGGCTATGGCTGCGTACCAACGGTCAATCCATCAGCAGTGCGCTGGCCGGACCGCCCATTTCCATTCCCGTGACCGGCACCGCCAACGGCGAGCCGAACGGGGAAGCCATCGGCTTCGACGCCATCGGCAGCGGCTATTTCACCATCAGCGAAAGCGCGTCGGCGCAACCACTGCGGCGCTTTGCGCGCACCAGCAACGACGGCCCGTTTGAACCGCAAGTCCTCGTCGCTGCGGGTTCAACCTGGCGCCATCTCGCCAACGGCTCGAACCAGGGAACGACCTGGCGCCATCCCGGCTTCGATGATTCGGGATGGAGCAGCGGCGTGGCGCAATTCGGCTACGGCGATGGCGACGAGAAAACGGTCGTCAGCTTCGGCGGTAATGCGGCCAACAAATACGTGACTACGTATTTTCGGAAAACCTTCGTGGCGGACGACGTAAACTGCATCACCAATTTGTTTCTGAAACTGGTCGTGGACGATGGCGCCGCGGTTTATCTCAACGGCACGCCGGTAACTTTCGTGAACCTGGCTGCCAACGCGAGTTTCAACACCCTGGCCACGGCCACGCCGACCGCGCTACAAGACACCTGGCGCTCGTTCACGGTTGACCCGAGACTGCTTGTGGCGGGAACGAATACGCTCGCAGCCGAGGTGCATCTTTCATCCGTCAGCAGCACCAATCTGAGTTTCGATTTGCAATTGATCGCCTCTCGTATCCCTTGCACCACATCGCTCGCTTGGACCAACCGTCAAGCCCTCGTTTCGTTGAGCGGCCCCAGCAACGCCATTGCCGTCGTTCAAGCCTCACAGACCTTGACCAATTGGACGAACCTGGGCGGCGTTACGTTGACGAACGGTCGCGGCACATTCGTGGATTTGCAGGCCACGAACTTCGCTTCCCGTTTTTACCGCACGGCACCTTGAACGTTCGCGTATTGTTCGGTGGAAATTCCCCGTCTTGACCGCATGGCGTTCTTGGCCGAAGATATGCCTGCCGGATGGGGGCGTACTGGTTTCGACCTGACAAAGACGCCAGAGGCGGCATGCCGAGGACGATGCGTTGGCCTCGTTAATCATCGCATCAAACAAATAAGCTAACGAAGAATTAGCCCTCGCGGCCTAAGGCCACGACGTTCGCCGCTGGACACCTGCTACGGTGGACGAACGCAACAGCAGGCATGGTTGACGACGGAGAC
>CAYWMD010000102.1:0-10642 GCA_964458575.1 uncultured Bifidobacteriaceae bacterium | reverse complement strand
GACATGGTCGGCCAACTCGTGGCTGATATGTTGATGCAGTTTCTCATCGAACGTGGAAGACGAATATCACGCGAGGGTGGTTACAGTCCACTTATACTTTGTGGGGGTGCGATATTTTGAATTCAAATATCCGAATTGCTTGATGACGCTAGAAATCAATCGCCGCATCAGCGCTCCCCGGGTTGGGGTGAGTGAGAACACACCGTTCTGGAATCCAGTTCCAGCCCAGGCTGCCGCTGCGAGCTTCAGTCTCGGAGCTTCCCTTGACCTTCCGCCTTCACCCACCGCGTCGGGGTCAAAATGAAATCCAGCCGCACGTCGAGCGTTTCCGTGGGCACCGCCTCCACCAGTTGCTCGTCGAACGCGACCCCGACCTTGACGCCCCGCGCCCGCGCCAGCAAACGGTCGTAATCGCCCCGGCCCCGGCCCAGCCGATGACCGGCCAGGTCGAACGCCACGCCTGGCACCAGCACCAGCGCGAATGCTTCCATCGGCAGTTCAGCACAACCCGCCGCCGGCTCGCGAATGCCAAAGTGACCGGGCCGCACGTCCGTTTTGAGGTTTTGAATCCGCGCCGCCCGATAGTCGCCGGTCGCGGCGGCGAACCGGGGCAACGCCACCGTTTGGCCGGCGCCCAGGGCCGCTTCGCACAAAGGCCAGATGTCCGGCTCAACCGCCATCGGCGCAAAGAACAAAACCGGACCGCTGGCCTGCCACACCGACTGCCGGCGCAACCGGGAGCAGATTTCGACGGAAGCCGACGACCGTTGTTGCCCCGTCAGCCGGTCGAGCCGTTCGCGGACCTGCCGGCGCAAGGCGGTCTTGGCGCGTTGGACCTCGCCGATCATGTCATTCGCTGCAACCCATTCACGCGGACAACCTGCGCGCCCCCGCCTGGTTTTTCAATCCCTTTGGCGGGAAATGTCCGGACCAAGACCTCGAACCGCAGGCAAGCGGCGGGCGTTCCTCAACCTGAATGGACCACCCTTTGGCATCGTCGCCCGTCGTGATTCGCGCGACCAAAGCCGGTCGCAGACATAGCACCACGAAAGACACGAAATGATCGAGGGGAACGTTCAACATTCAACATTCAACATCGAACAGCGGACATTCAATCGGCTTCAAGGGCCGAAATAGACGGCGCCGCTTTGGTTCGTGCCGGCGAAGCAGCCGAAGCCGCCGTTCTGATTTTGCAGGACGGCACCGCGGAAGACGACCATTCTCCCGGTGGCCGGATGGCGGAAGCGACCGCTCATCAGTCCGTAGGGCACAAACAATGACAGGCGCAGTTGGTGGTTTTCGCCCCCGACCGGGAGGACATTGTTTTGCACGCTCAACAGCACGTGGTTGGTCAAGGACGTCGGCAGGTTGCCTTGGCACATTTCCACCACGCCATTGGTGAAGTTCAACATGCGCTGGGTCGTTGCCGGAGAGATGTACTTCGATCCGACGGCTTCAGTTTCGTTCGTGAAGCCGCGCGGATAGAACCGGGCGCCCGGCAGGGCGGGCCGGATCCAGCTCAACGGGCCGTGGCAATCGCTCGCGGGTTCATTGGTGAAGCTGATCCAGCCGGACAGCGACCCTTGGCGATTGTAGAGGGAGAGGTAAAAGGGCCAATAACCTTGTTGCGAGAGGGGTAAGCTCTGGTTGAAAGCGGTGCCGTCGGCGAGGAGACCAATGCATTGCAACAGGCCGTTGGCTCTCACCATCAGCACGGCGAAACCGTGGCCACCGGGGCATTGCGCGTCGTCACTGGCCGGAACGATGAGTGTGTAACGGCCCGCAGCGGGCGAGGGATTGTTCCTGGGGTAGATGAGCGCGCGGAAGCCGAGCAGCGGGGCGATCCAGGATTGCTGGCTGACGTTGCCTTCGATTTTGTCGCTCAGGTTGGTTGCGTCCAATTGGAGTGCAACGCTCACGGTGCTGGTGAGCGAGGGGCGCAATTGCAGGAGGGACTGGCCAAAGGCGTCGAACCGGCCGGCGGCCGCGAGGCTGGCGGCGCCCAAAACAAAACTGGCGCTGTAGGATCCTGATTCGGCGAGGGTGAGGGTGAATTTGCCGGAGCGGTCGTGGTTGCGGGTGCCGTTGGTTTCGGCGAACAAGCCGTAGTAATTGCCTTTGAGGCCGGCGTAGAAGTTGGTGACGAAGTTGGCCTGGAGGACCAGGTTGGATTTCATCACGAACGAGACGGTGGGGTGGTTCGTCGTGACGCCGCCGGTCCAGTTTTTGAAAAGGTAACCGGCGCCCGGCGTCGCGGTCATGGTATAGGTTTTGCCGATTTGGAGGGGCTGGCCGTTGTAGTTCGGGAAGACGGTACCGTTGCCGGCGATGTTCACGGTGAGCGGCGTGAAGAGGAGGTTGGTGAAACGCAGGGATTGTTGGTCGCTGTTTTCGCTGTGGCCAAAGCAGGCGGTGGCGGTGTTGGCGCGGTAGCCGGCCCAGGTGAATTGATTAAAGGGAAAAGCGCCCGGCGAGGGGGAGCTGGCGGTGTAGGTGATCTGGACTTTGCCGTGCGCGGGGACGGCGTTCGCCTCGGGAAAGTTGGTGGGGGATTCCAATACCCAACGGTGCGGCGTGCAGCCGGCATAAACGGCGGCGACCGCGCCGGTTTCGAAGGTGTAATCGTTGATGGTGACGCCGTTCAGTTTCACGGCGAGGGTGTTGACGGTAATGCCGGTCCGGACTTGTTCAGTGAAGAAGAAACCCCGCAACGCGGTGTCGCCGCTGTTGGTGAAGGTGACGGTGACAATGATCGGCTGGTTCGTCAAGGAAGTGGATTTGTCGAAGGTGCGGGTGAGGACGGAGCCATCGCTGGTAAAACCGGACGCGCGGGGCAGCAACAGACCCGAGCAACCAATCGCCAGCGTTAACGTCCGGAGAATCATGGCTGGGTTCGGGCCGCGAACGGAGGGCGGTCATCCTGGCCGCAGCGCACTGGTGGATGGCTGCGAGTGCGGATGTGAACAGAGTCCGAGACAGTCGCAAGTGCTGCGGGCGGGACGCCCGCGCGCCGTTTCAGGGGCAGGTTGGCTGGAGCCCCGGCCCGGGAAGAGTCGCCGGTCAAAGAATGTAATTCGCGAACCACGCTAGTCGCCCTCCATGTAAAGTTTGACGGTGTCCTTGACGTCCTGCTCGCTCGCCTGGTCGGCCTTGAAATCGCGAATCTTCTGTTCGATGTCCAGCCGGCTGGCGGTGGGTTTGTTGAAGTCGAAGGTGATGACTTCGATCTGCTGCGGGTCAATGGTGCCGATGCCCTGGCTGTTGCAACCGAGGATTTGCTTGCGCGTGTTGTTGTTCAGGTCGGGGTTGAGCCACGAGGCGTGAGGCGAGATCACGTCGCGGCAGGCAATGTAATCGAGTGTGACCGGGTTTTCGCAGGCGAGGACGGTCTTGGTTTCCGCGGCGTCGCCGGTGCGGCTTTCCCACCCGGACCACATGGCGGCGGTGATGAACAACTCGGGCTTGTACATCGTGTTGATAAAACGTCCGACATGGTTGCCCGCGGTGAGAGCCGAGTTCTGCGTGTAGCTGCTGCTGTGGATGTGATAGTAGCCGTTCCAGGTGGCGTCGTCGCCCACGTGGATTTCGGTGGCGCCGAAGAAGGACTTGATGGCGCTGGTGATGCCGGCGTAGTCCTCCTCGCCGCCCCAGCCGTGATTGTTCAAGGTGGGCATGAAGATGCTCTTGACCTTGCGGCCGGTGTAGCCGCCGTTTTCCCACACGCCGTTTTTCATGTCAATCAGCCGACCGGGGGTCAACGGGGATTGAAAAATGGGGTAGGAGAAGTAGGTGTTCCGGCCGTTGTAGGTGAAAAAGTTTCTGACCCATCCTTCGCCATTGGCGGGACTCCAGGGTGCAATTCCGGGGAAGGTGATGTTGCGCCACGCGCCCTGGACGAGTTTCTTGGCAGCGACAGGTTTGCCGTTTGCGCGGTATGCGGCGGCGAGCGAGTTCCAGTTGTGATCCGGCCAGTTGTGTTCCCGGTTGTCGGCGGTGGCGTCGAAACCCCACGCGCCGGGCTTGCCGCCGTTGGTGGTGTTGTCGCAAATGATCACTTCACCGGCGAAACCGGGAATGGCCAGGATCCGGTCAATGACGCCCTTGATGCAGCCGGTGTGGGTGTAACCCTGGTTGGGCCATTGGGCGTTGCCTTTGATGACCACGACGTCGTTGGCGCCGATGTAGTGTGACGGTCCGCCGACCATCTCCCAGAGCTTGGCGGTATTTTGAAAACAATCGCCGTGGCGGACCTTGTAAACGCGGGTGGAATTCGAGGCCGCCTGACACAGCGTTGTGAGGCGGTCGAGCAAAAACGGGCTCAGGGTGAGCGCGCTGGAAGCGATGCCGTATTGGCGCAGGAATTGGCGGCGGGTGACGTGCGCGGGACGGCGGGGGAGCCGGCCGCTGGACACGCTGGCGGCCGGATGATTCGGCGGGGCGGCGTTTTTGTTTTGGTCAATCATGGCGCAATATGTTTTTTGCAAGAGCCAGCTTTCACCCCCTCATGCGCGCGGCGGTCAACGAAGCAATGCCTGAGTTACAATTTCGCGCAGGCAGACATCGCCAGATATCTCACCGGGTGGTGCACAGAGAACCGCTTGCATCGTAACATTTGAGCGACTGAAAACAACCGATTTCCGGGGCGTGAGCCATCCGTAATGTTACCGGCGATTGGTGTGTCGGCCGTGGAACGCCGACAACGGCGGGGACCGAATCGGAGCGCGAGGGTTGGTCAAGACGCGGCAGGCGCGGAGTTCGGGCCGCTGCGGATTGGGACAATCCGCGGTCCGGTGGCATCGTCACCGCAACCACGGCTCGACAACATCCCCGTCGAATGGCACGCTGAAGCTGTGACCGCGGCTGATAAAATGGACAAGTTGCGTGCTTTGTTGCGCTCCTACGGATCCTGCCTCGTCGCCTATTCCGGCGGCGTGGATTCGGTTTTTCTGGCGCGTGTGGCGCATGAGGTCCTGGGTGCAAAGTCCCTGGCGGTGATTGCGGACTCGCCCAGTCTGCCGCGGCGGGAACTGGCGGAGGCGGTGGCGCTGGGGCAGGAGTTCGGGTTTCCGGTGCGGGTGGTGCGGACGGCGGAGTTTGAAAATCCAAACTATCTCGCGAACCCGGCCAACCGCTGCTACTTCTGCAAACACGAATTGTTCGACGAACTCGCACCGCTGGCGAAGGCGGAGGGTTTCGGGGTGATTGCCTATGGCGAGAATGCGAGCGACGTCGGAGATTTTCGGCCGGGCGCGCAGGCGGCGAAGGAGTTTCAGGTGCGCGCGCCG
This sequence comes from uncultured Bifidobacteriaceae bacterium, assembly GCA_964458575.1. Lineage (GTDB taxonomy): Bacteria > Verrucomicrobiota > Verrucomicrobiia > Limisphaerales > JADLHS01 > CAYWMD01. The sequence goes on along the minus strand of CAYWMD010000102.1, from coordinate 5,357 downwards.
TTGAAGGAAGTTGGGTTGACGAAGGCGGAGATCCGGGCGTTGTCGGCCCAACTGGGGCTGCCGACGGCGGACAAGCCGCAGATGGCGTGCTTGAGTTCGCGCATTCCGCACGGCGAGCCGGTGACGCCGGAAAAGCTGGCAATGATCGAGGCGGCGGAGAATGTGTTGAAAGACCTGGGGTTTTATGATGTGCGGGTGAGGCATCATGAATTCAGGCTGGAGTCGGATGCTGAAAGTCTGAAGTCGGCGGGAACATTCAACATTCAACATTCAACATTCAACGCGCAAGGGACGGCGCTGGCGCGGATTGAGGTTGGACCGGCCGAGTTGCCGCGGTTATTGGAGAATGGACTGAGCGAACGAGTTGCGGCGGCTTTGCGAGGAATTGGCTACCGGCATGTGACGGTGGATTTGCAGGGATATCGGCGGGGGAGCTTGAATCCGGATGCGAGTTCACGTTTCACCGTTCCCGCGGCGCGTGACTGAAAATGTGAAAGTGGACGCGTAAAACATGAAACTTTCGGTCTGATTTGGTTTTAGAATATCGAGCTTATGGCACAGTTCTCATACAGGGCGCGACGGCGTTCGGGCGAGGTGGTTCAGGGCGTGCTGGACGTCGCTGACCGCCCGGCGGCGTTGCTGCAAATCGAGCGTTTGGGGCTTTTTCCAGTGTCGGTCGAGGCGTCGAAGGGCGCGGTTTCGGCGGGCGGGGAGAAGGCGGGCCGCAAGGATTCCTTCACGGCGATGCTGCCGCCGGCCTTGCGGGAGGCGATGACGAAACAGCGGAAGCCCAAGTTGCAGGAGATGGCGACGTTCACGCAGCAACTGGCGAATCTGCTGCAAGCCGGCATGCCGTTGAGCGTGGCGTTGAACAGCATGGTGCATCTCGAATCCAAGGGCATTCCGTCCGAGGTGAGCAAGCAGTTGCGACAGGACGTGATGGAGGGAAAAAGCCTTTCCGACTCGATGGCGAAGCAGCCGGTGATTTTCACCGACCTCTACGTGAACATGGTTCGGGCGGGGGAACAAAGCGGCGCGCTGGTGGACGTGTTGCGGCGCATGGCGACCCATTTTCAGCAGTTCGCCGAGGTGCAGGGCAAAATGACGTCGGCGATGATTTATCCCATCCTGGTTTGCTGCGTGGGCGTGGGGCTGATTCTCTTCTTCATTTATTTCATGCTGCCGAAGTTCGTGGACATGTTCAAAGGGTTCGATGTAGCGCTGCCGTTGCCCACGCGCATCCTGATTTCGGTGGGCTATGCGTTCACGCATTACTGGTGGCTGATTCTGCTGATGCTGGTGGCGCTGGGGATTTTCTTCAAGCGCTTCCAGTCGAGCGCAACGGGCCGCCAACGGCTGGACCAATGGAAGATGAGCCTGCCGGTCATCGGCAAGGTGGTAAAATTGAACCTGTTCGGCCAGTTTGCGCGGACGCTGTCAACGTTGCTGGAAAACGGCGTGCCGGTGTTGACGGCGTTGAAAATCACCGAGCAGGTCATGCCGAACCAGTTGCTCAAGGACGCCATCGCCAAAACGCGCGACGCGGTGACGGACGGCAAAACGCTGGCGCAGCCCTTGGCGCAGAGCAAGGTGTTCCCGCAGTTAATGGTGGACCTGGTGAAAATCGGGGAGGAAACGGGCGACGTGCCCGGCGCGTTGAAGAACGTGGCCGATACTTATGAAGGCGAGCTGGCGATTGCGTTGCGGGTGATGATGAATTTGATCGAGCCGGTTTTGATCATCGTGATGGCGCTGGGTGTCGGATTCCTGTTGTTAAGCGTGTTGCTGCCGATGTTCCGGTTGATCTCGAACATTGGTTCCATGTCGGGCCGATGATGAAAAAGTTTCGAACGATGAAGCTGGCGAGGCGGGGGGTTGTTGACCGGAGGGGAGCATTACGTCCCGGGTCGCGGATCGCAGGTGGCGATTCGAACGCATTTACGCTCATCGAAATCATGGTGGTGGTGGGGATCATGGGGATCGTTTTGGCAATGGGCGTTCCTTCCGTTTTCAAGCTGCTGAGCAAGGAAGGCATGCGCAAGGCCACGAGCGACGTTGAGGACGTTTGCCGGAGTGCGCGCAACCGCGCAATTTTCAGTGGAGCGCCGGCGGACGTAATATTTTATCCCTTGGAACACCGGATGGTAGTCAGCGGCGGTAGTGGCGGGGGAGGTGCGGCTCCGGAAAGGCCGCTGGCTTCGCCAGGTGTCGCTTCAGGCGCCCAGATCGCGGACGACATCATGATCGAAATGTTGGACATCAATCTCATGGAGTACAAGGATTCCGAATGGGCGCGGGTGCGCTTTTATCCGAACGGCACGAGTGACGAGATGACTTTGGTGCTGCGTTCGCCCAAGAACGAATGGAAGAAGGTGACGACGGAAGTAACGACGGGGATGACCAGCGTGGATGATGTCTTGCGATGAATCCACGAGTTGCAGGCTCAGAGCGGTGGAGCGACAGCATGTTTAACGGGCTGCCACAAAAGTCCCTCCGACGACGGCAGGCTTTCGCTTTTACATTGATTGAGGTGATGATCGCGCTCGGGATTTTCTTCGTGGCGATGTTTGCCATCCTGGGGCTGGTGTCCGGTTCGCTGCGCAACGCGCGGGCGTTGCAGCGCAAGACGGTGGACGCTGGGATGGTCGCCGCGGAACTCTCGATCACCAACAAACTGACGGAAGGTCTGGAGAGCAGCGACTTCCGTGAGTTCGGCGACATGTACCGGGATTTCGACTGGACGCGTGATATTTATGAAGTGGGAACGAACGGATTATTTCAGGTGGACATGATCGTGCAGCGGCGCAGCGGGCCGGTGGAGTCGAAGTTGAGCATCCTGCTTTACCGGCCTGAGTCACCCAAGGGAAGTCTGAGCCGGGGGAGGTTGCCATGAATGTCTTCGAGCAGCGGCGATCGAGCGCATTTACTCTGATTGAGATCCTCGTCGCGCTGGCCATTTTCATCCTGGTAGTTACGGCGATTTACTCGGGTTGGATGGGCATATTGAGGGCGTCGAAGGCGGGGTTGGAGGCGGCGGCTCAAGCGCAACGAGAGCGTATCGCCATTCGGACCATCGAGGAGGCCCTGACGGCGTCACGTTCGTTTGCGGCGGATTTGCAGCACTATGGATTCGTCGCGGAAAATGGGAGCGAGGCGGCGATCAGTTTTGTGGCGCGACTGCAAAAATCGTTTCCACGCAGCGGCCGTTTCGGCGATTTCGATGTGCGGCGCGTTGCTTTTTCCATCGAAAGTGGCCCGGATTCAACGCGGCAACTGGTGTTGCGGCAAACCCCGATTTTGATGGATTTCGACAAGGATGAAAAGGAGCACCCGCTGGTGCTGGCGAAGAATGTGAAGGAGTTCCTGATGGAATTTTGGGATACGACCAAAAACGACTGGGTCGAAGAATGGAATCAAACCAACGCGCTGCCCAAAATGGTGAAAATTACGCTGCGAATGGCTTCACAGAACCAACGTCGTTCTTACTCGCAGACCCAGGAAGAAATCACTCGAATTGTCGCGCTTCCGTCCATCACCGCGCCGGCAGTTTGGCAAACTCCAGCCCGGCCTATGGGAGGTCAACCCGGCCAGCCAGGCCAGCCAGGCCAGCAACCTGGACAAATCGGTCAACCTGGACAGTTGGGCCAGCCGAACCCAGGTCAGATTCGCCCGGGAGGCAATCGATGATGCGGCCACGTGAACGGGGGCGTGAATGAGAGTTTCTGTCAAGAGTCGCCATGCCGGAATAGCGTTGATCATCGTAATGATCTGGGTGACGGTTTTGGGGATCATGGCGGCGATCTTCGCGTTTCAAATGAAGGTGGAAACGAAACTCGCGCAGAATGCGAATTCGGAAACGGACCTCATCTGGTTGGGACGCTCTGGGGTGGAATACGCACGTTACATACTGGCTCAACAGATGACGCTGGCGTGTGAGCCCTATGATTCGTTGAACCAAGTTTGGGCCGGCGGCGGCGGTGGCATTTGCACCTCCAACAGTGTACTGGCAAACATCTCACTAAGCGGCTACCAGCTTGGTGATGGGAAGTTTTCTCTGACGATTACCGACTTGGAACGAAAGTACAACGTCAACATCGCGGACGAAGCAGCTTTGGAGCAGGCATTGCGGCTGGTTGGTGTGGATGCCGGGGACATGTCGGCCATTTCAGGATCAATATTGGACTGGATTGACCCGGATGATAACCGGCACATCGGCGGGACGGAGAGCGATTATTACCAAGGCCTGAGTCCGCCTTACTTCGCCAAGAACAAGCCCATTGACGACCTGTCAGAGTTGTTGCTGGTGCGCGGCGTCACACCGGAAATATATTGGGGCGGCGTGGCGACGAACCATCCCCCTGCTGCATTTCAAAACCCGTTCAAGCGTATGGCTGCCAGTCAGGACGTCGGGGCTTACACGGTGGGTCTGGTTGATATATTCACGCCAATTTCCAGTGGGCGCATCAACATCAACACCGCCTCACTTACCACCCTCCAAATGGTCCCGCTTGTGGACGAAACGGTTGCGGCCAGAATCATTGAATTGCGGTCTGGTGGCGATGCTGCGTATGGGCCAGCGGGGCCAATTGGCAGCCCGGGTTTTGGCATTCAGGAAGCGCTGTTTAGTGCAGGTCTGAATCGGGCAGCTGCGCAGTACGCTTCCACGTTTTTTACTGTGCGCAGTAGCACGTTTGAAGTGCAGGTGGACGCCGAGATTGCGGGATACAAGCGGCAGTTCATTGCGATTCTGGCCAGGAATAATCCGCGAGATATCCAAGTATTGAGCTTCTATTGGAAATGACTTGGGCAGGATTCGTGTTGCAAGCCAAAGGTCCGGTAACATTTCAGGGAGCAAACACAAAACATGTCTTTGCTCAGATTTGCTTAAAAAGCCCTGAAAAACGTACTCAAAAAAAATAAAAAAAACTCTTGCGCAAGATTTTTGGACTGATATTTTTTCCAAGTTCGGCCGCGTTGGCGGCAGAAAAGACTGATCAAGCTGAAAACGGTTGACAGTCGGCGTGGGACTTAATAGTGTCTCGGCGCTTGATAACTCGAATCTGAGATGCCGAGTTGAAAGATGTGATTCGGCACTCGGGTTTTTTGTCCCCTAAATGGGAAACGGATTCGAGTTGGCAGCATAAGACTTTTTGGGTGGCAACACCCGCTGCTCTTTGAAAATTGAATTGTGCGATAAGTGAGAGCCCCTTCTGGCTCAAGGAGTTAGTTCCTTGGCTGGAAGAGTTTTAAATTGCAATTCGTCCGATTAATCCTCGGACAAGAATTAAACTAACGTTTTTATACGGAGAGTTTGATTCTGGCTCAGAACGAACGCTGGCGGCGTGGATAAGACATGC
>CAYWMD010000101.1:0-10704 GCA_964458575.1 uncultured Bifidobacteriaceae bacterium | reverse complement strand
AACCCCCGACCAAAGGCTTATGAGTCCTCTGCTCTACCCCTGAGCTACTCTGGCAACCGGACCAAATATTTCACGGACAGGGCCTCTCCTGTCAAACGCAATGAGTCATCGGGGCGTGATGGGCAGCCCCCCGGTTTGTGCACATCCCGTTCAAATCATTTCGACCAGGAACTCAGTCTTCCATCAGTGCCAAACACCAGCTTCAGACCGCGGACGCTGCTCCCGGAGTCAACGGATTGACTCACGCCCACCCCCATCCCGCCATGGCTGCCGTACGAACCGCCGCCCACGCCGATGCTCAACCCGCTCCCGCCGGAACTGCGTGAATACCATTCGGCCACGGTTTTACCGTCGGACAGTTTGGTTTGTTTGTCCGGCGGCCCCATCTCCAGTACCGCTTGATCGTAGGTGTAACTGCCGACACGGCTGTTCCAATCGGTTTTTGAAGTCGCGCAACCGACGAGCAACAATCCGAACAGAGCGATGACCCCACAGCAGGCCAAAGCGGTCTTGCAGACGTTTCGAGCTTTCATGTGCCTATCGTAACTGCACAGCCAGCCCGGGGGAAGTATGAAAACGCCCGGACCAGCTTTCGCCGATCCGGGCAACACACTCTCGATCTGCCAGGTTTAAGCAGCCGTGGCCTCTTCCGTTTCCAGGAAGCCCTGCAAATGACGCACGCGCGTGGGATGCCGCAGTTTCCGCAGCGCCTTCGCTTCGATCTGCCGGATGCGCTCGCGCGTTACGTTGTACATCTTGCCGATTTCTTCCAGCGTCCGCTCGTAACCGTCCGCCAGGCCGAAACGCATTTCGAGAATTTTGCGTTCGCGTTCGGTCAACGTGGTCAGCACGTCGCCGAGTTTTTCCTTGAGCAGGCTGTAGCTGGTCACATCGGATGGATTCTCGGCCGATTTGTCCTCGATGAAATCGCCAACGCTCACGTCGCCGTCGTCGCCAACCGGCGCATGCAGCGACACCGGCTGCTGCGCCATCTTGAGCAGCGCGTTGATGCGCGAAACGGGCATGTGCATTTCGTCGGCGAGTTCCTCCGGGGTTGGTTCGCGCCCCAATTCCTGGGTGAGCTGCTTCTGCGCCCGCCAGAGCTTGTTCATGATTTCAATCATGTGCACCGGGATGCGGATGGTGCGAGCCTGGTCGGCGATCGAGCGGGTGATGGCCTGCCGGATCCACCAGATCGCATAGGTCGAAAACTTGTAACCACGGCGATACTCGAATTTCTCAACACCCTTCATCAAGCCGATGTTTCCCTCTTGAATCAAATCCAGAAAGGACTGGCCGCGGTTGGTGTATTTCTTCGCGACGGAAACCACCAGGCGCAAGTTGGCCTCCGCCATGTGGGTTTTTGCCTGATGCGCACGATCCGCCGCGGATTTCAATGCGACAAACGCTGCATTATACTCCTCGCGTGACAGGCGGACGAACAGTTCCAGGGTCCGGATCTTGGCGCGTTCGGCTTCGATGATGGCGCGCCGTTCACCCGAAGTGCGCAGGGCTTCCACCTCCTGGATGAGCCGCCCGCTGGCTTTGAATTTTTCGTGGACGTTGCCGGCCACGACGATCATTTCCTCGACGACCTTCTGTTTGTAAGCGAAGCGCGGGAAAAACTCCTGCAACTTGGCGCCGAGTTTTTCCAGTTCCCGTTTCAGGCGCTCCTTGCGGCCTTTTTGCGATGCCTTCTGCCAGGCCGCATACTTGGCGTCCACCTTCTGGTCGCGCGCATGGACCATCTTGATGAGCCGCCGCAGGTCGCGCAGGTGACCTTCACGATTGGCAATCTTCTTGTCCACCACCACGCGGTCGAAGCGTTCCTTTGGTGGTTCCGCCAGCAGCTTTTCCGCAATGGCAATGTGTTCCTTGGCCGTGAAACCGAGGCCGTAAACGATCCGCTTCATGTCGAGTTCCGCATCCTCGATGCGTTTGCAAATCTCGACTTCCTGTTCGCGCGTGAGCAGAGGCACCTTGCCCATCTGGTTCATGTACATGCGCACCGGATCGTCCAGAATCTCAAGCCGCGCATCCTCGTCCTCCTCTGGCTCCGCGGGCTTGGCGCGTTCTGCCTCGGCTTGGTCAACGATTTCCACGTCCAGACTTCGCAACTTGCTGAACAGTTGATCCAGATCGTCCGGGTTCAGCCCATCGGGCAAAATATCGTTGATGTCGTCGTAAGTGACGTAGCCATTTTCCTGCGCGAGGTGCAGCAGGGTCTTGACCGTCTCGGTCAGGTCAATGCCGGCGGCGGTGGGGTTGATGGTGATGCCGGGGGGATGTTGTGTCCCGGCATTTTTGGGATCGGTCTTCGGATCACCCTTTCTCTGGCCGTTTTCTTTTCCGGCCGATTTCCCGTTACCCTCGGGAGTCAGCTTGCGCTTCGCGCTTGCGAGCACAAACCGTCGGCCCACCACAAATGCCTTTGTCGCTCCAACGCCTTTGCCACCCCGTCTGGGGCCGGCTGCAGGGCCGGGCGATCTGATATCTTTTCGATTCAACATATTATACTGACGCCGTTTCGTCCGTTCTGGTTCAGAAATTATTCAACAGCCTTACGGTTCGTTGGCAAATCGGTTGGCGGACCCATGTTAACCGATTTCTGACCTAGACCTTTCGGAAACCACGAACACCGGAAGACTGACGCGCCGTCATGGTAATGAATTCGCGGAGGATTTCAACGAATAATTGCAGCCAACACCCCAAATACCATCGTTCGATCCTCCATACAGGAACGTACGGGCAAATTGCCGTGAATTGAGCTTGTTTTCAAAACATTGATGGCCAACGCTATACGAACAAGATCGGATTGTCATTCGGTTAAGAGAAGTTCAGGCGAAGGTTTGCTACTTTTCTTCCCACACCCACCCAATTTCCCCGCTTGTTGGCTATAAGCTCTCCGATGAAGCCGGTATGTTGCTCCCGACGATTCCTCCCGTGGTGAACCGTGTATCCGGGCAAACCGCTCGATCTCGCAAGCAGCACCTGGAAAACTGAATATGCCCGCGAACCGGGCCGGCTCGCGGGCACGACAGTTTGCCAAGGTTATTATTGTTCTTTCGGACGTGCGTCTTCGCGTCCCGCAGGTGGCAACGGCGGGGGTAGCAACTTCCCATCCTCAATATCTTTGCCAATCGCCTCCCGCTCAGGAGCGTCCAGCTTCCCATCGCCGTTCGCATCGTACTTTTTGATGAACTCCTGACGATGCCGCGCGGCCATTTGCTTCCCTTCCTCGGAATCGGGCCTTCCGAACCCTCGCGGACCGCGTGCCATGGGTGGTCGGTCAGGGCCGCCGTCTTCGCCGATGCTGCCGCGATCCATCATTCGACCTGAACGGGGGCCGGGTCCATCACTCATCCGATCTTCACGCGGGCTGGGGATGCGATCTCTGTCACCTCGAGGTCCGGGGCGTTCAGACGCGCCGAACTCGGGACCATCTGGACCGCCCCGGCGTTGCGGCCCAAAACCGCGACCGCTCCGCTCGCCTGGAAAACCCGGGCCCGGGCCGCGACCGGGCGGCGGCAGTTTGCCTTCAAAGACGTCTTTCCCCAGATTGCTGAATTCCTTGTCATCGAGCTTGCCATCTTTGTTAGCATCGTATTTTTCCAGCAACACCTGTCGGGGCGCTGCCGGGCCGGGGCCGTCGAAACCCGGCCGATTACGAGTTGGATTGGGCGGCGATGCATCGTCGCCGGGGTTTGGCTGGGCGAGGCTGGCCGTGCTGGTCAGTACTCCCAGCGCGCCAATCATCGCGAGTTTGATTGGAGTCTTCATAGTTATAGTCAGTTCACGTTTTTGTTTTTCGGCGTCACGCGCCTGCTGGCGTTCGGCCATCTGCGGCGAGATTAAACCGATACTTCAGTGAACGCTCCCGATTCGGGACAAAGCCGCGCCCGTTTGGGACGAAGCTGGGGATACCCGTGACGAATTGGGCCGCCGGGTTTCGCGCTGGGACAGCTTCGGCAATCCAAGCGGGTCACGCGAAGTTGGAAATAGAATTGAACCTTCATTTGGCCGGCTCATTTTCAAACACCGCCTTGGGCCAGACGGCGTCTTTGCCCGACCAAAGATCGAACTTGTTCGTGACGCCGGGCGAACTCGGGTCGCCACCGTCATCGCGCCCGTCCTCGCCCACGGAGTAAAGCGTGAAACCACCATCGGCGTTAAGTTTGTAGCCCAGCGGTTTGGCGCTCATCAGGTCAATGGGCACCGCTGAAAGAAATTCCGGTACCATCGCATTGAGGCCGGGCGGGGGATGACCGTTCCGCAATCGGTAGCGCTCGATGGCCACGGCGGTGACGGTGAGGCGGCGCTGGGTTTCGGTGCGGACACACACGCTGGCAGCGCGCGTGTAGTTTGGAAGGGCAATGGCGGAGATCAAATACTGATACTTTGCCATCGGGCGGCTTAGCGTGACATTTATCTCATCAATGTGCGCCTTGAGTTGCCCGTCCACCTCATTCATGGAGGTTCCTTGGTGAAGCTGGCGGAAGGAGTCGAGGGACTTTTGCAGGTTTTGCAGATGAAAGAATTCGTCCGTTTCCGAATTTGCACGCCACAGCGGCGCGAGAACAAATTGCACGAAATAGTCCTCCAGCGATTGGCCGGGAGGACCAGAGTTGAGACGGAAGAACTTGATCCGCTCACGGGAACTGGCTGATCGCACGTAAGAGAAAGCGCAGTCGCCGAACGCGCGTTCGCCGGTCATGCCTTTCTCAAAAGCATCCGTAAGGTCCACGGTCTCCCAGTCCATTTCCAACGCCGCCAGGCTGGCCTCGGTCCAACCTGGTGCTTGGAGCGCTTCCCACGTTACCGCCAAGCCCAAACCGGTTATTGCGGTACGAATCATCTGACTGACGAGCGTGAGGTCTTCGCGATGGAACCGGGCCAGTTGGATGAGGGCGTGCAGATCAGCGCGCGCACGGTCAGGTTGACGCGCATGCAAGGCGACGATGGCGTCACCCGTGAGCGTTTGCGCCACGTTACGCAAGAGCACGAACGGACTTTTGGGCTGGTTAAAAATGTTGGTGGGGTCGTTGAAAAAATATCGCGGTGGCACCTCGACCGCTTCGTGGATTTCCGACACCGCGTCGGCGATGGATTCAAATTGTGCGGAGAACGCTTCCCAAGTCGGAGCATTTGATACCGTAGCGTAGCCCCTTGGTGGGGAAAAGGGTGGTTGTGGGCGTGCCCAACACACTTGAGCCCCACCAGCGGCGGTGAAGTGCGTCAGTTCAAGCGTGCCCGGGTGATACCGGAACGTCCCCGCCTGACTCATCACCGCCTGCAAGTCATCGAGACTCCGAGTGGATTCTGGCGGTCGCGGGTAACCGAGCTCCTGCCAGGAGAGTTTTTCCCCCTTGGCGCGCAGTTCGGCTTTGAATTTTGCCAGCGCGGTCCGGCTGTGTGAGCCTCGCGATAGAATCCATGCCGTGCCGATCGCGAAGACGATTAGTCCCGCGATCAACAGGAAGCGAGCAGCTCGGCTCATGGGCGCGGAGTTTGGATGGAGTCAGCCATCAAGGAAAGAAAACCCCGTGGCGAAAAAAGTTTCGCGCCCACCGACACCGTCAGAGTCCGTGGGTCAAGATTTGGCTCTGGGAGGGACGCTTCCTCCCGATTATGTCGTGAACGCCACCACGTTCGGTTTCACCAGCCGCTCGAAATCGCCGTAGGCAAGCTTGATGATTTCCTCGTGCGAGCCGGCGTTGAATGCGATTTCGGCATTCCCGGCCAGCGACTCCGCGGCAAAAACCTCCATGCCGTAGAGATTGCCGAAGGGCGGCATCGCACCAATTTCGCAATCGGGGAAACGATCCTTGAACTTGTCCTCCGCGGTGAACTTCACCCGTTCCGAGCCGGTGATGTCGCGCAGATCCTGCAGGACAACCTTGCGGTTGGCCGGCAAAACCGCCATCGCCATTTCACCGTCGAGTTCGACGATGACGACCTTGGCCATGCTCCGGCCCGGCACATGCGCGGAGGCGGCCACCTCCTGTGCCGTGTAGGCGGGCGAGTGGGTGATGCTGACGTATTTGACTTTGTTTTCGTCCAGGAACTCTTTGAGCTTTTTGACTGGCATAAACAGCCTTTCGTTGAATGCCCAATCGCACACTACGCCCGCGCCCGGGAGAATCAAGGGGCGTCATTGCGCCCGCGCGCGCGGCCGTGATAATCTTCCGCAATGCCGGACATCGTGCTCACGACGCTCAACGCGAAATACATTCACGCCGCGTTTGGTCTGCGCTACCTGCTGGCCAACCTCGGTCCGCTCCGGTCGCGCGCGCGCCTCCTCGAGTTCGACATCAATCAACGGCCCCTGGACATCGCGGAAGTGTTGCTGGCGCAAAATCCCAAAATCATCGGACTGGGCATTTACATTTGGAACGTTGGACCCACGACGGAAGTTGTTGCCGCCATCAAACGCGTGCGACCCGACATTCTCATCATTCTCGGCGGACCGGAGGTGAGCTATGAAACCGAACACCAGGAAATCGTCAAACTGGCGGATCACGTCATCACGGGCGAGGCGGATTTGAAATTTGCCGAGGTGTGCGGCGCACTTTTAGTTGGAGTTCAAGCTTCAGCTTGTTCGGCAGACACGCTAAATCGTGAACTCCAACTTCCAAAGATCATCCCTGCTGAACTCCCGGACTTCTCGCAACTCGTGCTGCCGTACGACTTGTACGACGAACAGGATGTCGCCCACCGCATCATCTACGCAGAAGCTTCGCGTGGCTGTCCGTTTACATGCGAGTTCTGTTTGTCTTCGCTGGACATTCCCGTGCGGCAGGCGCCGTTGGAAGCGTTTCTGTCCGAAATGCAGCGACTCCTCGACCGGGGCGTGCGGCAATTCAAGTTCGTGGATCGCACCTTCAACCTGAACATCGCCACCAGTCACGCCATTCTCAAATTCTTTCTCGAACGCCACCGGCCTGGAAATTTCTATCACTTCGAAATGATTCCCGACCGCTTGCCCGTGGAGTTGCGCGAAATCATTGCCAGGTTTCCGGCGGGCACACTGCAATTCGAAGTTGGGGTGCAGACGTTTAACCCGGAAGTTGAAAACCGCATCAAACGCCGCCAAAACCACCAACGACTCGCAGAGAACTTCCGTTTTCTCCGCGACGACACGGGCGTTCACATCCACGCGGATCTGATCGTCGGCCTGCCGGGTGAATCGCTGGAAAGTTTTGCCGCTGGGTTCGACCGGCTTGTGGGGCTGCGTCCGCAGGAAATCCAGGTGGGCATTCTCAAGCGGCTGCGCGGCACGCCCATCGTACGCCACGACGCCGAGTGGCGGATGGTTTACAACCCGCATCCCCCGTACGAGATCTTGCAGAACCAGCTGATTGATTTCGCTGCGATGCAGAAGCTGCGGCGTTTTGCGCGTTATTGGGACCTGGTGGGCAACAGTGGAAATTTTGTCGAAACGACACCCTTACTTTGGAGCGCGGCTGTCCCAGCCGCAGCGGCCACGAACGTGGAACGATCCTCGGATATTTCCAATGACCTTAGACAATCGAACGGGCTGCGGCTGTCCCAGCCGTGCGCCGAACAAGCATCGCCGTTCGCCGCTTTCCTGCGTTGGAGCGAGTGGTTGCACGCGCGGGTGGGTCGCACGGACAGCATCGCGCTGGTCAAACTGATGGAACGGCTGTTCGAGTTCCTGACCCGTGAATTGAAGCAAGCGCCATCGCTGGTGGCCGAAACCATGTGGCGCGATTATCAGCGCGGGGGCCGTCGTGACCGGCCGGTTTTCCTCCGCGAATATCTGCCGGCAGTGGAGCCGACCCCAGCGCGACGTACGCTCAGTTCGCTCAAACGCCAGGCGCGTCATGCCACCGGAAGATGACTTGCATCACCTGCCTCGAACCTTACCATGCCCGCATGAAGCTTTTGTTCGCCATTCTGGTGTATTTGATCATGGGCGTGGTTCTGGGGTTGGGCATTTTGTACGCCGTCAAAGGCAGTTGGGCCTTCCTGATTGCGGGCGTGCTGGCCTACCTCATTTTGTTGACCAAGATTGGTTGTCTCCCCACATCCGAACATTGATTCGCGGCGACCATGCGCGCCGTCATCCAACGGGTTTCCGAGGCCAAAGTCACCATCGCGGACAGCGTCAAAGGCGCGATCGGTCAGGGTCTGGTGGTATTGTTGGGAGTGGAAGAAGCCGATACCGCCGAGGACATCGAATGGTTGAGCGGCAAACTGGTCCGCCTCCGCATCTTCAACGATGACGCCGGCGTGATGAACCGCTCGGTGCAGGAAGTGGGCGGTGAGATTTTGCTAATCAGCCAGTTCACGCTGTTCGCCAGCACGAAGAAGGGAAATCGTCCGTCCTACATCCGCGCCGCGCGACCGGAGATTGCCGTGCCGCTCTATGAAAAGTTCCACGCGCGCCTGACGCAAGACCTGGGCAAGCCGGTTCAAACAGGCGAATTCGGCGCGCACATGGATGTCAGTCTGATCAACGATGGGCCGGTGACGATCATTATTGATTCGAAGGTGCGCGAATGACAAGTGATGTAGCTTGAGGCGGTTATTCCAACCAAGCGCGATTGTCGTTAGCACTTTTGCCACACCAATGAGCATCGTTTGGAGAAATCTGGCCACCGCGCTCATGTTGGTGGGGGTTGTCATTTTGATTGCTGTCATCGTCCTTATCGTCGTTGCTGAACGATACCAGCGGGGAGGACCGTCTGCGCAGGAACGACGAGCACGCGAGGCTGCAATCCAACCCCTGCTTCAGTCGCACGCTTCCCGCGAACAGGTTGCTCGGACTCTTGGATTGGAGTTTGTGGATTACTCGGTCGGAAGCAGTAACCGATGGGAGATAGAACAACGGGTCTCCAATCCCAGAGTGCGTGAGACGGCGAAGCAGTTCCCTGGAATTCTATTGCACGCGAGCATGGACACGATGACATGGCTGTTCTTCGACTCCGAAGACAAGCTCCGAGATTACCATGTATGCGCCCAATGATGCGCGTCCCGCCCATGATGCCATCCAGCTTGACCTCGTGACGTGACAGGACTATCTGTTTGTCAACCACAGCACAAAATTATGCGCAGACAAACTGTTCTTGGCTTCGCCGCCGCCTTCACCCTTGTTGCTGGTTGCGCCACGCGTGAAGGGGTCGCGTACAAACAACAGCAAAACTCCGGCAAAATGACGCGCGGCTCGGACGTGGGCTATCGCGCGATTTGCACGACGCAGGTCGCCGGCAGTCACGACGGCATCTGGACCGGCCCGATGTGTGGCGACAAGGAACGCGCCATGCGCGACGCTGTGGAGCACAACAAACTTTATCCCGGCCATCAAGCGACGGTGCAGCATGATTGATGGCCGCAAACCGAAGTGGTGACGACCGTTCCTGCTCCGACCATTTTCCTTGGGGGCAAATGAAACGGCCTGTACGCTTACCCCATGTTGCATGAACAGATTTGTCGAACTCACATTTGAAAAGCGCCGGAGCGCCCGTTGCTGTTTCTTCTCCCTGCGGAGGCCCGTCAGCACAAGCGGAGGCCTGCTGAACCAATGGACGCCCCACGCGCTGATGGGCTTGGTCTGTCTGCTGTTGTTTCCGTGCCCGGCCTTCGCCGAAAAATCGCTGGGCGATCTGACCGGGCCGTGGGAGTTGTTCGTGGACAATTATCTGGTGGCGTCGAAGTCCGGCGTGGTTCGCACCTACCATCCGTTCAAAAAGCATCCCGGCAATCCCCTCGTCGTCTCGGACCAGCCGTGGGAAGGCGGCATGATCCGGGTCAACGGCGTGCTTCCCGCCGAGAACGGCGACGGCTACCGGATGTGGTATTCCTGCTGGACGCCGCGCAACGACCCCGACAAGGGACACGCCCTCTATGCCGTGAGCAAGGATGGAATTCGCTGGGAAAAACCCACGCTGGGCCTGATGCCGTGGAAGGTGACCGGCGCGAAGGAGAACAACCTCGTCGGTGGCGGCGGTTGGGTGATGCACACGCCGCACGAGTCCGATCCGGCGCTGCGCTACAAAACCGTCGGTGGCGGAAAGTCCGGCAAGTATATGTTCAAGTCTTCACCGGACGGCCTGCGCTGGGAGACCTTGTCCAAGGAAGGAATTTTCAGTGCCGGAGACACCTGCCGCGTCATGTGGGATCCACTCGCCAACAAGTACCGCGGTTACGCCAAGGTAAACGCCACGGTCTCAGGCCAGCGGCGAAGGGCCGTCGGCTACAGCGAAGGCACGGGCTTCGACTCATGGCCGGCGATGCGCCTGATCATGGCCCCGGATGATTTTGACGATCGCTGGGCCATCCCGGGCTCCGTTCAACGCACCCACTTTTACGTTTGTCCCGTCTTCGCGTATCAAAACCTGTACCTAGGCTTCCTGTCGGTTTTCCGCGCCGAAGATGACGAGGGCTATTTTCACGGCCCGATCTTCATTGAACTGGTCACGAGCCGCGACGGCGTTCACTGGTTGCGCGAAGAGGGTGATCGTCCGCCGATTCTGCCGTGCGGGCCCAAGCGCACCTGGGATCACGGCATGATCAGCACCGCATCGTTGCTGGTCGTGGGCGACGAGATGCGACTTTACTACGCCGGTTATGACGGATTACACGATTATCTGCCGTTCCATTCGGCGATCGGTCTGGCCACCTTGCGCAAGGATGGTTTTGCATCGCTTGACGGCGAAGACAATCCGGGCACGGTGACAACGA
>CAYWMD010000100.1:0-11643 GCA_964458575.1 uncultured Bifidobacteriaceae bacterium | reverse complement strand
TTCCAACCTGCGCGCGTGCTGCGGCCCGGAGTGCCGCGCGCCGTCTTGGTGGTGTGGCGTGGTGCGCCCTTGGTGACCTTGTTCCCCGAAACGCGCTTTACCCGGAGGCGAACGCCGTTCATCTTGAGGCCGCCGGCAACAAGTTTGTGGCCGGACGTTTGTTTGGCAGCTTCACCCATTTACGGGCGCAATGAATCGCGAAGTTTTGGATCGCTGGTGTGAGCGGGGCATTCTGGGCCTCGTGCTCGCCATCTTGGTTTTCGGACCGCTGGCGCTGGGAGCGGTGCGTCCGTCGGAGTTCCTGATCATCCAGGGATTGACGCTGGGGGTGATACTGCTGTGGGTGATTCGTCTGTGGGCGGGTGAACAGCGACGTTTGCTCTGGCCGCCGATTTGCTGGGTGGTGCTGCTGTTCGCGGGTTACGCCGTCGCCCGGTATCTGACCTGCGACATCGAATACGTGGGGCGACAGGAATTGATTCGCATCCTGATTTATGCGTTCCTGTTTTTCGCCATCCTGAACAATCTGCACCGGCAGGAGTCCACGCAGATCATCAGCTTCACGATGATTTTTCTGGCGCTGGCCATTGCCGGCTACGCAGTTTTTCAATTCCTCACCGGCTCGGATCGGGTGTGGCAGTATCACACGCCTTACAAGGGACGCGGGGTGGGAACGTACATCTGCCCGAATCATCTCGGCGGGTTTCTGGAAATGCTGCTGCCGCTGGCGCTGGCCTACACGCTGGTGGGCCGGGCCAAACCCGTGACCAAGGTGCTGCTGGGTTACGCCGCCCTGGTAATCGTGGCAGGCATCGGCGTCACCCTATCGCGGGGAAGCTGGCTGGCGGCGGGATGCGCGGTGCTGTTGTTGTTCGGCACGCTGGCGTTGCATCGGAATTATCGCCTGCCGTCGCTGGTGTTGATGCTGTGCCTGATCGGCGGCGGGGCGTTTCTGTTTTCCAAGAGCCAGTTCCTGAAGAGCCGCATGCAGGCCGGGGTGGAAGCGGGCAAGAACGTCGAGGCGGACATGCGGTTCGAATTGTGGCAGGCCACGGTGCAGATGTGGCGCGATCACGTCTGGCTGGGCGTCGGGCCGGGACATTTTGATTATCGTTTCCGCGCCTACCGGCCGGCATCCGTGCAGTTGCGGCCGGATCGGGCGCACAACGAATACCTCAACACGCTGGCGGATTGGGGCGTGGCCGGCGGTGCGTTGGTGGGCACGGGCCTGATCGTCCTGCTCGCGGGGGTGCTGAAAACCTGGAAACATGTGCGGCGCGCGGAGAATGATTTCAAAAGCAACCAAAGCAACAAATTCGCCTTCTTCCTGGGGGCCACGCTCGCGCTGGTGGCGGCGCTGATCCACGCGCTGGTGGATTTCAACCTGCAAATCCCCGCCAACGCGATGCTCGCGGTCGGGCTGGTGGCGTTGTTGAGCAGTCATCTGCGATTCGCCACGGAGGGTTACTGGGTGCGGGTGGGCGCGGGCCTGCGCGTCGTGATCACCCTGGTTTTGCTGGCGGGGCTGGGGTATCTGGGCTGGCAGGAGGGGCGGCTGGGCCGCGAATGTCTCTGGCTGGTGCGCGCCAACTCCGCCAGGGCAAGCGCCGGTTTCGCCTACACACCGGAGGAAATCGCCGCGCGCGCGAAAGCGTTCGCCGCCGAGTCGGGCAATTTCGAAAACACCTGGCAGGTCGGCGAGGGTCTCCGACTGCAAAGTTTTGCCGGGGGCAGCGATTACCAGGAACTGGCCACCAACGCCATGACCTGGTTCGCGCGCGGCACGAATGCCAATCGTTACGACGACCAAAGTTATCTGGGATACGGCATCTGTCTGGACTGGCTGGATCGGACGGGCGAAGCCGAACCGTACATCACGCGCGCGGCGGAACTGGACCCCAATGGCTATTTCACGGCGGCCTACGTCGGCTGGCACTACGCGCAGAAGCAGGATTATGCCGCGGCGCGATTGTGGTGTGAACGTTCCCTCCGGCTGCAATCCAAGACCAACGAGATCGCAGCCTCTTACCTGCAAATCGCCACCAGCAAGCTGCTCGAAGCGGCGGGCGCCCAAAACGGGACGCCGCCGAAATAGACGCACCGGTCGGGATCGGTTTGCGGTAACATCACCAACCGGCGGCACGGATGCCGCCCTCACCGGCACGCTGGGAAGCGCGCCACCACGGTGGAGGCGGGCATCCTGCCGGCCGGTTGGCGCGGCTTCCCCGCCGCGTGTTCCCCAAGCGCTGGTGGGGGGGTTGCCGCGTTGCGCTCCCGGCGATTTGAACGGCGTCAATCGGCTTTACATCGTCACGCCTTCCTCCGAACAATGGCGCATGCCGAAGACCCCGTGGGCGCTCGCAATCGCAGGACTCTGGCTCGGTGGTTTTCACTTCGGAAACTGCGAACCGGCCGTCGTCCCGCCCGCCAAATTCGCCATCAAGTCCTGGGAAAGCGGGTTGCCCTCGAGTTCGGTCATTGCGCTAGCACAGACGCGCGACGGTTACCTCTGGCTCGGCACCTTCGACGGCCTGGCGCGATTTGACGGGGACCGGTTCACGGTGTTCGACGAAAGCGAGACGCCGGGCTTGAACAGTGGCCCGGTGGTTTTTTTGTTTGGCGACAGCCAGGGGAATTTGTGGGTCGGCACGGACACCCAGGGAACGAAGCTGATCAAGGACGGTCAGGTGCGTTCACTCGACATCGGCACGCGGCAGCGCGAAGGCCGCCTGACCGGAGCGGTGGAAGCAGCAAACGGCGACATCTGGTTGGTGACCGCAAACGGGCAGTTGTGCCGATTCCGCGACGGACACATGGATGTGTGGGGCCCGATCGCAGCTTACTGCCGGTCGCTGGCATTGGAGACCAACGGCACGCTCTGGATCGCCACCGGCCAGGAGTTGATCGCGCTGGATTCGACGGCCGTGGTCTCCCGACAGAACCTGCCGCCCCCGCGCCGCTACCAGATGCACCAGGTGGATTACCTGCTCACCAGCCGCTCCGGAGGTTTTTGGCTGCTGGCGAACAACAAGGTGCAAAAAATTCGCGGCCAGGCCGTCGAGCGTGATTTCGGGTTTTATCCCTGGACTGACGCCGCGATTTTATCCGCGTGCGAGGACCTGGCGGGCAATCTGGTCGTGGGGACGCTGGATCGGGGTTTGACCTGGTTCGATGCCGACGGGCGGGCGCAGACATTGACCAGTGACAACGGCTTGTCGCATGGCACTGCCCAATCGTTGCTGGTGGATCGCGAGGGCAGTTTGTGGGTTGGCACGGACGGCGGCGGGGTGGATCGCGTGAAGCGCCATGTGTTCGAGGTGCTGCCGGCAACCGCATCGAAAACGGTCCAGTCGGTTTGCGAGGATGCCGCCGGCGGTTTGTGGGTGGGTATCGCCGGAGGGCGGACGGCACGGTTAAAGGATGGCGAGTTGCGGGAGTTTGGTCCGGAGGAAGGTCTGGTCGGGCTGGGCCGGAACCGGGAACCCAATTCTTCGGCGGTGTTCGTGGATCGCCAGCAACAGGTCTGGGTGGGAACGCGCGACTTCGGATTGTTTGAGCTGGTGAAGG
The DNA here is from genome assembly GCA_964458575.1 of uncultured Bifidobacteriaceae bacterium. Taxonomy (GTDB): domain Bacteria; phylum Verrucomicrobiota; class Verrucomicrobiia; order Limisphaerales; family JADLHS01; genus CAYWMD01. The sequence continues at coordinate 8,076 of CAYWMD010000100.1, read as the reverse complement.
ACAGGTTTCAGCCGGTCAACGAATCACGCCTCACCGGCCCGAACGTCAGCGTGTCGGTGCTGTACGAGGATCGCGCGGGTGGGTTGTGGGCCGGCACGCAATCCGGACTGGCGCGCCGGACGGGTGACCATTGGGAATTTATGACCAACGGCCTGGCCGCCGAGACCATCACCGCCGTCGCAAACGACACAGCCGGGCATGTGTGGGTTGGCACGGCGAACGGGCTGTTCCTGGGACAGGATGGACTTTTCTCACCCGTTCAAGTTGCGAGCGGGTTTCCGGGCGGACAGATCTCCGCAGTGCTGGCGGACGCCGAAGGTGCGGTGTGGGTCGGCATCCGGGCCCGCGGCCTGGCGCGGTTCGCCGGCGGCAGTTGGACGCATTTCTCGAAACGCGAGGGCCTGCCGGACAACAGCATCAAGTATATTGCCGATGACCGGCAGGGCGCCTTGTGGATCGGTTCTTCGGTGGGACTGGTCCGCGTCGAGAAACAGGACCTGAACGATTTTGCCGCCGACAAAACCAGGAACATTCGCTGGCGCGTGTACAACCGCGCGGATGGATTGCTCAAGGATGAGTGTTCGTCCGGCTCCCAGCCCGCGGCGTGGCGCGGGCGGGAAGGACGGATGTGGTTTGCGACCACACTCGGACTGGTCTCGGTCAATCCGGGTTTGATCCATCAGAACACAAATCCTCCGCCGGTCGTCATCGAACGGGTGTTCCTGGATGACATCCTCCAGAACACAAATCAACTCCGCGCCGGCTGGCCCGGCCGGGTGACGATTCCCGCCGGCAAGGAACGTTTGGAAATCCGTTACACGAGTCTCAACCTGAGTGCGCCCGACCAGGCACGGTTTAAATATCAGTTGGAAGGCCACGACTCCGGCTGGACCGATGCCGGGACTGACCGCAGTGTCCGGTATCCCCGCCTGCCACCTGGTGATTATCGTTTTCGTGTCACGGCCTGCAATGAAGACGGGATTTGGAACAATGCCGGTGCGGTGCTGGCCATCACGGTTGAGCCGCCGTTCTGGCGAAAGTGGTGGTTTCTCACCCTCAGCGCCGCGATTTTGCTGGGAGCGATCGTCGCCACCGTCCATCTCATTTCCACGCAAAAGCTTCAGCGCCAGCTCGCGCAATTGCGACAGAAGGAAGCCTTGGAAAAGGAACGCGCCCGTATCGCCCGCGACCTGCACGATCAGCTCGGGGCGAATCTGACGCAGGTCTCGCTGCTCGGTGAAATGGTCGAATCCGATAAACACTTGCCGGACGAGGTCGAAGGCCACGCACGGCAGATCTCCCAAACCGCCCGTGCGACCGCACATGCGCTCGATGAAATTGTCTGGGCCGCCAACCCGGCCAACGACACGCTCGAAGGTCTGGCTACCTACGCCTGCAAGTACGCCCAGGAATATTTCGCGCTGGCCGGTCTGACCCATCGGCTCGAAGTGCCGGATCAACTGCCCGCCACACCCGTTCCGCCCGACGTGCGGCACAATGTCTTTCTCGCTTTCAAAGAATCGGTCAACAACGTCGTGAAACACGCGCAAGCCACCGCCGTGAAGGTAAGGCTGACCTTCGAAGCCGGCCGGTTCACCTTCGAAATCGAGGACAACGGCCGGGGACTGCCCGTCGGCGCGGAGAACAAGGGCAGAAATGGGTTGCGCAACATGCGCAAACGCATGGAAGATGTGGGCGGCGAGTTTTCGGTCAGCCCGGCGCCACCGCACGGCACGCGCGTCCGCCTGACCGCGCCCATCCGGAATCATTGAAATGTCCATCAACGTTTCCATTGTCGAAGACAACGACCAGTTGCGGGATACGCTGGCGAAGCTGATCGGGCGCACCGATGGCTTTGCCTGTGTGGGCCAGCACGGCACCGCGGAAGCCGCCATTGAAAATGTTCCGCTCGAAAAACCGGACGTCGTCCTCATGGACATCAACCTGCCCGGCATGAACGGCGTCGAGTGCGTGCGCAAATTGAAACAGCTTCTGCCGCAGACACAGGTGATGATGCTCACCGCCTACGAGGACACGGACAATATTTTCAACGCGCTCAAGGCGGGCGCGAACGGCTATCTCCTCAAACGCACGCCGCGGGCCGAACTGCTCGACGCCCTCCGCGAGGTGCATCGGGGCGGCTCGCCCATGTCAGCCCACATTGCCCGCAAGGTCGTCCAGTCCTTTCAGCAATCGCCCGCCGCGGCACCCGAAACGGAAGACCTCTCCCCGCGCGAACGCGAGGTGCTCGACTGCCTGGCGCAGGGATTTCTTTACAAGGAAATCGCCGAGAAACTCGGGATCAGTTACGAGACCGTGCATACCTACATCCGCCGGATTTACGAGAAGCTTCAGGTCCGGACGCGCACGGAAGCGGTGGCCAAGTTCTTGAGGCGCTGAAGCCTGCCGCGGCCGCTGCTTCACCTCCCACGCAGCCGTGCGGCGTAACCAGTTCTGGCGACTGGCCGTTACCGGGATGTGAACTAGCCTGTCCGCGTCATTGAGATGCGAAAGCGCAGTGTTCCGTGTGCGACTCGAAAGCGTATGTCTGCGGCGCGGCATCGGTGACGGTGGTTCGCGGCCGGCGAGGTTGCGAAAAAACCGAGCGATTTGTTCTCGAACTGAGGGGTCGGGCAAAAGCCCGGCCCTTTTGTTTTCGGGAAATGCCCTTGGAAAAGCTTGCCTTCGGCCTCAATTCAGAACCAGGCTGAAGTGATCATGAAACGTATTCTGCTGCCAACTTTGGTTGCCGTCGCCCTGCTTTCGGGCTGCGCCCGGCACTACACCATCACTCTCACGAACGGCAACCGGGTCACCGCCCTCGGCAAACCCAAACTCAAGAACAACGAGTACATTTACAAGGACGCCAAAGGGGTGGAGGCCCGCATGCCCGCCGGCCGCGTGCGCGAAGTGGCCCCATCCTCCCAGGTCAGTTCCCGCCAAAGCTCCGGCTTCAAGGCCGAGCCGATGAAGTAAGAAACTTCTCGGCATATTTGCCGAGCAGATCGGCTTCGAGATTTACCGCGTCTCCGGCTTTGCGGTCGCGCAACGCCGTGATTTCGTATGTGTGCGGAATGATCCAGATGCGAAACCCGCCTTTCTTCACCGCGGCGACCGTGAGGCTGATGCCATCCAGGGCAATCGAACCTTTGTGGATCACGTAACGCATGACTTCCGGCGGTGCGGAGATGTCGAGGACGTGGTCCCGGCCTGCACGTTCCCACTTAGTGATTTTACCCAAGCCGTCCACGTGGCCGGTGACGAAATGCCCGCCGAGTTCGCCGCCGGCGCGCAGGGGTCGTTCCAGGTTCACCAGCGAGTCGGGCTTCGCAAACTGCATGTTCGTCAGACGCCAGGATTCTTGGAGCAGGTCGAACTGAATCAGCTTGTCCTTCCCGCGTGCGGTGATTTTCACCACGGTGAGGCAACAACCATTGACGGCCACGCTCGCGCCCACCTTGAGACCGCGGGCGAGGGCGCGCGCCCGGATGGTGAGTTGGATGGATTTGCTGGTCGGCCGGATGGACTCAACCCGTCCCGCTTCTTCGACAATGCCCGTAAACATGGAACTGAAGTTACAGGTTGCGGGTTGCAGGTGGCAAGTGAGGGTTCGACGCGCGCGGTGCGACCGGCAGTGGCGGTCACGAATGGTTGGAGTTCACGCTTCAGCGTGTCCCCGCGTCGTGTGGCCAGCAAAGAACAAGCTAAAGCTTGGACTCCAGCACGCCGCCCGTAGGAACTATCGGTCGCACCCTTCGATGCGACCAAACCCGGAACTCGGAAACATCAACCGGTTACCCGGGCCGTCAGCAACAAATCGGGGCCGAGCTTCCGCCATTCGATTTCCTGGAGTCGGATCATTTCGCTCAAACGCTGTGCGCCCTCACCGGCGACGCCTTTGCGCGCATCCCTTCCGCCCAGAATCTTGGGCGCGTAGAAGAACGCGACCCGCTGCGCCAGACCGCCGAGCAGAAATGAGGCGTTGACCTCGCCGCCGCCTTCGACCAGCAGGCTGGTCACATTCTCCGCGCCGAGACGTTTAACAAGCCAGCGCAAGTCAATGGCCGGCCGCCGGTCGGCGGTGGCTGATTTGGCCAATGGCGCAACAAGCACGCGCACGTGTTTTGCCAGCGACGCCACGCGTGACTTGGGCGCACGCCTGCCCACCACGATCGTCGTCCATGCCGCGTGTTCATCACTCACCACTTTTGCGTCCAACGGCGTCCGTGCCATGGCGTCCAGCACGATGCGGCGCAACCTTGGGGGCGGGGAATTGAACGTTGCCTGTTGAATGCCTTCCCCCAGCCTGAATGTCAGTGACGGGTCGTCGGCCAGAATCGTATTGATGCCAACCAGAATCGCATCGGCCCCTTGGCGCAACTTCATTCCGTGGGCGCGCGCTTTTTCCCCCGTGATCCACTTCGACTCGCCGCTCGCCGTCGCGATCTTGCCGTCGAGCGTCATCGCGGCTTTCACGGTCACAAACGGCGTGCGCCGGGTGATCCAGTGGTTGAACGATTCGTTCAATTTCGCGCATTCCTCTTTCAAAACACCGCACGTCACCTGAATGCCCGCCCGCTGCAAAATCTTTACGCCTCTTCCCGCGTGTTTTGGATTGGGATCAATCGTCCCGATGACAACCCGTTTGATGCCAGCCGCGACGATGGCCTCCGTGCAAGGTGGCGTGCGACCGTGCGTGCAGCATGGTTCGAGGGTGACGTGGAGCGTCGCACCTTTTGCGGAATGGCCGCGCCTTTGTGCATCGCGTAATGCCTCAACCTCCGCGTGAGGCAATCCCGCGGCACGATGCCAGCCGCGTCCGAGAATTCTGCCACCGCGCACCAAAACCGCTCCGACCATGGGATTGGGTGAAGTCAGGCCATACCCGCGCCGGGCGAGGCGGAGGGCAAGGCGCATGAATCGGACGTCAACCATCGGCGCGCAGCGTAGCGACGGGCTCACGACGGCCAAAGTCAAAAAACGCACCGCCCGGGACGAACAGGCCCGTGCGGGCCGTTCCGGCGCACCCAACGCGAACTTGACGACTGATTGAAGTTCTGAGACAGTTAAAACGTCTGGAAAGAGTGGCCTTATGAATATTCGATGCTTTCCCGCGGCGGTGGTCGTCACCGCCAGCCTTGCGGTGTCTTTTCACCTCGCGGCTTACGGCGCACCGCAGGACGTCGCCTCGACGCAAACTGCACCTGCCGCCCCGGCCACGGCTTCGCCTGTTCCCACGGTACAATTGTCCCAGAGCACCGCTGACGTTCTCAAACTGACGCGCGCCAAGGTTAACGACGACGTGACCGTGGCGTTCATCCAGAACAGCGATCGCCGTTACAATCTGACCGCCAACGACATCGTTTACCTGCGTCAGGAAGGCGTGTCCGACCGGGTGCTGACCGCCATGCTCGGCGAGCAGCCCCAACCCCCTAACGTGTCCGCGCCGCAACCCGCCCTGCAACCCGCCGCGCCAGCCACCGAGATGACTGCCAGCGCACCGCAATATGTCACGCCACCGCCCACAACCACGGTTGTGGAAGCTGTCCCCGCGTCGTCAGTGTACGTGGTGCCCAGTGCACCGGTGTACTCGTTCTACGATCCGTCGCCTTACTGGTATGATCCTTGGCCGTATTGGTATCCGGGCATAACGCTGGGCTTTTATTGGGGCTGGGGCTGGGGCAATGGTTGCTACAACAGTTGCTACTGGAACAACAACTACTGCAATAACAACCCACCACCGCCACCGCCACCCAACGGCAATCCGCCACCCCCCAACGGAAATCCACCACCACCGAATGGCAACCCGCCACCGCCCAATGGAAATCCTCCTCCCGGCGGAAACCCCAACGGTGGGGGAGCGGGCGGAACCATGGCTTCCAATTCCAGGTCGCCCGCAGGCACGACGCCAGCCAGCGTCAACGGCGGTGCCGGCCGAACCGGCGGCACGGCATCGGCCAGACCCACAAGTTACTGGAGCCGAACTGGCAGCAATCCCGCAACCGGTTCACGCACGAGCAGCAGTGGAACTCAAGCGGCCACCGCTTCAGCCCGTAACAATGCCACCGGGTCGCCCACGAGAACGTGGAGCGGCGGCGCCAACAGCCGAACGACAGTTAACCCGACCAGAAACGCAAGTGCGCCGCAGTATTCACGCACCCCCAGCAGTGCCAGTCCCAACCGCACTTGGACCGGGGGTGCCAGCCAACCGACGACCGCCCGGACAGCCCAGGTTGCGTCCTCCAGCCGTGTCAGCGCCAGCCCGACCACTGCGTGGACCCGGTCGAGCTTTCCAACCACGAGTCGTTCTTACACGAGTCCAAGTTCGGGTTACCAACGAAGCAGTTACAGCCCCGGCAATAGCTATCGCAGCTCGGGAAGTTCGGCCAGTTTCAGCCGTTCCAGCGCGTCTTCGTTTAGTCGTGCCAGTTCAACTCCGTCATACCGCAGCATGGGCAGTTCAAGTTCCATCCGCAGCACCGGCGGGTTTTCCGGCGGGGGCTCCCGGATGTCTTCGGGCGGCAGCATGCGCGGTGGTGGCGGAGGCGGACGCCGCTAAAGCACCCAACGCCGCATTCGCCATCGGCCCTTCATTTCCACGGTGAGTTTTATCCCGACGGCGCGCGTTCGCAACCAGAGTTGGCTTGAACGCTGGCGGCGATCACGTGTCGCCCTGGTTCAGATTTCCCAAACCAAAATCCAAAAATGAATTTCGGTTTCAATCTCGCACTCGCCCTCGTGCTGAACGCGTCCGCCGCACCCGCCGCGAAGATCACGGCGCCGGTCGGTTACCGCGTGCAGTTGGAAGTCGTCAGCGAAGGCTACGACGGCAAGACCTGCTGGTTTCATCCCCGCGCCGGGGCGATTCCGGGGGCGACGCCCACGGTCGTGCTCACGATGCAAAAGCTCAACGTGAAACGCAGCGACGTCTTTTATCCGATCAACTCGCTCGAATCTTCCGACCTCGGCCAGACCTGGTCGCCCATCGTGGAACACGCCCAAACACTGGGCCGTCATCCGCAAGGCAACAATCGGGAGGAAGGCATCTGCGACTTCACGCCCAAGTGGCACGCCGCCTCGGGCAAACTTTTGGCCACCGGCCATACCGTTGCTTACACTAACGACGTGCTCGTGCTGGCCCGCACAAACCACGCCGTCTGGTCGGTCTATGAACCCAAGACGCGCACCTGGTCGCCGTGGGCGAAACTGGTGATTCCGAACGAACCCAACTTTTCCAACGGCGGGGCCGGCAGCACGCAACGGGTGGACCTGGAGAACGGTGACGTTCTTCTGCCGATTTACTTCAAAGGAATCACGAACAAAACTCTCTCCTCCACCGTCCTTCGTTGCCGCTTTGACGGCCAGACGCTCCGCTACGTCGAACACGGCAGCCAACATACGGTGAACATTGACCGCGGCCTCTACGAACCGAGCTTGGCGAAGTTCAAGGACCGGTTCTATTTCACGATGCGCAACGACCGCGCGGCCTACATCGCCACGAGCCGCGACGGATTGCATTTTGATGAACCGCGCAAATGGACCTTTGACGACGGCGAGGACCTTGGCAGCTACAACACGCAGGCGCACTGGATCACGCACTCGGATGGATTGTTCCTGGTTTACACGCGGCGCGGCGCGAACAACGACAACGTTATGCGCCATCGTGCGCCGCTGTTCATGGCGCAAATTGATCCGGAGAAACTGGTCGTGATGCGCGCCACCGAACGCGAACTCGTTCCGAACAAAGGCGCGCAACTCGGCAACTTCGCCATCGTGGACGTGAACGCGCACGAAACCTGGGCCACGACTTCGGAGGGGATGGTGCCCGGCGACCCATCGAAGTTCGGCTCGAACGGCCGCGTTTATGCCGCCCGCATTATTTGGGAGAAACCGAATCGGGATTGGAACCGGCACTGAACAGGCCGGAGCGACCCGAGGAGCGTAACCTTGCTGCTGACTGCGAATGGCAGAAACAGTAAAAGGGCTCCAACTGAAGCTCAGTAGATCTCAAAAACAGAATTCGTGATCAGACGCGAGCAGCCCTTGAAGTTGCGCGCCTTGAACTCAAATCTCGGG
>CAYWMD010000099.1:0-13185 GCA_964458575.1 uncultured Bifidobacteriaceae bacterium | reverse complement strand
AATCGAAACGCACGATGGCTGTTCCCTCTCCCCGAGGGAGAGGGTCAGGGTGAGGGGAAACGAATTGCTTGACCACGAATCAAGTCAGAAGCAAACCGGCATTACTCGCAATGCCGCCTTGGTTTCTGTGGCTCACGCGTTCGCGACAGTTTGTTGGCTCTTCGTCGGTCTGGCGGCGGCCACCGCCGAACCCATCTGGTCCATCGGCAAGCAGGACGGGCTTTCGATTGAGTTCGCCCACGGCGCGCGGGACAAACTGACTTACACCGTCGGCCAAAGCGTTGTGAGCCGTGATTTCGCCGGCGGCCAGAACGGCTCGATGGGTTGGGATGGCAAGGTTGCGGAAACGCCCTACACCGTCGTTTTTGATCTCCGCAACCCGCCAGCGAGCCGATATGAGTTGGTGCTTGATTTGATCTTCAACACGGGCGCGCCGCAGCAGTTCAAGGTGCGCGTCAACGACAAGACCGGCATCTTTCCGATCCGTCCCGCGCCGATGCACACGATGTGGGGCGAGCAGGGCAACGAAATGTTGCTGGCGAAGCAGCGCCTCGTGGTGCCGATTGACGGTGCCTGGCTGAAGGCCGCGGGAAATCAAATCACCCTTACGCCGCTGGGAGTCGGAGGTTTGAGTTACGATGCGGTCACGTTCCAGCGCGCCGAAGCCCGGGCAAATCCGCCGCGGCTTGAGCCAACGATCTACTTTCATAAGCGCGGAGGGAAGCTGGTCGAGGTTTGTGATCTCGTCGTGCCGTTCGAGGGGCAGATTCCCGGCGGGAGCGCGACGATTGAGGTGGGCCGGGAGAAAGTGACGAAGAAGTTTTCGACCGGTGAATACGACTTCGGCGAGTGGATCGAGCCGGTGGAAATCGTTCCGCCGACTGGACCAACGACAGCCATCGTTCAAGTGCTGTTCAACGCGGCCGCGTCCGACGTGAACAAGCACGAGTTCAAACCAGCCAAACAATGGAAGCTGTTCGTCTGCCCGAAAGTCCACAACGACGTTGGCTACACCGACCTGCAACCGCACGTCAACGAACTGGACAACCGCAACTCCGACCAGGTCCTGAACATTTTGCGTGAGTATCCGTTTTATAAATTCAACTTCGAAACAGCGTGGCTCGTGGATAATTTTCTAGACTGCCGCACCGAGCCGGCGCGGAAGGAATTCTTTGGCCGGCTACGACAGGGCCGCGCGGCGTTGAACGCGCTTTACCTGAACCTGATGACCGGCATCTGTTCGGGTGAGGAACTTTATCGTGCGACGTATTTCACGCATCGGTTACATCGCGAGCACGGCGGAAACTTTGATTTCGCCTGTATCACGGATGCGCCGTCGCACAGTTGGTTTTTGCCGACGCTGCTCGATGACGTGGGGGTGAAAGGATTTTCCAACGGCGCGAACCAAAGCCGCGCGCCGATTTTGCATCACAGCAGCTTGAACGAAGACTCGCCGTATTGGTGGGAAGGCATGAACGGCGAGCGCATCTTCATGTGGTATTCGCGCAGTTACGTCCAGCTCAAGCGACTGGTCGGGCCGGGTTGGGGGCGCGACGTTTCGAGCGTGGCGTATCTCAAGAGCAGCGTACCGCAATTTCTTGTGCGCTATCTGCGCGACAATTACGCGCCCGATGCGGTGATGATCTACGGTGCTTACGTGGACAACGCGGCGATTCCCGAAACGGGGGACGCCGAAACCATCGCCGCCTGGAACAAGGAGTTTGAATTCCCGAAACTCGTCGTGGCCACGGACGCGGAATATTTCGACTATGTCGGGAAACATTTCGCGAAGAAATTGCCCGTGTATCGCGGGGATTGCGGGGCGTATTGGGAAGATGGCGCGGCTTCGACGGCCAAAGCCACGACGCTTAATCGTCAGACGCAGCAAATTCTGCCTGCGGCCGAAACCGCCGCAGCGCTCGCGAGTCTCTTTGAACCGCGGAATCGGTTTCCGGCGCAGGATTTTCGGAGCGCGTGGCGGAACGTGATGTTTTACGACGAGCACACCTGGGGCGCGCACAACAGCATCTCGCAGCCGGGCCGGCAATTCGTCGAGCGGCAATGGGAGATCAAGGAGGACTACGCGACGCGGGCGAATCTCGACGCGCGGAATCTGCTCGCGCGCGCCAACAACCGGCTGGCGCAGGTCATTGCGGTGGACGGCAGCAGCATAATTGCGTTCAACTGGCAGAACCGCGCGCGCACGGCGCCGTTGGAACTCGAACTCGGCAGCGGCGAAGAACTCGTGAACCTCGCGGACAACAAGGTGATGCCGCTGGACATTTACGCGGAGCAGGATGGCTGGCGGAAGGTTCGCTTCGTTGCGGCGGACGTGCCGGCGATGGGCTACAAGGTTTATGGCATTCGGGGATGGAATGCCGCCGCGCACAAGGCGAACGAGACCTTGGAGGGGGACACGATTGAGAATCGCTTCTACCGGCTGGTGGTTGATCGCGCGACCGGCGGTTTGAAAAGCCTGTTTGACAAAGCAGAGAACCGCGAGCTGGTGGACCGCACCGCGGCTTACGGTTTGAACGAATACGTTTATGTCAGCGGCGGCGAAGGCTCGCAAATTCTGAACTGCAACTTCGGCACGGCGCCGGCGCAGTTGACGGTTCACAAGCCGGCGGTGGCCGGGAGCATTCAGATTCACAAGACGCCGCTGGGCCAGCGGCTCGTGGTTCACGCGAAGTCGAAGAACACCCCTGGCATCACGAGCGAATACCTGCTTTACGATCAGATCAAACGCGTGGACATCGTGAACACGTTCGACAAGGACGAGACGCGGGCAAAGGAGGCGGTGTATTTCGCGTTCCCGTTCGCCGCGCAGAAACCGGCGATGGAATATCAGATCCAAAACGGCTGGGTGCGGCCCAACGACGACCAGATGCCGGGCGCGTGCCGCGAATGGTTCACGCCGCAGAACCTGGTTCACGTCCGCGACGGCGCGTTTTCCGTGGTGTGGTCCACGCCGGACGCTCCGCTGGTGACGCTTACGGACATCAATCGCGGTTTGTGGTTGTCGCACCTGGCCATCACCAACGGCCACGTGTTTTCCTACGCGCTCAACAATTACTGGTTCACGAACTATCGCGCGCAGCAGGGCGGGCGGTTCGTTTTCCGTTACCACCTCACCAGCGGACGCGACCTGGGACGCGAAACCTTGGCGCAATTTGATCAGGACACGCGCACGCCGGTGGTGGCTTATCCGCATCTGGCCTCGTTCTCGGCGGCGATTTCGCAGGCGGGTCGGCCCATGCCGGCGGCCGGCGGTTCGTTCGTCTCCCTGGACACGCCCAACCTCGAATTCGTGACGCTGAAGGAAGCCGAGGACGGAGACGGCTTCATCCTGCGTTTCCGGGAAATCGCCGGGCGGGCGGGTGAAGCGAAATTGCGTCTGCCGGCCCTGTGCCTGCGCGAAGCGTGGCTGTGCAACGGGGTGGAGGAGAATCGCAAAAAGCTTGGCGTTGGCGATAAGGGCGTTTCAGTTTCATACAAGCCTTTTGCCTTCACGACCGTGCGGTTGAAAGCGGAATTGCCCGGGCAAAAACGTCGCGCGACAAAATCCTGAACTTGGTAGGGACGCATTCCACCCGCGTCCCTGATTTCCCGGAGAAGGCGGGGATGCGGGTGGAATGCGTCCCTACCTAACGCGAATGGCGGCGCGAGCGGTATCTGCCTCTGCGCTCGACAAACGTCCGCTCAGAATTAGTCTGACGGCGCAATATGACCGATCCGCGCTATACCAAACTCGCAAAACTGCTCGTCAATTACTCCACCAAGATCAAGAAAGGCGACCGCGCGTTGCTCGACATGATTGATGTGCCGGATGAATTCACCATCGAACTCGTCCGCGCCGTGCGCGCCGCGGGCGGCACACCGCTGGTCGAGGTGCGGCACACGCGCGTGAGCCGCGAATTACTACTCGGCACGAACGACAAACACGCCGCGTTGCTCCGCGACCTCGAACTGGCGCGCATGAAGCGGGTGCAGGCTTACATTGCCATTCGCGGCGCGGCCAACATGAGTGAGAATGCGGACGTGCCGTCCAAACAGATGGCGTTGTTTTCGCGCATCACCCGGCCCGTTCTGAATTATCGCGTCAACAAAACGCGCTGGTGCGTATTGCGCTGGCCGACGCCGAGCATGGCGCAAAGCGCCGGCATGAGCACCGAGGCGTTCGAGAATCTTTACTTCGACGTGTGCACAATGGATTACGCGAAGATGGCGCGCGCCATGGTGCCGCTGGAACGCCGGATGAAACGCGCCAACCGTGTCCATCTGAAAGCACCGGGCACGGACCTGACCTTCAGCATCAAAGGCATTGGTGCGAAGATGTGCAAGGGCGACCGCAACATTCCCGACGGTGAGGTTTTTTCCTGCCCGGTGAAGGATTCCGTCCACGGCGTCATCCAGTTCAACACGCCGACGATCTATTCCGGCACGAAGTTTGAAAACGTGCGGCTCGAATTCAAGGACGGCAAGGTCGTCAAGGCCACGGCGAACAACACGAAGCGGCTCAACGAGATTCTGGATACCGATGCCGGGGCGCGTTACGTGGGTGAATTTTCCCTCGGCTTCAATCCCTACATCCTGCGGCCGATGTGCGACATTTTGTTCGATGAGAAAATCGCCGGCTCGCTGCACTTCACGCCGGGCCAGGCCTACGAGGAATGCGACAACGGCAATCGCAGCGCGGTGCATTGGGACATGGTGCTCATCCAGCGCAAGGAATGGGGCGGCGGCGAGGTGTGGTTTGATGGCGAACTCATTCGCAAAGATGGCATCTTCCTGCCGCACGATTTGAAACCGCTCAACCCGCAGAATTTGAAATAAGCCCGACCTCGGCGCGATTACTTCTTCATTGTCTCCACATGCCGGAGAACGGCGTTGCGCGCGGCTTCCAGGGATTTTGGGGAAATGGCGTGTGTGCTGGGCGGGTCGTTGAAGATCTCCTTCGGACCGCGGAGCGCATTGTAGGCGGCATATACGCTTGTTGGCGGACAGGTCACGTCAATAAAGCCGACCGTCACAAATGCTGTGGCTTTGGTCCGCGTGGCGAAGTTCATCGCGTCAAAATAGCGGGCGGCCTGGAGAACTTTCTCGTCCGGTTTGCCTTTGTCGCTGACGGGTACGATTTTTGGCCAGCCGCTGATGCGGTTGACCACCATGCCCGTGTGGTCGCACATGGCTGGCACGAGGGCGACGAAGCAGGTCACGCGTGAATCCAAGCCCGCCGCGGCGAAAGCTTGTGCGCCGCCCTGGCTGCCGCCGCAGACCACCACCGTGTGGCCGTCCCACTCCGGTTGGGCGGTCAGGAAATCGAGCGCCCGCAACTCGCGCAAAAACATTCCCAGAAAATAGACCGTGTCGCGCGAATCACGCCCGCGTTGGGGGTAGTCTTTCAGTTCGCCCGCGGCAAGGTCGGAATAAAACTGGTCGGATTGATCGTTCGCAATTCCGTGCGCGTTGATGTCCATGGCGAGAAACCCCCTTTGCGCCCAGTCCACCGTTCCGCCTTTGTTGGAACTGCGCACGCCCGCGCCCTGGACGGTAAGAATGATGGGCAGACTCTTTGGCTTGGCGTCCGCGGGTTTGGCGAAGTAGCCGGACACCGGCACGGCGATGCAGTCCAACCGAACGTCGAATACCTCCAAACTGGGCCGCGATTTCACCGGCGTGAGCCGGGGATTGACGGGCACGGCCGCGAGTTTCGCCTTTTGCTCCGACCAAAACTGGTCGAAGTCATCGGGCACAGGCAGGCTGGGTTTGATTTGGAGCGGATCAACCCCCGCGCCGCCCAGGGCCATCAACACTTTGCCTTCCGGCGTTTGAAACTTCACCTGGCATTGGAGAAAGCCCGGTTCATCCAGTTTGCCGGTGATCGTCCCAACACCGTTTGTCAGCTTCAATTGGCCGCCCCGCTTGGGACGCACGTCATCTTTGGAAACCATCCATCGCACCTGGGCGTACGGCAGGGGCTTTTGGTCCAGGAGCAGTTTGACCTCAAACGTGACTTCCTCCCCCTGCCGGTAAATCGCTTCGGGCCGCGAAGCGCTCACCGTGAGCACGTAGTTGGTGGATGCTTCTTCCGTGGGTGCGGACCGAACCGGGGTGACCACGCCAAGGCAGCCCACGACCAGAACGTTGAGGAATAAACGGCGCGAGAGGTGAAAAATCATGCGGCATTTCAAGGGGTGGGCCAGCCGTTGGCAAGTGGAATTCCCGGCGGAGGGTTCGGGAACCGCGCCGGGCCGTTGAATTAGGACCCGCGCCGCAGCGTCCTTTTCCAGCGCGACGTTTGTTTGACGAAAGTGAGCGAATGTCGCAACCTGCAAACGATGAGAACGTTGAGGATTGTTTTGGCCCTGTGCGGCGCAGTGATGCTGGCCCGCGCGCAGACGAATTCGCCCCAGGAGCGGGCGATGTCGTTGCAGGATTGCCTCCAGCAGGCCCTGGAGCACAACCTCGATTTGAAGATCGAGCGCTACAACCCGCAAATTTCCATGTACAATTTGAAGGGGTCGTACGCGGGTTACGATCCGGTTTTCAGCATTTCTGGCCGGCATGAGAACTCGTTGTCCGGTGGGGGCTTCAATGCGGAGAACGGTACGATCACCGCCGCCACCTCCTCGGACGCGAATATTTTCGACTCGAGCATCACCGGCGGGTTGCTGCCCTGGGGCACGACCTATGACTTGATCGGCACGATCGGGGAGAGCTACGGCACGGCTGCCGCGGACAATCTGGGTGGCTCGGCGCCGTTTGATAACACCCGGGGTTCAGCGCGGGTGGTCTTGAGCCAACCGCTGCTGAAGAACTTCTGGATTGATGGCACGCGCCTCAATATCTCGGTGGCGAAGAATCGCCTCAAATATTCCGAACAGGGCCTGCGCCTGAGAATTATGGATGTCGTCCGGAGCGTGGAGAACGCCTACTACGATCTGATCGCCGCGCGGGAGAACGTCAAGGTGCAGGAGAAGGCGCTGCAACTGGCCGAGCAGCTTCTGGCTGAGAACCGGAAACGTGTCGAAGTGGGCACGCTCGCGCCGTTGGACGAAAAGCAGGCGGAATCCCAGGTGGCGACCGCGCGGGCGGATGTGCTTTCCGCCAAACAAGTACTGGCCTCCACGCAGAACGTGCTCAAGTCGCTGTTGACCGACAACTATCGCGACCTTTACGACGTGAACCTGGAGCCGTCCGAAAGTCTGACGGCGCCCCTGACGGTGTTCAACGTGCAGGATAGCTGGGGCAAGGGCATGACCGAGCGGCCGGACCTGTTGCAGGCCAAGCTCGACTTGGAACGACAAGGCATCCAACTGCGTTACGATCGCAACCAGTTGTTCCCGCAGTTGGATTTGATCGGCTCCTACGGACACAGCGCGGGAGGTGCCGGCATCTCCGAGTACTACCAGGGATTCTCCCAGATTGAGCATGGCAGTCAGCCGTTCTCATACTACGGCGCGCGACTCTCGATTCCGCTGAGCAATATCGCGGCACGCAACGCATACAAATCCAGCAAACTCTCGCTGGAACAGGCGCTCCTGACGCTGAAGAAACTGGAGCAGGGCATTCTGGCGGAGATTGACAACGCCATCGTTTCCGCCCGCGCCAGCCACGAGCGGGTCGCTTCCACGCACGAGGCCACGCGCTATGCCGAGGCGGCGCTCGAAGCGGAACAAAAGAAACTGCAGAACGGCAAGAGCACCAGCTTCGTGGTGCTCCAACTCCAGAAGGACCTGACGTCGGCGCGCTCCGCGGAAATCCAGGCGCTGGCGGATTACAACAAAGCGCTCGCCGATCTGGCTCACAGCGAAGGCACCACCCTCCAGCGCGAGAACATCAATGTGCAGTTGAAATAGCCCCGCGTCCCGAACCTGACGCGGGCGGCGGCTTCCGCGCGCCGGATGGTTCGCGCCGCGAGGCTTCAAGAATCGTTGGCTTTCAAAGATCACCCGTGGCTTCGCCCCCGCCCGGAACGATTAAAAACCTTGCGAGCCGGAGGACTCAGTCATACAGTTTCGTGACCCCTCGTAAAGTGGTCAGGCGCCTTTGAGCAATTGCTGTTACGAACAAAAATGATTGTGAACAAAATTGACGGGGTAGTGACAATATGTGAGCAGGCAACCCTCAAACCGGGTGGTCGCGGGTGTCGCTCAAAATGACATCAGGATTCTTGTATGAACACGCAGAATAAAGATTTTCCCTATCCAGGAATTCCCACCACCGGCGACGGCGCGGCGGGCGTCGTTTGGATCGAAACCCACATCACCCAAGGCTCGTGTGCGTATCCGATCACGTCGTCCACCACGATGGGCACGGGCTACGAAACCGAAGTTGCGAATGGAAAGACAAACCTCTGGGGCGACACCCTGATCTTCGTGCAGCCGGAATCGGAACACTCGGCCGCGACGACCTGCGAAGGCTTCGCGCTGGCCGGCGGGCGCGTGACGAATTTCACCTCCGGCCAGGGCCTCGTGCTCATGAAGGAGGTGCTTTACACGATTTCTGGCAAGCGGTTGCCCATCGTGTTTCACATTGGGGCGCGGGCGCTGACCTCGCACTCGCTCAACGTCCATTGCGGCCACGACGACGTGATGAGCGTCGCGGATTGCGGTTGGGGAATTCTGTTTGGCCGGAACGCACAGGAGGCTTGCGACCTCGCGCTCATTGCGCGGCGCGCCGCGGAGAATTCCGAGACGCCGTTCATGAACGTGCAGGACGGCTTCCTCACCACGCACACGATTGAGAACATCAAGTTGCCCGAGACGGAATTCATGAAGAAATACATCGGCGACCCGAACCAGAAGTTGCGCTGCTTGTTCGATCCCAAAAACCCGATCATGACGGGTGTGGTGCAGAACCAGGATTCCTACATGAAGGGCAAGATCGCCCAGCGTGCCTACTACGACAAATGCCAGAACGCCGTTCAGGAGGCCATGGATGAATTCTACGCGCAGACGGGCCGGCGCTATCGCATGGTGGACACGTATCGCATGGACGACGCGGAATACGCGCTCGTCGGCATGGGCGGCATGATGGAGACTGCGCAGGCGGCCGCTGATTACATGCGCGAGGAGATGGATTTGAAGGTGGGCGTCGTTCATGTCACATGCTTCGCGCCGTTCCCGGCCACGCAACTGGTCGAGGTGCTTAAAAGCGTCCGTGCCCTGACGGTCCTGGAACGCATGGACAACCCGCTGGCGCAATCCAATCCCCTGGCGCAGGGCATCAAGGCGGCATTCGCCGACGCGCTCACTGGCGTCAGCTACGGCTCGAATGGGGAATTCAAATACCCCAAGATCTCGCGCATTCCGAAAATTTACGCCAGTTCCGCCGGACTCGGTTCGCGCGACGTGCGTGGCGGTCACTTCATTTCCATCGTCAAAAACATGTTCGCCGACCAGCCGCGCGAATACACCGTCATCGGCATTAAACACGCGCTCGCGTTGTCCGATGGCGAAGACCCGGATCTGCGTCCGCAGGGCGCGTTCTCGATGCGCGGCCATTCCGTCGGCGGCTTCGGCTCGGTCACGACCAACAAACTCATCGCGTCGTTCGTCGGCGAATTGTTCAACCTGCACGTGCAGGCGTATCCCAAATACGGTTCGGAGAAGAAAGGTTTGCCCACGACGTATTATCTGACTGTGGCGGAGAAACACATCCGCACGCACAGCGAACTCGGCCACGTGGAATTCATCCCGCTCAACGACGTGAACGCCTTCAACCTCGGCAATCCGCTCGAAGGCATCGCCGATGAAGGCAGCGTGTTCATCCAGAGCCCGGAGACTGACCCGCAACGCGTCTGGGATCACATCCCCGCTTACGGCCAGAAACTCATCCGCAACAAGCGGCTAAAAGTTTTCTACTTGGATACTGTCAAAATCGCGAAAGAGATTGCCACCGATGCCGACCTCCAGCAACGCATGCAAGGCGTCTGCCTGGTCGGCATCTTCATCCGCGTGACCCCCTTCGCGTCGCGCTCCGGCATGGGCGACGAACAGGTGCTCGAATCCGTGGAGAAATACATCCGCAAGTATTTCGGCAAACGCGGCGAACACGTCGTGCAGGAAAACCTCAAGTGCGTCCGCGAAGGCTTGAAGAGCGTGATGGAAATCCCGTGGAACATTATTTCCGCGCCGGCCACGGCCAAGCCCAAGGCGCAGGAGGAAGTGGTGTTTGCGAGCTAGGATCAGCCATGTCCACTGACTTTGAATCCGTCTTTGTGCGACTGCGGTCGATCCTGCAGAACCACGCCGGATCGCTTTCGGTCAAGCACAACACCTCAACTTCTTTTTGCCTGGAGGGCGGAGTTCACCCAGCACACAAGACGGCATTTCCGGTCGCTTGGGTTGAAATTGGAAAGGCGTACGTGAGCTATCACTTCATGCCGGTTTACGCCAACCCCAAACTGCTGGACGGTTCTTCTCCAAAATTGAAGGCCCGCATGCAAGGCAAGTCGTGCTTCAATTTCAAGCGTTGTGACGAAGACCTTTTCAAGGAATTGGAACAATTAACGGTGAAAGGATTTGCCGCTTTCAAAAATGCCCCCTTCATGCGTGAAGCACAGCTGCGGAAGGCATGAGCATTACGAGAACAAAAACTGTATGAGCGAAACGTTAACTACCCCAGCCGCCCCCGTCGCCGCGCCCAATCGCGTCAACCAAGTGCCCATCACCGACGACGTCCTCAACGTCGCCGATTTCAACAACCGCATCGTCGGCGCCTACAACGACGGCAGCGCCGAACTCGGCCTGCCCGCGGACAATTCCACGCTGCGCTCCTTCATCCCCGCCGGCACGGGCATCCTGCGCGATTTTTCCTACATCGCGCCCGAGATTCCGCTCCTCAACAGCGAGAATTGCGTCGCGTGCATGGCGTGCGTCACCGAGTGCCCGGACACCGCCATCCTCGGCAAGGTCGTGCCCAAGGCGAAGCTCGAGGAGGAACTCGCCAAAATCCCCGACGAAGCCGAGCGCGAGCATTATCGCAAACAATTCGGCAAGACGACCAAGTTCTGGAACGTCTATGAAAAGAAGGGCGACGAGCCCGGTTACTTCGGCATCTTCATTGACCCGACCAAGTGCAAAGGTTGCGCCGAATGTGTGGACGCCTGCGGCGATCACGACGCGCTCACGATGCTCAAGAAAGACGACCGCACGTTGAAGCGCTATCAGCGCACGTGGAATTTCTACACGAAGATGCCCGAGACGCCGAAAAAGTTCATCAACGAGCGCATGCTCGTGGACATGATGCTCGCCGAGCGGTCGTTGCTCTACGTGGGCGGCGCGGGTTCGTGCATGGGCTGCGGCGAAGGCACGGCGCTTCGCATGATGCTCGCCGCGACGGGCTTTGTTTACGGCAAGGAAAACATCGGCATCGTGAACTCGACCGGTTGTTCGACGGTTTATGCCTCGACGTATCCCTACAATCCGTATCTCGTGCCATGGACGAATTCACTGTTCGAGAACGCGCCCGCCGACGCCATGGGCATTCGCGCGCGTTGGGATCAGATGGGCTGGCACGACAAACAACTCTGGGTCATCGGCGGTGACGGCGCGATGCTCGACATCGGTTTCCAAAGCCTGAGCCGCATGTTGGCCAGCGGCATGAACATCAAGGTGCTCGTGCTCGACACGCAGGTTTATTCCAACACCGGCGGGCAATCCTCGACCGCGAGTTACATGGGCCAGAACACGAAGTTCAGTGTCCACGGCAAGGTCATCCCCGGCAAGATCGAGCGGCGCAAGGAACTTGCGAACATCTGCATGATGCACCCGAATACGTTCGTGGCGCAGACCAGTTGCGCGATGAGCAATCACTTCTACAAATCCATCATGGCCGCCAACGAATACGACGGCCCGGCGGTGGTGAGCGTTTACACCACTTGCCAGCCCGAACACGGCGTCGGTGACAACCTGGCGATGCAGCAAAGCAAACTCGCCGTGGACACGCGCACGTTCCCGGTGCTGATCTATGATCCGCGCAAAGGCGACAAGATCGCGCAACGCCTCAGCCTCCAGGGCAATCCGTCCGAGAAAACGGATTTCTTCATCGAACCGAAGACGAACGAAGTCTATGACTTCATCCGCTTCGCCCGCACCGAAGGCCGCTTCGCGAAACACTTCGACAAGGACGGCAACCCGAGCGAGACGCTGATTCGCGCCAAACAGGAACGCCTCGACAACTGGCGCACGCTGCAGGAGTTGGCGGGGATAATCTAATGATTGTGGCTGCGTTCGTCAGAACGCGGCTGACTGATTTGGGAAGGGAAGATTGCCGCACTCTCACGAGTGCAGCCACGATCTCACAGCTTCTTAGGCGGCTTGGTCGGGATTGGTTCTCGCTGCTTGTAGTAGAGCTTCCAAAACAATTCCCAATAATCTTCATGAAGTGGATGCAAATCTGGATAGCCCGGAACAATTGCGCCGCCGAACCGCCAGTCCGTTTCTTTCTCCACGAGCTTCGCCCGCACCGGATTGGCAAGAATGTAGAAACACACGCTGGCAAAGGCTCCCTGCTTTCGCTCCTCTTCGCGCAGCACATGGTCATGCGCCTGCGGCTGGAGCTTCCATTTTCCGGGTGGCTGCGCTCGTGAGAGCGCGGCAAACTTCTGCAACGGTTCACCTGTCAGCAGGCGGTTTATGTGTAGCCGTAGGAACCTGATCGCATTCAGTTGATCACTTGTTACAGCCAACCCAAGAAACATCAGATGCAGATGATCCGGCATCAGGCAGTACGTCGGGCAGGCCAGTTTTTCGCGGACACACGCATGAAGCAGAACCTCCCGGAACTCGTAGTGAAAACGGTCGTCCAGCCAGCCGGGAGTTGCAGGTTCAACCCGCATGGTCCAGTGGACGGCGGCAAAGGCCTGATAGTGAGAGCGCTCCAGCCGTGCGAGATGGTGGAGGTCAGGGTTACTCACGTGGCAAAACTACTTCACGCCCAGCGAAAAGTCAGCCGGATATTGTGGCTGTGCTCGTCAGAGCACGGCTGACTGAAGGGGCGGCGGGTTTGCCGCGTTCTCACGAACGCAGCCACGATCTCTTCACGGTTCATCAACGATGATACCCCGCTCTGGCGCGCCGCCGGGGAAGTCAGCCCAGTAGATTTCGCGAAAGCCGGGCGGATTGTATTCCCAATGCCAGGGTTCGTTCTGGTAGGGATACCAGCCGAATTCCTCGC
>CAYWMD010000098.1:0-13585 GCA_964458575.1 uncultured Bifidobacteriaceae bacterium | reverse complement strand
GCGTGGATGTCGCGCTGCACGACTTGCGTGGCGATGGGCGCGGGTTGAATGCCCAGCTTTTTGCAGACGTAAGCCTCGACGCGCGGCGACAAATGCGCGCTCGTGCCGACGGCCCCGGAAATTTTCCCGACTCCGACAACTTCACGCACGGTTTCCAAGCGGCGCAGGGCGCGTTTAAACTCATCGTGCATCAACGCCATCTTCAGACCGAACGTCGTGGGTTCGCCGTGGATGCCGTGGCTACGGCCCATGCACGGCGTGAACTTGTGTTCCTTGGCGCGCCGGGCGATGACGGGCAGCAGCTTTTTTACGTCGGCGATGAGAATGTCCGCGCTCTGCTGCATCTGCACGGCGTAACAGGTGTCGCCCACGTCGCTGCTCGTGAGGCCGAAATGAAACCAGCGGCTCGCGTTGTCGTTGATGGCCTCGGCGACCGCCGTGGTGAAACCGATGACGTCGTGATTGAGCGTCTTCTCCAGTTCCTTCTGGCGTGCGACGAGCCCGGGCAGGTCGGCGAACCATTGGTCGCAACCGGCCTTGATCTTCCTGAAGTCCTTCGCGGGCACGACGCCTTCCTTCACCAGCGCCTCGCTGGCGAGGAGTTCGATCTGCAACCAGATCTTGAGTTTGTTTTCGTCGGTCCAGATGGCCCGCATTTCGGGGCGCGAGTAGCGAGTAATCATGGCTCAATTAGACAGGAAAAGAGCCGAAGGAAAAAGACGGAAGTGATGCGAAACGGAATAGACAAGAACCCCAGCCATACGTAAGAATCTTGCAGCGGACCAATCCAGCCGGCACATGTTCGACTATCACTCTGCCGTGATCAAACAACGAATGGCGCAGTTTCTGAAAAGCGCCGATTTCGACCCCTATTTTGACAGGCTGCACATTCCCAGGGCCGTGTTGTGGGGAACGGGCATCATTGCCCCGTTCACAATCGTTGGCCTCCCGCTGGCGAAGTCCGCCTGGAAGAAGCTATGGCATGGCGATGCGGCGACAAAACGCCTGCGACAAAGGTACGCACAGCTCGGAGAAGCCGGAAAAGTCGTATTCACTTACGTCGTCATTGCAAACACTGCCTTGAAGTACAACGAAAGAGCAAACGCCCCCGCTCTCGTTGTCGGGAATTTCAATGATGGCAAGGATGATCAAACGATCATGGAACTGCGGGAGAAGCTGGCTGATGCCGCGCTCGGACTCGCAGAGGATCAGGAAGGAAGAGAGCTTTCAGCCTTGTTGCATGACGATGACTACACTTTTCAACGGCGGCGACCGATTCCTCCACACCTGACCGGTGGAATTTCGCTAACCGCCTTCGATCTTCAGATCGTGGGGAAATACCTCCCCACCCGAACGCTCCAAATCGAAGCCATTCCTTGTATCGCCGAACCCGGCGCGCGTGGTATGATTTGCATGATTCCGTTCCACCTGATTGAAGACACGCTGGCTGACATCGAACGTTCGATGAAAACCAACTGAAGCCATCGGCGGTCCAACCGAACCTCCGGTCGCATGGCTCAGTCCGCCGACCGCCAAGTGCCGACCGTGGTCATAATGCTCTGCGACAACAGCCAAAAACCGCCACCCATTGCTCCGGCTTGTCAACGGTGATGGCGGGCGTATGATTCGGTTTGTGAAAGGCAAGTGGTTGCCAGTTGCGTTGATGGTTGTGTTCGCGCTGTCGCGGATTCCGGGAATGATGCCGCAGAATTTCAGCGCGGCGTATGCCATTGCGTTTTGCGCGGGCGTCTTCTTCACCGGCGGCATGGCGTGGTGGCTGCCCTTGGGGACGCTGCTGATCACCGACATCGGCCTGAACCTTTACTACCAAAGTCTCGGCTACGATGTGTGGACGCTCCAGAAGCTCATTTATCTGGCCGGCAATTACGGCGCCTATGTCGCGCTCATCTGGTTGGGGCGGCGATTCAAACCGAAGTCGTCCTTCGTGTCGTTGCTCGGCGGCGGAATTCTCGGTGCGATCCTGTTTTATCTCATCACCAACACGGCGTCGTGGTTGTTCAATCCGTTCAACAATCCGGAATACACCAAGACCCTGCTCGGCTGGATCACCGCGTTGACCAAGGG
Organism: uncultured Bifidobacteriaceae bacterium; assembly: GCA_964458575.1. Taxonomy (GTDB): domain Bacteria; phylum Verrucomicrobiota; class Verrucomicrobiia; order Limisphaerales; family JADLHS01; genus CAYWMD01. Next base: position 11,500 of record CAYWMD010000098.1, on the reverse strand, counting down.
CACGGGCGGCTGGCCGCAGACGTGGGAATTCTTCCGCAACACCCTCCTGAGCGGCGGGATCTTCACCGCCCTCTTCGTCGGCACGATGAAACTCACGGCCGACGCCGAATCGCCGGCGGAAAAACGGGCCGGCGCGCGCGAGGATGAAGCGGAAGCGAAGCCGGAGACCGAACCGGAAGAGGCAAAGGCGTGACATCTCCGCTTCGGAGGGACGAGTTACACGAGTCCCAAAATTCCGGCCAGGTTGATCAGGGACTCGTGTAACTCGCCCCTCCGAACCATGAAACTTGGCATCATCTCGGACACCCACGACTACCTCGACCCGCGCATCGCGGAAATCTTCTCGGGCGTGGACCACATTCTGCACGGTGGCGATGTCGGCTCGCACGTGCTGTTGGCGGAATTGGAAGCCATCGCGCCAGTTACGGCGGTGCTGGGCAACACCGACCTCGGAGTAACCTTGAACCTGACCGAGGTCATCTCGCGGGGCGGGCGCAAATTTCTCGTGCATCACATCGTCAATCCGCACGGGCTGGGCGATGAACTCAAAACCCGCATTGCCCGCGAGCGGCCCGACGTGGTCGTGTTCGGCCACACGCACAAGCCGTTCAACGAAGTCGTCGGTGGCGTTTTGTTTTTCAATCCCGGCTACGCGGGCCGACAGCGTTTCGCGCTCGAACGGAGCGTGGCGATTTTGGATTGCGATGAGAAACGGTTGCGCGCTCGGTTCGTGCCGCTTTGACGGATCGAGAAAGTCGTGCTGTCCTCGAAGTTCTCTCCCTCACCCTGGCCCTCTCCTGCTGGGAGAGGGGGAATCTTTCTCAGGTTTTGGAAAGAGCGAAAGTCGGCGGCGGTTCGGCCAACTCACGACAATGCGAGCATGAACAAAAGCTATTGCCTCTCCCAGCGGGAGAGGGTCAGGGTGAGGGAGAATCTTGCGAGAACAGAAGCTTGCCCAAGTGAAGTTCGCCCTGCCGAGTGGAATCTCTTCATCTCCAGCTTGACCCAAGCCTTCCGTTCCGGTCTTGTTTATCCCAGACATGAGCAACGTTCCCGAGAGCAATCCGTCCGACGACGCCCTGCAAGCCCTGCGCGAAGCCTTGCGCGCCTCGCCCAACAATTCCGCGCTGCGACTGCACTTCGCCGACACGCTGCTCAACCATGGCCATGCCGGGGAGGCCGAGAAGGAATATCGCGAAGGCCTGGCGCAATCACCCAACAGCCTGCCGATGAAGCTCGGCCTGGCGCGCGCGTATTTTCAACAGGGCAAGCAAAGCCATGCGCTGGTCGTCATTGAAGACCTCGTCAAGAACCCCAAAGCTCCGGCCCGCGCGTTTCTGCTGCACGCCAAACTGCTTTCCGGCATCGGCGAAGTTGAACAGGCCGTGCGCGAATATCGTCGCGCGGTTGAAATGGACCGCAGCATCGCCGACCCCGAATTCGCCGCGCGCCTCGGCATTGGTGCGAACGTGGAGGAAAGCGAAGTCGTCGAGGGCAGGGTCCGCGCCGCGTGGGGGGAGGATGACGACGCGCCGCCCGCGCAGGAAATTGAGCGGCCCAAAATCACGTTCGCCGACGTGGGCGGCATGGAAAAGGTGAAGGAGGAAATCCGCCTCAAGATTATTCATCCGCTCACGCACCCGGAACTTTACAAGGCCTACGGCAAACCCATCGGCGGCGGCATCTTGATGTATGGCCCGCCGGGTTGCGGCAAGACCTACCTCGCCCGCGCCACCGCCGGCGAAATCAAGGCCAACTTCATCGCTGTCGGCATCAACGACGTGCTCGACATGTGGATTGGGAACAGCGAGCGCAATCTGCACAGCCTGTTCGAGCAGGCGCGCGACCACAAACCCTGCGTGCTGTTCTTCGACGAAGTGGACGCGCTGGGCGCCAGCCGCGCGGACATGCGCCATCACGCCGGACGCCAGCTCATCAACCAGTTCCTCGCGGAGATGGACGGCGTGAAGTCGTCGAACGAAGGCGTGCTGATTCTCGCGGCCACCAACGCCCCGTGGCACCTGGACTCGGCGTTCCGCCGGCCCGGGCGCTTTGATCGCGTGCTTTTCGTCCCGCCGCCGGACCCTGCTGCGCGCGCGGCCATTCTCCGCCTGCAATGCCGCGGCAAGCCGGCCGAGGAAATTGACTACGATCACTTGGGTAAAAAAGCCGAAGGCTTTTCCGGCGCCGACCTGAAGGCGGTGGTGGACGTGGCCATCGAGCGCAAGCTTCAGGAAGCCTTGAAAGCCGGTGTGCCCAAGCCGCTCACGACAAAAGACCTCGCCGCTGCTGCCGGAACGTTGAAGCCCACCACGAAGGAATGGTTTGCCACCGCCCGCAACTACGCGTTGTATTCCAATCAAGGCGGGATTTACGACGATATTTTGCAGTATCTGAAACTGTGATGTGCATCGCATGAGCTCCAGGATGCTGCGCGCAAGTCTCTTGTTCGATCAAGGGCGCTCGGTTGATGCAGAGGTGGAGATTCGATCTGCGCTCGCCGAGGGAGAGGATTCTGCCTATCACCACGCCCTGCTGGGGTTGTGCTTGTTGAACGCGGGGTTGTGGCCGGATGCACGAAGGGAAATTCTCAACGCTCTGGCTTCCGCACCGAATGACGCGTTCAACCATTACGCGATGTCCTTCGTGGAAACGGTGGCGCTTCGGCGTGAGGATTTTATCGGGCGCCGCCGGCCTATTGTGGATTCAAGCGCGCTGCGCGGCTCGCTAAAGTCTGCTTTGCGGGCGGTGGAGCTCGCACCACAGGAAGAGCGGTTTCACCTGCGGGTTGCAGAAATCCTCCAATCGTTGAAGCAATGGGAGGAAAGCGTCGGCTTTTGCAAGTCGGCCCTGCAACTTGCTCCGGACAATTGCCACGCGGCGGTGTTGCTGGCAGAAGCGCTCATCCGGATGCGCCGTCAAGGTGAGGCGCGTGAAGTTTTGAATCATGCATTGAAGTGCAACCCTGCCGTTGCGCTCGCGCATGCGGGTATGGGTTGGGCCCTGCTGCGCGCCGGGGATCACGCCCGTGCGGAGGAGTTTTTTAACGAATCCCTGCGCATGCATGCCGACTCCGGGTGGGCGCAGGAAGGAGCGCTGGAATGCGCGAAGCGCAAATACCGCATTCATCGTGGGCTGGCTGGCTTCAAACAGTGGTTCGCAGACCAACGTTGGTTCGTCGCCGTTATTGCCGGACTGGCGCTCGCAGCGGCCCTGTTTGGAATCATCAGTGCTTATTTCGTATGGATTGACCCGCCGCTCCGGAGACTCATTGGCAACCAGGGATTTGCGATATTCACCCTCGCGCTGGTTTTCGGCGTCAGTGTGCCGGTGTTCTTTCATAATGAGATCTTCCTTTGGCTCGCCCGTCGCGAAACTGCTGCGCAAACGTCGCTCGGCATCAAGCAAAAGCGGTTCACCCGACACTTCTTGCTCTTGCTGTTTGCCGGAATCGCGCTGGGTCTTTTGAATCTCTGGGTCGAGAAACGCGCTGAGATCGCGCCGGCGATGCTGGCAGGATTGATTCCGGGCGCTTGCTCCGTTGTGGTCGCAGGCAAAACCTTTCCGATGGGGCGACGCCGGCGATTGTGGGTGTTCTACGCGCTGCTGATGCTCGCCCTCAGCCCTTTGGCGGTGATGGGCATGTATAAGTTTACCGGCGAGATTCCAAAACCGTTCCCTCTCGCGGTCGTGCTGTTTCTGCCGTTGCTGCCGCTGATTTTTGCTGCCGAAACCGAGAACCGGCGCTCGCACCGCGAGCAGCATCTGCGCGCGGTCGGTGCCGCCATGGAACAAAAACAAAGTTGACTCCGCAATGAACCCCAACCTCGAACGCGCCCTCCTGCTTTACCAGCAATCCCGTCACGAACTCGCCGAGGCGGAGTTGCGCCAGGCCCTGGCCGCGGATCCGCACGATGCGTATGCGCACTCGTTGCTGGCGCTGTGCCTGGCGGCGCGGGAGCAGTTCAGCGAGGCCACCGCCGAGGCGCAACAGGCCATCCATCTCGCGCCAGACTTTCCGTTCGCGCACTACGCCCACGCGCGGGTGTTGTATGACCGCAACCATTACCCGGAAGCGCGTGCGGCGATTGCGGAGGCCATCCGACTTGACCCGGAGGACGCGGATTATTTCGCGTTGCTGGCCGGGATTCATTTCGACGAAAAGCGGTGGCAGGACGCCTTGGAAGCGGCGGAACAGGGTTTGCAATTCGATTCGGAACACACCGGTTGCACGAACCTGCGCGCGATGGCGATGGTCAAGCTGGGCCGGCGGGCGGAAGCGGGGGCGACGATTGACGCGGCGCTGGCGAAGAATCCGGAGAACGCGCTCACCCACGCCAATCAGGGCTGGACGCTGCTGGAACACGGCAACCCGAAGCAGGCGCTGGAACATTTCCGTGAAGCGCTCCGGCTCGATCCCGAGAACGAATGGGCGCGGCACGGCATCGTCGAGGCGCTCAAGGCGCGAAACATCATTTACGCCATCATGTTGAAGTATTTTCTCTGGATGGCGAAGCTGGGGCCGCAGGCGCAATGGACGATCATTCTCGTTGGCTATTTTGGCAACAGCATGTTGGGCACGGTGGCACGGTCGAATCCTGACCTCGCGCCCTGGGTGCTGCCGGTGCGCGTGCTTTATGTCACGTTTGCCGTGCTCACGTGGACCGCGTATCCGATGTTCAATCTGATGCTGCGCCTGAATCGCTTTGGCCGGTTCGCGCTGACACCGGAGCAGGTCGTGGAATCGAATTGGGTCGGCGCGTCTTTTTTTCTCGCCCTGATTTCGCTCGGGGGCTGCCTCGTGATGGGATTCGGCAGCCCGTGGTTGATGTCGCTCGTGATCTTTGGGTTGATGCTGATCCCCATGAGCGGCTTGTTTCGCTGTCCGTCGGGTTGGCCGCGCTGGACGATGATTGCCGTGGTCAGTGTGCTGGCGTTGATCGGGTTGGCCGCCATCGCGCTGATCTGGCGCTCGTATCAGGGGGACGACAAATACCTGAAACGAGCGGCGGAAGCGGCGTTCTCGTTGTTGGGCGTGTTCAGCATGGGCGTGCTGATTTCAAGTTTCCTGGCCAACTTCCTGGCCGGCCGGCGGGTCCGCCGCTGAGCCGCGGTTCGTCGCGGTGCCGGCCACTTCCTTCACCTTGCGCAAATCCAGCTTGCCGCTGCCGAGCAACGGGAAACTTTCCACATGCACGAAAGCGTCCGGCCGGGGCTTCCACAAATTCGGCAAATCACTTTGCGTCAATTGCTCCAAACAGGGTCGCAGTTGCTCCGCCGTGAGTTTGTGCAAGACGACCAGACGCTCGCCTTTCTTCTCGTCCGGCAGGCTGGTGACAACGAAAGTTTGTTCCGTTGCCCTGGCCAGTTCATGCAACTTTTCCTCGACCTTGATGTGCGGCACCATTTCGCCGCCGATCTTGCTGAAGCGGCTCAGGCGGTCGGTGATTTCCAGAAAACCATCCTCGTCCTGCGTTGCGATGTCGCCGGTAACATACCATCGCCCCTGACCCTGCCCTCTCCCCATCGGATGGGGAGAGGGTGGCCGCAGGTCGGGTGAGGGATCTTCGAGCAACACTTCCGCCGTTTTCTCCGGCTGGCCGAGGTAGCCGCGCATTACATTGGGACCGCGCACGAGCAGCAAGCCGGATTGACCGGTCGGCACGGGTGCAAAGCTCACCGGATCCACGAGGCGCACGCAAATGCCCGGCAGCGGATGCCCGATCTTCCCTCGCTTGCCGCCGACCTGACGGAAACCCGCCGCCCGGAAATCGTGCGTGTTCACCGAGACGGCGGGCCCGCATTCGGTGCAACCGTACGCTTCGAACGGCCGCACGCCGAAGCGTTCCTCGAACGCGGTCGCCAGCCGGTCGGGCAGTTTTTCCGCCCCCACGGCCACGAGCCGCAAGCTGCCGAACTGTTCCGGCAGGCAGCCGCGCAGGTAGAGTTGCAGAAACGTCGGCGTCGCGAGCAGGAACGAGGCTTCGTAGTCGCACACAAGCTGGCCAATGGTTTTGGCATCGAGCGGATTTGCGTGAAAGACAACGCCCACGCCGAGCACCGACGGCAGCGCCAGCGTACCGGTGAATCCGAACGAGTGGAAAAACGGGAGCACTCCTACCATGCGATCCTTGCCAGAAAAGGCGAAGACCTGTCCGAGTTGTTCGAGGTTCGAGCCGATGTTGTAGTGCGAGAGCATGACGCCTTTCGGTTCGCCGGTGCTGCCGCTGGAGAAAATGATTGTCGCCAACTGATCTAACATCTCCCTTGAACTCACTCCGTATGCTTCAAGCGAGATCAGGTCGGAGTCCTCGGGAAGGTCCCGCAGCGTGTGCTCCAACGTTTTAACAGGCAACAGCCACGCCATGAGGAAGGCCGTGAGTTTTTCGCCAACGGACGGCGGTTCTCCCCTCACCCGGCCTGCGGCCACCCTGTCCCCATCCGATGGGGAGAGGGACGGGGTGAGGGCTTGCTCCGTGCTGGTTGCCGAACCAACCACGTCTTCCAGAAACACCACTTGCCCGGGCAGCTTCAACTTCACCTTTTCCAAAAACACCCGCGAGGTGAGCACGGTTTTGATGTCGCATTGCCGGATGCACGAAGCGAGCGATTCCTCGGACAACGTGTAATTCAAATTTACCGGCACCTTGCCGCACAGCAGCGCCGCCCAGTTCGCCAGCGCGCCGCCCACCGACGGCGGCAGCAGCAGCCCGACCATTTGCTGTCCGGCCCAGACTTTTTTCAGCCGCCGCGCGAGGAAAACGGTTCGCATCAGCGCGGCGCCGAAAGAAACTTTCGGCGTCAGCGGGTCGGCCATCGCAAAGCGGAAGGGCAATCGCCGGGCGGTCCGCACAAACGCGCGATGCAGTGGTTTCATCCGCTCGCGCCGGTGATGCCACGCGGCGGCCTGCAATTCCTGCACGGCCTGGCGCACGTCCAGGGCAGAGGCGTGGCCCGGCATCGGCGCGCCGAAACTCACCGTGACCGGGTAGGGGATGCGATGCGGCAGCTTCCACACAAAGCGCTTGTTCTCGAAACTAAAAATGCTGCCCCACACGCCGTCCAGCGCCACCGGCACGACGGGCGCATCCACGCCTTTCATGATGCGCTCCATCCCGCGCCGGAACGGGAGCAATTGCCCGGTGCGGGTGATCTGGCCCTCGGCAAAAATGCAGACGACATGACCGTCGCGGATGGCGTCGCTGGCGGTTTGCAACGACTTGATCATGTCGCGGGGTCGTTGCTCGGAAGAAATGGGAATGATGCCCATCGCGCGCGCCAGGGGCTTCACATAGGGCAGGTCGTAAGTGCCCTTGAACATCATGAACCGCACGTGCCGGTCCGTCGCGGCGATGAGCAGCAGCGCGTCCACGAACGAAACGTGATTGCAGACGAACAACGCGCCGCCCTTTTCGGGAATGTTGTCGCGTCCGTCCACGCGCACGCGATAGACTGTGCGGGTCAGCATCCACAGGACGAGCCGCAGCAGCGAATCGGGCATCAGCCACACGACATAAATGCAACCGGCCAGCGAAAAAGCGGCGGCGACAAGGAAAACTTGCTGCGGCGTCAGGCTCAACCCCACGGCCAGCACGTAATAAATTCCCGACGCCAGGAATATGCCGATGAACGACAACAGGGCCGATGTGGCAATCACACCGCCTTTCTTGCCCGCGTCCGGCCGATGTTGAACGATGGCCATGACCGGCACGTTGTAGAAACCGCCAAAGAAACCCAGCAGGCCGAGATTCCACGCCACCCCGCTGAACGTCAGTTCCGGACGCGACAGCAACGCCCCGAAGATCGTCAAACCCACCATGCCCAGGGGAATGAGGCCATATTCGATTTTCTTGCCGGACAAGTAGCCCGCGGTGAGGCTGCCCACGCCGATGCCGATGGCCAGCGCCGCCTGCAGCAGGCCGCTTTGCGTGTCGGTCAGATGCAAAATGTCCTTGCCGTAGAAAATGATCGTCGGTTGCAGGAGCGCGCCGAGAAAATAAATGTAGGCGCTGCCGAGCACGCCGAGGAACAGCACCCGATCCTGCCGGACGGAGGCTAGTTGCGCGAAGAAATCGGTGACGAAATTGGCGCGGAACTTCTTCTGCGGGTCGGCAGCCGGAACGCGGGTGATGCCCAGGCTCATCGTCAATCCCAACGCCGCCAGGGCGATGAGGATCAGGCCGGACACGAGCTGGTTCTTGCCGAACAGGTCGGAAAGTTTTCCGGCGGCGACCGTGCCCGCGATGATGGCGCCGAACGTGCCGAGGCCGATGACGCCATTGCCCCAGGAGAGTTGTTTCTCCGGCAGGAGTTCCGGCAGCAGGCCGTACTTGGACGGGCCGAAGAACGCGCTGTGCGTGCTCATCAGAAACACGCACGCGAGCAGGATGGGAATGTTCGTATGCCACAGCCCGAGCGTCGCCAGCGACATGATGCCGATCTCGACGCACTTGATGGTGATGGTGACGCTGCGTTTGCTGAACCGGTCGGCCATGAAGCCGCCGGCCATGGAAAAGAGAATGAACGGCAGTGCAAACAGCATTCCGACCACGGGCACCAGCGTGTCGCGATGTTTTTCGGACATGCCCAGGCCGACGATGAGAAAGGTGACGAGGAATTTGAGGACGTTGTCGCTGAACGCGTTTTGGAACTGGGTGACGAACAGACACCAGAAGCCGCGCAGTGACGCAGACGGTCCGGCCTCTGATTTCTGATGTTGGGCTTCAGAATGTGCGTCGTTCATCGCCGAGAAGCTACTCAACGCCGTGGGAAAGTGGGAATTGAAAAACTTTAAGCTTCATTGAATGCCGTGATGGAACGGTCATTCTGCCGTTCACCGTTCACCGCTGAACCGGCGCGCGGGCGTCCCGCCCGCAGCATTCGCGACCACCACGCAATCCAGGTAAACCAGGGGCCTTTGCCGTACGGATTTGCTGCGGCCGGGATGGCCGCGCTCCGGCCCGCCACGTCATGCCGGCAACGGCATCCCGATGTCCGCGCAGAGTTTTTTGGCGGACTCGGCGTCCAGCCATTTCACCAGGGCCATGAAGTTGACCAGCGTGGGGCTGTGGGCGTTGGCGTGGAACATGTTTTTCAGACTGTTGACGACCTTCTTGTAGGTGGCCGCGTATTTCTCGTGCGTCAACCGGACCACATACGTCTCCATCGCCGCGCGGGCGACCGAATCGGTTTTGCCGTCGGCCAGGTACGGCAACAGGCAAAACGTGCGGATGAACGTCATCACGTCAGCTTCCACGAGGGCGAGCCAGCTCTCCTTGACCTCGTCGGCGTCGTATTTCGCGTGCAGCCGGTTGCGGATGGCGTCGGCGATGGTGGCGGCGTCCTGGCGGCGGGTGATGAGTTCCTTGATGCCATCCCAGGCGACCTGGCGTTCCATTTCGGGGGGCAACGTGGTGGCGATTTTCGCGACATCTTCCAGTCCCTTCAGGCCGAGTTCCTCGCCCAGAGTCTTGACCAGAGCTTCGCTGCCGGCTTTGCGCAACCGGTCGTTGGACTTGATGTTCACCACAATCAACCGCTGCATTTCCGGCGACAGCAAACGCAGAACCGCCAGCACATCCCGGGCGGGCGGCAGACTGGCCGCCGGGATGAGATGACGCACGAAATCGGGAATCAGTTCGTTGTGCAACGCCTGGTTCTGATCAATGGCCTTCTCGATCCGCAGTCGCAGCACGAGTTTCAGCGTCCGGGCCACCCCGCCGGCCTTGCCGATGTTGTTTACGGCCATCAGGCGGTGGTCCGGGTTGATGATGTGCGCCAGCAACGTTTCCGCCTCGACGATCATTTTCTCATCCAGGGGTTCGTTCGGCCCGGCGATGACCAGTTGTTCGAGGAGAACCGGCACGCGCTGCGCAAACACCGCCTCGGGCGATTCGGTGTTTTGATTTTGATAGTAGTGCAGCAACTCCAGCAGGAAGGACAGCTTTGCAAAGGCGATGCGCTGGGTGCGCTCCGATGCCCCCTTGCTGCGCAGGACCTGTTCGTGCAGGACGCGCAGTTCCTTCGCCTTCTCCGCGCTCAGTCCGGTGTTTTGTTTGAGGAGTTCCTCAAGGTTATCCTTGAATGCCAGGACGATTTCCTCCGGCTTCGGACGCGGATTGCGCCGGGGATCGGTGGTCATGTCGTTGAAGCAACCCAGCGCCGGCTCGCCAAAGTCGCGCAGGATCCGCTCGCGCGGCAACTGCCCCTTCACAAAGCAACGGATGGCGCGGACGACCGTGGGGGAGAAGAACGACTCCGGAGTTTTGACCAGGGAGTGGAGCATCTCCGTCTCGAACGGCGGATTCAACTGGATGAACTGCTCGATCGCGGGCTTGATGGCGGCGGCCAGTTCGCGCTTGGTCTGGTCCAGGGCGCGGAGCACCGCCGGCTGCGGCAAGGCGGCCTCGGTTTTGCCCTTGGCCAGTTGCGCGCAGACTTCGCCGACGTGCGCGTTGTGTTCGACCAGTTTGGAAACGATGATGCCGACGTCGTTGATGGGCAGTTTGCTCACCAGGTTGGAAAGCAGCAGCACGAGTTCGCTGTGGGACTTCTGACGATGCTCGATGACCCGCTCGAGCAGGGAGCGCAACGTTTTGTTGTCCTGTTCGAGCGCGGCGCGTTCGGCCTCAAGCTGGCTGATGCGCAACTTGAGTTCGTGCCAGCCCTGTTGAACCTCTTCAACGGTCGCAACCGGGCGCGTAAAAACTACTGTGTCGTCCATGGCTCAATTTTCCTTAATGACGGTGTAAGTTTCCACAAATTTTTTGAGTGTTATTGGAGCGCGGCCATCCTGACCGCAGCCTATCGGGCTGGGAAATGACATCCGGAGCAAGCGGGATAGTTTGTTGCCTGTGGTCGGGAATGCGGCGGGCGGGACGCCCGCGCGCCGCCGCGATTCACTGCTTGGTTGCTTCCGGGGACGCGGTCGGCGCTGCCGGAGCGGGAACGTAAAGGATGCGCGTCGGTTGGGTGGGCAGATAGGCGTTGCGCTGCGGGATGTCGGCGCGGTTGAAGGGTTTGTAATCCTTGATGGCGCCGACGCGGGCGATCTTCAGCGAGTTGCGCAGCAGGCCGCGGCCATTGTTGGAATCACTGAACTTGCCCTGGCCGTAGCCGACGCCCTTCGAGCCGGAGAGATTGGAGGAAAAATACTTCAGCCCGACGATCTTGTTCTGCTCGTCCCGCTGCCAGTCAATGAAGATGACCGCGTGTCCGCCGGGGGGCGTCGTGCTGTAGCTGAGAAAATCACCGGGCCGCACCTGTTCAAAATCAGTGATCGCCTTGCCCAGGCCGTAGCCGACGATGCCGCGTTGTTCAGAGTCGCCCTTGCCCTCAATGTACCAAAGTTGCAGCAGGTTGAACAAATCCGAGAAGGTCATGCCGTTGAAGTCGTCGGGATCAAGGCCCTTTTGGATGTTGCGCAGCTTCATGGCGCGGATGAAAACCTCGAACGTGAAACCGCAGCAATAACTGCAGCGCGAGCCGTCCGGATACGCCT
>CAYWMD010000097.1:0-14032 GCA_964458575.1 uncultured Bifidobacteriaceae bacterium | reverse complement strand
GCGTGAACGATCTGTTCATCGGCCCGAAGACGCATTGCTCGGCCCGTTATCTCATTCGCAGTGGCGAGACGAGCGAGACGCAATCGTCGAGTGGCGTGATCGTTTCAACGGGTATGGGTTCGACCGGGTGGCTCAAAAGCCTGCTCACCGGAGCAGCCGCCATTACCCAATCAGCGGGTTCGGCAATTACTCGACAGGTAGTGGCTGGGATGACGGCAGCATCAGGAAAAAACGCCGACCGCAAGGTCCGCTTGAACGTGAAGACCGAGTTCGCCTGGGATGCGAACTACCTGTTCTACACCGTGCGCGAACCGTTCCCGACGAAAACGACGGGCACCTCGCTGGTATTTGGCCGCGTCACGCCCGAAACGCCGCTGATTCTCGAATCGCGCATGGCCGAGAACGGCGTGATCTTCAGCGACGGCATCGAGAAGGATTTTTTGGAATTCAATTCCGGCACGCAAGCCGTCATTGGAATTGCGGAAAGGAAAGGAATCTTGGTGGAATGAACATCTGGCAAAGAATAAAACGTCCGCCTTGGCGAACCATCATCGCCAGTTGCTGCTTGCTGCCGGTGATCGGCTTGGGTTGGTTGCTTTGGAGTCCCGGGCTGGACGTTCGCGATGGGCGTCATGACCTCGGGCACAATGGAATTTGGCTTGGGCACGGCTGGCTCGGCGGCGATGATTGGTTCGTCCGCAACGGCAAGACCAACGAAATCGCCCGGTTTCGCGACCCGACCCGAATTCGCGAGCTCGCCGGACGACTGCGGCGGTATCACATCACCGACGTGTTCCCGCATCTGTGCCCGGCGGAACCGGATGGCAGACTCCCGTCCGTGGACGCGGAACAGGTCGATCGATTCCTGGACGCGTTTGAGGGCTTTCGCGTGATCCCTTGGATTGGCGGCCCGAACGGCAGCAGCGCCCGCTTGCACAAGGCGCAGTGGCGCGCGGCCTTCGCCACGAACGTGCAAAGTCTGATTGCCGACCATCCGCGATTGGCAGGCGTCCAGATCAACGTCGAGCCGTTAACCAGTGGCGACACGAACTTCCTGCAACTTCTCGACGAACTCCGAATTGCGTTGCCAAAGGAAAAGTTCCTTTCGGTTGCCGCGTATCCTCCGCCCACATGGTGGCATCCTTATGAGGATGTTCACTGGGACGAACCATATTTCCGCGAAGTCGCCCGTCGCTCGGATCAACTTGCGGTAATGATGTATGACGCTGCACAGCGCATTCCGAAGACCTATCAGCGACTGATGGCGGACTGGACTCGGGAGGTGCTCGCGTGGAGCGAAGACAAACCTGTGTTGCTCGGCGTCCCGACTTACGAGGATGCTGACGTCGGTTATCACAATCCCAAGATTGAGAATATCACAAACGCGTTGCTCGGAATTCACCGCGGGCTCTCCCGCCACGCATTGCCAACGAATTATCAAGGCGTCGCGATCTACTGCGAATGGGAAACCAGTGAAGCGGAGTGGAAATACTTCCAGGAGCATTTTCTGACAGAGAGGCAGGCGTCGAAATGAAAGCCATCCTCATCCTCGAAGACTACGACGAGCGCATCGCAGCGTTTCAAAAGACGGTTGCAGCGTTGGGCGATGGCTTTGAGGTCCGGGTCTGGTGCGATGCGCATTCGATGATCGCGGAATGCGAAGAATTCTTTCCGACCGCAGCACTCATTTCACTCGATCACGATTTGAATCCAATGCCGGGCGTCACGGCTGATCCCGGAACAGGCGTGGATGTCGCTCGTTATTTGGGCGACTTCATGCCGGTTTGCCCGGTGTTGATTCACTCGTCGAACACGGATCGTGTTTATTCCATGCAAAACGAACTGCGATTCGCGGGCTGGATGGTGGACCGTGTTGGTCCAATCGGAGCCGATTGGATTGAAACATCGTGGCTGCGAACTGCAAAACGATTGCTTGCGGAACATCCCAACACTTGGAACGCCAACCTGCCTGCTGATCACGCGGCTCGGGTTGAGCGCATGAAATTGTCGCTCGACGGATTGGGCTTGGGCGACGCGCTCGGGGAAATGCTGTGCTATCGAGCGCCCACTGCACCGCAGCGACTGGCCGAAGACAATCTTCCGTCCGGACCCTGGTTTCACACCGACGACACAGAGATGGCGATCTCGATCTGCGCGGTTCTCAAGTCGCACGGCTTTATTGATCAGGATGCGCTGGCGAAGCGATTTGCCCGCAGATTCGAACGCGACCCGGACCGCGGCTACGGGAAAATGACGCGCATTCAAATGCGCGAAATCATGGCCGGCGCAAAGTGGCGAGAAACCGCAGCCAACGCCTTTGGCGGACAGGGTTCAAAGGGCAACGGCAGCGCGATGCGCGTTGCTCCGCTCGGGGCATACTTCGCGGACGATCTGACTCAATGCGTGGAGCAAGCGCGGCTTTCTTCACTCGTCACGCACACGCACGCGGAAGCCGTGGCCGGGGCAATGGCCGTTGCGGTTGCTGCCGCAATGGCTTGGGAACTGAGAAATGACACAACTGACCGCGTCCGGCGGATGTTTGACGCAGTCCTTCAGCACACGCCAGAAAGCAAAGTGCGCCGCGGCATTCTATTGGCGAGCACCACTCCGCCCGAGATTCCCGAAGAGGATGTTGCCCGTTCATTGGGCAACGGCTCGCTCGTGACTGCGCCCGACACAGTGCCTTTCTGCATCTGGATGGCTGCTCATCACCTTAACCGTTTTGTAGATGCGTTGGGAAAGACCGTCAGTGTCGGTGGCGATTGCGACACGAACGCGGCCATCGTGTGCGGCATTATTGCTTTGAGTGCGGGTCGGGAAAGCATTCCCGCAGAGTGGTTGAAGGCACGAGAAACTGTTTACATCTGATGGATATCGTCACACATGCAGGCATTGGTTTGATCGCAGCAACACCCGTGCTGGATTCGCATCCCGAATTAGCCTTGGGGCTGGTCGCAGGTTCGGTGGTTCCTGATCTGGATGCCTTGAGCCGGGTCTTTGGTAAACGTGCCTTCCTGCGGGCGCACCAGACGTGGAGCCACGCATTGCCGGTGCATGTGGTGATCAGCATGCTGGCGGGGTTGCTGGCCCATGCGTGCGGTGGCAATGGTCTCTTGCTCGGTTTGGGACTGTTTGTTGGCCTATCGATCCACGTACTGCTGGATTTCAGCAACACGCTTGGCGTGACTTTGCTCGCCCCATTTTCGCGCAAGCGATTCTGTCTTGAATGGGTATTCTTTATCGACGCATTCGTGGCACTGCTCACTTTCACTGCGACGTCCTTCACAATTTGGCTCTTCTACCAGAACGGCGAAGTGTCGGTTGGTTGTGCGGCAATTTTCTTTGGAGTAATGGTCGTTTACTTCGGCGCAAAGGGATTTATGCGCAGAGGCGCTGCGGCAATCGCTCCCGACGCGATCACCATGATGCCATCGGCGCTGTGGCCTTGGCGGTTCTTTGGCGTTACCGAGACCGGTAGCTGCATTCGCATCATTCAGGTCAATGCCATTACCGGACGGAGTGAGCTGCTTGCGAACCAGGAAGTGCTCGATACTACTTACGCGGGGCTACTTGCGGAAGTTCCGGAGTTCATTCTCATGCGCGAATTGTCAGCCGCGTATCACGTCGTGAGCGCGAAAAGGACCGACGCGGGTGAGATTATAGCCTGCCGCGACCTCCGGACGCGCAATTTCAAAACAACCTTCGGTGATCTCGATGTGCTGCTGGATGGAGATAAGCGCGTAATAGGAACCACGTTTCATGTGTGAGCCAAATCACAAAACACGCACCTGGGGCTTTCGATTCTCGCTCACGGATGCGCTGGCTATTTGCGCTTTCCTTGGTGCCGCTGGTGTCCTGTGGCAACAAGGCAACCCGCTGTGGTGGTTGCTCCTGATTGTGGCGGCGCATTTTTTCCTCTTCTGCAATGTGTTCAGGATTGTACGTCGCCGGGAATTGATCTGGGCCGGGCTGTTCGTCTTGAACGTCGTCATTTGGGTTTGGTTTGATCGGCTAACGTGGTCCTGCGTTCTGCTCTGCCAACTCCCGATCACGGTCGCGCTTATCATCGCCGATATGCGCGCGCCAGGGTATCACGGCGTGCTTGCGAAACGATTGAATCCGCGACTTAACGATTACTTGGAGGGGCGTTTTCCATGACAGACAAAGAAATAATCAGAACCAGCAAGTTCCTCAGTCTGATTCTCCGGCACGAGCCGGAGACCGTGGGATTGAAATTAGGCGAGGCGGGGTGGGTGGGTGTGAACGAATTGTTGGAAGCCGTTAGCCGGCACGGCACGCCGCTGACACCCGATCAACTCAAGCATATCGTCGCCACCAGCGACAAGAAGCGCTTCGCCTTCAGTGAGGATGGGCAACGCATTCGCGCCAGCCAGGGACACTCGGTGGAAGTGGATTTGCAGTATTCGCCGCAAACGCCACCCGAGATTTTGTATCACGGCACAGCGACCCGTTTTCTCGACGGCATCCGCAGAGATGGGTTGAACAAGATGGGCCGACACGATGTGCATCTGTCAGCGGAAACCAAAGTCACGCTGCAAGTCGGCGGACGACACGGCAAGCCCGTGTTGCTGACGATCCGCGCGGGCGACATGCATCGCGCCGGTCATGAGTTTCGTTGTTCGGCGAATGGCGTCTGGCTGGTTGCTCAAGTTCCACCTCAATTCATCGATTTCCCATGAAAGCACTCATATTGGTCGACATTCAAAACGACTTCCTGCCCGGCGGTGCGCTGGCCGTGCCGGATGGCGACAAAATCATTCCGGTCATCAATCGGCTCCAGCCGGTCTTCCCCATTGTGATCGCCACGCAGGATTGGCATCCCGCCAATCACCGCAGCTTCGCGGCGAATCATCCCGGAAGAAGGATCTTCGAGCAGATCGAACTGAATGGCTTGCCACAAACGCTTTGGCCGGTCCATTGCGTGCAACAAACCCATGGTGTGGAACTGGCCGCCACGCTCAATCGCAGCTGCATTGCCAGGGTGTTTCCCAAGGGGACCGATGCCAACATCGACAGTTACAGCGGCCTGTTTGACAACAACCGCCACATGTCCACCGGGCTCAGCGAATGGCTCAAGACCCAAGAGGTCACGGACGTTTTCGTCTGTGGACTGGCCACGGATTACTGCGTCAAGTTCACGGCTTTGGATGCTGTGCGAATGGGCTTCAAGACGTTCCTGATCGAAGATGCCAGCCGGGGTGTAAATCTTCGCCCCGACGATGTGAAGAACGCCATCGCGGAAATGCGGCGCGCGGGAGTCACCGTGGTGCAAAGCGCGGAGCTGCTAAACAACGGAGGAAACCAATGAGAACCGTCATCACTGCGCCGGAGCTGCTGCCGGCAAAGTTTGAAACGCCCGCGATCTTTCTCGCCGGCTCAATTGACGAGGGCGCGGCGGTTCAATGGCAAAAGCACTTCATTGCCGCATTTGATGCGGAGGCCGTCACCATTCTCAATCCCCGCCGCGATGAGTGGCGGGCAACGGTTGCTCAAAGCGCGGACGTTCCTGAATTTCGCGAGCAAGTGGACTGGGAACTGGCCGGATTGGAACGTGCCGGTTTGATTGCCTTGCATCTGGCGCCGGAATCGCGAGCGCCCGTTTCGCTCCTGGAGCTCGGATTGTATGCCCGCACCGGCAAGCTGCTGGTTTCCTGCCCGGACGGCTATTGGCGCCAAGGAAATGTCGCCATGGTATGTCAGCGGTACGGGGTACCGCTGGTGAGCAGCTTGTCCGAGTTGATTCAAGCGGTGCGCCAACGCCTGACCGCTCGTGCGATCCCCCAAAATGGGCAGCCGCTGTTTGCCGGAAAGTTTGTGGCGCTGATCAAAGAAGGACGTTGGGAATACGCCCATCGCACCAATGCCACCGGCGCGGCCATCATCGCGGCGGTGACGGACGAGAAGAAAATCCTGTTGGTTGAGCAATATCGGATTCCGGTTCACGCCCGAACCATTGAACTGCCCGCTGGCATCATTGGCGATGAGCCCGGCAGCAGCGATGAATCCCATGTGGAAGCGGCTGGCCGCGAATTGGTGGAGGAAACGGGATACGAGGCTGGACAAATTGAGGCCGTGACCCACGGTCCGGCTTCAGCCGGGCTGGGTTCGGAGGTCGTGACGCTGTTTGTTGCTTCCAAGCTACGGCGCGTGGGGGCAGGCGGTGGAGTGGCGCACGAGGAGATCACCGTTCATGAGGTTTCCTTGAGCGACATGGACTCGTGGCTTGCGGCGAAGGCCAAAGCCGGTGTGTTGATTGACCCAAAGGTTTATGCCGGGCTGTATTTTGTTGGGAGACAAACGTGATCAATCCTCCGCGCACGCAGCTTCAAGCGTCATTCGCGGGTGTTCTGCTTGGAACAGCCGTCGGGGACGCGTTGGGCCTGCCTGCGGAAAACATGTCGCCGGAGCGCATCCGTCGGCGATGGAGAGGCGAGTGGCGAATGCGGCTGGTCTTTGGCCGAGGGATGATCAGCGATGACACGGAGCACATGCTGATGGTCGCACAGACGCTGCTGGCTCATCCGCGCGATGCGGATGCTTTTCAACGCGCACTGGCCTGGAAGTTGCGCTGGTGGTTTGCTGGTCTGCCAGGTGGTGTTGGACTCGCAACGGCAAAGGCGTGTTTGAAATTATGGTTCGGATTTCCCGCAAACAAAGCCGCGGTCGCTTCCGCTGGCAGTGGACCAGCGATGCGCAGCGCTATCGTCGGAGCGTATTTTGCCGATGATCCGGAGCGACGGCGCGAATTTGTACTGGCTTCGTCCCGCCTGACCCATCGCAGTTGGCAGGCAGAAACGGCAGCACTTGCGGTTGCTGAATGTGTAGCGTTGGCTGTGCAAGCGCAGAGGCGGCCTGAACCGCGACAGGTGCTGGACGTGCTTCACCATCTCTCCATGGAAGCTGAGTGGCAGAGATGGCTTTCGCAGATCGAAGCATCACTCGCGACGAACCAGAGCGTGGCGAAATTTGTGCAAACGGTTGGACTGGAGAGGGGCGTCACCGGCTACTCGCTGCACGTTGTGGCAGTAGCGATCTACGCATGGCTGCGCCATCCCGGCGAGTTTCGCACGGCGATGATCAAGACGCTCGAATGTGGCGGTGACACCGACACAGTTGGCGCGATTCTCGGCGGGATCATGGGCGCAACAATTGGAAAATCAGGAATTCCCCGCGACTGGCTTGACGGCATCGGCGACTGGCCGCGCTCGGTTTCATTCATGGGCCGCGTCGCCACGAGACTGGCGGATCAGTTCGGCAGGCAAGACTCGCTTGGCCCGGTTCACCACTTCTGGCCGGGAATGATTCCACGAAATCTGTTGTTCCTGGTCATCGTCCTCGCCCACGGTTTCCGACGGCTCGCGCCCCCCTTCTGATCCGATGGCGACGGGAGGGAGGCCGCCGCTACTCTCCCGACGTAAACAACCAAGCGACTGGGCGTCTATGTCGGCAGTTCCGATCCCAAATTGCGCCTGTGGCAATCACCCCGGCCTGCTCCGCCCCAACCGGAAACCAAATTTGGTTCAATAAATGGCAATAAGTGTGCAGCGCCCCTGTTCGCTTTCTGGAAGATTGTAATCAGCCAGTTGAAATTGTGCCCGTGCACATCCTCCCGTTTGGGAGGCAACAGTTCCGGTCATACCGGAATGTTCTTTGAAAGCTTTTAAATTTGGGTGCCGCCTCTGGTTCAGTCTGCACCTGAAGTTCTACCGCAACCTACCGAACTAGTCGAATTCCCCGGGTCTCTCGGCCATCCCCTGGCTGTTTGACCCGGTTTTTTTTGTACGGGGACGCCCGGCTGTGGTGGCGAGCGCACGATGGCGGCTGTTGCGGAGCGGTCAATTTCCCGTTACGGCTGGTCCAGTTCCAGCAGGCGGATGGGGCCGACGTACACAATCTCGGGGTTGGCCTTGGCCGGGCGATAATCTTCAACCCGCAATCGCAACGGTAGGGTTTTCAAATCAGCCGGCAGGGTGGGCAACGGCACGACGAACCATTCACCGTTGAAGCGGGTGATGCCGAGGTCGGCTTTCCAAAGTTCCTGTTCGCCCCACAGCAACCGGATGGCGCGGTATCCCGCCCAGCGCCACTTCGCGACGCCAAACCCGAAGCTCTCCTTGGTGGTGTCCGCCAGATAGACGATGAGTGCCAGGCGATCGCGGCGGCCGGAAACGGGAATGTTCACCGGCAACTCGCAAAATGTGTTGGCATTCACCCGTTCATGCTTGGCCACCGCGAACACGGCGGCCCGCGTCGAACCGTGCTCATAGCTGCCCCCGATCCAATCGCCCCAAAACGTTTCCCGCGGCTCAGGCAGCACCGTCGCCATCACGTGATTGTGCGCTTCCCATACGCCGGTGCCGACCTGCACCGGTGGATCGTTGAGGTTCTTGAGCATCTGATCCGCCGGCATCACCGTCTTGCTGTAATCGGCGATGCGATCCTTCAGTTCCGCCTGGCGCGCGGCCAGCAGTTGTTTCCAGTCGTCGGCGGAGAAGTTTGCGCGCTTCCGCCACCAGTCAACGTAACCGCTCACATCGGCCACCGTCGCGAATTGCTGCTCCACTTGCGAAACCTCGGTGAGAACACGTTCGCGCACGCTGGCGATCAACTGGCTGACCTTGGCCGTGTCGCCGTCATAAACGGCATCAAGCACCTTGGTCTGATGTTCGGGCCACCAGTATTCTGGGTACGGCGACCGGGCTGCGGCCAGCCCCGTTGCCAACTCCCGCGCCATCGGTCCGAGATAGTCCTTTTCCAAAAGGCCGGTATCCAACAGTGAACCCGCGGGTGCGGCGTTGCGCAGGGTGGCCAGCTTCGGTTGCAGCGCTTGGAGGTCCGCCAGAGCTTGTGCGCGGTCGGCCGGCGATTTCAATCGCGCCGGGCAACGCGGCGCGGAGTCGGTTTGCGTGGACCAGAACTGGAACCGGTTGCGGATCTTTGGCAGCGCGTCGTCAAACTCACGGGCGGTCTCGATCTGCGCCGGACCGAACACCATGTCATATACCCGGCGGCGGATCGCTTGCTGGTCATACTGCGCCGGTTGCCAGCTCCACCAGCCGATCACCGGCACCAGGTAGTGTTGCAGCGATTGCCAGCCGTCCCATGGCAGCACCGCATGGACGTAACGCCCCATCGCTTTCAACTCCTGTTCGGTCGGGTGATTCCAACCATCGGCCAGGTCGAGCACGGGCACATAACCACTGCCGCCATAGGCCAGCGACGCGTAATGTATCCGGGGCCAGTTGTGCCACCAGGACGGTCTGACCTTCAACCCAATCGCTTCGCCGGCGGCAGCATCTTCTGGCCCGGGAATGCTCGTCCAATACCAGACCGCTTTTTCCATCCCGGGTACGCTGACGACGTCACGGTTGAACTTGTGATCAACCACCTGGTAGGCGCCCTTGGGCGGGGTGACGGCGATGGCGTCGCCGGTGATCTGGTGTTTCTGCCCGAGCGCCAGAATCCGTTCCATCATCCCTTTCGGGTCCTCGCCGGATCCCTTGTCGTCAAACGACGCCCACAGGCCATCCGTGCCCATGGCAATGAATTCTTCGAACAGGGCAATCACCGCGTCCTGTTCCGACTTCGGCACGCCCGTGTTTACCGCTGCGTAAACGCGCAGACCTCGGTCTTTGGCCGCCCGGATGATTTGACCCAGTTCCTCCTTTTTCAGCTTCGCTCCCGCTTCGAAGGCATAAATGCCGTCGCGCAAATCAATGAAGTTGATCCGCGACGACATGATGCAATCGAAGACCCCGGGTTTCAGGAAATACTCGAAATGCGGGTGTGGCCGTCCGCGCAACGGGATGCCCGGCCAGTCGTGAATCGTCGCGGCCTGGATCGTCAGTTGATCGTCGCGCTGCCGGAGCAGTTGAAAGAGCGTGTCCTGGCCATAGATGACACTGCGATCGTTCTGGCCCGCGACGATGGCGGTGACGCTGCCGCCCTCGGCCCAGATCTTCAGGGCGTAGCCGTCCATTTGTTCGGGCGCGGATAACTTCTGCTGCTCGCACAAACGCGCCAGCGCAGGGAAGGATTTGGTCTGCCCCAGGTACACGCGCAACTTCGCATCGCGCGGCACGTTTGCGGCCGTGAGCGTCGGCCACTTCCGGCCAAATCGCTTTTCAACGTAGCGGCAGAGCAATTGGGCCGCTTCCTTCTCTGGTGGGCTGGCGTCGTCCGCGAGCACCACGACCGCGCCACCGTCAACGGTTGCTGCCGCTCCCCATTCGACCTGGCTGACGCCGGGCACCAGGTTGATGGGTGCGGCGGTAACGATATTCAACGCCCCGGCGATCAAACCGGAGACAAACAAGGTTTTGATGGCATTATGCATGATAAAAATTCTATTTAGCGCGGACACGAGTGCGGCAGGGCGTGCGCTTCGACTACGGCTTCCGTCCGCAACCCGCCGGCAAAGGAATACCGACCGGTTTGGCGCGCCAATATTCAAATGCGATGCTGTGCTTCGGCGCCGGACCGGTCCCCACGCAAGGCTTGTTGGAACCAGTCGCCGTTACTCCGGCTGGTAAAGCTGCAATTCCGCGACGCCGGGCGAGCCTTTGTCACATTCCATCGTGAGCCGGAATTTCCGGCCGGTCACGGTGGGGAGGTTTTGCGTGAGGCCGTGACCAACGGTCTTGCCCTCGGCCACTGTTCGCCAGCCATTGGCGGCCTGAACTTCCAGCGTGAACTTCTGTTTGATGCGCGGCCAGACATCCGGTTCGTCCAGACCGAACCCCGCAATCGCAACCGATTTGCCCAGGTCCACTTCCAGCCACACAGACTTCACGTCCTCGGGCGCGCGCCAGACTTTCGCGCCCGTGCCGTCCAGCGCGTTGGCCGGTTCGTTGTTCGACAAGGACGCGGATGCCGTGGCCGTCGCGCCCGCGGTCGGCAAGGGCGGAACGACCGGTTCGCCGTCCAGTTCGAGCGCGACGACGGAGTCAATCGCGTCGGGCGCCGTGGCGGGGACGGTGATGACCAACCGTTCCGGCTCGCGTGCGATGGACAATTTTTTGCCGGGCGCGGTCAGCAATGCGGCGGATTTCGCTCTGCTCTTCAATGGCACGCGCAGTTTGCCGTCCGTCGGCCAGTCGAAGACATGGAGGTAGAGCTGGTCGCCCTTGCGCGTCGCGACGCCCCACGAAAGATGCGCGAACGGCCCAGCCGTTGTTCCGTAAATCGCTTCGCCGTTCACGCGCAACCATTGGCCCATCGCGAGCAATCGCTCGATGCACGGCGCAGGGATTTCACCTTCCGCCGTCGGGCCGACGTTGAGCAGGAAGTTTCCGCCCTTCGCGCAGATGTCGGCGAGCTTGCGGATGAGTTCGGTGGTGGATTTCCAGTTGTCATCGGCGGCGTTGTAGCCCCAGTGATTGTTCATGGTCATGCACGTTTCCCAATCGCCCTGGTAACCGGTGACCGGCACGAACTGCTCCGGCGTGGCCGTGTCGCCGCCGTAACCCGCACCGAGGCGGTTGTTGGTGATAAGGCCGGGACGCGCGGCGGCCAGTGCCGCAAACGGCGCGGCGCGTTGCGGCGTCATCCACGTGGCGGTGTCCCACCAAAGAATGTCAATCGGGTAGCGCGTGAGGATTTCCCGCACTTGCGGCAACGAAAGGTTTTTCAGGTAGGTATCGAAGCCGCCCTTGTGCGCGTCGTCCCAGCCCTCGCCTTCGTTCATCCGGGCCTTCGCGCCGCCGGGATTGTTCCAATCCTGCGCCTGCGAGTAGTAGAACCCGATCTTGAGACCCTCGCCATGCGCCGCTTTCACGAGCGGACCGAGCAAATCCTGCTTGTACGGCGTGGCGTCGGCGATGTCCCACTCCGTCACGTCCGACGGGAACAACGCAAAACCGTCGTGGTGTTTCGAGGTGATGACGAGGTAACGCATCCCCGCGTCCTTCGCGATGCGCGCCCATTGCTTTGGATCGTACTTCACGGGATTGAACTGCCGTGCGAACTCGCGGTAGTTGGCGACCGGAATTTTCGCCGAATACATGATCCACTCGCCGTAGCCGTCGTTGCTGCCGTATTTCCCGGCCGGCACGGCGTACACGCCCCAATGAATGAACAGGCCGAACTTCGCCTCGCGCCACCAGCGCATCCGCGTGTCGCGTTGCGCGGGCGTTTCTTTTACGGCAACCGCTGCCGACGTTGCGGTTTCAACGGTGACGCCCTCAGTGGAGGTGTCGGCGGCCGTCTTCGTTGCCGGCGCCGCCACGCTGGCAGCGGTCAACAGGGGCAGCCCCAAAGCGATGAAATGACGAATCAATGTCATGCTCAAATATGCGGGCAAAGTCATCGGTTTGGAAAGTTCCTTCCCGCCCCCAAAAAGCTGTGAAAAAATGATTGCTGTGTCTGGCCCAAGGGAGTAGTCATGGATTGGGTTATTTGAGTCTATGGGCGATAATCGTCAGCGTAAGTCGGTCAACTGCTTCGAACCAAGGAATTCATGAAAACATTCTGCGTCACCCTCTTGTTGTTGTCGTCCATGTTCCTCGCCGCGTCCGCGCAGACGCCAGCGGTAAATGTGCCCGATGGCAAGGCTTACCAGGGCAAGAAACTCATGGCCAAAACCTACAACTCCGGTTTCGCCGACGCGCACGACACCTACAATGCCATGGGCACGGGCAGCGACGGGAAGATTTATTACGTCATCAGTTCCGAGCGTTTCGACGTGGGTGCGCAGATGTATTCGTTTGATCCCAAGACGAAGAAGATCACGCACTGCGGCGACATCACCGCGGCGTGCGGCGAGAAGGACAAGAAAACCATCGTTCAAGGCA
Organism: uncultured Bifidobacteriaceae bacterium; assembly: GCA_964458575.1. Classification (GTDB taxonomy): domain Bacteria; phylum Verrucomicrobiota; class Verrucomicrobiia; order Limisphaerales; family JADLHS01; genus CAYWMD01. Next base: position 1,220 of record CAYWMD010000097.1, on the reverse strand, counting down.
AGAGCCATGTGAACTTCGTGGAGATGAACGGCAAACTCTATTTCTCCACGCACCTCGGTTACTACAGCATCATCGAAGGCAAAGAGACGTGGGGCATTCCGCCGGCCGGCTGGCAGAATTATCCCGGCGGCCACCTGCTGGCCTACGACCTTAAGACCGGCAAGTTCGAGGACTTCGGCATCGCGCCGAAAGGCGAGGCGGTCTTGTCCTCGAACATGGACACGCGACGCGGAAGAATCTTTGGACTGTCATGGCCGACCGGGAGTTTCTTCCGCTACGACCTCGCGACTAAGAATTGGAAGAGCTTCGGGAAAATGTGCGCCGAAGGTGAAGACGGCGTCGGCCCGGCGTATCGCACGGTGTGCCGCTCCATCGCTGTGGATCTGGACGACGGCTCGGCGTATTTTACGACTTCGGAAGGGGCGATCATGCGTTATCGCGCGGATAAGGACGCGGTTGAACCGATCACCAGGGAAAACATGATCAAGGATTACTTCGGCCTCTACGACCCGACCTCGCCCGGTCACATGGGTTACAATTGGCGGCAAACCTTCTGGCGCGCGGCGGACAAGATGATTTATGGCGTCCACGGCAACTCCGGTTATCTGTTCCGCTTCGATCCTGCCGCCGAGCGCATCGAAGTGCTGGACCGCATCACGTCCGAGCCGTCGAAACGTTGCGGGATGTTCGACCAGTTTAGCTATGGATATCTCGGTTTCGTCGCAAGCCATGACCAAAAGACGATTTATTACCTGACCGGCGGGCCGATTTACGCCAACGGCGCGCGCATCACCGGCAAGTCCAAGACCGCGATGGGCGAAGCGAAAGGGTTGGAGGACCTGCATCTCATCACGTGGCACATTCCGACGGGCAAATACATTGATCATGGCGCGATCTTTTACGAGAACAACCAACGCCCCCTTTACGTCAACTCCATCGCCGTCAGCAAGAAGGGTGATGTTTATTTCCTCGGCCGCATCACCGAGAACGGCAAGACGCGCGCTGATCTCGTGGAAGTGACGGGGATCGGGCGCACGCATTGAAACTGGCTCGAATGATTCACGGCAATTTCTCCCTCACTCCGGCCCTCTCCCGCTGGGAGAGGGGGAATCGTAGCCAGTCTCCCGAACAATCCGGCTACGGGATGTGCTGGCTGATCAATGAAAAACGGAAGCGCACGATAGCTGTCCCCTCTCCCAGCGGGAGAGGGCTAGGGTGAG
>CAYWMD010000096.1:0-15053 GCA_964458575.1 uncultured Bifidobacteriaceae bacterium | reverse complement strand
CTGCCCCTAACGCGCGCGGACAGCAACCTGCAAACGGTCATTGTGTTGTTTGCCGAACGCAAGGCGGTGGAGGATTTCCTCGGCGATCTGGAAGGCCAGGGTTTTCTGGCCGACCGCCTGGAGGTGCCCGCGCTCGACCAGTTGCAGGCGGCCGCGCCCACCGGGGACGGCGCCTGGATTTTTCCCGAGGCCATTGGCGGCCACAACACCGCGCTGGTGGCGTGGTGGTGCGGCGGGGCATTGCAAAACCTGGACCTGCTCAGCCTGCCGGCGACGGGCGACCGGGCCGCCGCCGTTCGACAGCAACTCACGCAAATCGCCTGGGCCGGGGAACTCGAAGGGTGGCTGACCGCCACGCCCGCCTGGCATCTGGTGGCCGACGGCGCCGTCGCGGAGGAATGGGAGCCGGTGTTGCGCCAGGGTCTGGACGAACCCGTTCAAATTCTTCCCCCGCCCCCGCCGGCTGAACTCGCCGCGTTCACGGCCCGGCGGGCCGCGGCCACGGACGCCCGATCAAACCTGATGCCGGCCGAATTCACGACCCGCTACCGGCAACGGTTCGTGGACCGCCTCTGGATGCGCGGGTTGATGGCGGTGGTGGGGCTTTATCTGGTCGGGGTCGCCATCTACATGCTGGCGTTGGGGGTGTTGCATTTTCAGACGCAGTCCGTGGAAAAGGACGTGGCCGAACTGGGCCAGAGCTACACGAACGCCATTCAAATCCGCGACCGCTACCGGGTGCTCAAGGACCGGCAGGAGTTGAAGTACGCAGCCCTAGACTGCTGGAAGGCGGTGGCGGACGTGCTGCCGAATGAAATCACGCTGGAAAGTTTTACGTTCAGCGACGGACGCAAACTCCTGCTCAACGGCAGCGCCGCCACCGGGCAGGACAAGTCCGTGCTGGATTTCTACGAGGCGATGCGCAATGCGGTGAGCAACGGCCAGCCGCTGTTCGACAAAACCAAGGGCGACCCCCTGAGCTATGGTTCCGGCCCCGGCGGCACGGTGCGTTGGAACTTCGCCCTCGAACTCAAACGCTCGGAAATGTTATGAAAGACTCCTTTGCGCGCTTGAGTTCCGGGGAACGCCGCTTCGTCGTCGGGGTGATGTTCCTGGTCTTTATTCTGCTGAACGCCTTTTTCGTCTGGCCGCGTTTTTCCGAATGGGACCAGACAAAGTTCCGGCTGACCAAGGCCCGCAACAAACTGGACACCTACAACAAGGCCATCGCGGAAACGCCAAAATTCGAAAGGGAAGTGGCCGAAATGGAACGCGAAGGCCTGACCGTGCCGCCGGAAAACCAGGCCGTGGACTTCCTCAACGCCATCCAGTCCGAGGCGGCCCGGAGCGGCGTCAACATTGTCCAACTAACCCGGCAGAACACCCGGACCAACGACGTGTTTTTCGTCGAGCAGGCGCAGAGCCTCTCCGCGCAATCGGGCGAACAGCAGTTGGTGGACTTCCTTTACAATTTGGGCTCGGGCAAATCGCTGACCCGCGTGCGCGCCCTGACCTTGCGGCGTGATCCTTCCGGCCACCAACTCGCCGCCAATGTGACGCTCGTCGCCAGTTACCAGAAGAAGCCCACAACCCGCGCTGCGGCACCCGCGACGTCCGCCACGCCTGCCACCGCCGCGCCCAAATCCCCGCCCCCATCGGCGACCAAATCCGCGCCCAAGTCTGCACCTCCAACCGCGCCCGCCGCCAAGAAAGCAACACCAACCGCCAAGAAATTGTGAAGACCATTCTGTCCCTCCTGCTCCTGCTCGGCCTGAGCGCCGCCGCTCAAACGCCCCCGCTCCCGCCTGTCCCGGGCGCGGCCCCGACCGCCGCCAACTCGAACGCCGTCGCCGAAGCCATGCGACGTTTGTTGCCGCCGACGGCGCCGGGTGCGCCGGCCGCGGCCAAGCCCGTGCCGATGACTCCCAATGCAGCCGCGGTGCCCGCCGCCGCCCCACCGGTCGCTCCCCCGGTTGCCGCACCACCGGTCGCTCCCCCGGTTGCCGCACCACCCGCCGTCACGCCCACAACCCCGCCCGCCGCGGCCCAACCCGCACAGCCGGTAACGCCGGCGCCGACTGCCATCGCACCGACGGTTGCCGCCAAGCCAAAGGAAGAAGAGATGATCGCGGCCCATTTCATCCGCTGGACGGCGGCCGATTTGACCCAGGTGTTGCAAACGTATGCCGACCTCGTGCAGCGCACGATCTTGCGACCCGCGGGTCTCACGGCGCCCCAATTCGTGTTCGACAATCAGACGCCGTTGACCAAGAGCGAGTTCATCCAGGCGCTTGATGCGTTGCTGGCCGTCAACAACATCGCGGTGATTCCTTTTGGCGAAAAGTTCATGAAGGTGGTGGCGGTGGGCGAAGCCAACACGGCCGGCGCGGAGTTCAGCACCAAGGATGCGGCGCAACTGCCGGAACTCGGCCAGTACGTGACCCACGTCGTGCAGTTGCAGCACATCAAGATCGCCGAGGCCCAGACGGCGCTGACCCCGTTTGTCAAAATCCCCAACGCCATCACTCCGATCGAGACCACCGGGATGTTGATTTTGCGCGACTACGCCGAAAACGTGAAGCGCATGCTCGAAATGCTCCAACGGATCGACGTGCCCATTCCGTCCGAAATTATTTCCGCCGTCGTCCCGATCAAATTCGCCAAAGTGGCCGACATCGCCTCCGCGCTGGGCAGCTTGAGCGGCGGCGGCTCCCAGACCACCGTCGGCGCGCGGCCGGCCGGCAGCAGCGTCGGCAGCGGCCCCAGTTCCTCACTGGGCCGGCCCTACACGCCGGGCAGCACCACCAGCCCCCAGGGCTCGGTCGGCTCCACCACCGGCACGCCTTCGTCCACTTCGAGCTTCAGCGACCGGCTCCGGTCCATCATCAGCAAGGCCGCCAGCACTTCGGCCTCCGGCTCGGGTGAATTTCAAATCATCGGCCCCAACAAAATTGTGGCGGATGAGCGGTCGAATTCCCTGCTGATCTTCGCCAGCCGGCAGGACATGGAAATGATCACCAACATCGTGGACAAGCTGGACGTGGTGCTGGCGCAGGTGCTCATTGAAACGATCATCCTCGACGTGTCGCTCGATAACGCCTTCAAGTTCGGCGTTTCCGGCATTCAAACGCGCAAGGACTTTACTCCTGACTTCACCGGCGCGGGCGGCATGAACGCCAACAAGTTCTTCGACTTTTCCAATGCCACTGCCACGAACGCGGCTGGCGATTTGCTGGGCAGCGGCCTCCGCTACTTCGGCAAGTTCGGTCAGAACTATTACGCCACGCTCGAAGCCGCGGCCTCGGATGGCAAGGTGAACGTCCTGCAAAAACCGCAGATTCAAACCTCGCACGCAACGCCGGCGTTCATTTTCATCGGCGGCACCGTACCCTATGTCAGCAGCACCTACTACGGCGGCGGTTATGCCGGCGGCCCCAGTTCCTCCTACCAGCAACTGCCGGTGGGTATTCGGATCCGGGTCACGCCCTTCATCAACTCGGACGGTCTGGTGTTCCTGAAGATCGAGGAATTCTCCATTGATGAAATCGCAGGCTCGACGGACATCCAGGGCGTGGGCGCGGTGCCGAACACCACCAGTCGCCAGCTCCTGGGTGAAATTGCCGTCAAAGACGGCGAGACCATCATGCTGGGTGGTTTCATTCGTAACGCGGAAACGGACTCCAAATCCGGCGTTCCGTTTTTGAAGGACATCCCGCTGTTGGGCAATTTGTTCAAGTCCACCGGAAGCAGCAAAGAGAAGAAGGAGTTGCTCGTCCTGATGCGGCCCACCGTCCTCCGGACACCCGAACTGGCCTCGTTGCAGGTGGATAAAGAAAAGGAAAAACTGCCCGGCATCGTGGAAGCGGAAAAACGCCTGGGCAATTTCGCGGGCGAAGACAATACGGCAGCGAACCCGAAGGGCAATTTCAACAACACCCAGCCCGTGGTTGATAAAAAGGCGGCCCCGACCTCGAAGCCCGCGCCCACGCAACCTTGACGCATCCGCCCGTCCGCAGCCACCGACGTCGCGTGGCGGATTTTGGGTATTCCCTGGATTGGCGCGCGGCGGTCTCCGCAACCCATCCGAAACAACTGAAGTTCTCGGCCGGTGGGTCAAGCCCTCGAGATCCAAGGTTTGGCTGGCATTTGTCCGCCGGAAATTGGATTTTCCCCGCACCATGAACGCTGCGCCCAAACCACGCTCCCGCCCGCCGGCCATTCTCGGCACGGTCCCCGCGCTGGCGACGGCGGCGCTGTATCTGCCCACGTTGCGCGGGGACTTTGCGTGGGATTCACAAATTCAAGTCCGCTACGGGAGCTTCATCCACGACCCCGGCAATCTGGCGGCGGTCCTGAGCCTGCGCGTGCTGGGCATGGACGTGCTCGACTTCAACCGGCCCACGCAATTGCTTTCGCTGATGGCCGATGCCGCGGTGTGGGGCAAGCTGCCTTTCGGCTTCCATCTGACGAGCCTGGTATTGCATGTCGGCGTGGCCGTGTTGCTCTACGCGTTTTGCTGCCGGTTGGTGCCGGCGTGGTACGCGTTTGCGGCGGCGCTGTTCTTTGCCGCGCATCCGGTGAATTGCGAAGCGGTGGCCGAAGTGGGCAACCGCGAGGATGTGCTGGCGACGCTGTTCGTGCTGGCCGGCTTGAACTGCGCGGCGAAATGGGGTGCCACCTGGCGCGGAGGCCTGATCTGCGTCGCGTGCTTTTTCCTCGCGATCGGTTCAAAGGAATGCGCCGTGGCCGGTCCGGTGTTGCTGGCGCTTTACTGGTGGTGGTTCCGGCGAACGGAACCGCAGCGACCCTGGCTGGTTCTGATCGGCACGGTGTCGCTGGCGGTGGGCGCGTTTCTGCTGGCGCGGTTCGCGTTCGAAACGCGCGATTCGGCCATCTTCGCCGTGAAACCGGGTCGGCTCGGCGGCGCCTGGGCCGAAACGCTGCGCATCCAACCGCGCATCTGGGTTTTCTATTTCCGGCAAATTGTCTGGCCGCAGGATTTGTGCGCGGACTACGGTCCGTATTCCATCCGCAACATCTCTGTGCCGGTGGCGCGGGTGGTTCTGGGACTGGTTGTGCTGGCGCAAATCTGGATGAGCGGCCGGGACCGCGTGTTCGCCCTCGGCGCGGCAGCCTTTTGGCTGGGACTGTTGCCGGTTTCCAATCTCGTGCCATTGTTCCAGCCGATGGCGGACCGTTTTCTTTATCTGCCGCTGGTCGGCGTGGCGCTCATGGCGGCAACGCTCGCGGAACGTTTTCGCCGGGGCGCCTTGGTTCTCGGAATTCTGACCCTGCCGCTCGCGTGGTTGACGCTGCAACAACAGAAGGTCTGGCACAATGACCTGTCGCTCTGGCAGGACACGGTGAAAAAGAATCCAATGTCCTACTCGGCCCACAACAACCTGGGTAGCGCGTTGATCAACGCCGGGCGGCCCGCCGACGCCTTGCGCGCTCTGCAACAGTCCGTCAAGGTCACGCAGGGCAAAAACGCGGACACCTGGGCGCAAATGGCCGTGCTGCTCGACGAACAGGGCCGCACCGCGGAGGCCGATGACGCGTTTGCGAAGGCGGTGGCATTGGACAAACGGTTTCTCGACGCCGATTTGCTCATCAGCGCATTGATGTGGGAGCCGCCGCGCGCCGAAAAATGGCGGCTGGTCCTGGCGCGAAACCGGCCGGCCACCGCGCCGGGTGACCAAAAGTAATTCAAGGTTTCCAGTCCTGGCTCCACTCAAGGTTGTCTCGTTCAAGACAGGTGATGAAATGGGACACCACGTCATGAGACAGGGCGAATCAGTTCAGTAGCCGACTCGCGTTTCATCCGACTCGTAGCAGCGGACATGAGTCCGCTCCATTTCAAAGGGGAACATCAGAGCCGACTCAGGTCGGCTGCCGTCAGGATTCGGTTGGATAAAAAAGGGTTCAGGCAGCAGCATCGGAATAACGGCCCATTTCTTTATGGGGAGCCGAAGCGAGTAGCCGCTGCCCGAATCCCGTCACCTCATGTTTCAGCACATGCGATGCCGGAGGACGGTTACCCCCAAGAATAATTACTGCGAACGCCCAAACTTTTTCTCAAGTTCCCGGTAGTTCATCTCAATCAAGGTCGGCCGGCCGTGCGGACAAGTGTAGGGCATCGCGCAACGCCGCAGGTCCTCGACGAGATTTTCCAGTTCGCGTCCGGCGAGCGGATCGTTGGCCTTCACGGCATGGCGACAAACCGTTTTGGCCACGACGTGCTCGCCCAGCCGCGCCGAATTGACCTCGCGCCCGACGGCTTTCAAATCATCCACCAGATCGAGTACGAAGCGGCGCGCATCGCCAAGCTTCACGAACGGCGGCAGCGCGTCGAGCAGGAATGTGCGTTCGCCAAATTCCGCCAGACCCACGCCCAGGCGCACGAGCGCGGCCAGTTGTTCGCGCAGGAATTGCGCGTCGCGCGGCGAAAGCTCGATGGTCTCGGGCAGCAAAAGTTTTTGCGACGGCGCCTGCGCCCCGCGTTCCAGTCGTTCGAGCATCTGCTCGAACAGAATCCGCTCGTGCGCCGCGTGCTGGTCGAGCAACACCAGACCGCGATCGGATTCGAGCACGACGTAGAGTCGGCCGACAACACCGACGAGGCGCAGCGGCACGCTGAGAAGGGGGGTGGGGGTGAGACCGAGGGAAGCGGGCGAATCAGGATCGGCGACTCGCGGTTCGGTGACCGGTGGGCGGGTGAGTGGATGAACCGGTGAGGGGGTGGAATGACCAAATCCCATCTTGAGCGGCGGCTGCTCGATCTTGGTCGGAAACATCGCCGGACGCTGCGGCAACGGCGGCGCGAAATTAGGCAGTTCCACCGCCTCCGGGGCTTTCTCGTGGCCCGGCAAGGTGACGACCGGCGGCGGCAGAGGCGTTGGGCGTTGGGCGTTGGATGTTGGATGTTGGATGTTTTCCCTCCTGCCTTCGCCCGAGTGAAATTTCAGCAGCGTTTCCCGCACGGCCTGCGCGACGAGCTTTCGCACTTCGCCCTCGCGACGAAATTTCACCTCGCGCTTGGCGGGATGGATGTTCACGTCCACCGCGGCCGGATCAATCTCCAGGAAGAGACAGCCAACCGGGTAACGGCCTTTCATCAACGCGGTATGGTAACCTTCCAGCAACGCAAAATTGATCCCGCGGTTCTCGACCGGGCGGCGGTTCACGAAGACATGCTGGTCCTCGCGCGTCGAGCGGGAGACGCCCGGTGCGCCGATGAAACCCCAGATGCGAATTGCCGAATGCCGATTGGCGATTGCCGATTGCGGAGAACCCGCGGGTTGAGCGGTTTCAAACGAGGGCAAATCTTCGTCCTCCTGGTCTTCGGCGAGTGCCGCGCAAAAATCCACGGCGAGGAGCTTTTGTTCGTCACCGTAAAGAGCACGCAAGCGCTCGCGCAGGGCGGCCAGACGCGCGGGAATGTCCTGCCCGCTCCGGGCGGCGGGCAGTTGCCACACGAGTCGTCCGTCCTTTTGAAAAGTGAACGCCACCTCGGGAAAGGCCAGCGCGGCCAGCGTGAGATAATGCTGAATGTGTGCCGCCTCGGTTTCCTCGGTGCGCAGAAATTTCCGCCGCGCGGGCAGGTTGAAGAAAAGCTGGCGGACTTCGATGCACGTGCCGGAGGCGCTGCCGGCTGCCTTCACTTCGACCATCTTCCCGCCGTTGATGACGAGCTGCGTCCCTTCGGGCGACCCGCTGTCGCGTTCGCCCGTGGTGAGCGTGAACCGGCTGACGCTGGCAATGCTGGGCAACGCCTCGCCGCGAAAGCCCATCGTGGCGATGGCCGCCAGGTCTTCCGCCCGCTGGATTTTGCTGGTCGCGTGCCGTTCGAGGCACAGCAACGCGTCATCGCGACTCATGCCCACGCCGTCGTCGGTCACGCGCACCAGGCTGCGGCCGCCCGCCTGAATTTCCACCGTGATGCGCGTCGCTTGGGCATCGAGGGCGTTTTCCACCAGCTCCTTCACCACGCTCGCCGGGCGCTCGACTACCTCGCCCGCCGCGATCTGGTTCGCGACGTGGTCGGGCAGGAGCTTGATGCGGTTCATGGCGGCGTTAAAATCGTTGACGCGTTGAAACGTTAAAACGTGGAAACCGCAAATGAAAGTGAAAGCTTGGGAAATGATGTTCGTCCGCCGCGAACACGTTCCAACGATTCATCGTGTAAACGTCTCAACGAACAATCGCCTTCTTCGGCGCCGGAATGGCAAAGGAAAAAACCGCACCGCGCCCCGGTTCGTTGCGCGCCCAGATGCGCCCGCCGTGGTCCTCGATGATCTTCTTGCAGATGGACAGCCCCAAACCCGTGCCGTGTTCCTTGCCGTGCGTAGCAAACGTCTGAAACAACCGGTCCAGAATTTCCGGCGCGATGCCCGGCCCGGCGTCCTCCACCTCCGTGACGATCTCGCGCGGCGTCTGCCCAAAACGCAGGATGATCTTCCCGCCGTCTCCCATCGCTTCGGTGGCGTTGTGGACGAGATTGAAAAACACACGCGCGAGGCGTTTGGGGTTGAGCATCAACATTGCGGCCGGCGGCTTGTTTTCGAGTTGGAGGGAGGCCCCGCGCGTTTCGACCTCGGTCTTGAGTTCTCCGAACAATTTGCCAATGAACTCGGCATAGTTCATCGGCGTCAGCGCCACCGCTTCGCCGCCGCGCTGGGTAAAGTAAAGAATCTCGCTGACGAGGCTGCTGATGCGTTCGACCTGCTGGGCGATGCGTTCCTGGGCCTTGGCGCGAAATTCCGGCGTGGCCTCGGGCCGCCCGGCCAGTTCGGCGGTGAGGCCGATGATGTTGAGCGGATTCTTGAGATCATGCACCACGCCGCGCGCGAAACGTCCGAGAATCGCGAGTTGCTCCGCCTGCACGACTTCGAAGAGGTACTGCTGATTGAACTCCCGCAACCGGTGACTGATAAGCTGCATCAAACTCAGCGACAAACCGGGCGAGCGTTCCATCAAGCCCAGCATCTCACCGCGCGGGATGAAATAAACCTCGGTGTTATTCGCGGCGGTTGCCGTTGCCGAGCGGGGCCGATGCTCGATGACCGCCATTTCCCCGAATACTTCGCCCGGCATGAGCCGGGAAAACGTCCGACGGGTGGTCTGATTGAACACGCCGGAGATTTCGACCAACCCGTCCTTCACAATGTAAACGCCGTCGCCGGGAGCGCCCTCGCGAAAAATCTCCTGCCCGGCGGCGTAGGCGCGCTCGACCGTGACCGACCGCAAAGCCTTGAGTTCCGGCGGGCGGAGATTCCGGAACAATTCGGCAGATTCGAGCGCGACCATGAGCGCACTTTAGGAAAAACGGGCACGAGGTAAAGCCAAGAGATGGTGGCGACCGTTCGGGTAGTTGCTGCGCTTCAACTTCAAGTCGCCACGGAACGGAGTCATGGTTGGAATCTGCGCCGCCGCGACAACCAGCAGAACGCTGCTCCACCAAGCGCCAGCAGCGTCCAAGTGGACGGCTCAGGCACCACTTTCCGCAGGCTGAAGGATTGGAGGCCAATTAACGGTCGCGGCAACGTAGGTGGATAACCAATAGGATCACCTCCCATTGCGTAAAACGTTTGGCTTTCGCCATAGCCCCCCTGTCCGAGCGATTGGACATCTTCATACGTAGGTCCTAAACGAGCATCCCAGGCTCGCACTTGCAGCCAGGCGTATCCTCCAGGGGCAGCAGACAAAACGGCCATGGCCTCACTCGATCCGAAATACCCTGCTGCTGTGCCAGTGCCAAACGGCAGGATGTTGCGTGGGCCGATGTGTTGGCCAGATACAAGGATAAGCGCAGGTGAAAGCGATTCACTGGAGATGCCTCCCCACAACTCAACGGCGTAATTAGTTCCAGATAACCGAATGCCCTGCGCATCGAAGACCGGAGCGTCAATGCCGTAGGCAGGGTGGAGATTAAGTAATTGAAAGGTTGACTGAGCCAAGGCACCAAGGCTCAACAAACAAGTCAAAAGGCAGGTGCAGCTGAATGACTTCAAGTTCATGGATTCGCTTGATTGATGTTATGGCCAGGTCAGGCGTACGAACCGAATGTCGGATTGATGTCGTTCGTAGTGGGTGTCCAAAGATCTTATGCGATAATCGGTCCAGGCAAGGTAAACAAACAAACCATCTGCGAACGCTCCACTGTATTCTCCGACGTGACCGGCGTATGAGTCCGCCGTCTTGATCAGAATTTCGTACTCCGGCGGAAGCGATTCCGGCCATTCTGAATACCACCAATGTAGATTTGTGTTTCCAGGAGGATAAACTGGATCATAGTGTCCATCAGGAGTGTTGTTCGTATCGGTGCCTGCGAACACTGGAGGGAAGTTGGTGGTGCTGATCTTGAATTCAGTACCGAAGCTGACGCTACCGTTCGTGGCGATCGTTCCCCAACAGCCAAAGACATCAATTAGCGAGTTGTTGGTGTCGTTCCTGCGATCGTACCAAGCCATAAACAACTGTGTCCCGTCCGGCTTCACGGCTAACACCGGCATCCATTGGTCGTTGGTCCAAACACTGTTGACCCGGACGGCCTCCGTCCAATTGGTGCCGCCATCCGTGGAGGCGACTAAAAGGACATCCGCCTTGTCTCCGTAGTTGGCGCCCAAATCCGCGAAAGCAACGTACAAATGATTTGTTTTGCCGGGATTGACCGCTACCATCGGCGAAGGAAACGCTCGGAATGTGTCACTATCAGCAGCGCTGTTGCTGCGCTTCAATTCAAGGTTGCCGTTCAACGAATTCATGGCTGGCGTTTGCGCCGCCGCGACAAACAGCAGAGCATTGCTCCACCCAGCGTCAGCAGCGCCCAAGTGGACGGCTCGGGCACCACTTCCCGCAGGCTGAAGGATTGAAGACCGACCAAAGGGGCAGGCAGAGTAGGCAGTCCCAGTGGATTACCGCCTTGTGCGAAAAACACTGGTGATTCCCCATAGCCCCCGAGGTCGCGCAATACGGCGTCTTCATACGTAGCACCCAAGCGTGTCTCCCAAGCGCGGACTTGCAGCCAAGCGAAGCCGCCGCCAGGGACCGCCCATACGGTCATTGAAGCGCCGAAAGGTACCAAGTAGCCAGCAGCCAAACCTGTGTCAAAAGGCCGGATAAAGCGCTGCCCTGAATCAAAGACAAGTGTTGGCGAAAGTGAATTGCTTAACGCTCCTCCCCACAGTTCCGCTGCATAATCGGTCCCCGCGAGGCGGACGCCGTTCGCATCGAAGACGGGAGCATCAATGCCGGCCGACGCATTAAAGTTTTCGAACCGAAAGGTTGACTGAGCCTTCAGCGGAGACACGAGAGTGCGACTCAAAATAAGGATTAGAACCAGCAAGTATGACTTCATATCGAAACCTCGTATGTTATTGCGGCCAGGTTAGGCGAACGAATCGAACGTCACTTTGATTTCTAGGAAAGAGTGAATCAACCGCCGGCAACCGGTAATCGGTCCACGTCATTTGCACGTAGCTGTCATTCGCGAACGCCCCGTTGTATTCGCCAACATGGCTTTTATAGCTGTCAGCTGTGATCACCGGTTGGGCAGCGAAATTCGTCAGCGGCCACTCAGGATACCACCAATGCAGACTAACGTCTCCTGGCGGATACACGGGGTCGTAGTGGCCGATATTCGTGTTGCCCATGAGCGTGCCAGCAAAGACGGGCGGAAAGTTGGTCGTGCTGATCGTGAACTCCGTCCCGAACGTCACGTCGCCGTTGGTCGCAATCGTTGCGAAACGGCCATACACTTCCATCAGCGAATTGTTTGTGTCGTTGCGTCGGTCGTACCATGCCATAAACAACTGCGTACCGTCGGGCTTGATACAGAGCACTGGCATCCACTGGTCATTCGCAGTGGAATCCGTGTTCACCCTCAGCGGACTCGTCCAGTTCGTTCCGCCATTCGTCGAGCCAATAAAGAAAACGTCGGCTTTGTCGTTCGCGTTTGTTCCTTTGTCCGCGTACGCGAGATAGAGGTGACCCACCCTGTTCGTATTAGGATTGACCGCCAGCGCCGTAATGGGCTGAACACGGAAAGTGTCATCTTCCGCCGCGCTGTTACTGCGTTTCAAGGCCAGATTGCCGCCTGGGTCGATGGTAACGAATTGGAGAACTGTTTGGACAGTGCCCAACGTTGCGCCGCGATCCCGCACCTGCCGCATCTTAAGCCAGTTGGTTCCGTTGCTGCTCACAACAGTGCGTTCAAACCAAAACGCATAGACAACATGGCCGGGACCTGCCTGGATGATGTAGTTGCCGACAGGATAGAGGTTGGGGAAGTTCGACTCGCGAAGGATTAGTGGTGAATTGGTCCAACTGCCGCCACTACCATCAGTTGACACCGCCAGCAGGATAGCCGGTGGATTACTGTTGGTTTCAAAGAAACCGTTGCACATCAGATAAACATCGTGTTGGCCCGTTCCCGACCAGTCGTCCACCGCGAGCCATGGTTTGTCCGATTGCACCATGTCCTCGCGGACGATGATCGGATTCGTGAACGTCACGCCGCCGTCAATGGATTTCCAGAGCGGTATGCCTTTAAATCCTTGATTGCGCGGTGATGTGCCGACCAGATATACAGTTCCTGAAGCTCGGTCCATTGCCAGCACCGGGTCACCAGCGTCACCCCACGTATTCATCGGCCCCTCGGCCCGACTCAATGGCGGAACTCCCATGTCCTCAAAAGTGATACCGCCGTCGCGCGAAACGGCGTATGCTACAAATCGAGGCGTTCGGTTCGTTAGCCAATAGTCTTCGTCTCCCAAAGCGTACACGCCTTCGTTGGAGTCCACCCAAGCCACAACTACATTGTCCCCTACGACTGCAACCGTTGTCTCAAACTGACTGTTCTGTTCGTTGCCGCAGTCCTGTTCCGGGTCGTTGACCAGAATGTTGGAACGCAGCCACCATTCCAGGTCCGTCAACTCCGCGCTGTAGGTATGGTTCGTCCCGGGGGAGGTCTTGCTCGAAAGCACCTCAAACGCATCACTGAGACTGTCCCCATCGCTGTCCACGCGGGAGCCTAGCATGTAGAACGCCGCCCGGCAACGCGCGTTGGGAAAACTCAAGTGCTGGCTATTGTTCCCCCGTCCGACCCAGCGCCAGGACGAGTTGGTGGTGTAGTTCCCGATCAACTCGAACGTCCGGTAGAGGTCATACACGTTGGTGTCCGGCGCGTGGATGACCAGCGACACGCTGTTGTTGGTGACGAAAATGATTTCCACCCACAAGTCATTGGTGGAAAAATTATAGGCCGGTGGTCCGCTCGCACCGCCGCCTTCGCCCTCGCCTTCACCCGGCCACGGTGGCCCACTTTCGGAATCCATGAGCGCTTGCCGCCGGGCGGCGCGCAATTGAACGTAATCCACGTCCAGATCATCGTAAGCGAACATGCCGCCACCCAAATCGTAAACCGGGACATCGAAAGGCGCGACCGGCATGGGCGGCCAATCCGGGTTTTGCATCGAGTAGTAACTGGCTCCCGTTGTGCGCAAGGCGCAAAGCGCCACGACAATGACCACACTGGCCAGCCAAGTCTTCCTTCTGATTGTCCTCATAATGTCCCTCGGTTAATCCGATCGCGGATCCTTCTCCCAGCCCAACCTATTTGCCGCCCTTTTAGATTTTCAGTCAATCCACCATATTTGCCAGCCGCGCGGCAACTTTCGTTGCCAAGTAATGAGCCCAGGGCGCACGCAATCCGAAACTGCCGTTAAGGAGAGAATGGCTTTGGGTCCATGTCATGCACTGGAGTTTTGACGAGCGCTCTTTTGTTGCCTTGCAAGGCAGCGTGACTGGACAAGCTTGACGCGAATGAGTAGAAAACCTACGCTAAGGCCGGTCGGTGGTCGTAGCTCAATGGTAGAGTCCAAGCTTGTGGAGCTTGTTGTTGCGGGTTCGAATCCCGTCGGCCACCCCACCTCTCCTTCAACTTGATCTTAATCTTAATCACTGCGTTGTGGCCGCACCGCTGCCGGGATTAAGATTAAGATTACGATTTAAGAGCAAGATGCGAAACCAACCGTGCTTGAGTCTCGCCGCTTCACTCCCTACATTGCAGTCAACATGACACAGCCGTTAAAGGATCAGTTGCCGGAAGCGTCCGCCTGGATTCGGGCGTTGCGCGAAGAAGTTGCCCGCGTCATCGTGGGCCAGGACGCGTTGGTCGAACGCCTCATCGTGGCGTTGCTGGCCAACGGCCACGTGTTGCTGGAAGGCGTGCCCGGCCTGGCCAAGACACTTTCCGTCCGCACCCTGGCCGCCGCCATCCAGGCGAGCTTCCATCGCATTCAATTCACCCCCGACCTCCTGCCCGCGGACATCGTGGGCACTTTGATCTACAACCCACAGGACGGGAAATATCACGCGACGACCGGCCCGGTCTTCGCAAACTTCGTCCTAGCCGATGAAATCAACCGCGCGCCCGCCAAGGTGCAATCCGCCTTGCTGGAGGCGATGCAGGAACGGCAGGTCACGCTCGGCGGGCAAACGATGCACCTGCCGTCGCCGTTCCTAGTGCTGGCCACCGAGAATCCGATTGACCAGGAGGGCACGTATCCCCTGCCCGAGGCCCAGGTGGACCGGTTCATGTTCAAGGTGCTGCTGGATTATCCGTCGTTCGAGGAGGAACGCCGGATTCTCGATCGCATGGCGTTCACCAGCCCGGAGACCCAGGTCAAACCGGTGATCGCCGTGGATGACATTTTGAAGACGCGCAAGCTCGTGGACCAGATTCACGTGGATGAAAAGCTCCGCGATTATGTCGTGAAGCTGACCTTTGCCACGCGCAAGCCGGAAGAGTACAAACTCGATTTGAAGAACTTCATCCAGTTCGGCGCTTCTCCCCGCGCGACGATTTATCTCACGCTCGCCGCCAAAGCCTGGGCGCTCTTGCAGGGCCGCGAATACGTGATTCCCGAGGACGTGAAGAGCATCGGACCGGACGTGTTGCGCCATCGCATCATCCTCAGCTACGAAGCGGACGCGCAGGGGGTGACGACCGATGCGATTATCAAGAAGGTTTTGAATGCTGTGCCTGTGCCATG
>CAYWMD010000095.1:0-15415 GCA_964458575.1 uncultured Bifidobacteriaceae bacterium | reverse complement strand
GTTGAAACGCTTGCCCTCACCCCGGCCCTCTCCCATCCGATGGGAGAGGGGGAATTGTCGTCCGTCACTTTCCAATCCGGACTTCCTGTCCGTATTCGCGCATTACAGCCGATTACATCGTCCCCATACGATCATCGCCGTCCCGCGGCTCGATACCATCCATGGCGATGCCAATGATCGGCATGAACATCGCAATGACGATGCCACCAACGATTACGCCCAAGATCACAATCATGATCGGTTCGAGCAATGAAGTCATCGAGGTCACGGCGTTGTCCACCTGGTCGTCGTAGTTGTCGGCGATCTTCAGGAGCATGTCAGGCAGCGCGCCGGTTTGTTCACCCACATCCACCATGCCGGCGACCATCGGCGGAAAGATGGTGGATGACCGTATGGGCGTCGCGATGCGTTCACCTTCCTTGACGTTGTCATGAATCGAGGCGACCACGTTGCCGACGACCACGTTACCGGTTGTTTCCCGCACGATGGTGAGGGCTTGCAGCACCGGCACGCCGTTGCCCAGCAACGTGCCCAGGGTGCGGGTGAACCGGGAAATCGCCACCTTGCGGAATACGACGCCTAGAACCGGCATCTTCAGTTTGAAGCAATCGAAGTTCCAATGTCCCCACTTCGTGCGTATGGCGACCGCGAACAACATGGCAAGGAATCCCGCCGACAGGGCGAGGAGGAAAATGTGGTGTCGGACCGCGTCGCTAAGCTGTAGAACAAACAGGGTGAAAGCCGGCATCGCCCGGCCTTCGAGCAATCCACTGAACACCGCTTGAAACCGTGGAACGACAAAAACGATCATGATGCTGAGGATAATCACCGCGACGCTCATCACCGCGGCCGGATAGAACATGGCGGACTTGACCTTGCCTTTGATCTTTTGGGCTTTTTCCATGAACTCGGCGAGCCGGAGGAGTGAGACTTCGAGCGCGCCGCCGGCTTCGCCCGCTTTGACCATGTTCACGTAGAGGCGATTGAACACTTTTGAATGCATTGCCAGCGCTTCGGAAAAAGTGCTCCCGCCTTCGATGGCCGCGCCGATTTCGCCGATGATGCGCTTGAGGACGCGGTTGGTTTCCTGTTGTTCGAGAATGCGCAGCCCGCGCAGGAGCGGCAACCCTGCCTCCACCAACGTCGCGAGTTGGCGCGTGAACACGGTGAGCACGGTTGGCTTCACACCGCCACGGGGCAGCGGAATGGTGAGTTGCGCCATCCGGGCCCATGGTCGGGGCCGGGGCAAGGCACGTCGGCGCTCGGCCCGGCGGCGCTCGGTGACGCGCGTGGGAAACAACCCCATGTCCTTGATGCGTTGGAGGGCCTCGGTCTGGCTGGCCACGTCCAAGGTGCCGCGAAAATTGCTGCCGGCGGCATTCACAGCTTCGTAGGCGTAATTGCTCATAGACTGGTCCTGTTCGATTCGGTCCACCCAGCCCCTCACACCCCTGCTGTCCGCAAGCCAACCGAGGTTGGCCAACGGCACTCACCCGTCAAGTGATTGGACCGGGACGTGGAAGTTTCGTCACGTGGCCTGAAGAACAACGTCCGCCGCGAAGGTTATTGCAACAACTCCCGCTGCCAGTTCATCAACTCCGGCGCGTGCTTGTCCCAATTGTACGCCAGGTCGGAAAGCGTGGCGCGGCTGGCAATCAGCGTGGGGTCAATGTCCAACCGGTGGGCCTGGGCGTTGCGGCGGCGTTCCAATTCGCTGAACCGATTGCGCTCGGCCTCGTTCGGCCGGCGGCTGGTGTGGCGCACTGGCTCGGGCTGCCGGTTGGCGGGCACTTCCAACCCCGCACCGATGGCCTGAATGACGCCTTCCCGGCGGCGGGGCGTGAGGTGGCGTGGCACAAGGGTTTCAACCGGCCGGTGGGCGGCAGCGGCGGCAGCGAGGCTTACCAACAGGTCGTGGCTCAGGATGAAAAACGGCGGCCGGTTCGAGGCGACCGCTTCCGCTTCGCGCCAGTGCCAGAGCGCCCGTAAGACCGCCAGGGCCGGACGGCTTAAAGCGTAACTGCCCTTGATGCGCCACACGAGATTCTCGTCCACGCGCGACAACCGCGAGGATTCGTCAATAAGCCGGGCGCACGATTCCTGATGCCAGGCAAGGCGGCCCTTTCGTTCCAGTTCGAGTTTCAGATTGTCCGCGAGCGGTTTGAGATAGTGCGTGTCGTCGCGGGCGTAGCGTTCCATTCTTTCGGTGAGCGGGCGGCGTGCCCAGTTCGCCTTTTGCGAGCCTTTCTCCAGTTTTACGCCCAGATGGGATTCAACCAGTGATTGCAACCCGAATTGGCGTTGTCCCAAAAGCCGAGCGGCGAGCATCGTGTCGAAAATTGCGCTCGGGACAAACTCATGGTGTTTCCGTAGCAAACGCAGGTCGTAGTCCGCCCCGTGCATGATGAGCTCATGGGCGTTGAGCGCATCGAGCAGCGCATCGAGGTTCAACCGCGCCAGGGGATCAATCAACCGGTCGCCGGCCGCGGTGCTGATTTGAATCAGGCAGACCTTTTCCGGGTAGGCGTGCAAACTGTCGGCTTCGGTGTCCACGGCAATCCACTCGGCGGAGCGCACGGTGGGAAGGTAGGCTGCCAGCTTTTCGTCCGTATCTATCACGCGGCAAGCTTAACGGGTTCGGCGCGCGGTGTCAGTTGCCAAGTGAAGGAAGTCCCCGCGACCGCGACCCGACCGGACTTATCCGCCGGGTTTCGAATCGCCGATGCCGCCTGCATTGCCCGCTTGCGAATCCGGGTTCGCCGCCGATATGCTTCCGCCAATGAACCTTGCCCTGGCATTCGCTGAATCGGTTAAAAAGCGCCCGGAGAAGATCGCCCTGTTCTGGGGCGAGGCCGAATTCTCCTATGCTTCGTTGTTCGCCCAGTCGCAAGTGGTCGCGCACCGTCTGGCGAATCAATTGGGCGTAAAGCCACGCGACCGGGTGGGGCTTTGGTTGAAGAATCGTCCGGAGTTTGTGCCCGCCTTCTTCGGCATCCTTAACACCGGCGCGGTGGTGGTGCCGATCAACAATTTTCTCAAGCCCGACGAGGTAGTTTACTTGTTGGCGGATGGAGGCATTGATGTGCTCATCACGGATGCCGAGTTGAGGGGGTGCGTCCCGGCGCTGATGGCCGCGCGGCCAGGCTTGAAGGTGCTCAAGGTGGAGGAACTTGAAAAGCCTGCCGCCAACCGCCAACCGCCGGCGTTGAATGCCGACATCCCGCCTGGTGAGTCTGATCTGGCGGTCATCATCTACACCTCCGGCACGACCGGCCGGCCCAAGGGCGCGATGCTTTCGCATGGGAACCTGCTTCACAACGTCGAGAGCTGCCGAATCGTGCTGGAGACAGTGGAAGTGGACCGGTTTGCGGTTCTGCTGCCACTGTTTCACAGCTACATGATGACAGTGGGCATGCTGTTGCCATTGCTCGTCGGCGGATCCATGGTGTTGGTGAAGACGTTGAGCCAACCGCACCATATGCTGAGCGAGGTTTGCAAATGCCAGGCAACCGTGCTGCCGGCCATCCCGCCCTTCTACCGGGCACTGACCAATGCTCCGATTCCCGGAAAGCTGCCGTTCAGATTCTGTATCAGCGGGGCGGCCCCATTGCCGGTGCAAGTGCTCAGGGAATTTGAAGCCAAGTTCAACATTCCGTTGATCGAAGGCTACGGATTGAGCGAGGCCAGCCCGGTGGTCACCAAGAACCCCTTGCGCGGAGAGCGAAAGCCCGGTTCGATCGGTCTCCCAATCGCCAATGTCGAGGTCAGCGTGCAGGACGACACCGGGCGGATGCTAGGCACGGGCGAAATCGGTGAGATTTGCGTGCGTGGCGGTAACGTCATGCTCGGCTACTGGAACAAGCCGGAAGAATCGGCTCAGGTCATGCGCGACGGATGGTTGCTGAGTGGCGATGTTGGCTATCGCGATGCCGATGGCTACTACTTCATCACAGACCGGAAGAAGGACATGCTTTTGGTCAATGGCATCAACGTTTACCCGCGCGAAATCGAGGAAGTGCTTTACCAATTCCCGGGCGTCAAGGAGGCTGCCGTGGTAGGCTGGCCTGACCCAAGAAAAGGCGAACAACCGGTGGCATTCGTTGCACCAAACGAAGGAATAACGCTGGATGAGAAGGCTTTGGTCCAGTTCGTTCGCCAAAAACTGGCGGATTACAAACTCCCCAAGCGGATCAACGTCCTGCCAGCTTTGCCGCGCAATTCCACGGGAAAAGTCCTAAAAACCACCCTGCGAAAGCCCCTAAATGAGGGCAACACCCCAACCTAGCACTTTTTCAAACCGCGTTTGTTGCCAGCCGGGGTTGATTCGGTTGCCGTGCAGGGACAGATGGTTGATCAAGGTAATTCCGCGGCGGAGCACATTTGCAGGTTGTTTGGCAACATAAACTTACACGCTCATTGCTGCCACCGTTTAGCTGACCTGAAGCTTGGATGTTTGGGGGGTTTTACCGGTTGACGCTGCCATCCCGCCTCTCTAACCTTCACCGGCAACCACCGGGCGCATGATGCGCCAGGTGGGAAAGTTTTTATGGCCGAAGGATATTGCGTAAAGTGTAAAGCCAAAAAAGAAATCGCCAACGGTGTCGAAGAAGTTATGAAAAACGGCCGGAAGGCGATCAAAGGCAAGTGCCCGACCTGTGGCACGGTCATGTTCAAGATTTTGGGCGGCAAAGCCGCACCTCCCGATTCCAACCCCAACAACCCAACCGCCGCCACCTAGCCATGCCCGAACAGCTTGCATACGTCATCATCACCCCCTATTCGCTCTACAAGTCGCGAACGGGGGGCATTCTTAGCCGCCTCATTTCCCGCACGGGCCTGGATCTTGTAGCCGCCCGAATGTTTGCTCCCAGCGAGGAACTGGCCCGGAAATACTCGGCCGCAACCGTTTCGGCCAATGATCCCCAGGATCAGCGCATCCAGGAATTGATCCGCCAATACATCCTGAAGAACTTCGCGCCCGATCCCAAAACCGGCCGGCGACGCCGGGTGATGGTCCTGCTCTTCAAGGGTGACGACGCCGTCCGCAAGGTCCGGTCAGTGGTGGGCAATCTCAGCCCGGACCGGCGCGTGGGGGAAACGATCCGCGACACCTATGGCGATCTGGTCCTCGAGGAAGACGGGTCCGTGCGTTACTTCGAGCCCGCCGTGCTCGCCGCCCCGACCAAGGAGGAGGCCGAAGCCAAACTCAAGCTCTGGGCCAGTTACTCGGCCACCGACGGCGGCGTG
This sequence comes from uncultured Bifidobacteriaceae bacterium, assembly GCA_964458575.1. Classification (GTDB taxonomy): domain Bacteria; phylum Verrucomicrobiota; class Verrucomicrobiia; order Limisphaerales; family JADLHS01; genus CAYWMD01. The sequence goes on along the minus strand of CAYWMD010000095.1, from coordinate 10,168 downwards.
CTCGAAAACGTCATCGCCTATCAGCCGGGCGAAGCCCCGCAACGCACGCTCGTGTTGATCAAACCCGACAACTTTCGCTTCGCCACGGGCCGGCCGGGCAACGTCATTGACTTCTTCTCCCGCACCGGACTCTACATTGTCGCGATCAAGGTCCATCGCATGAGTGTGGCGGACGCGGTCGAGTTTTACGGGCCGGTCCGCGAAGTCCTGCGCACCAAGTTGAAAGATTCCGTCTCCGCTCGCGCCAAGGCGACTTTGGAGAAGGAATTTGGTTTTGCCATCTCGGCGGATACACAGAAAGCGCTGGGGGATTTGCTCGGCGCACCGTTCGGCGACAATCAATTCGAAAACATCGTGCGGTTCATGTCCGGTCGGGCGCCGTCAGAATGCCCCCCGGCGGAACTGAGCACTCCTGGCACCGAGAAATGCATCGCGCTGGTTTACGAGGGCGTAAACGCCGTGGCGAAGATTCGCGACGTGCTCGGGCCGACCGATCCGTCCAAAGCACCGCCCGGCTCGATCCGGCGGGAATTTGGTTCGAGCGTCATGGTGAACGCCGCCCACGCCAGCGATTCGCCGGAAAGCGCCCAACGCGAACTGGGCATCATCAAGCTCGGCGAAAACGCGTTCAAACGGGAGATCGAAGCGTTTTTCGGGAAACCGTAAAGCGTCCCAGGTTCACGCCCGCGTCAGTCCGGCTTGGGCTGGATTTTCCTAATCGCCTCGCTCGCCGCGTCACGCACCATCAGATACTCGTGGCGACGCGCGCGGTCGAGCGCCTTGAGGGTGTGCTCCTCCGACCCCGCAACGTCGCCCAGGACCGCCGCGGCTTTTGCGGCGATTCGCGGATTCGCGTTACTCAATGCGGCCACCAACACCGGAACCGCGTTGCTGGCATCGCGCCCCTGCCTGCCCTGCGATGTAAAAGCGGACCAACAAAACGAATCACTGGCGTCCCGCGCGACCTGCGCCAGCAGTGCCGCCGCCGCCGGTGAAAGCGGTTGCATGCGAACAAGCATCCGGCCGGCCCCTTCCCGCGTCGTTCCGATTTGCGATCGGACGAATTCCTCGAGCCGGGGCGTCAGTTCTGCGCGTTGAACCGGCACAATGTCCCAGAGCGCGCTCACCGCGGCGAATCGCACGTTTCCATTGGTCGAAGCGAGCAATTCTTTGACGGGGACTTCGGCGGGTGCGACCGCAGGCCCCAGGGCGCCGAGAATTCGAAGGACGCGGACCTTCACAGCGTCCTCTTCCCGCAGCATGCCCACCAACGGCGGAATGATTTCGGGCGCGCCCCGGCCCACGCGCGAAATCGCGCTGGCGGCTGTGTCCGCGACATGCCGGTGTGGCAGACGCACAATTTCAAGCATCGTTGGCAACTCCCCGCGCGCGGCGGGCCCGAGGTTGCCCAGCGCCTGAGCGGCAAAAAAACAAGCCGCTTCGTCGCCCAGAGCATTGGCGAGGTCGGGCACGGCCGGTTTTGCCGCATCTCCCAACAGGCCCAACAAGCACGCGGCATTCGCCCGGATCATTCCTGAAAGGTCTGGTTGCGGTGGCGGAAGTCGAGCACCCACCCATGTCGAATTTCGACTGGTGCAGAAGGCGTAGAACTTTGAATAGGTTCGCCGCCACAGCGAGTCGTGATAATTCAAACGATTGATCAAAAAGGGAACCGCCGCCGGCCCGGCGTTCACGAAAACTTCCTGGCTCGCCTTCCGCGTATGTGACCGGTGAAATTGCTCAAACCAGACGCTCAATCGCTGACCCTGATACACCGGGTCTTCCTCCGTCCGCACCAGAAGCCAAACGACGACAACGAGCGTGCCGGTTGCCAACACCAGCCAGGAGATTTTCTTCCCAGGCCTCATGGATAAGATACGTGCTTGTGGACCCCATGATTCCCGTCCCGGTGCCGGGGGCAAGCTTGGAGTTGCCTCCGACGCGCAACGCGCTCCTACCCCTGCCACAAATCGTCCGCGGCGATCAACTTCGCCAACAGTTGTTCGTCAGCCGCGGGAAACTGGAATCGCGGGATCTCAATCCGGGCGATCCATTGCAGAGCAGGACAGCCAATGGGCCGTGGTTCGCCGGAGATCGCTTTACAGCGGAAGAATTTCAGTCGAACGGTCCGCTCGGGATAGGCGTGCGTGAGGTCGGCGACAACTTCGCCAACGGCCGCCTCCACGCCCAATTCCTCGCGCAACTCGCGCACCAGACATTGCTCAAACGTTTCGTTGGCTTCACGTTTGCCGCCGGGAAACTCCCACAAGCCGCCGAGGTGGGCGTCCGCGTGACGCTGGGTGATCAGCAGTTTCCCGTCGCGAAAGATCAGGCCGGCACTGACGTCAATGGTTTCCATCGTCAACTCGTTGAATCGTTGCGGCGTTGAACCGGCGGGCAACCGCGCTGTTGCAGCTTCGCACCACAGTGATCAACGGCCGATGCTCTTGTAAACCCAGCCCGCCTTCTCCATTTCCGCCGGGTCAAAGAGATTGCGGCCATCGAACAGGATGGGATGCGACAACGCCTGCCGCGCACGCTCGAGGTCGAGTTGTTTGAATTGATCCCACTCCGTGGCGACCACCAACGCATCGCAGCCATCCGCCACCGCGTTCATGTCGCTCACGTAGGTCACGGTGGGCGGCAACAGCGGCCTGGCCTTGTCCATGGCTTTCGGGTCGTGAACCCGCAGGGTCGCGCCTTCCTTCAACAGCCGTTCGCAAAGTTCGATCGCGGGCGACGAGCGCACATCGTCGGTGTTCTGTTTGAACGACAGGCCCAGCACGCCGATGGTTTTGTTCTTCAACACCCAGAGCGTGTCGGTGATCTTCTTCACGAAGCGGTTCATCTGCTCGGCGTTGATGCGTTGGACTTCCTTGAGCAGGTGAAAATCGTAGCCGATCTGCTCGGCAATTTTGATGAACGCGCTCAAATCCTTCGGAAAACAGCTTCCGCCAAACCCAAGCGAGGGATTCAAGAACCGGCGGCCGATGCGTTCATCCATGCCCATGCCGGCGGCCACCTCCTGGACGTTCGCCCCGGTGGCCTCGCACAAAACGGACACCGCGTTGATGTAGGAAATCTTCAGGGCGAGAAACGAATTCGAAGCGTGCTTGATCAGTTCGGCGGAATTGATGTCCGTGACAATGATGGGCGCGTCGAAGGGCGCGTAAATTTCCTTCATCGTGGCCACGGGCCGTTGCGAGCGCACCCCGATCACGATCCGGTCCGGTTTCATCAGGTCCTCGACCGCGAAACCTTCGCGCAGGAATTCCGGGTTGCTCACCACGTCAAATTCCACCCTGGCCTTGTTGTAACGCTTGATCGTCTCGGCGACCTGGTCGCCCGTCTTGACGGGCACCGTGCTCTTGTCCACGACAATCTTGTAACTCGTCATCGCGCCGGCAATTTCGCGCGCGACCTTCTCGATGAAACTCATGTCCACCGAACCATCCGGCAACGGTGGGGTCGGCACGGCGATGAAAACCACATCGGACCGCTCGACGCCCTCCGCCGTACTGGCGGTGAAACTCAACCGCCCGGCCTGGACATTGCGGTGGACCAACTCCTCGAGGCCCGGCTCGTAAATGGGAATTCCGCCTCCTTTGAGCACTTTCACCTTGGCCTCGTCGTTGTCCACACACACGACGTCATGGCCGACTTCAGCGAAACACGCGCCGGAAACCAGGCCCACGTAGCCCGTGCCGATGATGGTCAATTTCATACGTCTTAAAGCCGGGTCGCCCAACCATCAACAGATGGCCGTGCGTTCCAGCAGATGATCATCGTCGCGCGAAATCAAGGACATGCTGGAACGCATCCCAACCACTATAACTCGATGCGTTGATTACTAACCGCGAAACTCACTCCACCCCGCGCCCTGCCCGACAAACCAGCGTCGGCGACCCGCGCCGGAAGTCCAACCACCTTCGCCGCTGCAAACCTCGGACCGACACTGCGGGTAAACAACGGCCCGCACGCCCGGAAGCCGGCTTCATTGGTGATCATGCTTGTTGGTTTGTCCCGGCAACGGAGCGCTTAGGATGGGAAACGATGGCTTGGCCGCCGGCGTCACCGCCGCCGGCACTTTGGATTTGAGTTCCTTGACCTTCAGGTCCGCCTCGCCCCCCAGGGAATTGTAGTTGTGAGTGCGGCTGAGTTCCTCGTAAAGTTCGAGCGCTTCCTTGATCCGGTTTTGCGCTTCGTAAACGCGTGCCAGTTCGAATTTTGCCTGAGGAACCACTATGTCGCTGGGATGTCGGTCAATCAATTCCTTGTACGCCCGCGCGGCTTCATCCATCTTGCCCTGCGCATCCAGGCTGGCCGCCACGCCAAGCAAGGCCTGGCCGCGAAAAGGACTGTCCGGATAGTCTCGGGTGAACTTTTGAAATTCGGCCTGGGCCTCGGCATATTTTTCCTGGGCAAAGAGAGTTCCCGCCGCCGCCAATGCGGCCCGGGCCGCGGCACTCGTGCGGGGATATTCGGCAACCACCTTCAAGTAGGCTTCCGCCGATTCAGTCCGACCACCACCGGGCATTGCGTCGGCCATTACGGCGGACAAAGCCTGCCCGGCCTGCACATTCTTTTGCGCCTGCGACCAAGTGTAATAAGAAACGACCAAGGCAACGACGGCAACGACAGCCGAACCCCATGCCACTTGTTTTTTATTGGCTTCGAGTTTCGCCCAAACCTGCTCAAAAACGGTCAGACCCGCGACTTTTTGTTCCATAATGGGCGGGTAATCTTTCGGGCGAACGGACAAAACGCAAGCTTGAAATCCACACACGCCCGCAACCGCCCAACTCCGGGCCAAAAAAGTTTTGACAAATGCACATCTTGCATCAATCTATCCGCATCCGTTGATTGCAACGGTCTCATGCAGAGTGGTTGAGGGACTGGCCCGATGACGCCACGGCAACCGGTTGTTCCGAACAGTTGGGACAATGACTAGGTGCCAATTCCAGCCCCGGCGGGTGTCGGGGGAAAATGAGAAGTGTGCGCGATTTTTCAGCCCCTTCTCTCCCTGAGTCGGGGCTTTTTTTTGCCCCAACTGCAATGTCGCGGCGCGTCGGCAGACCGCTGCCAACTGAACAGAATTTTGCGGCGCTCTGCCGAATCGCCGCTACGCTATTAGTTTATGAGTGAACATCACGGATTCATGAAGGCGCTCAAGTGCCGCGAATGCGGACGCGAGTATCCGCTCGAAGCAACGCATGTTTGCGAGTTCGACTTCGGTCCGCTCGAAGTCGCCTACGACTACGACCGCATCAAGAAGTCGCTTACAAAGGCGGCCATCCAGTCCCGCCCGCAGACGATGTGGCGCTACCGCGAGTTGCTGCCCGTGGCCACCGACCCGACGGTCGGGCTTGAGGTTGGGTTTACGCCACTGATCAAAGCCGACCGGCTCGCGAAGAAACTCGGCATCCGCGAAGCCTGGGTCAAAAACGATTCGGTGAATTATCCCACGCTCTCGTTCAAGGACCGCGTTGTGAGCGTCGCCTTGAGCCGTTCGCGCGAACTGGGTTTCGATACCGTTGCCTGCGCCTCAACCGGCAATCTCGCCAATTCCGTCGCTGCCAACGCGGCGTCTGCCGGATTGAAGGCTTACGTTTTCATCCCATCGGATTTGGAGCAGGGGAAAATTGTAAACTCGCTCATTTACGGCGCGGGCGTCATTGGCATCAAAGGCCACTATGACGAGGTGAACCGGCTATGCGCGGAGATCGCCGGCAAGTTCGGCTGGGCGTTCGTCAACGTGAACATGCGGCCCTACTACGCCGAAGGCTCGAAGAGCCTGGCCTACGAAGTCGTCGAGCAACTCGGCTGGCGCGTGCCGCAACACACCGTCGTGCCGATGGCGTCCGGCTCGTTGCTGACGAAAATCCAGAAGGGCTACCAGGAACTGGTCAAGCTCGGCCTTGCGCACGAATCGGAGTATCACCTCCACGGCGCGCAGGCGACGGGTTGCTCGCCGATTTCCGTGGCGCAAAAGGCGGGCTTGGATTTCTTCAAGCCGGTCAAGCCCGACACGATTGCCAAATCGCTCGCCATCGGCACGCCGGCCGATGGTTTCTACGCGCTACGCGTGATGAAGGAAACCGACGGCGCAGCCGACGACGTGACCGACGACGAAATTCGCGAAGGCATGAGCCTGCTGGCGGAAACCGAAGGCATCTTCACCGAAACCGCGGGCGGCGTGACGGTAGGTGTGGCCAAGAAACTCATTGCCTCGGGCAAAATCCCCGCCAATGATTCCGTCGTGCTTTGTATCACCGGCAACGGACTGAAGACGCTCGACGCCGTGAACGGCCACGTCGGCAAACCGCGCGAAATCAAGCCGAGCCTGCGCGAGTTTGAAGCGATGATGGCGAATGAAGAGAAAGTGAGTGCGTAATTCACAACATGATTTTTTCGTTTGGCCATTCCGAGTTGGAGCGTATTGAAGTAGATGTGCTCGGGTACGAGCGCGCGGCGGTTGGGGAGTATTGGGACAATAACTGGCTGGTGGTCGAAATTCGCGTTCACGCTGGTGGCTTTCATGGGAAGGCTTCAGCCGCAATTATTGCAAGCGAACTGATTCAATTTGCGACCGAACTCCGGCCGCTTTACGAAACACTAAGCGGTTCGGCGAAGTTTGAGACAATGGAAGGACAGTTAAGTTTGCATTTGGTTGGCGACGGGAAAGGACATATTGAATTGCGCGGTGAAGTTGGAGACCAACCAGGTATTGGCAATCGTCTCAACTTTACTTTGAACTTTGACCAGTCGCAGTTAGAAAGATCTGTTCGAGAGATAGAAAAAGTTACGTTACAATTTCCGGTTCGCTTAGCGGACAAATCAACCGCACCGAAAAAATAGATTTTGTTTTATGCCCAAAAAAGTCCGAATCCCAACCCCGCTCCGCAAGTTGACCAATAACGAGGAACTCGTCGAGGTCAACGGCGCCACCATCGCCGATGCGATTGCGGAATTGCAAACCCGCTACCCCGGCATCCAGGAACGTCTCGTGGATGAGAAAGGCGAAGTCCGCCGCTTCGTGAACGTCTATGTGAACGAGGAAGACATCCGCTTCCTGAAAAACCAGCAGACCCCGCTCAAAGACGGCGATGAAATCAGCATCATCCCGGCGATTGCCGGGGGTTAATCATACTTCGGTGGGGCGAGGCTATTGACGAGCCGGCTCGCGAGGACGCTCACCCCACCAAGCCAACAATTCAATCCTATGGCAGCCAAGAAAAAAGTTCCCGCAACCAAGCCCACAACACCGGAGCAAACGCGACTCTGGCTCATGTATCCGCCGCGGCTTATCAAGAAGCCGTTCATTTGGGAGATCGGCCACAAATTCAAGGTCATCACCAACATCCGCCAGGCGAGCGTGTCGGACGAGATCGGCATCGTGTGCCTGGAACTCGATGGCCCGCGTGCGGAAGTCAAGGCCGCGATCAAGTGGCTGGAAAAGCATGGGGTAAGCGTCGAACCGGTGGAAATCAGCGCCATCGCCGGTTGAATATTCGGCGGCTGCCGGCGCGCGGCTGAGCGCTGGTTTATCGGCGGGTTCCGCCGGGCGGCATCTCCGCGATCAAAAACTCGTCAATGGCTTTCGCGACCAGTTGATTGGCGAATTCATTCGGGTGCGCGTCAAAGGCGTTTACCACGAGTCGTTCCGGCCGGTGACCCTTCAGCACCGGCATCAGATCCAGATGCGGAACGTCCAGTTCCTTCCAGAGTTGCCCCAACTGTTCATGGACGAATGCGTATTCGTAATCCTTGCCGGATTCGTGGATGAAAGGGAACGTCACCGCGAGCAGCCGCCCCCCATTTGCTTGAACGAGATCCCGCATCGCCTGCAGCCGTTGCTTCTGCACCTCCCAAAGTTCACCGCGATAACCCGCCTTCACAAACGAGTAGTAGTTTTTGAGCACCGGGTCGCGCGCCGCCTGGTAACGATGATAGAGGGTATCAAGCAGGAAGCTGTGTTTGCGCAACCAACCGCCACGCTCCGCATCCGCCATCACTCGTTTTAGCGCATCGCGCCACTCCGGAAACAGGTCCGCGAGGTCATTCAGGCAATACACCAGCACCACCTGATCGAATTTGTAGCCGTCGGCCGCGGACTGCTGCAACAGCGTGAGTTCCATGCCGGTATCCAGGCCAAACCGCGCGAGCACATGGACCTCCCACTCCGGGTGCGCCGCGCGGACCAGATTGGGGAAACGATCCTCGACGCTCTTGATTCCGTGCCCGGCCGTGAACGAGTCGCCAACAAAACTGACCCGACGTTTCCCTGGTTCGATTTCCAGCGAATACTGGATGTTGTCGCGAAACCCGGCGGCGTTGTAGGTGCAATACCGGTCCAACCACTGCCGCGCCACCTTTGTGTAAGCGATCGAATCGGTGGTGTCATGGAGGTAACGGAAATACACTTCACCGCCGAGGAATGACAGGAGCAGCATCGCCAGGAGGCCCAGCCCGTTCGCCAGCAGCAATCGTCCCCAACCGGCTCGTTGGGGTCGGTTGCGCGCGACACGAAAATACAGGAGGAGCGCGAGAAGCGCGCCCGCGAGGGGCGGCATCAACAGGAAAGTCAGCAAGGTAAATCGGTCGTCCATCGTGTCCTCCGGACGCTCCCGGCCGAAGCCCCAAAACCCGCTGTCCCCGCTGTCATCCGGCGCGCCGCCGGCGGGTCACCCGCCCTCGCGGACAACTCAATGATGCCGGCGTTTGACTTTGAGTTGCGCCATGGACTGCGCGAGCGACGCCTTGACGGCCGCCATGTCCGCGTCATCCAGCTTTTCGGCCAACCGGGCTTCCGCGCGCCGCCGGGCTTCTTCGGCCTTCGCCTCGTCAATGCTGTCCGCTTTGATGGCCATGTCCGTCAGAATGGAGACGTGATCGCTCGTGACTTCCACGAACCCGTCGCCCACCGCCAGGAAGAAATCCTTCCCGTCTTTGCGGACGGAGATTTCCCCCGCGACCAGTTGCGTCATGAGCGGGACGTGGTGCGGATAAACGCCCATTTCGCCTTCGATGCCCGGGAGGGTGACCATGTCCACGTCCTCGGAATACACCTTGGCTTCCGGCGTGACGATTTCGAGTTTGAGCGTTGCCATGTTAAAACGTTAAATCGTTAAAACGTGAACCGTTGAACCGCTTTAACGATTCAACGTTTCAACGCATCACGCTTCTTTAATTTCTTCAATTCCGCCCTTCATGTAAAAATTTACTTCGGGCACTTCGTCGTGTTTGCCTTCCAGGATTTCCTTAAAGCCACGGACCGTGTCGGCCACGGGCACCTGTTTGCCTTCGCGACCGGTGAAAACCTGCGCCACGGAGAACGGCTGACTCAGGAAGCGTTGAATCTTGCGCGCGCGGAACACGGTGAGCTTGTCGTCCGGCGAAAGCTCGTCCATGCCCAGGATCGCGATAATGTCCTGCAAATCCTTGTAGCGCTGGAGCACCTTCTGCACACCACGCGCCACCTCGTAATGTTCCTGACCCACAATGTCCGGCGCGAGCGCGCGGGAGTTGGAAGCCAGCGGATCCACGGCCGGATAGATGCCAAGTTCCGCGATGGAGCGCTCCAACACGATGGTCGCGTCCAGGTGCGCGAATGTTGTGGCCGGCGCGGGGTCGGTCAAGTCGTCGGCGGGCACGTAAACGGCCTGGAAGCTCGTGATCGAACCTTTCTTGGTCGAGGTGATGCGTTCCTGGAGGTCGCCCATTTCGGCCGCGAGCGTCGGCTGGTAACCGACGGCGCTCGGGGTGCGGCCCAGCAAGGCGGACACTTCCGATCCGGCCTGCGAGAAACGAAATACGTTGTCCACGAACAGGAGCACGTCCTGGTTCTTTTCGTCGCGGAAATATTCCGTCACCGCCAGCGCGGAGAGAGCCACGCGGAGACGCGCGCCGGGTGGTTCGTTCATCTGGCCGTACACCAGACCGATCTTCGAGCCGGGTTGGATGATCGGCATGCCGTTCTCGCCCTTCTTCGGATGACCCTTGGCGTCCTTCTCGGTCTTGATGACGCCGGCTTCGATCATTTCGTTGTAAAGGTCGTTGCCCTCGCGCGTGCGTTCACCGACGCCTGCGAACATCGAGATACCGCCGTGCAGTTTCGCGATGTTGTTGATGAGTTCCATGATGACGACGGTCTTGCCGACGCCGGCAC
>CAYWMD010000094.1:0-15883 GCA_964458575.1 uncultured Bifidobacteriaceae bacterium | reverse complement strand
TCGGGCAGCAGACGCCAAGGAGGTGGGGGTGGGGAACCCCGCTGAAGAAACGTACTGCTACCCGAATGACTCATGTGTAGCCGGTGCCTCAAAATTTGTCAAAGGATTTTTTTACAAATCATTCACACACTGTTCACAGGCGCAGAACCGCTGACAACGCCGGTCCGGTCGTTTCCGGAGAACATCCGTGGCTCGACAAGCCCGCTTTTACAAGCCAAGCTGCGGGCGATGGCTTTTGAGTCAGATCAACCATTGGATTTGCTGTGGAAGGAATACGGGCTGGCGTTCCGTGAATTTGACGATCTGACTCTCGCCCGTTGGCTGGCCCAGACGCTCGGCCAGTTGGAAGCCAAGGCGTGGCGGGCCTCGCACCCGTTGCTTGGCACTTACCGGCTCGCGGCACAGGCCGCTCATGAACGGCAGATCTGGCTCAAGCGCCTCGCCACCCCGCCGGCCGCCTACCCGGAATCGCCGTGCTGCCGCGCGCCACTGCTGCCGCTCCTCACTCGCGACGTCCGCGATGCCGGACTGATTTGCCAGCATTGCAACGAAACCCTTGTGCCCTTCGACGACATCCCGTCGGACGTGCGGGCCGATCTCGAAGTTTGGGCCGCTCAGTACGAACCGATTCACGCCGTGGCGCACTGGGACGATCGCCAGCGCAAGAGCGCCGGGAATTATGACCGCGCTTATGAAAAAGCCGCGGAGGAAGCCGAGCAACTGTTGGCCCGCGCCGGTCGCGAAATCGTTTCCAAACTACTCGACCACTACCCGGCCGTCGTTTGGGAAGACCACGATGAATGTCTCGAAGTACGGCCGGAGGATGTGGCACTGTGATTCGTCAAAGCGTTGACACGTTGAAGCGTTAAAACGGCAGGACGGCCGATGCCGCGGTAAACCTTGCGCCAGCGTTATAACGTTTTAACCTTTTCAACGATTTATCGAACGCAATGAAATGGCTTTTCAAATGGATTTTCCGGGTGGTCTTTCTGGTGATCGCGCTGATTGTCGCGCTGGTGTTGTCCAAGGATGCGATTCTCAAGTCGCTCGTCCAACGGCAAATCCGCGCCCAGACCGGCATGGATGTGAAGATCGGAAAATTTTCTGCCGGGATCCTTTCGCCGGTGGTGGACATCGAGAATTTCAAGCTCTACAACCCACCGGATTTTGGCGGCACGTTATTTCTGGACATTCCCACATTGCATGTCGAATACGATCGTTTCGCGCTGGCCGGGCGCAAACTTCACATCACGCTGTTGCGCTTGAACGTCGCTGAGTTGAACGTGGTCAAGAATGACACGGGCCAGACCAACGTCACGAACTTCCGCTGGAAATCACCGAAGCAAGGTTCGGGACAGCGGGATAAGATTCAGTTTCCGGTGATTGACGTGTTGAACCTGTCCGTGGGCAAGGCGCGGTTCATTGACCTTAAAAATTCCAACCACAATCGCGAATACCGTCCCAACCTGCAAAACCAGATCTTTAAGGACGTGAAATCCGAGGACGATGTAAAGGCCATCCTATTCATGATCTGGCTGCGCAGCGGCGGCGGGTTTGCAGTTCAGGACGACGGCGCGCCGGGAAATTTGTCAGCCGGGCCAGTGTCAGGGCGCCAACACGGCGCGATAAAACCGTTGCGGCAGCGTCACGGCATTTGAGTCCTGCAACGTGAACGGCGACGCGTCGGCTTGCAACGGCATCCAGTTCACAAGATTCGTCGAGCCTTGGATCGTGTAAATGCGGCCCGGCGAGCCCGTGAGGCCCACCGAGAACCACTGATTCGGCAGCAGCACGCCGGTCAACGCCGGATCACCCACACGCAGGCGGAAAAACCGCTGCGGACCATCCTGCGCAAAGGGATTTGTGAACGGACTCGTGGCTGACTTCAGGTCAGTGTATGGCCCGGCGACGTTCGTCGCGGATTGTAGAACGAACTCCCCGTCCCAACTCAAAGCGACATCGTTGCCCGCGAGCGAGACGTTTAGCACTGGAATAAATCCAAGCGCCGCCACCTGACCAGATACCGAACCGGCCGCATTTTGAACCACGACCGAGTAACGACCCGCGTTGGTGAAAGTAAAATTGTTCAATGTGAACAATTTCTGCGTGGCCCCCGCGATGTTCGTGCCGTTGAACTGCCATTGATAGGCGAATGGCCCTGTGCCCGTCACTGTTAATCCCAAGGTGACGTTTGAACTCGCAATCACGAGCAAATTTGTTGGTGTTTGCGAGAGAGCCACCGGGAGCGATCCAAGTCTGATGAGGAACGCGTCGTTGCCCCCGGCGCTCACCAGATTGTTCGTCGCGCCGAAAAACGACGTGCCCGTGAAACGACCCGCGAGGAACGCATTGTTGGCCGCATCCACCACCACCGCGGCGCTGCCGGTGCCGGTGGCCGCCGCGCTCGCGCAACGCTGGAACCAATAGCCCGTCCCGTCGCTGCGATATTTCAAAACGTACCCGCCACCGAAGAAATTGGTGATGCCTTCAATACTGCCGTTGCCATAGCCAGCCACGATTGGATTCCCGAAGGCATCGAGCGCCAGCCCCGCTGCCGACGTGTAATCGCCGGTGCAACACGAAATCGCCGCAGTGCGATACCAGATCACGTTGCCGCTGTTGTCGTATTTCGTCAGGCACACGCCGCTCCCGTAATCGCGTTTGTAGGACGTCGCGTAAACCGCACCGACCGCATCCGCGATGATCGTTTGACCGTAACCCGCGCCACTGCCAGGCGCTTTCCTGGCCCACTGCAAACCCCCGTCCCGATCGTACTTCGCAATGAACACCGTCGCATTCAGGAACGCGTTGTTGAGGTTGGTGAGGACACCGCTGCCGAGATTCAACGAGCCGATCAGGAAACCAGTGACATAAACATTCGTGGCCGCGTCCACACAAATGCCGCTGCCCTGCGAGGAATTCGTTCCGGTCGTCGTGCGCGCCCACAACACGTTCCCGTCGCCGTCGAACTTGGCGACAAAGAAATTGGTCGAGTTAAGGTTGGCAAGTTGCACGCCGCTCAGGTCCATCGTCGAATGGTATGAACCCGTAACGTAGGCATTGCCATCGTCATCCGTGGTGATGGCAGTGGCGGTGTCGTTGCGATTGAGAATGTTCGGGTTGGTGGTCCCGCCGCCTTGACGCACCCAGAGCAAGTTGCCGGTTGCATCGTACTTGGCGAGGAACAAATCCGAAAAACTTGCTACGGGCGCGGATTTGTTGGTGAGTGTGATGCCATCAAACACCGCAGAGCCGGAGAAGAAATATCCCGCCACGAGAACATTTCCCGCCCCGTCCACCCGGAGCGCCTGCGCCGCGTCATTCAACGTCCCACCGGCGCGTTTGGCCCACAGGAGATTCCCTTCACGGTCGTACTTGGCGAGAAAGATGTCGGTGCCGCCGGCACTGGTGAGATTGGTAAAGTTCGGATTCGTTCCCGTGAACAGCCCGGCGACGTACACGGCGTTCGTGCCGTCCAGAGCCACGGCCAGTGCCTGATCGTCGCTGTTGGTGCCCGAGCGTCGCAGCCACAGAAATTCGGGCGAGACCTCCAGTGCCACTTTCGCAACCGTGCTTGTCACCACGCCGGCTCCGCTTTGCACGACCACCGTATAGTCGCCGACGTTGGTTAGTTGCGCGTTGACGAGCGTGAAGGAGTTGGTCGTCGCACCGGTGAGGTTCATACCGTTGAAGCGCCAGCGATAAGTCACCGGCAGTCCGCTCACAACCCCCGCGTTAAGCGTTGCGTTGCTGCCCTGGACAACAGTTTGACTCCGCGGTTGCGTGGTGATTTGCGCCAGAGTTTGCGCGCCGAAGAAACGCAGCCGCGTCAGAAATGCATCCGCCGCCCCGGCGGTAGCCAGGATATTCGACCCAAACGCCGCAGGCGTCCCATGCCCGCCCGCCACGAACACGTTGCCCGCCCCGTCCGTCGCCACGGATTGTCCCACGTCATCGGCCACGCCGCCGGCCCGACGCGCCTTCACCAGTGTTCCCAGCGAATCGAAAAGCGCCACGAACATTTCCTGCCCCCCGACGCCGGCGAGGGTGGTGTTTCCGATCAGGGCACGATTGCTGAACGTGCCCGTCACGTAGGCGTTGCCCAGCGGGTCCACGCTCACGCTGTTGCCCGCGTCGGCGCCCGGCCCGTTGATGGTTCTCACCCATTGTGCGTTGCCGTTGCGGTCGAACTTGAGGAGGAACGCATCCGGCTGATTTGTGTTCCAACTGCTCGCGCTGTTGGTCGCGAGGAACATCACGTCGCCTTGGAATGAGCCGGTGACAAAAACATTGAAGTTGGTATCCAACGCAATGCCGTTGGCCAGAAGGTTGAACGCGGGGGTATTCGTCGTTGCCCCATACCGGCGCGCCCAGGACGTGATGTTTCCTCCGGAAGAATACTTGGCGACAAAAGCCGCCAGCGCACCGGTCGTCGAGAGGCTCGTGCCGCCGAAATTCGCCGTGCCGCCGAACGTGCCGGCGAGGTAAACAAAATTCCCGGGATCGGCGGCAATGGCACAACCCTGGCTTGGCCCTGTGCTGGTCGTGCTCGCAGCCCAGTTAAAATTCCCGCCGCTGTCGTAGCTCACGATGAAAAGTTTGTTGCTCGTGGCCGCGTCGTTGAAGGTGCTGCTGCCAAAAGTCGCGTTCGTTTGGAGCGAGCCGGTGAGGAAAAACTGCTGGGCGATTGAACTGACGGCAACGCCCCGCGCGAGATCAGTGTTGGTGCCACCGCCGCGCACCGCCCAAGCCACGTTTCCGTTTCCGTCCAACCGCGCGAGAAAAACATCCGAACCGCCGGCATTGGTCAACGTGGTCGTGCCCATGACGAGCGTGTCGGAATAGTTGCCGCCAACGGCCACCCCGCCGCCCGGCACCGCAGCGAGTGCGGTTGCGCGATCATTGCCCGCGCTGCCGAATTGTTTGACCCACACTGGCGTGCCGATGGGACTGTACTTTACCACGAAGATGTCTTCGCCGCCGTTGCTCACAAGGTTCGTTGTTCCAAAGTCCGCTGTGTCGCTGAAGTAGCCCGCGGCATACACATTGCCAGATACATCTACGACCGTTGCCAGTGCGGTGTCGTTCGTCGTGCCGCCACCGCGCCATGCCCAAATGAAATCTGGTTCAATGGTTACGCTCACCGTTGCGACGGCGCTCGTGACCGCGCCGTTGGCGTTGCTCAACACGAGCGAGTAGTCACCCGCTTGCGCTGCCGCGGCGTTACTGATGGTGAGCAGGGCGTTCGTTGCGCCCGCGAGGTCCACACCGTGGAATTGCCATTGAAACCAAGCCGGTTGAATGCTCTCGAAGCCAGCGGCCAGCGTGAAGGTCGCGCCGGCCAAAACGGTCTGGTTGGAGAGATTCACCGTCACCACCGGCGGTTGAGCTGCGTCAAATGCCGCGAGCTTCGCCAGAAAGAAATCGGGGCCGCCGCTGGCGGTGAGCGTCTGGTGGCCGAACGCGCATGAGCTGTAAAATGAGCCGGCGATATAGACTTTGCCTTGCCCGTCTACAGCGATAGTCCTGCCGTAATCGGACGAACTACCGCCCGCCCTCAGTGCCCAACGCACCGTCCCGTTGGGCGCGAACATGGCGACGAACACATCGGTGCTGCCGCCATTGGTGAGACTGAATCCGCCGAAATCCGCGGGGCCGGAAAAAGTGCCGGTGGCGAAGGCGTTTCCCGCCGCGTCCAGTTCCAATCCGAGCCCATACTCCGCGCTCGTGCCGCCCACGGAGGTCACCCATTGCAGTGCCCCAGCGGTGTTGAATTTCGCGAGAAACGCATCCGTTTGTCCGGCGCCGTTGAGTGTGACGTTCTCAAATAAAGCCTGCATGAAGTAGTAGCCGAAAACGTAGATGCTTCCCGCCGCGTCTGTGCGGATGGCTTGCGGGGAATCGGTGCCGGTGCCTCCGCACCGGTTTGCCCAAAGCACATTCCCGGCGCTGTCGTATTTCACAATGAAAATGTCCGCGCTGCCAACACTCGCGTTCGTAATGCTGATCGAACCGAAACTGGCCGTGGGACCGACGAATTCTCCGGTGACCAACACATTTCCGTTCCCGTCGCAAGCCACGCCCAGGCCTTGATCGGAGTGCGTACTTCCTCCCTTGCGAGCCCAGAGGCAGTTTCCGTTGTTAGCGTCGTAGCGCGCGACGAAGACATCGGCAACGCCGCTGGATGAAAGGATGTTCGCCCCGAACTCCGCCAGACTGGAAAACGACCCCGTGACGTAAACATTCGTGGCGTTGTCCACTGCGACTTTAAACGCCTGGTCCGCACTGACGCCACCCGCGTTTGTAGCCCAAATCAGGTTGCCGTCGAAGTCGTAGCGGGCGAGGAACACGTCATAGCCGCCGTGACTGGGAAGAAACGCGGTGCCAATCGTCGCGTCACCGAAGATGTAACCGGTGACAAAAACATTCCCGGCTCCATCCACCGCGATGCCGTACGCCTGATCCCCCCCCGAACCACCACCCTGCCGCACCCAGACGAGATGGCCTGCCGGGTCGAAGCGGGCGACAAAAAAGTCCGTGCTGCCCGCGCTGACAATGTTCGAACCGCCGATGTTGGCCGATTCCAGGAAATAGCCGGCAACAAAAGTATTGCCCGCCGCATCCGCTGCAACGCAACGCGCTTCCGTGCTGCTGGTGCCGCCACCGCTGCGCGCCCACAAAAATCCCGGCGGCGGCGTCACCGTCAAAGTCGCGACGGTGCTGGTGGCCGAGCCGAGAACGTTTGTGGCCACGGCTGCATAATTCCCGGTGTTGGTGTAAGCGACATTTGTGAAAACGAGGTTTGGCCCGGTCGCGCCGGCGAAATCGCTGCTCCCGAATTGCCATTGATAGTTGATCGGTTCGGTGCCGACGGCGGTTGCATTAAACAGGACTTCCGCGCCGAGCGTGGCGCCGACGCTTTGCGGCTGGACGATGAAAGTTGGCGGTGCCGCCGTGACGATCAGCGTGGCGATGTCGCTGGTGTTCGTGCCGACGGAGTTGCTGACGATGACCGAGTAATCGCCAATGTTTGGTGACTGGATATTCGTCAGGGTCAGCGTGGCGGCGGTGCGTCCGGGGAGGTTCGTTCCGTTGAACAGCCATTGATACGAAAACGGCTCCGTGCCAGTCGCGCTCACGGTGAATGTAACGTTGGTGCCGGCGGGGCCGGTGAAACCTTGCGGTTGTTGCGTAAGGAACGGCAGCGTAGGTATGACCACCAACGTCGCGACTTCGCTGGTCGCATAGCCGAACTTGTTGCTGACGACGACCGCGTAATCGCCGGCGTTTCCGGCCTGAAGATTCGTCAACGACAAAACGTTCGTATCGGGCGCGACGAGATTGGTGCTGAACAGTTGCCAGCGGTAGCTGAACGGGCCGGGACCGACGGCAGCGGCGCTGAAAGAGCAGTTGGTCCCGGCGGGCAATGTTTGGCCCTGTGGTTGCGTCGTAACGTACGGCGCGCCGTTGACAATGAGCGTGACATTTGAACTGAGCGTGAAACTGTTCGGACCCAAAACTGCCACACAGTAAATGCCGTTGTTCGTGACGTGTGCGTTGTTGACGAAGAACGTCGCGTTCGTCGCATCCTCAACGTCTTCGTTCTGGAAGCGCCATTGGTAACGCAAGGGCGGCGGGCCTTCCGCACCGACCGTGAACGTGACATTGCTGTCGGGCGACACGGTCCGGCTCGTTGGTTGATTCGTGATGACCGGGGCGGCGTTGGTCCAGCGGAGTAATCGCACCGCGCCTTCCATCATCGCAAGAATCAACGAACCATCGCGCGAGGTGCGCAGGAAAGTGTTGGCGGGCACATTGGTCCCGAAATCGTAACGCCATAGCTCCTCGAAAGCGGCCGTGTCCAGCGCGCGGATTTCTCGCGAGCCGCTCCAGGCGAAGAATGCGATGTTGTTGCTCGGGTGGTAAATGAGGCCGCCATTCTGTCCGGCGATGTTGGTGATGATATTGAAAGCCGGATCGAAGATGAACGTTCCGCCGTACGTCGTCGGCGCGGCGAGTTGCGCACCGCCGGGGCTGAGGGCGGGGCGGTACTCGTTGGCCCAAGCCCAGCCAGTCGAGCCGATCGTAGTTGCCTGCGTCTCGACATTATAGCGAAGCACCCGGGACGCCGTGCTGTGCCACTCGGTGACTGCGATCGTGCTGCCATCCGGGCTGGCGGCCAGGAACGAGGCGTCCTCCACCGCAATAATATCGGAAACGTAATTCGATCCCGGATGAATCCTTCGCAGCGCGACGATGCCATAACTGGTGACGTCCGAGGTCGCCAGAACGGCGCCGTCATTGCCGAACGCAACCCACATCGTGCCGGTTTCATCGTATCCTGGGTCATACTTCACCGCCTGGATGGTTTCGGTCGGGAGGTCTATCGCCCAGATGCCACATTTGTTCGTCACCCGCGAGTAATCCGCCGCCACGAGCGTGTTGCCGTCCAGCGAAAGATCAATTCCGTAAAGGTTCACGCCGCAGGCGATCGGTGTCAGAAAAATATTTGAGCCGACATGATACCGTTGAATCGCCGTCGCCGTCGTGAGGTAGATGACGTCGCGCGCGGAGTCATAGACAAAATCCACCACATTCGTCGCCGGAATTGACCGGAGCGTCGAGCCAGGCGGCGTGACGACGAGTGTGGCGTTGGAACTGGGTGTCGTCCCCGCAGTATTGCTGACGCTGACCGAGTAATCGCCGGCATTGGTAAATTGGACGTTCCACAAGCGCAGCCAGGAATTCGTGGCGTCGGCAATGGCCGTGCTGCCAAATTTCCATTGATACGCCAAGGGCGGCGTGCCATCCGCGCGCACACGAAACGTCACGTCGTAACCCAGCGGCACGATCTGGTTTTGGGGTTGGTTGGTGATGGCCGGCTGCGCTTGGGAATGGTTCGCCAACGGCAACGCCAGCGCAACGAATAGCGCCGCGCGGAAGTCGAACCTGCCAAGCCGGGTTCTCGCTCTCATCTGGTCGCGAACCTTAACGGGCTAAACGTAAGAATTCAATCCCCTAAATCTTCACCTTGAACTGCTCGCCCTTCTTTAGTGAGAGCGCGAAGGCGGCGAGCAACTGGGGAATTTGCTCGAGGTCCTTCAGACTGACGACCTCGACCGGCGAATGCATGTAGCGGTTGGGCAGACTGATGAGCGCACTGGCGATGCCGCCGCGCGTCCAGAAAATCACGTCCGTGTCCGTGCCGCTTGTGGCAGACATCGCCTCGTGTTGCAGGGAAATCTTCTTCGCCTTCGCCACGGATTCGATTCGCGCCACCACCTCCGGATGATTACAGCCGCCGTGCGTGATCGCCGGGCCTTTGCCAATGCGGGTGTCGCCGTGCTGGGCTTTGCTCACGGTCGGGTAATCCGTCGCATGGGTCACGTCCACCACCAACGCCACGTCGGGCTTGAGCGAATACGCAATCTGCCGCGCGCCGAGCAGGCCGACTTCCTCCTGCACATTGGACACGGCGCAAACTTCCGCGTGCAATTTGCCTTTTGACTCCTTCAACAGCCGCAATGTTTCCGCCACCGCGAACGTGCCGATGCGGTTATCAAACGCCCGCGCCACTGCCAGGTCGCCGCGCAAAATGTCGAACTCATCCACCAGCGTGATCGGATCGCCGATGTGCACGAGCTTTTCTGCTTCATTGCGTTTGCCGGCGCCGATGTCGATGAAGATTTCGTGGATTTTCGGCGGCTTCGGGTCGCCTTCCTGTTTCGTCAGGTGCGGCGCGACGTTGCCCACCACGCCTTTGACCGGCCCGCGTTTGGTGTGAATCGTGACGCGTTGAGCTTTGGTGATGGCGGCGTCCACGCCGCCCATGCGGCGGACGTAAATGAAACCGCTGTCGTCAATATAGTTCACGGCCATGGCGATTTCGTCCGCGTGACCGGCCAGCATCAAGCGCGGCGAACCGCCCTTGTTCAGCACGGCGACGCAATTGCCGTAGGCATCGGAGAAAGTTTCATCAGCAAACTGTTTCGCGTAATCGAGCCAGACGCGCTGCCCGCGGGTTTCGTGACCGACGGGGCTGGGTGTGTTGACAAGGGTTCGGAGAAAGTTAAGAGATTCTTCGCGCATGAGGGGAGACTAAAAAGCCGAAGGCCGGGAGTCGAGCCTTTGCCGCTTGCAGAGGGCCCTCACCCTGACCCTCTCCCATCCGATGGGAGAGGGAACGGCGATCGGCTGTATCTTGTTTTGCCAAAGACGGTCCGATTGTCTCCGCCTCCCGTCTTTTCAAGCCAGCGGCGGAAGATTCTCCCTCTCCCATCGGATGGGAGAGGGCTGGGGTGAGGGTGGCGTCCTTCCAACCCCCTCGGCTAGGCCATACGTCACTCGACACTCCTGTTTTGATTTGTTACCAATCCCACGTGCGAAGCAACTTGCTCAAAGACATCACGCGCATCGTGGTGAAGCTGGGAACGGGCGTGCTGACGGATAGCCGAAAGCAGCCCGACCCTGCCCAATTGGCGCAACTGGTCGCGCAAATGGCCGAGCAACGCAAGGCGGGCCGCGAAGTGGTTTTGGTCACGTCCGGTGCGGTCGGCGCGGGCATGGGTGCGCTCGGTTACGAGAAACGTCCGAACGAACTCGCGGAACTCCAGGCCTGTGCCGCCGTCGGCCAGTCACGGTTGATGGCGATCTACGCGGATTTGTTTGCGCGCCACAACTTGAGCGTCGCGCAGGTTCTGCTCACGCACGAAGACCTGCAACATCACGAGCGCCATCTCAACGCGCGTAACACTCTGGTCACATTGCTCGGGCGCGGCGTCGTGCCCATCATCAACGAGAACGACGCCATCTCGTTCACGGAAATCAAATTCGGCGACAACGACAAACTTTCGGCGCTCGTCGCATCATTGCTGCCCGCGGATTTGCTGGTGATTCTGACCACCGTGGATGGCGTAATTGAAAACTTCGGCAAGGCCAACCCGCGCACGCTTCCGCTGATCGAAACAATTGATGCGACGCTCGAAACACTGGCCGGCGGCACCGACAGCCCCACCGCCGTGGGCGGGATGAAGTCGAAGATCGAAGCGGCAAAAATCGTGGTGCGCTCCGGGATTCCTCTGGTCATTGCGTCCGGCAAAAAGAAAAACGTGCTCGCCGCGGTGATGGCGGGCGACGACGAAGGCACCCTGTTTGTTCCGCAACCCGCCAGGCTCCAGGGCCGCAAGCGGTGGATTGCGTTCTTTCACCGGCCCAAGGGCGGGTTGTTTGTGGACGAGGGCGCGAAGGTGGCACTGCGCGAGAAAGGCAAAAGCCTGCTGCCCCCGGGCGTCGCGCGTTGCGAAGGGGATTTTGCTGCCGGCGATGTGGTGCGCATTTGCGACCTGAACGGAACCGAATTTGCCCGGGGCATCGCGAAGTTTGGTGCGCCCGAGGTGCGGGACCGCAAACTGGCACGCGTGGAACTCGTGCACCGGGATGATCTCGTGGTGCTCTAGCCTATGCTCGTTCGCGACGCTGCCAAGGCCAAGCCTGTTGCGCAACATCCAACGGTGGTTGAGTTGATGGCGTCGGTGTCCGAGGACGAACTCAAGAACTGGGTGGAGTTACTTTCCGTGCCTCGTCACTACGTCGGACAGCCAAAGGCAAATCGTCACATCGCTGAAATGATTGCAAGACGATTCAAGGACTGGGGCTACGAAGTTCAATTCCAGGGTCAGTTTTACAATGTCGTTGCCCGACCGGCCGGTGTGACGGGCAGGAGGCGACTCATCGCGGCCCATTTCGACAGCACTCCGTTTACTCCAGGCGCCGATGACAACGCCAGCGCAGTTGCCGCGATGCTTGGCTGCGCAAAAGTTCTGGCCAAAGTCAAACCGGTGAAACCGGTCATGTTCGTTTCATTTAATCGGGAAGAGGACGGACTATTGGGAAGCCTGGATTATGTTGAACATCTCAAACAGCAGGAGCGCGAAGAAATTGACTGCGCACACGTCCTGGAGATGGTCGGTTTTGCCACCGAACAGCCCGGCTCGCAAACCACACCAGCCGGGCTGCCGATTCAAATACCCACAACAGGCAATTTCCTCGGACTGTTGGCAAATCGTGTTTCCGCTTCGAAAATGAACGAGGTTTTGCAGCAGGCCAAATCCTATCTGCCAGATTTTCCGACGTTTGGCCTGCACGTGCTGCTCGGCTTTGAAAAATATCTTCCCGTTCTGCTGCGCAGCGATCACGCGCCGTTTTGGAAGCATGGAATCCCATCCGTAATGTGGACCGACACTTCGGAATTTCGAAACCCACATTACCACAGGGATTCTGACGTGCCATCAACCTTGAATTACGCATTTCTTCGACAAGTGACTCAACTGTTGATCGCGACTGCTATGAATGCCAATACCTGAAATGAAACGTCGCGCTATCGGAGATTTGTTGTGCGTCATGGCGAAGCTCCGCTCGCCCAAGGGCTGCCCTTGGGACCGCGAGCAATCGCACATGACGCTGCGCCGCCATGCAATTGAGGAAGTCTATGAGCTGATTGACGCCATCGAAGCTGGCGACGACCACGAGATGGCCGAGGAGCTTGGCGACTTGTTGCTACAGGTCGTTTTCCACTGCCAGTTGGCGCGAGAGCGCGGCGCGTTCGATTTTGAAAAAGTTTGCCGTGTGCTGGTGGACAAGCTCATCCGCCGTCATCCGCATGTCTTCGGCAAAGTGAAAGTCAAGGATGTGGACCAGGTCTGGGCCAATTGGGAAAAGATCAAGAAGGCGGAGAAGCACGGCACGAAACACGCGCGCCATTCAATGCTCGACGGCATTCCAAAACATCTGCCGGCCTTGCTGCGGGCAGAGAAGCTGGTGAAGAAAGCACGGAAGGCTGGATTGCTTAATCCGGCAGGGACGCGCTCCACCGCGTCCCAAACTTCTCGAAAAAAGAGGGACGCGGGTGGAACGCGTCCCTACCAAGCGCGCAGCAGTAAATCTGCGATTGCTCAAGGCCTTTTTGCCCTCGCACAGCAGGCGCAAGCGCATGGTTGGTCCGCCGAGGAATTGCTCTGCGACGAAATCAAGCGGCGCGAAACCGAACTCCGGCGGCGCGAGAGTCGGTAGCCGGCTTACTTGGCCACCTTGGCCACCTCATGCCGGACGATCTTCCTTCCGACCTTTGCCGAGATTTCAAACTTCCCATCCGGGCGATTCTCGACGGTCGGACTCAAAGAT
Source organism: uncultured Bifidobacteriaceae bacterium (assembly GCA_964458575.1). Lineage (GTDB taxonomy): Bacteria > Verrucomicrobiota > Verrucomicrobiia > Limisphaerales > JADLHS01 > CAYWMD01. The sequence goes on along the minus strand of CAYWMD010000094.1, from coordinate 2,704 downwards.
TTTGCAGGCTGTTTGCCAACCCGGTATATCGCCAGAAACCAGGCGTTCCTCCCGTTTCGTTGAACGATCCGCATCGGGATGGTTTCGGGAGACGCACTGTCGTCGGGCGGAAAACCGCAATGGACAATGTCCGCCGGTCCGTCCGTCAACACGTCCAGTTGCAGGCGATGCTTCCCGTCAGTGAAAGTTTCCCAGAAGTTGTTGGTGCGACCGGCGCCTCGCGGATCGCGCAGATAAGACCACGGCGCATCATTCGGCAGTTTGAAAGGCGTTGTCGCCTCAACTGAACCCGCGACGCGCCGACCGTCCACGTGCGTCAGCCACGCGAAATCGTGTGGCGCGTCGCTGGCAACTTGGAAGAAATCGAGCACGTAGTCCGGTGTGACGATGACCGTGCGAGCCTGGCGGACGCCTTCATAAAGCCGGTTGTGCAAATCCGCCATCGTCACGCGCTTCAAGCCGGGAGCGTTGGTGAATTCAATCAGATCCAGCCGTGCGCCCGGCGAACGCTGGCTGCGATCGTCCACGATCAGGGTGTTGTGGCAGACCGTCGAACGGTTCAATTGCCCTTGCGTGAGCGAGGAGAAGGCATGTTCCGCCGAGGTTTTGGCCTCGCAATCCGGCAGCCAGAGATGGCCGTCGGCAAAAAGGATGATTGAGAGTTTGTCGGCGTTCTCGTGGACTGGCTGGCCCGAAAAAGTGGCGAACACACTCCAACCCTTGCCAGACCAATAATTCTTCCCCTCGCTCGAACGCAACGCCACGTAGCCCATCTCCGGCCACAGTTTGCTGGTTTGCGCAGGCGCGACCCCGCGGGCTAAATCCGGCACGCCGCTGAACAACGCCTGTGCGGTTCGCTTGCCACTGTCCGTGATCAGCCACGCGTAAGCCGGCTCGCGATATTGGCGAAACAAGATTTCCCAATCCGGGTTCTCGCCGATGTGCGGACGGCGCGCGTAGCAATCACCAATCGTCGGCAACGTTCGGTCGGGAAACAGCAACGGAATGAGCGCGTCGTAGGACTGCTTCAGGGTCCGTCCGTTGGCCGTACGGTAGTTGAATAAGCTCTCCGGCCAGCGCGCGTTCTCCAGCATTTGCGCGAGGAGCAGCAGCGGCGTGGTTTCGGCGAACTGATACGGGATTGAGCCTTCGAGCCAGAGGCCGTCGTCCTTGAAGCCATTGGCAAGCATGTATTCGACGCCCTTCGGCCCGCGCAATGCCCGATCCACCAGTTCGGATCGGTCGTAAAACACGCCCATCATGGCGAGGCCCAGTTTGTGCCAGGCGTAATGGTTGTTCAGCTTTCCGCCCGGCTCGTGCTCGATCCAATAATCGTCATTCTTGCGCAGCGCGGCGAGGTAGTGTTCGCAAAATGCATCCAACCGCGCTCGCTCGGCGGTGTCGAATTGCCCGTGGAGAATGTCGTAAGCATCCAGCGCTGCTGTCATCCAGATCGTGTAATTCATGCCCACGTCGTAATGCTCGAACGCGAAGGTGTAATCGGACAGCGCAAGCAGGACGCGCCTGCCCTTGGCCGCCAGTTCGGGCGACGGCGAAATCAAACTGGCTCGCGCGCAATCCCGGGCGAGGCTCGCCCATTTCAATGGCTGGACCCACGTGTGATGAAAAATCTCCGGGTAGGTATCGCGCCAGGATTTCAAGCTGGCCGTTTGCCACCAATTCGTTTCCAGGGGCGGGAGGTTCTCGATTTGATTCGTCGTGGCGCGGGCGATGAGTTCGCGCGCGAGTTGGGCGAAGGCTTTGTTGTGCTTCACGCCGTCGCGAGCGCGATCGATGTCCGCTTGCGTGATGAAGAGAAAGGGATGGCCGTTCGATGCCGAAGCTCCGAGTTCTGAGCCGAAACCGATCACGGAGAGAAACAACACGCGCAAAAGCACGGCAACAAAGCGTAGGACAGGCGTCACGCCTGTCTCTAACTTCGTCGCTTGCAGTCCTGTTGACGAGTCTGGGGCGAACACGAATCGAGTCCCGATTTGTCCCACCGGATTCAAGATGGAGACAGGCGCGACGCCTGTCCTACGTTCAAACCACCTCGCGATAAACGTCCGGGTGCGGGCGCGAAATCACGATGGCGTTCACCAGCACGCCGGCTTCAGCAATCACCGCCCGACCAGCGGCCACGGCGGCTTGCACGGACCCCACGTCGCCGGTCATCGTGCAAAACGCTTTTCCACCCAGCGCCATGGCGAGGCGGACTTCGAGCAGTTGAACCGCGGCGGCCTTCGCCGAGGCGTCGGCAGCCTGGATGAGTGTGGCGACGTTGAACGATTCCAAAACTCCCAGCGCGCCGTTGGGTTCGACCGGTTGGGTGCGACCAAGGGCGACGAACACATCCGGATGCACGTTGGCGATGGTGAAGCTGTCAATCAAACAGCCGTTGGCCGCTTCTGCGCCAGCTTGCACGGCGGCTTCCACGGCAGCCGTTTCACCGCCGATGAGCACCATGTATTTGCCGGAGCAAATCGAGCGCGAGAGCAGCAGGCGCACGTTGCCGGCCTTGAGCATCGTGTCGGCCACCTCGAAGCCCGACGCCACGCTCGACAGTTCAATCAGTCCGATGGATTTATCTGGCATAAATCAAAATGTAAAAACGGTTTGAACAGGACACTGGTTGCGCCGCGGCGATGAGTTCCAGACATTCGAGGCGTCCTCACCCTGACCCTCTCCCGCTGGGAGAGGGAAC
>CAYWMD010000093.1:0-16582 GCA_964458575.1 uncultured Bifidobacteriaceae bacterium | reverse complement strand
CGACCAGCGGCACTCCGGGCATGCGTTTCCCAAACAGGCGGATGCCGGTGATGTATGGCGGATTGTGCGCAGGGGCGAGGCCATTGTATGCCTCCATCGCAGCGAGCACAGGTTCGTCGAGTCGCACACAGCCGGTGATGCCTTTCGCAATGACGGTCTTGAAACCGACCGCCGCGATGTCGCGCTCACTGGCAATGGCGCCGGCGTCGCGAATTTGCGAGAGGCAATCCTCAATCGCCTTCGGATAATCGGCCACGCGCTCGAAGCCGCCTTTATGCAAAAGGCGCTCGGCGTCGTTCGAGAAGTCGAACAACCGCCACTTGAGCGAGGTGCTGCCGATGTTGGCGATGAGAATCTTCACAGTGCGGAGTGCAGAGTGCAGAATGAACTCGGCGCGCGGTTAATTCCGCACTCCGAATTCCGCGTTCCGCACTTATTGCAGCCACTTGCCCAAAATCCCCAGATCATCGTGCGGACGTGGGATGACCTGGACGGCCACCACGGAGCCAACCTGGGCGGCGGCGGCGGCGCCGGCGTCGGTCGCGGCTTTTACTGCGGCGACATCACCACGGAAAAATCCCGTGACGTAACCGCTGCCAACCTTTTCCCAGCCGGTCATCGTGACGTTCGCGGCTTTGAGCGCGGCGTCGCACGCTTCCATGAGCGCGCAGAGACCTTTACATTCAATCATTCCAACTGCTTGCTGTGCCATAATAGTAGATAGTTTTTGGTTGATGGTTGATGGCGTTACTTCGCCGCACCGCCCGAATTCACGAAGGCTTTCAGCAAGTCCTCGTGCGGCCGTGCAATAATGTGCGAACTGATGAGTTCGCCGACTTTGGCCGCGGCTTTGGAGCCGGCGTCCACGGCGGCTTTCACGCTGCCGACATCGCCCTTGGCGAGGACAGTGATCAAGCCACCGCCGATGGGCACGGTTTTGACGAGGCTGACGTTGGCGGCCTTGACCATCGCATCGCTGGCCTCGACGCTGCCGACGTAGCCCTTGGTTTCGATCATTCCTATTGCATCACTCATTTTGTTTTCTCCTGTTTGGGTTAATTGTTTCGGTCGCGAAAATTATTTGATCAATTCAACGGGTGTGTCGGGTTGCAGGTTGCAGGCATTGCCTTCGTCGGTGTCAATGTGAACCTCCAGCTTGAAACTCTTGTCCACGCGGCAAAGCAGCTTGTCGAGGATGATACCGCAATCGCCGCCGATCTTGAGCTTCATGTTTTCGCCGTGTTTCATGCCATAGAACTCGGCGTCCGTTGGATGCATGTGAACATGCCGCAAGGCTCGAATGACGCCGTCTTTCATTTCAAAGAATCCTGCCGGTCCCATGATCATGCAACCCGGTGTGCCCTTGATGTCACCGGATGCGCGCAACGGGATGTCGAAGCCGAGTGCGATTGAATCCGTGTAAGCCAGTTCAATCTGGTTGAGATTCCGGCACGGACCAAGTATGCGAAGATTTGAAATCACGCGACTGCGCGGCCCGATGAGTGTGACCGCTTCCTTCGCGGCGAATTGTCCATCCTGATAAAGCCACTTGTGAACTCCAAGCTTGTGCCCCTTGCCGAAAAGAACTTCCACCGCTTCTTGAGTAAGGTGGCAATGGCGCGCACTGATATTCACCACGAGTGGATTCGGCGCGGACGCGGCTCGCGGCAAAGGCTTCCCAAGGCGGGAATAAACCGCCTGACGAACCATGTGCTCAATAACAGCACGATGAAGCGTAGATGCAGCAACAGCCATAACGCAGTCAGTTTTCGCCAGATTCATACCAAGGTCAACATTTTTCTTGCAAAATGTTCCAACATCTATCAAATTGTTGCCAGAATGACAGCAGAAGAGCGCAAACACCGCTTGGAGAGCTACCTCCAACAAGTCGAGTTTGCCTCGCTTGAAGACCTGTCCAAGCACGTCGGCGCCTCGGTTTCGACCGTGCGTCGAGATTTGACCGCCTTGGAAGCTGGCGGGACTTTGAAGCGTACCCATGGCGGCGCCCGCATCGTTACACCCAAGACCGATGAATTTGCCTTCGCCGCTCGCGACGCTCATCAACTCGATGAAAAGGAAGCGATCGGTCACGCCTGCGCTGAACTCATCACACCGAATCAAAGCGTCATCATTGATGCCGGCACGACCGTTTACCACGTCGCAAAGTACCTCGAAGATAAAGCGCCACAGATCGTGACCAATTCCCTGCCGGTGGCGAATCACTTCTCCGGGGCAGGTCGCGTAGAGTTGGTATTGAGCGGCGGTGTGATTTATCCACGACTCGGCGTGCTGGTAGGTCCGCTGGCCGTGGAAGCCTTTTCAAAAATTCACGCCGACGTGGCGGTGATGAGCGCGGGCGGCATCACGCTCGAAGGTTTAACAAATTCCCACGGCCTGCTGATAGACATTCAGCTCGCAATGATGCGCGCCGCGGCAAAGGTCATCATGTGTCTCGACCATACGAAATTCGGTCGCCGCTCCGTCACACCGCTGTGCGATCTCACAAAAGTCCATGTGATCGTCACGGACAATCAATCACCATCCGAATTGATCAGCGAATTCAGAGCGCGCGGCATCGAAGTGATCGTCGCCGGCACGTGACAAACTGTGTTGTCACGGAACGGCTGCCATTTCTCGGTCTGGCCCCCTGCAATAGTTTCTGATTTTTCCCGGCCGATTTTTCCAACTTTTTTCCGATGGGAGGCCGGCTGATGGCCAGTCGTTGTATTCCTCCGCGCCAGGCAACAACTGCTGGTTCACCATCGCTTCAGGTGAGGATGGATGCGAAGACTCTGTAAAAATATTTTTAACAAAATGATTATATTTTAACGCGAAATAGTTGAACAGAACTTTGCGGCGGATGACAAACCTTGCGACGTCTGACGGCATGTGAAGCGATACAGACAACGTAAAAAATGTATTGTCATTTTAACATCGGCATTCGAAAGCGACCCGCATCGTTGCGCCGCAAAGCGCAATGATCTACCCGACGAACCAGCCCAGGTCGTGCCGCGTGTTGTTCGTAAATGCGAACGCGACCGAGCGTCCCTACCGAGTTGCCCCGCTGGGTCTGGCTTGCGTTGCAACGGCGACTGAACGCGCCGGGCACGCCGTTCGTTTTGTGGACCAGCCTCTAAGCGGCAGAAACCGGCGTCGCTACGCGACCTGGTTGCGCAATTGGCAGCCCGATTATCTGGCCCTTGGCATCCGCAACCTGGACAACTCGGATTACCACGCGCTTGAAACGTATCTTGAAACTCCGGCGGAGCTCATCCGGTTAGCACGGCGATTCGCCCCCAATGCTCGCGTAATTGTCGGCGGGCCGGCGGGCACCGTCGAACCGGATCGCGTGGTAAGCGCCACCGGCTGTGATCACTTGGTTCTCGGGGAGGGCGAGGAAAGCCTGCCGCAACTCCTAGCGCGGCTTGAGGCCGGCGAAGTTGTTCCGCGTATTGTGAGCGCGGACAAAAAGGGAGCGCCATTTCGCGTGAGCGACCCAAGTGCATTGCCGGCGCCCGCTTTGCATCGCTGGGTCGAAGACTTCACTCCGTATCTCCGCGGAGACGCCGGCTATCCGGTGCAGACCAAGCGCGGCTGCCCGCTGAAATGCACGTATTGCACTTATGGTCGGATTGAAGGCGCGCGGTACCGTTTTCTCAACCCCAACGTCATCGCCGACGAAATCCAGGGTGCGCTCGACCGCGGGATTCGCGATTTCGAATTTGTGGACAGCACGTTCAACCTGCCGGTACCGCACGCGCTAAAAGTTTTGCAGACGCTGGCTGCGCGAAATCTGCAGGCCAACTACCTCGGCACAGGCGTGAACCCCAGCCGGCTGCCCGATGAACTGCTGACGTCGATGCGTTCGTTGGGATTCCGCAGCGTGATTCTGACGGCCGAAAGCGCGTCCGACGAAATGCTGGCGAGCTACGACAAGAACTATCGGCGCGACCGCTTATGTGCCGCGGCCGAAGCCATGGAGCGGCATGACATCCGCGCCTTATGGGTTTTTTTGCTTGGCGGTCCGGGTGAAACTCCCAGGACGGTGGAACAAACCTTGTCGTTCATTGCCGAATCGGTGACGGCACCCAACGCGGTTTACATCACGTCGGGAGTTCGCATCTACCCTGGCAGTCCGGTCGGCGACGCCCTGGACCGCGGCGACCTGGACGCACGCGATTTGCGTCGCCGGAGTGAACACATGGAGGTGCCATTTTATTATTCGAGTCACACGCCCCCTGGCTGGCTTGAGGACCGGCTGCGGCAGTTTCAAAGTTCACATCCGCAGGTGATGCTTTCCTGCGAAGGTCACGCCCGGCTCACGCAAGCCGCGTTGAGGGTGATGCCCTATTTGCCGCTACGAAAGCCCTATTGGCAATACCTGCCTGCCTTGAACCGGGTGCGCCGCTGGTTGCGACCGTTTTCCCGGCCGCACTCGAAACAGGAAGCATCGCCGTCGCTGCGTCACGTTCCGCAAACATGAATTCGCCCCGCAGATTCGCGTTCGCAATGTTGGTCAGCCTGATCTGGTCGGCGGTTTGCATTACTGGCGTCGCCCGGGACAAATACGCGGGGCGCTGTGACGTGGTGTTCAAGGGGGATTCGACCCTGCACTCCTTCACCGGCGACATCACCAATGTGCCTCTGACGGTCTTCTGTGAAACCAATGCCAGCGGCGAAGTCATGCTCAACACGCGCATCGAAATTGGCCCGCGGCAATTGACCACGCACCACGTCAAGCGTGACGCAAACATGTACAAAATGTTTCAGTCCGATCATTTCCCAAAATTGATCGTGGTCGTCAGCAACGCGCCACTGGCCGAGGCGAACCTGAGCGGCGCTGCAACGGGTCCGGGCAGTTTGCCGCTACGAATGACATTTTGCGGCATAAGCAAATCGGGTCGGGCGGCAACTTCCAACCCGCAAGTGCTCGCCGAGGGTTGGGAATTTGATCTGGACACAGACATTTCGCTGAAAGATTTCGACCTCAAGGCACCCGCAGCTTTGCTGGGCACGATGGTCGTACATGACACTGTGAAAGTGAAAGCCCACGTCAAACTGCAAAAAGAACCACCTTAATTCTCCATGAAACGACACTGCGACGTTCTCATCATCGGCGGCGGCCCAGCGGGCGGGCTGGCGGCGTATCTCCTGGCGGGCGAAGGACTCGCAGTGACTCTACTGGAAGCCCAACCAGTAATCGGTGAGCGCATTTGTGGCGCTTACCTCTGCCCGGCCGGTGTAGCGTTGCTCGATGAACTGGGTCTGCGCGCGAAACTCACCGGGCAAATGCGTTGCCTTCTCGGAATGGTTCTCGTCTCGCCGCGCGGCAATCGGTTGCAAACCCGTTTCCCCTCCAACTCCAAACTCCCTGATTACGGCATTGCCCTCCGTCGCCCCGAGTTTGATACCAAACTGCTGCAACTGGCCGAGCAGAACGGCGCATCGGTCCACATGCGCAAGCGACTGGTTTCTTTGCAGCAGATAAAGAACGGCTGGCGGGCGCTCACGGCCGGTGGCGAGGAGATTTTTACCCGCTTGGTTGTTGGCGCAGACGGACGGAAATCCCACGTTGCCCGCCGGTTGGGATTATCGTGCATGCCGTGGCAAAAGCGTGTGGCGCTGCACGTGGATATTCCGAGCCTCGAACCCACACAGCCCTTTGGCGAGATGCACGTCTTCCCGGACGGCACCTACCTGGGCATCAACCCAATCGGCGACAAGACGCTCAATGTCTCCGGCCTTTGCGACCCCGCAGAATTGCGCACCACAACGGCTACGGATTTTCTGAATCACCGCACGCAAGCGTCTGAGCATTTGCGAAACCGCATCGCTCCACTGCTGAATGCTGCCAATGTGCGCGCGACGTTCCCAGCGGCGGCCAATGTTCGCGACGTGGCCAGCTATAACGCGGCTCTGATCGGCGATGCCTCCGGCTTTCTTGATCCATTGACCGGGGAGGGAATTTATCAAGCGCTCTGGACCGCCCGTGCGATGGCCCGCGAAGTGACTCGCGGCTGGGCCGATGACCGCTCCCTGAACACCGCGCTTCGTCACTACTCCCGCCAGCGTCGTCGCCAGCATCGCGGCAAACGCTGGTGCTGTCAGGCATTCCAGGTCGTCATTCGCCGACCGCACCTGAGCAACGCGGTGCACGACCTCCTCTCGCTGCGCGCGGGAGTTGGCAACTCGTTCATCGGCCTGATCGGCAATATTTACACACCGGCCCAGGCCGGTTGGAACATCATGAAAGCCCTCACCACACCCATTTATGATTCACGCCTACCTCAATGAAATCGGCACCGCGGTGCCCAAAAAAGATTGCCAGCCGGAATTCCTGGATTCCCTGCCGCAATGGATTTCCGATCCGGCGCTAGTGGATAAACTTCGGGTCATGGCGAAGCGCTCGGGCATCGAACACCGTTATTCCGTGCTGCGCCAGACCATCGGCGGGCCAAACTCCGGCGCGTTTTACGAGATTGGCAATTTTCCCGGCACGGCCCGGCGCATGGAAGTTTACCGCAACGAAGCACCCGGTCTGGCCGTGCGCGCCATCCGCGCCCTTGAAGCTCGCGGAGTGGAATTGAACTCCGTGACTCACCTGGTCATCACGTCCTGCACCGGGTTCTACGCACCGGGTCTGGACGTGGACCTGATCCGATTGCTGGGTCTGCCACGCAACGTGCGCCGTACCATCATTGGATTTATGGGTTGCTACGCGGGCATCACGGGTCTGCGCACGGCCAGCGACATCGTTCGCGCGGATCCGGAAGCGCGCGTGCTGGTCGTGAACATCGAATTGTGCACGCTACACCTGCAACAGGACGCGCCGGTCGATCGGCTGGTGGCTTCGTTACTGTTCAGCGATGGCTGCGCCGCATCACTCGTGTCTGCGCGGCCCGTCGGTTTCCGCCTGGATGCGTTCAGCAGCCATCTGAGTTTGGAAGATGCCGACAAAATGCAATGGCTGGTCGAGGACCATGGGTTTGCCATGAAACTCGACGCCGGTGTTCCGGATCGTATCCGGGATTATCTATCACGCGATACCGACTTCTCCGACACGTTGCGCAATCCGGAGTCGCTCTGGGCCATTCATCCTGGAGGCCGGGCGATTTTGGATGCCGTGTGTTCGGCTTTTTCCCTGAGCCCCGAGCAGATCGCTCCCGCGCGGCGCGTGCTCGCCGATTACGGCAACATGTCGTCCGCCTCGATCATGTTCGTCTTTGAAAAACTGCTCCGCCATACACCATCCAATTCCACACGTCCCGGCGTTGGCATTGCGTTCGGTCCTGGCCTCACGATCAAGGCCATGGAGTTTACCTTCGTTCCACCGGCAATTTCTCGTAGCGTTAACCAGCCCAAAACCGCGACCACCGCACTCACCACCGCCAATTAGCCGCTCCTTCTGTCCATTCACACTTTAACCATCATTCCTCAAATCAAATGAATCAAAACACATCCGCCAGTTACAACCACAACGCGTCCACGGACCGACAATACGCCGACTACGTCAACCCTGAGTGGGTTCGCCTGCTCTCCGTGTTGGGTCTGAACAAGGTGTTCCAACGGAGCTTCGGCGCCGAACTGTTTGCCGACAACGGCGACGTTTACCTCGACTTCCTCTCCGGCTACGGCGTTTACAACGTCGGCCATCATCATCCATTCATCATGCAGGAGTTGATCGCCGAGTTGCACAGCCAGCGGCCGTCCATGCTGCAAAGCCACGTCCCCACGCTCGCGGCGCAACTCGCGGAGAAACTCTGCAAACTCGCCGGCGGAAAACTCGAGAAGGTTTACTTCGGCAGCTCCGGATCGGAAGGCGTGGAATCCGCCATTAAATTCGCCCGGGCATTCACCAAACGCGACTGGATTCTCTACGCCGATGGCGGCTTTCACGGATTGACCTGCGGCGCGTTGTCGTTGATGAGCAATCATTGGTGGCGGGAGGGCTTCGGCCCCATGTTGCGCGAAACCCAGGGGATTCCCTTCGGCGACATCGAAGCGTTGCGCAAAGCTCTCGCCACCGAGAGATACGCGGCCTACATCGTGGAACCGATCCAGGGCGAAAGCGGCGTGTGTGTGCCCACGCGCGAATACTGGCAGGAAGCGCAGCGGCTGTGCGAAAAGCACGGCACCCTGCTCGTGATTGACGAAGTGCAAACCGGCATCCACCGCACCGGCCCGTTCATCGCGTCGCATCACTTCGGCATCACGCCGGATATGGTCATCCTGGCCAAAGCTCTGAGCGGCGGGCAGGTGCCGGTGGGCGCCCTGTTGATGCGCAGTGATGTCTGCCGGTCGGTTTATTCGTCCATCGACAAGGCCTTCGTGCATGCCTCGACCTTCAGCGAGAACGCATTGGCCATGCGCGCGGGTCTGGCGACCCTGCAGGTGGTCGAACAGGAGAAACTCGGCGAACGCAGCACGCGCCTGGGCGAAATGCTCCGGGCCGAACTGAGGAAGCGCCTCAGCCGGTTCGAAATGGTCAGGGAAATCCGCGGGCTGGGCCTCTTCAACGCGATCGAGTTCCAAGCCCCAAAATCGCTCGGGCTGAAGCTGCTCTTCGCCGGTTTCAGCAAGGCCCATCCCGGACTATTCGGGCAAATGATCGTAAAGACCATGTTCGAGCAGAAAAAAACCCTCTGTCAGATGGCGGGCAACAATTTCATGGCCATTAAATCTTTGCCACCCTTGGTGATTACCGAGGAACAAGTGGCCCGGTACACCTCCGCTCTGGAGGAAGTTTGCGATCAGGTTGTGAACGAGAAGACGGCGTTCTGGACGCAGGGACTCAAAATCGCAGCGAAGGCATTCGCACCGGTGAGTTCAATCGTTGATGCGCCGCGAAAAACAAACTCGGCGACCTGGATCACGCCTGGCACTCCTCCCGGCAACCGCCAGACGTCGGAGCCGGCCGAAGTTCTGGAGACCGCTGGCCGGTAGTGACTTGGGTGAAGGACGGAAATTGCCCGGCGATCACGCCGGCGTAATCGAATCGAGTGGGACGAATTCCGCCAGTTCCTGGAGCACGCGCTCGTGGCTGATGCCGCGGATGCCGCGGGCCTCGCGGATTATTCGCACGCGCCCTTGTGGACACCAGACTTCTTCAATCGTGTCGGCCCACAGGACGAGCGTGGGCAAAACCAGCGCCGCGGCGAGATGCGTGATGCCGGAGTCATGGCCCACAAACGCGATGCAGCTCTGCAATTTGGCCGCGAGGTCAACGAGCGGCAGGCTTTGCGCGATCTCAAGGCGCGTTGGAGGCAGCCCTGCCCCCAGCTTCCGCAATCGTTCGCCTTCGGCCTCGCCGCCAACCAGCAACAAATTCAGTCCGGTGGCGCTGACCAGGTGCTGCAATAGTCCCGCCCATTGTGCTTCCGGCCAGTTCTTGCGTTCGCTGCCGCTGCCGGGGTGGAGGGCGATCGAGTTGATAGTTGATGGTTGATAGTTCGTGGAAAGGCGCGGTACGGAGTCAGCGTCAAAAATCGCCAGTCGTTCCAGCGGCTTCAGATAGACATGGGAGGCGTGGATCTTTTCCTTTTCATCCGGCCGATGCGGACCTTGAACAAACTGGCCGTGCAAACATCGGCTCACATTGCTTTTGAAAATCCCGTCGGGATCGTAGAGGTAAGAAACAATCAAATCGAACTCCGAAAAATAATCCACCAAATCGGGCGCAAGTTCGGCACCGCTTGCAAAGAAACCGGCCAACCCGCGTGCCTCGATCGGCTGCACGCGGTCCACCAGGCCGCCGGCCAGCGCCAGTTGCGCAATGTGCGGGTAACCCAGCACTTCCAGGTGGCTGCCGGGGAATTGTTTTCGCAGCGCGGCGATCGCCGGCAGGGTGAGAATGAAATCCCCAATCGCTCCGCCACGGATGACGAGGATCTTTCCGCGAGTGTCTGTCACAACCTTCAATCGTGGATTAGTTTCAGGAGTTCAGTCTGCTCTCTTACGATTTCTTCCCAGTTGGGCCGATTTTGTTCCTTTAAGAAGGCCATGGTTCTTTCGAGTCTCCGTCTCATTTCTGCCGTTCCAACGGATTGAGAAAGTTCGTACCAACCTTCGCCAGCGTCTGGTGATGGCCCAATCGTAATCCATTTCGCGTCTTGGAAGATGGACGGATTGTCACCGTGCCACCGTTTGCGGCTCTTGCGCTTCACAAAGAACATCACCAGTTCTTTTGGATCATCGGGCTGCAATCCAGGTACGTAAAGGTAGTCACCGAATCCATCCATTGGTCGGAGATAGGGTTCAAGAACGGCGAAAGACCTGGCGCTGCCACCCTGAATATTCGGATACTTTTTCTCCTGCTTTTCCAACATCCATTGCATCAACGCTCCATCAAGCAGCTTGTGACATTCGATATGAGGACCGATTCGACCCGGCCACGACGCAGGGGAAAGGACGACCTTTACAACCACCAAGACCATCAGGATACCGATCCCGACAACCGCCGCTTTTGAACGACGGGTGAGTTTCTTCATAAGGCGTCACATCTCGCGAAAAGCTGTCAGACCGAGCACCACGACCAGAAGCGCGAACGCGAGCCGGATGGTGCTGCCGAGTTTGACGCGCTTCTCATTGGCCGTGGCCCAGTTCAGGAAATCGCGCAACTTCCACGGCGTGACGGTGAACCAGATGCCCGCCACGACCAGCCCGTACGCCCACGTTTGGATCACCAGGACCCAGGGCGTTTCGCCGAGGTGGGGCCGGCCCGTGTCCACCATCAACCGCGCCAGCAAAAGCATGACCACCGCCAACCCGCGCACCGCCAAAAAGTCCTGGACGTAAATACAACTGCCCACGCCGATGGCTGCAAAGATGGCCATCATGGGCTTCTTGAACGCGGCGAAATCCGCAATGGGCTCCTGCCACACCCAATACAGAAACCACGCCGTGCCCAGCAGCATCAGAAACACGCCGCTCGGCAGATGGCGCGGAAATTTGCGAACCGCAGCGGCAAACGAAGCCGGTTTGGCCAGACCATAAACCTGCGGCGCAGCCATGCCGAGGCCGAGCAAGATGGACAGAATCGAAAGTTTCATCGGTTCAAAACAATGCGCCGGAGAGGATGGAGGATGGAGGATGGCCGATGAAAGCAAATTCAACCCGCCCTGACTCACCCAAACCGGAGTTGCCTGGCGTTCGGCGGCCGGCGGTTGATTGTTTCTACGATTCTCCCGCTTGCCCAACGATTGTTTGGCGCGTAAATTCCTCGTGGTTTTGGAAGGGCGGAGAATCGCTTCCCCCCGCGCGAGCGGGGTGGGGGAGGAAAGTCCGAACACCAAAGGGCGCGATGCCGCGTAACCTGGCGGGTAGCGCAGGATACACGCGGGCGGCGACGGCGCGAGTCGTCCCGACGGATAGTGCCACAGAAAACAAACCGCCCGTGTCTCGCAAGAGGCGCAGGCAAGGGTGAAAAGGTGCGGTAAGAGCGCACCGCGCGGAGCGCAAGCAACGCGGCACGGAAAACCCCATTGGGTGCAAGGCCAAATAGGAAACCGAGGAGCGGCTCGCTCCGTGTTTCGCGAAAGCGAGACAGGTTTCGGGTACTGGCTGCTGAGACAAATGATTCTCTCCACTTCGCGAGAGGTGAAGACAGAATTCGGCTTACAGCCTTTCCAAAACCAATTCCCTTTCCCGCACCCGATTCACGCAGTCATTTTCGTCCGGCCAAGGTTGCGGGCGCACCGGCGTTGCCGACCCGATCCACCGCTGAGAGTGCGATGGCGTCCGGGGCAGCGCCGGAAAACTCGTAGGCTCGCGCATCGCCGGGGAGAATCTTGCTCGACCACTTCGTTCCTTGCCGCCATTGCAGCAACCACAGCCAGGCGGGTTCGCCGTCCGCGGTCGTCCAACTGGCTTTGACGCTGCCGCCCTGGCCCCGGGCGCTCAGTTTGGGTTTGCCCGGGGGCGTGGAATCGAGCCAGGTCGCCGCCGGGATCAAAGCAGGTTCGGCATACAGATCACGGCTTAACTCACCGCCCAGCGACTGGTTCTGAAAAAGGATATGCGCATTCCAATGGATGTGGCCCGACACGCCGGACTGACGCCGCGCGATTTTGATTTGGTTGACGATCTCGTCCGCCGGCCAGGCGGATTCACCCCTGCCGGTCTTCGCCGTGTTCATTCCGACCCAAAGATGGCGTCCCGGCTTGTTCTGCTCGGCCCACCATTTCAGCAACACCGGAAAACTCTGCCCGGACTCGATCCGCCAATAGAGCTGCGGCGCCAGGTAATCCAGCCAACCGTTGACAAGCCATTTGCGCGAATCGGCGTAGAGCTCCGCGTAGGCATCGAAACCCTTGACCTGCGCCGGATAGCCCGGACGCCAGATCCCAAACGGACTGACCCCAAACTTCACCCACGGCTTGGTCGCTTTGATGGACTGATGGACGCGGCGGATGAAGCTGTTCACGTTCTCCCGGCGCCAGTCATCGCGGCTCAATTTGCCGCCGGCCCCGAATTTCTTCCAACTTGCGCCATCCGAAAAATCCATCTTGTTTCCGTCCGATCCTTTTTCGCGATAAGGATAAAAATAATCGTCGAAATGAATGCCATCGACGTCGTAGCGTTTCACCACGTCGAGCACGACATTCAATGAATGGTCCTGCACCTCCTTCTCACCCGGATCGAGCCAGAGGTACGATCCGTAATCCCGCACCAGTTCAGGCCGGCGTTGGCTGATGTGACCGGCAGAGGCGCGGACCTTCGGGTCTTTGACAAGCGCGCGGTAGGGATTGAACCAAGCGTGCAGTTCCAATCCGCGTTTGTGCGCCTCGGCCACGGCCAACGCCAGCGGATCATAAAACGGCTCCGGCGCCTTGCCCATCGTGCCGGTCAGGTATGGCGACCAGGGTTCCAACGGGGACGCATACATGGCATCGCACATCGGCCGCACCTGGAAGACGACCGCGTTGAGCTTCAGCCGCGCGGCGTTATCGAGCAGTGAGAGAAGTTCAGCCTTTTGTTCCGCCGCGCTCAAACCCGGTTTGCTCGGCCAGTCAATGTTCTTCACGGTGGCCACCCACGCCCCGCGAAATTCCCTTTGTGGTTTGGGCACCGCCAGTTTTGCCGGTTCAAACGTCGCGGCGGAAAGTGATAGCGCGGCGAACCAGACCGGAACGGCATGCCACCCAAACCCGGGCGACCGTCCGTTGCGCCTGCGTACGCCAGCGGGGATGTGGATCGCGGTGCGCGCACCTGTTTGCGATCGGTTCATTCGCAGCTTTCGGCTTCGTCACTCATGGTGTCCGTGAGGTATGGAGCAGACGCCGAACGTTGGCAATATATTCGTGATGAAATCGCGGCCATGCGGACGCAATTGAACATCGTGAAGCGTTGCTTCACGGCGCAACGGCTGCTCGAACCTGGTAATATGACTGCGGGTTCGTCGCGTTGGCGTCACTGAAGAAGAGAGCCGATCCATTCCCGGGCAGGCGGGTGGCAAGCGGTGTCGCAGACCATGGCTGCGAAAGATTGGTGGACATGTACACCGAATAATACCGGCCTCCAACCGATGGCCAAAACAGATCGAAGGTGTTCGGTCCGGCACGGAACGCGTCCAGGATCTTGAATACCGACGCGCGGTTGTTTGGGTCGGTGCCGGCAAGGTGCTCGCTCGCGTCGTCCGCCCCATCGCCGTCGCTGTCAGTTTGCGAGAGACCGTTCGTGGCCGTCAATCCGATGATGCCGACAATGGTCATGCTGGCCGGCCCCAGGACCGCCCCGCCGCCGGGGTTGGTGAGGGTAATCGTAAAACTGCGGTCGTAATCATCCATGGTGTCCGTGCGGTTCATCACGGGCACGGCGATGGTTTTTAAAGCCGTGTCACCCTCAGCCCAGGTCAACACTCCGGCAACCGGCGTGTAATCCACGTTGCTCTGGGCCGTGCCGTCGCCAGTGTGGTACGACACACTCACGGCCCCGCTGCCGCTGCCAAGCCTCTGCACCTGGACCAGCGCGTTCCCCGAGTTTTCCGATAGGTAGTAACCGCACGCCTTGAACTGGAGCACGGGCTTGGCGGTTTCCAGCGATTTGAGCACGAGCAAAATCCCGGAATCAAAACTCGGGACGGCGAGGGTTTGCGAGCCGGAACTGACCGGCTGGCTGGCCAGGAGTTCGCCCACCATGCCGTTGGTCTTGGTCGCACCATGGGTGCTGACCCACATCGCCGTCAGGTTATTGGTGGGAACATTGATCGTGATCTGTTTGCCGCTGGCGGTCACCGGCGACGTGGGGGAAGGCAGGTAATGAATGTAGGCCGCGTAATCCGCATTTCCGCGGAGCGCGTAGGTGCGCAACCCCGAGGTCGCGGGCGAAACCGTGGGCGCGGGACTGACGAGGGTGGCGGTTGGATCAAAATCGCCAAGGTAGCTCGCAAAAGTTTTCGACATGCCGCGCTCAATAACGCCGACGTAGATGTTCACGTTCACGCTGGCTTTCACCGCTGCCTGCCAGAACACGCCGGCGGCTTCGCCAAAAAAGCTCACGAACAAATTGGCCGCATAATTCCCGGGTTCGTAGATTGCGTTGTAGGTGTTACCGTATTCGCCAAAGATGATCGGCTTGTTCGGGTAACCAGTTTTGCATTCGAGGATGCCGCCACCCTTAAGGATGCCGGACGGATAGGACATGATGTTTTGATCCACGCCGGAGCTGTAACCGAGGTATAGATGCGGGCTGGTGAGGTCCAGATAGTCGCGTCCTCTCGCATCCATCCCGATGCTGTTGGTGTCCGGAAAGCTGATCGTAATGGGGTGCTGATACGGATCGTGGTCGCGGATGGCGGGGCAGAGCGCGGCATACCAGGCGGGCGTCGTTGGGCGGCCGGAAAAAACCTCGTTCATGATTTCCCAGATGCTCACGTACGCGCCCCAGCGATTGATGCCGTATTTGAAGTAATGAATCTGGTTCGTGGGATTCGTGTTGTCGGGATTGCCCGGCAGCATCACGAGCATCATCTGAATCTTGCTCGCGTGCATCTGTTGCATGCTGTAGTCCGCAATCTTGCCGACGGCGATGTCATACTTCCAACGGCCCTGCGCATCGGCGGTGGGCGTCCAACCGCTGCCCCATTTGGTGCTGTTGAAGCGGAACAGGTTGTTGCCACCGCCGGCCATCGTGTCGCAATAGACCTTGAGCGTTTTGCGGGCGCCGCCCCACGTGCCGTCGAGGGGCAGTTGATCCGACGGGTTCATGTTCGGGCCGCCGAAACCCACCGGATAAAATGGCTTGCACTCCGCCTCCGTCACGAGGCGGTAGGGATTGGTCGGATGCACTCGAAGGAAGCCCGGATGGTCTGAACTCACACACGTGAAGTTCCCATTCGTCGTAAAGGTGTCCGCACTGTTGGAAAAAACCAGACTCCAGGACCATTCCCCCGTTTGCCTCGGCGCAAAGCGCAGCTTCCACGTGTTCGTGTCATAATAAAAACCGCCCACCGTGGAGGTGTTTGTGCCTGAAGTGAAGACCGCGGTGACTGTCACATCCCACCAGGGGTTGGAGTAAGCGCCCGGGTGCTGCATGGTGATCTCGTAGAGACCGTAACGCTCCACCGTTGAATTGTTGACGGAAGTCGTCACGGAAAGCGCCGCTTGCGCCTGGCTCACCCGGCAAAAAAGAAAGACCATTGTGAGTGCTGCAACGGTCACAACGCTCGATTCGCTTCGCACGCGGTGAAAGTATTTTCACTCCCCACTGGTTGCAAGTACTTGCGTCGGTCTGCAGGTATTCTCCGTGTGGCGGAGCGCCGATTTGTCATCGGCCTACGCCGCGCGAAAAATTGGCCGTCGCTCGCGGTTTCAGCGTCCAAAGCCGGCGCTCTTTCGTCACCATGAGGATCGCTATCGGCCTGGTCGGTCGCGAGCAAAGTCGGCTGGCCTGCCAATGGACCGGTTGTCAGGAGGCCCGGTTTCAAAATCTCCTTGAAAAACCTGTTGACCAAACGCCCAGTTACCCTTACAAAACTAGTGTAGTAGATAGATTAGAAACGCGTCAGACGCACAAGACAAACCATCGGTTCCTCACCAATTAGTTGTGCGGGTTGGCGCGTGTGGCCCAGTATGTTGTGGTTTTTCCTTTACTTGGCCACAAGAGTTTGTTTTTTTAACCCGGTAAGAATGACCCGGTAAAAATCATGTATCTCAAGAATTTAACCGTTTTGGGTTTCAAGTCCTTCGCGGACAAAACCTCGCTGAATTTCCAGCCCGGCGTCACGGCCATTGTCGGCCCGAACGGCTGCGGCAAGTCCAACGTGTCGGATGCGATCCGTTGGGTGCTGGGCGAGCAATCAGCCAAGGCGCTGCGCGGCGGAGAAATGGCGGACGTAATTTTCAACGGCACCGACGGCCGCAAGCCGATGGGCATGGCCGAGGTCTCGCTCACCCTCGGCGGTGTGGACGCGGAACATCTGCGCGCCGCGGGCGTCGAGATGGCGTACAACGAAGTCACGGTCACGCGGCGCATTTTCCGCGACGGCGGCAGCGAGTACTTCGTGAACCGCGTTCCGTGCCGGCTCAAGGACATCCAGCAACTGTTCATGGGCACGGGCGTGGGCCGCACGAGTTACAGCATCATG
>CAYWMD010000092.1:0-16734 GCA_964458575.1 uncultured Bifidobacteriaceae bacterium | reverse complement strand
CATCTTTACTTGCCTCCACCCAACCACAGGGGTCACGATCTACCCAGCTTTCCCTGTGCTTCGAACTTTGAGGTTTGAGCTTCCCACCCCGGACTGGTACAATTCCTGAATGCTCAACGACGCAACCATCTGGAGAACTCTGACCGCGACGAACCGTCTCACGCTCATCGCCGGCCCCTGCGTCATTGAAAACGAACATCTCTGCCTGCGTATTGCCGGTGAACTCCGGGAAACCTGCCGCAAACTCGGCATCCATTACGTTTTCAAAGCCAGTTTCGACAAAGCCAACCGTACTTCCGGCAAATCGTTTCGCGGGCCGGGTCTGGAGCCCGGACTCAAGGTGCTCGCCAAGGTCCGCGGGGAATTTGCGGTTCCGGTCCTGACCGATGTTCACACCGAAGCCCAGGCCGCCGCCGCGAGCCGGGTGGTGGACATCCTGCAAATTCCGGCCTTCCTGTGCCGCCAAACGGATCTGATCGCGGCGGCGGTCGCCACCGGCAAAATCGTGAATTTGAAAAAAGGTCAGTTCCTCTCGCCGGTGGACATGGGCCAGGTGGTCGAGAAAGCGCGAAGTGCCGGTGGAAAAAAATTTCTGCTCACCGAACGCGGCAGCAGCTTCGGCTACAACAATCTCGTGGCGGACCTGCGCTCGATTCCGATCATGAAACGTTTTGGTTGCCCGGTCATTTTTGACGCGACCCACTCGGTGCAGTTGCCCGGCGGCGGGGGCGACAAATCCAGCGGGCAGCGCGAATTTGCGCCGGTGTTGGCCCGCGCCGCGCTGGCCGCCGGCGCCAACGGCATTTTCATCGAGACCCACCCGCGCCCCGACCGCGCGTTGAGTGACGGACCGAACATGATTCCGCTGATTGAAATGCCGGCGCTGTTGCGCGGGTTGGTGAAAGTGTTCAATGCGGTGAAGGGATGAACATCCAACATCCAACATCCAACATCGAACCACCAATGCAATCCCCATTGCCCTCCGTGTGGATGTTGGATGTTTTCCGTTTCCAAACCTGGTAAATGGCCGCGTCCATCGCTCCCACACTCAAGACCCGATTAACCAGGGTGGGACTTTTTCTTTGCGACGTGGATGGCGTGCTCACGGATGCCTCGGTCTTCATCGGCGGCAAACAAGAAATCAAAAGTTTCAACATCCTCGATGGCCTCGGTTTGGTGCTCCTGCGCCGGGCCGGCATCAAGGTCGGCTGGATCTCCAGCCGCCCGTCGCCGGCGACGAAACTCCGCGCGAAGGAATTGAAAATAGATTTCCTCGCCCAATCAAAGGACAGTAAAGTGGCCGCCGTGGAAAGCATCCTCGCCCGCACGGGTCTGACGTGGGCGCAGGTTTGTTACGTGGGCGACGACATCGTGGACCTGGGCGCGCTGAAACGCGCCGGGTTGGCGGTGGCGGTCGCGAACGGGGTGGCCGAAGTCAAAGCCGTTTCCCACCACGTGACGAAAGCCGGCGGCGGCCACGGCGCCGTACGCGAAGTGGTTGAGATGATTTTGAAAGCGCAAAACAAATGGGCCGGATTGGTCGCGGGTTACGCCGTGTGAAAGCATGAAATACCCGCCACTCCAACTGCTCGTCGCGTTGCTGACGTTCGCCTGGGTTTGGGCGGGTTTCCCGCCCGCCGCCCGGGCGCAAAATTCTCCGCCCGCCCTCAGCGCCAGCGACTTCAGCACCGTCGAATACTACGACCCTCCCAACGAACGGCAGGCCCGGTTTCGCATCCGCGGCGCGGCCGCGCAGCCCCAACCCGGCGGACTGGTGCTCCTCCAACAACTCACGATTGAATGCTTCCGCGTGACCGGCGAAACCGAGATCGTCGTGGAGTCACCCCGGTGCGTTTGGAATACCGCGAAGGGGCAGGCCAGTTCCCCGGGCCGTCTGGAACTCCGATCGGGCGACCGACGGGTTTCGGTGGCGGGCGAAGGCTTCCGCTGGCAGCAAGACCAGGGCAGCCTCACCATGTCCAACCAGATCCGCGCCATCCTTCGTCGCGCCGAAACCAACGCCGCCGCCGGACCGCCGTTGGTCATCACCTCACGCTGGTTCAATTTCGAAGCCACGAATCGCAGCGCGACCTTTCACGAGGACGTCCGGGGCGACGACCCGGAAATGGAATTCACCTGCGGTCAACTCTCGATTCACGGCGCCCCCGCCGGAACACCGAAGGCAGGCCAGTCGTTCGAAATTATCGAAGCCGGACCGTCCTTCGTAATCGTGGGCAAGGCAGATGGCCGCCGCGCGACGGCCGATCAGGGGATTTACGTGCACTCGGCGGAACGCATCGAACTCATCGGCAACGTCCGCTGGCAGCAGGACCGGCAGTCCGGCCGCGCCGACCGCGCGATCGTGCATCGGCTCGAAAAGGATGTGGTGGCCAGCGGCCAGGTCGCCATGAAACTGCCGCGCGAATCTTTGGGCGCGGGCGGCCGGTTGCTCGCCCGGACCAATGCGCCGGCGGCGGCTGGCGACACACCGTTGATTGACCTGTTCGCGGACCAGTTTCATTCGCGGTCAAATTTGACGGTGCTGGACGGCGCGGTGCGGGTGCTGGACGGCACCAACCAGCTTGCCTGCGATAAACTCACCGTGATCTCGGCCACGGAAGCCGCGCCGGAAGAAACCGCCACCGCCGAAGGCAGCGTGGTGCTGAATCAGGGCAACGGCACCTTGCGCGCCGCGCGCGCCGTTTACACCAAATCGGCCGCGACGGTTGTGTTCACGGGCGAGCCGAAATGGAATCAGAATCAAATGGAAGGGCAGGCCGAACGCGTCACGATTCACACGGAAACCGAGGCCATTCACGCCGAGAACCAGGTCGTGGTGAAAGTGCCGCTGCCAGGACAACGCAGCTCGTTCCTCACCATGTTTCCGGCCACGGCGAACACGAGCAACCCCGTGCAAGCGGTGGAGGTGTTCGCGCGCGAATTCACCGGCCAAGACCGGCGGATCGTTTTTCTGGGCGACGTACGCGCGCATCAACTGCCCGCGAGCGGGGCCGAGCCCCGGTTGCGGAGCGACGAACTGGAGGTGCAGTTCGCACCGGCGGCGAACCAGGCGGAAACACTGCAAGCCCGGAAGAATGTTGTTTACGAGCAGGGTTTGCCCGGCAGCACGAACGGCCCCACGATTTATCGCCGGCTCACCACCCGCGCGCTGACGGCCCGGTCGGACACGAACACCGGTAACCTGGTGGATATGGTAGCCGAGGGCGACGTGGACATCACCCAACCGGGAAGCGTGGCCCGCGGCGGACGCGCCACCTACACGGCGGCGACTGATTTCCTGGAACTGACGGAGCAGCCCAGTCTGGAGACACCGCAGTTTATCATCACCGATGCGCGGTCATTATTTTGGGATAAAGCCCGGGGCCGTTACCGGGGCACGGGCTTGTATAAAATCCGATTCCGCCCCGAAGCGCTGAAGCAAACCGCAGAAAAATTCAAGAAGCCTTGACGTGAGCGAAACCCAGACCAAATCGAAAAGTGCGAAAGCGCCGTCCGGCAAAGCCGTCGCCACGGCGGAGGACGCGTTGTTGCGCACGGACAAGCTGGTGAAGGCGTACCGCCTGCGCCGCGTGGTGAACAGCGTGTCCATCCGGGTTGCCGCCGGCGAAATCGTCGGCCTGCTCGGTCCGAATGGCGCGGGCAAGACCACCACGTTCAACATGGTGGTGGGCGTGGTGAAACCGGACGACGGCCGCGTGCAATTTCAAACGCGCGACATCACGCGTCTGCCGATGCATAAACGCGCCCGGCTCGGGATCGGCTATCTCACGCAGGAGCCGTCGGTTTTCCGCAAGCTCACCGTCGAGGAGAACATCATGGCCATCCTCGAAACCTGCAAGACCACCTGGTCGGAACGCGTGGTCCGCCTGAAATATCTGTTGGACGAACTCGACCTCACGCCCCTCGCCGCGAGCAAAGCTTACACCCTGAGCGGCGGCGAAAAGCGGCGGCTGGAAATCACCCGCGCGCTGGTCACCAGCCCGAAACTGATGCTGTTGGATGAACCCTTCAGCGGGATTGACCCCATCGCGGTTTACGAGGTGCAGAAAATTGTGCGCCGCCTGAAGGAACGCGGCCTGGGCATTCTGATCACCGACCACAACGTCCGCGAAACGCTCAAGCTGGTGGACCGCGCCTACCTGATTCACAAGGGCGAAGTCGTTTACGAAGGCGGCGGGCCGGAAATGTTGAATGATCCCAAGGCGCGCGAGATTTATCTCGGTCCGGAATTCAACATGTGAGCCCGGAGAAGGCTGGGCGTCGAACCTGACACGACAATGAAAATCCTGCTTTCCAAATGGATGATGATGCTGGCTTGTGCGACGGCAGTGGACGCCAGCGGCAAGGATTCGTTCACCGATGTGTTCGGCGTGGACAAGACTGAACTCGCTTCAACCGGCACGAATCGCTTTTTCATCCTCGTCCCGGGTTTTCAATCCGTGCTCGAAGGCCGGGAACATGGCAAACATGTCGTGCTTACCATTACCGTGCTCAACGAAACGAAACTTGTGGATGGAGTTGAAACCCGAATTGTCGAAGAACTCGAAACCGCCAATGGCCAGCCCGTCGAAGTCAGCCGCAACTACTTCGCCATCTCCCGGCGCACGACGGACGTTTTTTACTTCGGCGAGGCAGTGGACATTTACAAGAACGGCAAAGCCGTGTCGCACGAAGGTGCCTGGCTGTCGGGCTTGGAGGGGGCGCGGTTCGGTCTGCAACTGCCGGGCACGCCGCTTCTCGGCGCGCGTTATTTTCAAGAGATCGCCCCCAAAGTCGCCATGGATCAGGCCGAAGTTGTCAGCCTCACCGAAAAAGTCGAAACGCCCGCCGGCAAGTTCGAAGCGTGCCTGAAAACGGACGAAACCTCCGCCATCGAAAGCGGCCGCGAACACAAGTTCTACGCGCCGGGCGTCGGATTGATTTCCGACGGCAAGCTCCAACTGACCCGCTACGGCCTCATCAAAGAATAACCGGACGGTTGCCTCGAACCGCGGATTGTTGCTTCTTGGTGCGAACCCACTACGCTTGCGGCATGATCACCATCAATGAAATCGCTCCCGACCTGTTCCGGCTTTCCATTTACGTCCCGCAATTTGACATGCAGTTCAACCACTTCCTCGTGCGCGACGAGGAACCGTTGCTGTTCCATGCCGGCTTGAAGGGAATGTTTCCGGCGCTGAAAGAGGGTGTGACCAAACTGATTGATCCGACGAAACTCCGGCACATCGCCTGGAGTCATTTTGAATCCGACGAATGCGGCGCGCTCAACGACTGGTTGCAACTCGCGCCCCAGGCCCAACCCGTTTGCACGCAGGTCGGCAAAATCGTGAGCGTGGATGATTTTGCCATTCGCCCTGCGCGCGGCATGACGCCCGATGACGTCCTCAACACAGGCAAGTACCGCTATCGGTTTTATCGCTCGCCGCA
Source organism: uncultured Bifidobacteriaceae bacterium (assembly GCA_964458575.1). Lineage (GTDB taxonomy): Bacteria > Verrucomicrobiota > Verrucomicrobiia > Limisphaerales > JADLHS01 > CAYWMD01. The sequence goes on along the minus strand of CAYWMD010000092.1, from coordinate 11,286 downwards.
CATTCCGCATGGCTGGGATGCGGGGGTGCTCTTTGAAGAAACGCGCAAGACCTTGTTCTGTTCCGACCTCTTTCATCACTTCGGCAACGTCGAAGCGGTGACCACGTCGGACCTAATCGAGCCGACGCAAAAGGCGATGCAACAAATGCAACAAGGACCGCTGGCCGGCTACATGCCGTACACGAGACAGACCGAGAGGGTGCTCCGCGCGCTCGCCGATCTTAAACCGGAAGCACTGGCCGTAATGCACGGCTCATCCTATCGCGGTCAATGCGGTCGTCTGCTGAATGACCTTGCTCGTGTGATCAAAGACGAATTCGACAAGGCCTGAGCGGGCTCAATCCCGCAAAACGTGGCAGTTATAGCCGCCCGGATTTTTCACCAGGTACTTTTGGTGATAATCCTCTGCCGGGTAAAACTTCGACGCCCTGGTGATTTCCGTCGTGATCGGACGGTTGAACTTTTTCTCCGCCTCGAGCTTCAGCTTCACGCGTTCGGCCGTCTGCTGCTGTTCCTTGCTGGTGTAGAAGATCGCCGAGCGATATTGCGTGCCCACATCGTTGTGCTGCCGGTTCAACGTGGTGGGATCATGCATGCGGAAGAAATAGCCCAGCAGGGCTTCGTAACTCAGCCGGTCCGGATCAAACACCACCTCGATGGCTTCCGCGTGCCCCGTCGCGCCGGTGCAAACTTCCTTGTAGGTCGGGCTCGGCGTGGTGCCGCCGCAATAACCCACGGTCGTTTTGAGGACGCCGGGAAGTTTGCGGAGGATCTCCTCCATGCCCCAGAAACAACCGCCGGCGAGGATGGCCGTTTCACGTTTCGGCGCTTTGATCAGGCCTGCCGCCACGAAGGGACTGAGATATTCTCCGTAACCCGCCTGTTCCATTTCTGCCACGGGAATGAATTTCAACGCCGCCGAATTGATGCAGTAGCGCAATCCGCCCTTGTCACCCGGGCCGTCGTCAAACACGTGACCAAGGTGCGAATCCGCCACTTTGGAGCGCACTTCGGTCCGCATCATGCCAAGGGTTATGTCCGACTTTTTGGTAACCTCAGAGTCATTGATCGGCCGCGTGAAGCTCGGCCAGCCCGTGCCGGAATCGAACTTGTCCAGCGAACTGAACAGCGGTTCGCCGGACACCACGTCCACATAAATGCCTGGCTGGTGATTGTCCCAATACGCGTTGCGGAACGGCGGCTCCGTGCCGCACTGTTGGGTGATCCGGTACTGTTCGGCGGTGAGTTTCTGTTTCAATTTCTCCGCCTCGGGCTTTTGGAAGTTTTTCATGGCTGGGGTTGCGGGCGTTGCCGGGGTGGGCGGGGCATCCGCGGTCGAGCGGCGCACCATCAAAATCGCACCGGCGGCCAGGCACACGGCCGCCGCGAATCCGGCGAGTTTTACGAGCTTCATGCGTATTTGACGCGTTTAACCGGCATTGCGTTCGAGCGCCGCGCCGACAACTTTGCCGGCCCGCCGCGGATCGGGTCGGTGCGTCCCGTTGCAATGCTTGGACAAAAGGATAACAGCGCAACGGGCGCAGAGCAAACCGGGCGGGTTTTTGCAATCATACCCCTCCCAGATCCATGGCTGCCGGTGGGCGGCGAAACCCACGGGTCTTGCCGCCCGTATAAACGAGGCCGACCGCGCACCAGATGCCACCCACGACTTTTGCGGTTTTGGGCAGACTGCACCAGATCACGAGGCAGAACAGAAAGCCAAGCCCGGGCATGATCAGGTCGAACAGCCAGTTGCGCTTGTGCCCGGCGGGCGGCCGCCCGCAGAACTCACGAATGACCGCAAGGTTGACACCCATGAAGGCCAGAAACGCGCCGAAGTTGATCAAGGTTGCGGCCTCTTCGTAATTCAGCAACAACGCCCCCGCCAGGGCAAGGATGCCGATCAACCCGATGTTCTGCACTGGATTGTCCTTCGCGTTGAGCCGCGCGAAGAAGCGGGGAAGCGCATTGTCGCGCCCCATGCCAAACAGAATACGCGCCGCTCCGACCTGCCCGGTCAGCGCGCTGCCCAGGCAGGCAATCGCCATGATCAGGGTGAAAGCGTTGAACAAAAATTTCCCGCCGACCAGGCCGCAAACGTCGAAAAACGCCGTGTCCAGATTCTTGAACGTCGAGTAATCCGGCCAGACGCGTTGCGACAGGTAAACGATCACTCCGGCGCACAAGCCCATCAAGAGACAGACCAGCACGATGGCCAGCGGGACGGTGCGCTTTGGCGCTTTGACATCCTCCGCGAGCGTCGAGATGCCGTCGAAGCCGATGTAGGTCAACGCCGCCAGCGAGGTCGCCGTGCCGATGGCGCGCAGGTCGAACGTTTGCGGATTGTAAAAGGGCTCGGCGGAAATGACCCCCGACCATCCTTGGCGGTTCAAAAGAAAACGAATCGCCTGAACCACAAAAATGCCAATCACCAGAAACATCACCGCGGTCAGGATTTGATTTGTGCGGGCCGTCCATTTGATGCCGCGTAAATTTAGAAACGTCATCAGGCCGGTCAGCAGGACGACCCACAGCGCAAAGGCGGTTCGCTCCGGTGCAAACGGCAATCCCAGAAACGAAACCACTTTGTGGCTCAATCCTGGCGCCAGGTCATCCACGAATCGCTGTATGCTCAGCGCGCCAAATACCACGCTTACGATTGGAATCACGAGGTAATCCAAAAACATGGCCCACCCCGCGATGAAACCCAGATGCGGATTTAATCCCCGTCCGACATAAGTGTAAGCCGAGCCTGCGGCCGGATACAGACCGGCCATTCGCCCGTAGCTCACGGCCGTCAACAACATCGCCACCAGCGCCACAAAAATGGTCGTTGTGACGTGCCCGACCGACAACTTGTTTGCGAGTCCGAAAATGCCCACCGACCCGACGGGCTGGATGAGCACGATGCCGTAAAAGATCAAATCGCCCAATCCCAGCACGCGCCGCAGGTGCGGTTGTCCCGTAGCGGGAAGGGTCGAGGCGGAATCGGTTGCAGGCGGTTGCGGCGATGGGTCGGGCGTCACGGTTACGGTGCGCAGTGTAATTGAACCGCGACGGCTTTCGTCAATCACGATTTGCGAGAACTCAACGTTGCCAGTCAGAAAAGTCTCGCCGAAGCTCCCCGGATATAGCAGAAATCCCGAACCACATGCCTACGGTCGTCCTGTTTGGCCCAACTCCGTGCGATAACGAAGCGCGTTTGCAACGCCTGCTGCAAACGAAGTGGCGGATACTCGCGTTGCGCGACGAACAAGATATTCCGGCCTTGGGCGGCATTTTGCGCGACGCCGAGGCGCTCGTCGCCCTCGGCTGGCGCGCGCAATGGAACATCACCTCGCCCCGGCTGCGGTTGATCCAAGCCCCGGGCGCCGGCGTGGACGCTTACGAAGTCAACGCGCTGCCGCCGGGTTGCGCGTTGTGCAATGTCTTCGAGCATGCCACGCCCATTGCTGAATTCGTCATGGGCGCACTGGTCGCCTTGACCGTGAAGCTGGTCCGACGGGACCGGTTGTTGCGGCAGGGCATCTGGGAAGGCACGGCCCGCCGTGAAGGCGAACCGCACGAAGAACTGGCCGGCAAAACGCTGGGCTTGCTCGGTTTCGGCACAATCGGCCGCGCGATCGCCCGGCGCGCGGCCGCATTTGAAATGAAAGTGCGCGCGGTGCGGGCGAATCCTTCCGCCGTGCAGGCGGAACTGGCGCTGGACTGGATCGGCGGCCCGGGACAACTCCGTGAATTGCTGAACACCAGCGATTACCTCGTCATTTGCTGTCCGCTCACGCCGCAAACGCGCGGGCTGCTGGACGCCGAAAAACTCGCGTGGCTCAAACCCGGCGCGTACCTGGTGAATGTCGCCCGCGCCGAGATCGTCGAGGAACAAGCGCTCTATGCAGAACTCAAATCCGGCCGGCTCGCCGGCGCGGCCTTGGACGTCTGGTACCGTTACCCGCTGGGAACGGAAGACGCCTTGCTGCCCGCGCACGCGCCGTTTCACGAACTCGACAACGTCCTGATGACGCCGCATCTCTCCGCCTGGACGCACGCCATGATTGAACGCCGCTGGACCAAAATCGCCGCGAACCTCGACGCGCTGGCGGAAAATCGCCCCTTGCAAAACGTCGTCGCCCAACGCTGATTTCTCTAGAATGAAAACCACCCAGGCCTCAGTCGGACCGCGAGTTGTCCTCAACTCGCCGCCCGCCCGACATGTCGCCGCCGCTGCGGATTGGGACAATCCGCGCTCCACAACCAGGTCATGAAAATCACCCGCACCACTCCCTATCTCGTCGAAGGCGTCAAATACAACTGGACGCTGCTCAAGATTGAAACCGACTCCGGCCTCCACGGCTGGGGCGAGGCCACCAACTGGCCCGGCTCGCCGCTCGTTGAAGCCGCCTGCCAGCATGTCGGCGAGTTCATCCGCGGACTGGACGCGCGGCAGATTGATTTCATCTGGACCAAGATTTATCGCGACATGAACTGGCTCGGCCAGGCTGGGCCGTTGCTCGCGGCCATCAGCGCCGTGGACATCGCGCTTTGGGACATCAAGGGCAAGGCGCTCGGCGCGCCGGTTTACGAACTGTTGGGCGGCGCGTATCGCAAAAAAATCCAGCTCTACGCGAATTACTGGTTCATTGAAGGCGGACACACGGCGGAAGATTATGCCCGACAGGCGCGCGAGACGGTGAAGCAGGGTTTCACCGCGTTGAAGTTCGATCCGTTCGCCCACGTGCACTACTGGTATGGCGAGGACCTCAGCGCCAACGGGTCGTTGACGGAAGCGCAAAAGCAGCGCGCGCTCGACGTGGTGCGGGCCGTGGCCGAAGCCGCCGGGCCGGATGTCGCGATTGCCATCGAAACGCACGCCTTTCTGAACGCGCCCACCGCCGTGGAAATGGCGCACCGCCTGGCGGCGCTCAAGTTCAACTGCATGTGGTATGAAGAACCGGCCTTGCCCGAATATCCTGATTCCATCGCGGACATCCGGAGCAAAATCCCGCTGCCCGTTTGCGTGGGGGAACGCGTGCACAGCCGGTTCATGGCCCGCCCGCTGCTGGAACGCCGTGCGACGGATTTCCTGATGCCCGATGTCACGCGCTGTGGTGGCATTTCCGAACTGCGCAAAATTGCCAACTTGGCCGAGACGTACAACATCCCGGTTGCGCCGCACAATCCCAACGGTCCGCTTTCGACCATCGCCTCGGCGCACACGGTGGCGACGATTCCGAATTTCTTCCGTCAGGAATTCATGCTCAAGGATGTGCCGTGGCGCGACGGCTGCCTTTCGCATCCGCTGCCCATCGTGAACGGATTCTTCGAACTGTCCGACCGGCCGGGGCTTGGTTTTGATGTGAAGGAAGATGTGTTGCGGGCACATCCGGGCATTCGCCAACGACCGGCGGATCGGCCATTTTACATTTGAGAAGCGCGAACAGGCGAGGTCGCAGGTGAATTCCGCAATTTCTCCCTCACCCCGGCCCTCTCCCGCTCGGAGAGGGAGAACCGTTCGACCGTTCCAAGAAATGCGTGCGACTGGATTTGCCGGACAGTCGTTGGCAAATGAGCGACGCAAAACCGCGATCCCCTCTCCCGGCGGGAGAGGGCAAGGGTGAGGGAGAGTCGTCCGAAAACACGAGACGCCGATGCTGAAACAAACGCCCAAAACGACCCGTATCGCCCGCACCTTGCGTAAGGATGACTCGTGGGGTGAGCGGTTGATGTGGTCGTGGCTGCGCGATCATCGGTTTTCGGACTACAAGTTTCGTCGCCAGCATCCGATTGGAAATTTCGTAGCACTCTCCCTCACCCCGCCCTCTCCCGCTGGGAGAGGGGGAATCTTCGCCGGTTGGTTGCGATATCGAGAGCCGGAAAAAGTTTGCACGACTTACGAAGAAAAGGGAGCGGACGAAAGCTATTCTCTCTCCCAGCGGGAGAGGGCCAGGGTGAGGGAGAACAACCCGCCGGAATGGATTCTTCAGTCGGCGGCGGCGCTGTCCGAGTGCGGATTCGTGAATGCTTGTCAACCAACCGATGCCTGACACGTCCATACTAATCGCAATTGACGGCGGCTCGACCAACACGCGGGTTTGGTTGTTGCGCGAAGGAATCGTGCTGGCACAGGCCTCGGCGATGGTCGGCGTGCGCGACACGGCGCGCGATGGTTCGTCGGAAAAACTGCGCGCCGCATTGCGCCAGATGATCGCTCGAGTGCGTGCCGAACAACCCGGTATTCAACCCTTGTTGGTGGCCGCCGCCGGCATGATTACTTCACCGCTGGGATTGGCGGAAGTGCCGCACGTGCCCGCGCCCGCGAGCGCCGATGACCTCGCGCGCGGGGCGCAGCGCACAACGTTCCCGGACATCGCCGATTTGCCTTTCTGGCTATTTCCCGGTGTGCGCAGCGGGGAGCACGCTTCCGATGATGTGTCCCAGATGGACGTGATGCGCGGGGAAGAAACGTTGTGTGCCGGCCTGGCGGTTGCCGAGCGGCACCCGCCGCCGTTCACGTTGTTAAATCTGGGTTCGCATTGGAAATTGATTCAAGTGGACGCCGCCGGGCGAATCGCGCGGAGTCGGACGACGCTCACCGGCGAACTCATCCACGCCACGCAAACCAACACGGTTCTCGCCAGCGGACTGCCCGCTGGAAAACTCGAACGGCTCGATGACGCGTGGTGCGATCGGGGCATGACCGAACTGCGCCGCTCCGGATTGGCGCGGGCGCTTTTCTGCGTGCGCCTGTACGAAATGCGCGGTCGCGGCACGCCGGAACAGCGCATGTCGTTCCTGATCGGCGCGTATGTCGCCGCGGAGCAACCGGCGTTGATGCAGTCGGGCTTCCTGAAACCGGAGTCGCCGGTGCTCCTCGCCGGTTCGGGTGCGATTACGACGGCGTGGCAAGGAGCGTTGGCCACGGCAAAGATTCCAGTGCATGCGTCGGCCGAAGAAGAAATCGAGTCTGCCTTTCTGTCTGGCATCTGCCGCTTGGCCCAGCTGGCCGCCGCATAACTCGACCGCCGGTCAGGTAGTGGCAGGCATCCTGCCTGCCGTAGAGCCGGCGCGTCCCGCCCGGCGGAAACGTCCTCACACAAACCAAACGTCTCCCGCAATTCGGAAATCACAGGTGGTCCACACGTTCTTTCCGGGCGGCAGGAAGCGCGCCCTCTACGGCAGCCAAGGATGGCCGCCGCTACAAGTGCGATTGTTCAGTTGAAGTCGGCCGTTTCGTCCTTTACCTTCCCAAGCTTATGACATTGACAGAAAAAATCCTCGCGCGCGCCGCGGGCAAGGCCTCCGTGCAGGCCGGCGACAACATCTGGGTTGCGGCTGACGTGCTCATGACCCACGACGTTTGCGGGCCGGGCACGATCGGCGTGTTCAAGCGCGAATTCGGCAAGGACGCCAAGGTCTGGGACAAAAACAAGATCGTCATCATCCCCGATCACTACATTTTCACCGCTGACTCGAAGTCGAACCGCAACGTGGACATCCTCCGCGATTTTGTGAAGGAACAGGGCCTGCCTTATTTCTACGACGTGATTGACGATCCGAACGGGCACTGGGTTTTCGACGCCAGCAAGGGCAACACCAAGCGGCAATACGGTTCGAACTACGCGGGCGTTTGCCACACCGCGCTGCCGGCAAAGGGCCACACGCGACCCGGCGAGATTTTGTTCGGCACAGATTCGCACACCTGCATGGCCGGCGCGTTCAACGAATTCGCCACCGGCATCGGTAACACGGATGCGGGCTTCGTCATGGGCACGGGCAAATTGCTCATCAAGGTGCCCGAGACGATGCACTTCAGGTTGGAAGGAAGACTCCAGCCTGGCGTGATGGCCAAGGACATCATCCTCTATTGCATCGGCGAGATCGGTTTCGACGGCGCGACGTATCGGGCGATGCAGTTCGACGGTCCGGGGGCGTCGAATCTCTCGATGGATGACCGAATGACCATCGCTAACATGGCGATCGAGGCGGGCGGCAAGAACGCCATGTTTGAATTCGACGCGCGCACGGCGGAATACGTGGACGCGCGCACCCGCTTGAACGGCACAAAGACGAATTACGAACCTGTCACGCTGGATAAGGATCAAAAGTTTGTTTACGAACACACGGTGGATTTGTCGAAGCTCGAACCGACCGTTGCCTGCCATCCCGACCCCGGCCAGCGCAAGAAGGCGAAGGATATGGGCAACATGAAATTGGACCGCGCCTACGTCGGCTCCTGCACCGGCGGCAAGACGAGTGACTTTGTGGAGTTCGCGCGCGTGTTGCGCGGGAAGCGCGTGGTGATTGACACCTTCGGCGTACCGGCGACACCGGAGATTGTGCATGATTTGCAATCCACGCGTTGGGGCGACAAGACCATCTGGCAAATTCTCGTGGACGCCGGTGTGCAAATGACAGAGAACGCCGGTTGTGCCGCGTGCCTAGGCGGGCCGGTGGACACGTTTGGCCGCATCAACAAGGCTGGCATCAAATGCATCAGCGCTACCAACCGCAATTTCCCTGGCCGCATGGGCGACAAGGAATCGCAAGTATTCCTCGCCTCACCGGCGACCGTCGCTGCGAGCGCGCTCACGGGCAAGGTGACGGATCCGCGGGAGTATTTGGTGAATTGAAATGCGACCATGGCCATCGCCACTTATGCCGAAGTTTCCTGGGAACGCATGAGCAACGCGGTGGAAAAAGTTCGTCAACGATTATTGCGCGCGGCTCGCGCTTTGGAAACGGCGCGGGTGCCGTATGCGGTGGCCGGTGGCAACGCGGTCGCCGCGTGGGTTTCCCGCGTGGATGAAGCGGCGGTGCGAAACACACAGGACGTGGACGTGGTGTTGCGACGAGCTGATCTTCCAGCTGCGCGGAAGGCTTTGGAGCAGGCGGGCTTTGTTTACCGTCATGCCGCAAGCCTTGATATGTTTCTCGACGGGCCAGATGCAAAGGCAAGGGACGCGGTTTACGTCGTTTTCGCGGCTGAGAAAGTTCGGGCTGAGTACGCCACGCCCGCGCCCGACGTTTCCGAGGTGGAAGCAACGGAAACCTTCCGCCTGCTTTCGCTCGACGCGCTGGTGCGGATGAAACTGACTTCGTTCCGCGACAAGGACCGTGTGCATCTGCGCGACTTGATGGAGGTGGGATTGGTGGACGAAAGCTGGCAGGAACGAGTCCCCGCCACGCTACGCTCGCGCTTGCGGGAATTACTGGATAATCCAGAAGGATAAACTCCACCTGTGGCCTCCTCTTTGCCCATGCGCGCGCGCGGGAACCGCTGGATGCAAAGGCTGGCTCTGGCGTTCGGCAGCGTGCTGATCTTCCTCGTGGTATGGGAACTTGTGTTGCGACTTTGCGGCTACGGCAACCTGGAAATCTACCAACCCGACGCGAAACTCTACTGGCGACTTCGGCCCAACCAGGATTGTTACACCAAGGTTGATCATCAGCCGGTCCACATCAATTCCCACGGCACGCGCGGGCCGGAGTTCGCGGCGGAGAAACCGGCGAACACAATTCGCATCCTGTGTCTGGGCGATTCACGGACGTTCGGCTGGGGGCTGCCGGATGAGAAAACATATTCGCGGCAACTGGAGCGGATGTTGCAGGAATGGGTAAAGGGGGAACATTCAACATTCAACATTCAACGTCCAACATCCAATGCGCCCCTCACCCCGGAACGGAGCGCGGCTGTCCCAGCCGCAGCACGCACGACCAACGAAGGACTCCAGAATTCGCTGCCACCGCCGGCTTCCGGAACCGCTGCGGCTGAGACAGCCGCGCTCCGCGGACCGTGGCGCGTCGAAGTCATCAATGCCGGCGTGAATGCGTGGTCGTTTCTCCAGATGCAGGTTTTCTTCCGAGACTTCGGGCTCAAATGGTCGCCGGACTTTGTGATTCTGGGCGAGGCGAACCTTTGGACGCAGTTTTCGGAAAAGAACAGTGACGAGTTCGTGAAGAAGTTCATGTCGCGCGTGCGGCTGAAGAACCTGCTCCGGCGCTGCGCCATCTACCACTTCGCCATCGAGGTGAAATTGCAGGCGTATTACCAGCGCTACCGGACGAAGTTCATTCCGGTGGACCCGAAACAGGACCAGTTCTTCAAGGAACAGCAACAAAGCGATCCCGACACGGTGTTTCGCACCGCGATCGAGCAGGTGTGCCAGACGGCGCAAAGCAACGGCGTAAAGCCCGTGCTGCTTTTTCTCCCGACACTGGATGAATTATCCTCCACGAACGCAAGCCGGGTGCTCGTCGCCAAGCGCGCGGTGAGCACGAAGCTCGATGTGCCTCTGGTGGACCTGACACCGGAACTCGCCAAAGGCGGCAAGACACTTTACCTGCAAGCCGACCCCGTTCATCTCAATGCGTCTGGGAATGAACTTGTGGCCCGGCGATTGTTTGAAAGCATTACGAACACAACAGCAAAGTGACGCTTCAATAGACGATGCGCAACACGCGGGGCTGGAAGGCAGGTTCTGTCGCCAGCTTGAGATTCTGTGAATACTACGGACTGCTCCCTTTCCGCCGCGTGACTCGATTTTTTAATAACTCCAGCTCGTGTTTAACGCGGTCTTGGGTGTCATGTCTTACAACATACGCTACGCGGGAGTTCGAAAATAGCCTTCCACCCCCGTAAAATTGCAACCACGCGACCGTATGTTCATTCGTGTCCGAAATCCGAAAACGAATCGACGGGTTAGGTGGATCCGATCGGCTGATTTTGCGGCGATTTAGAGATTCCATTTCAGGGGGGAGGTATGGTCGTGATCTGTCAAGCATGACAATGAGGTTTGTGATGGCCGATGCTTTAAGGGTATACCAGTGAGAAAATCGCTCCGAAGAAAATGCAACCGCCGCGTCGCAGCCCGGTTCATTTAGTTTTGTGAGAAAGGCGGACGAGCGAAACTCGGAACCTCTATTCACTGGCGCATTTGTCTCTGAGTCGTCCGCGTACGCTGTCCAGTCTGTGGAATATATCAAAACAGCTATCAGAATTGCCGGTAACAATCTCATTTGTCCAAATTTCAGAATGGCTTCGGTGCGTTCTTCAGGCAGTCCTTTAGAATCGCCATAAAGGGGCCCTGAGTTTTTACACAAGTTCAAGTTCCGGATGTTCGTTGGCTTGCTTGTCCGGTCCCACGCTAGCTTCTTCCATTCGTCAGTCAACAACTGATCCGTCATGGCGGCGCAGGTGACCCGGCGCAACTCGACACTGCCACCGGCGCGCGGCACTCCGGGCCGCAGCGGGTCGGAAGAAAGACTGCGCGCTCGAACGATTTCCAACCT
>CAYWMD010000091.1:0-17268 GCA_964458575.1 uncultured Bifidobacteriaceae bacterium | reverse complement strand
CTGATGGGACCGTAATTGGCCCAGCGCACCGCAAGACTTGGCCGCCAGGATGCGGCCGCGTGGGAAAGTGAGCGCGACGTTACTTCGCCGCAGTCGCTTTCGCTGCGTCGTCCTCGATGCGGTAAAGGTGGGTTCTGGTTCGCAGGATCAAGGCTTTGCCAGCGACAGCCGGCGAAGCCATGAAGCCAACGTCCAGTTTGTTCGTTGCAACAACTTCGAAGGTGCGAGTCGGTTTGAAAATGGTCGTGGTTCCGTTCTGGCTGAAGGCATAAACCCGCCCATCGCCGTAGAGCAACGACGCGGCGTGTTCGCCGGACAGGCGTTCCTGCCACATTTCTTTTCCCGTCGCGATATCGAGGCACGTCGCCGTGCCGCTGTCGCTCACCATGAAAAGCAGGTCATCCACCAGAACCGAGGAGGGCATCCGCGGCGGGCTGCGCGAGACGCGCCACAGAACATGCGTGTCAGTCACGTCGCCGTGACCATCCGCGCGCACGGCCAACATCTCGCCCTTGCCATGGCCGGTGGCGAGATAGGCGATGCCGTTGGCGAACAACGGACGCGACGCGCCGGAAAATGCCGGGTGATTCAGCTTCCAAATTTCACGCCCGGTTGCAGGATCGTAGCTGTAAGCCGCCTTTGCTCCGACACTGAGCATTTGTTTGCCGCCGTCCACGATCAATGGCGTGGTGTAGGCTTTGCGGTAGTCGCCTTCGGCCATTGGCTTGCCGTCGGGGCCGAGATCGTTCCACGCCGTTGTGCGATTCGTTTTCCAAACCGTTGCGCCGGTTTTCGTATCCAGAGCGGCGAGGTATTGCACGTCAATCCCGTCCATCGTGAGGATGAGCAGGTTCTTGAACAGCACCAGCGACGAGCCCGGTCCGCGATAATGTCGGCACGGGAGGTCGTTGCGTTTCCAAATCGTCTTGAAGCTACCGGTGTCAATACACGCCGTCCCGTAGCTGCCGAAGTGAACGTACACTCGGCCTGGCTCGATGACCGGCGAGGGCGACGCATAGCCGTTGACCTTGTTGCCCAACGGCTCAGGGGTGTCGCAGTGAAACAAGTGCTCGTTGAAAATGATTTTGCCTGAATCCGCATCCACGCAGATGGCGAAAAAGTCGTGACCATCCATCGTGGCGGTGGTGAGCCAGATTTGTTTGCCGAGGATAACGGGCGTTGACCAGCCGGTATGGGGCATGGCGGTTTTCCATTTCACGTTCTCCGTTTCGCTCCAGTGCAACGGCAAGCCGACCAGGTTGGTGTCACCGGGGGCGGAGACGTGGCCGTTGCCCCAGGGCCCGCGAAAATCCGGCCAGTCAGCGCAGGCGGCCGCTGCAAGCAGCAGCAACCAGCAAACGAGAAATCGCCAGCGGCTATACATGATGGCTGAGTTTGCTACAGGATTTGCGACAAAAGTGCACGTCAAATTGCTTTGCTTCAAGAGCTCCATCAGTTTCAGGGCCGTCGGCTCGAATTGGGGCGCGCGCGTTGTCCTCATCTCGCAGCATTTGGGAATTTTGGGCTGCTGCGGATTGGGACAATCCGCGCTCCGGAACAAGCTTACAGCGCGAGCACGCGATAGAATCGCGCCGAGAATCCCAGCGCGTCTGTCTTTGATGCGCTGGGACCGGTCGCCGTCACGTCGCCGGACAGATTGGTCCAGTTCGTTTCATCGAGGGAGTTTTTGAATTGAACGCGGTAGGTCTGATTGCTGATGGCCAGCCAGGTGAGCGTGCAGAAACCGTTCGTCGCACGGACGCTGGTTATGACCGGCGGGATGAGCACCGCCGTCATTTTGCGGATCATGCCGTCGCTCTTGCTCAGCAGATAGAGTTCCCCATCGTTGTCCTGCGCGAGGCGGATGTCGGCCCGGCCGCAACCGTATGGAACTCCCTGCGGATCGTTGCCGCCGGTATTCAACCCCCCACAGCCACCGGGTAGCGCGTTGCCGGATGTGCCGCCCTTCGCATGGTATTTGTCGGAAAGGATGTCGAACACACGGCGCTTGACGCCGTTGAAGACAACCTGAATTTCGTGGATGGATGCCGTCGTGACGCGGTTGCCATCGTCCGCCGCGAGCATTTCAGCAAGGTCACAAAAGAAAAGCCGGCCCGTCGTGATGTCGCCGAAGACATATTTGCCGCGCAGCGCCGGCATTGCCGAACCACGATAAACGAAACCACTGCTGATGGCGTCGCCGTCGCGATGGCTGTATTCAGCGACAGGATAGACGGGCGCAACCGAACTGACGAGGCCCGTCACGACGAGAAAATCAGTGTTGGTGGGAAACGGCACACCGGCTTGGCTGCCGGTCAGGCCGTCGTTCGGTCCGCCGACAAAGAGTTGTTCGACGCCTTCGCGTTCGGCGTAACCGTAGTTGTCGCCTTTGTGAATGAGGTTCACCTCCTCCCAGGAATAAAGACCGATGTCGTCCACGAGCAGCGCATTGGAGTCCGCGTCCCAACTCATGCGGTGTGGATTGCGAAAACCGTAGGCGAAGATTTCCTTTTTCAAACCGGTGAGACCGAGCGAGGCAAACGGGTTGGGATCGTCGCCGCCGGTGGGAATGCGGTAACGAGTATTCGCGCTGACGGTGCTGGCGTTCGTGCGCAGAGCGACGTCGGGCGTGATGCGCAGAATTTTTCCGAGCACCGTGTCCAATCGCTGCGGGATGGTATGTCTCGCGTCGCTGGTTTCCCCTGCGGCGCCATCGCCGCTGGCGATGTAAAGATTTCGATAGTCCGCATCACCGGTCTGGGCCATGGGGTTGAAGATCAAATCGCCGAGCGGATGAACAACATCGTTGAAACCCACCCGTAGCAATTCGCGGGCGGTGCCCTCAAAGGTCGCGTTGTTGAGGTTCGTATCCGTCCACTCGATCAAGATCGCATACCGTGCAATCGGACCGGCGGGCGGATTGATCGCCGCCGTCGTCGTGTAACCGTTGGTGATCAGACTGGGCAAATGGCCGTTCGTCGGTCCGCGTGCGGGCAAGTTGGTCAGCTCGGTGTGAACCGTGAAGAAAATGCCGTTGCTCCCATACTCAGGGTCGAAGGCAAACGTGACGAGGCCGCCGGAATAACCGGGGTCGTTGTCGAATCGCGGAAACACCTCCTCGAAGTTGATGTAGGTCGTAAACACCTTCGAAGTCCGGTTGAGAATATACAGGTTGCGATTCAGGTCGCAGACGAACAACCGGGTCGCGGCCAGCGGCGCATTCGTCGGCTCGGCGCGCAGGAAGTTTACGCGCCCGAGCTGATTCGCGTAGTTGATTGGCGGCGGGTAAGCGCCCGTCGTCCGGCTCGACAACGGCAGACTCGCGTAATCCTCCAGCACAATGGCCGTGCCGTCCTTGGCAATCTGGTGCGAGGCGGGATACTGGGCAAACGCCGCGGCTGTGTTGATGAAAACACCAACCGACACCACCACCGTCCTCAACGTTCGTTCGTGAAACCGCCAATAGCCAGCGGCTCGGGTGATTCTGTGCCGGAAATGCTTTCGCATGTGAACACCCAAGGCTACCTCGCGCTGGAAGCACACGCAACCAATCGCCCGGATTGATTTCAGCCCTCTTTCCGCGTTGATTTTACCGCGCTCTTTTTGAGAACGTGGGTTTGTGTTTGGCAGCATTCGTTCAATTCATTTTGTTGGCATCTGTGGAACCGCGATGGCTTCCACCGCTGCCGCGTTAAAAGAAAAGGGACTGACCGTCACCGGCTCGGATCAAAATGTGTATCCGCCCATGTCCACGTTCCTCGCCGAGCGGCAGATCGAGGTGATGAATGGCTACGCGGAACGCAATTTGGCCCACAAGCCCGACCTGGTCGTCATCGGCAACGCCATTTCGCGCGGCAACCCGGAAGCGGAATACTGTCTGGATCACAAGCTGCGATATTGTTCGCTGCCCGATTTGTTGCGCGAGTATTTCATCCGTGGCAAGCGTTCGCTCGTTGTCGCGGGCACGCACGGCAAAACCACCGTGACGTCGCTGCTGACGTGGGTGTTCGAGCACAACGGGATGAATCCGAGCTACCTCATCGGCGGCATTCCGAATAATCTGAGCCAGGGCGCGCGGTTCACGGAGAGCGAGTGGTTCATCATCGAGGGCGACGAATACGACACGGCGTTTTTCGACAAGCGCAGCAAGTTTATCCATTACCTGCCGGAGGTCGCCATCGTCAACAACCTCGAATTCGATCACGCGGACATTTTCTCCGATCTCGCGGCTATCCAAAAAACCTTCAGCCATTTCATCCGGCTGGTTCCGCGTAACGGCCTGCTGCTCGGCAACGGCGACGACCCGAATCTCGCATCGTTGCTTAACGTCACGTTCTGCCCGGTCAAACGGTTTGGCTTGGGCGAGTCGAACGCCGTACGCGCGACGAACATCCGGCTGGGCCCGACCGCGAGTGAATTTGAAATTCCCAGCGCGAAGTTTCATTTGAACCTCGTCGGCGAACTCAACATTCGCAACGCGCTGGCCGTGGTCGCTTGTGCGAAACATTGCGGCCTCTCGAACAAACAAATCCAATCCGCGTTTGACACGTTCAAGGGCATCCGGCGCCGGATGGAAGTGCGCGGCATTGCCGGCGGCGTGACCGTGATTGACGACTTTGGCCATCACCCGACGGCAATTCGCGAGACGCTGCGCGCTTTGCGGTTGAAATACGCCCGTGAAAAAATCTGGGCCATCTTCGAGCCGCGCAGCAACACCACGCGGCGAAACGTATTTCAAACCGAACTCGCTGAATCGTTCGCCAAGGCCGACGGCGTGGTGGTGTCGCAGGTGGCGCGACTGGAATTGCTCGCCCCGACCGAACGTCTCGACCCGGAAAAACTGATGGCCGATATCAAATCCGCCGGCAAAGACGCGGCCTATTTACCGGACGCCGACTCGATCGTCGCGCACATGGGCACAAAAGCGCAGCCAGGTGATTTGGTCGTGGTTTTCAGCAATGGAGGCTTCGGCGGGATTCATGGGAAGTTGTTGGAGCGATTTGGCAGACGTTAGCCAATCAGGCCACGCCGCGATCTTTTTCCAGGTACTTTTTGACCGTGCGCCGATCGAGATTGGCCAGCCGCGCAACCGCTTCGTAGTTGCCGGTTTTCCGATAGAGCAACGTGCAATAACCCGCCAGGAGCGCATCTGCATCGAGCGATTCGGCCTGGATGCCCGCGAGCAAACGTTCCTTTACATCCTGCGAACCGGATAGTGAACTGGCCGCGTAATCTCCTGTCACCAGAATACGACGGACCGCCTGCTCCAGTTCGCGAACATTTCCCGGCCACGCGTATTTTTCACCGACGGTGCGGCGAATCACCTGGGCCGCCCTTTCTTCTAGTTCTTCAGCCCGTTCGCCGATGATGCCGGTGATGGTGTGCTCAAGCAGTTGACGCAGTTCTTCGGGATCCTCTTGCAGCCGCTGACGCAAAGGCGGGACTTGAATCACGTCGGAGCACAGCCGATAGAAAAAATCTTCCCGAAACAGATTCCGACCGCGCAAGACTTCAAGGGGACGATTCGTGGCGGCGATCACACGCCCGTGAAACCGAGCCGATTCGTGGCTGCCCACCGGACAGAAGACGCGCTCCTGCAACACCTGCAAGAGCTTGATTTGGACTGGCACGCTTACGTCGCCAATCTCGTCGAGGAAGATCGAGCCGTGCGGACTGCACCGCGCGAGCACGCCTTCATGGGCTTCAATCGCACCGGTGAAAGCGCCTTTGCGATGTCCAAATAACTCCGACTCGATGAGCGTTTCGGAAAATTGCGACAGGTTCAGCGCGATGAAGCTGCGCATGAAACTTTCGGCAAAGCGGCCGGCTTTTTCGTCGAAGGGGATGAAGCCAGACCGGCCAATGGCCGCAGCGGCGCGACCTTTGCCGGTGCCGGTTTCGCCCAGCAAGAGCGTGGAGAAGTCCTCCATGCGATTCCACAGATAGCGATCGTAAAGCCGCACGTCCTGAGTGAACACGCTGTTCCAAAGGTGACGACGAAATTCCTGCATGCACGGACTTTGGCCGATGAGCCCGCGCACGATGAAGTGGTACGCCCGGCGCAGTTGATAAAAGACCGCGAAGTAACGCGTGGACTCGACCGCGCCGATGCCGCGCCGGCGCATCCGCGCCAATGCGTCACCCGCGAACTTCATGGGCGCCGACTGTGCGCCAAGCTTCACCTGCTCAAGAATCAATTGGTCAAACTCCCGGCAGAATTGGTGGTAAACTTCGAGCAGGAAAACCGTCCGCATCAAGTCGCGATCCGCCGCGGGATACTGCCGCACGTCGGCCCGACCCTGGGCTTCGAGCTTTTGGACGCGCGCGGTGACAAGCGACGAAAACTCGTCCAGATGCCCTTCCGGCGAACGGCCAACCGAATGACCGAGCACTTTGGAATCGAGTTCGAGACGTTGCCTGCTGAATGGATTGCAGAAGGCGATTTGAAATACGATCTCAAAAAACTCGCGGTCGGATGAATCAAGCTTGGTGGTAGATGCCATGCATTATTTGTATGGCACCGTTCATTTAATGTCGAGCTAAAGCAGCATTCAGGCTCGTAGCCTCGGAGGCAAAACTCACGCGTATGTGTTTATAACCAGCAACTTAAGTTAACACAGCGACGGCCGGCACAGGACATGGATACGTGTCGGCATGCAGGTGCGGTTTACAGAGCACTGATGCTCCGTGAACGCGCTCCGCGAGACAAAATACAAAACAACGCCATGAAAACTACGACGACATTCAAGAAAACCCTCGGCGGCCTCGCGGTCGCCCTTGCGGTGGCAGCGATCGCCCTACCGACTCCGACGCGAGCGGCGGGCTTGTTGATCGCCGACGGTGGATTCGGTGGTGTGCTGGAAATCAAGGAGCACAACGTCCAAGTCACAATTAACAACGGCGTCGCTGTGACCAAAGTGACGCAGGTGTTCCACAACACCGAGAAGCGGCAGGTCGAGGCGCTCTACACGTTCCCCGTTCCGAAGAGCGCATCGGTCGCGAACTTCAGCATGTGGATCAACGGCAAGGAAATGGTCGGCGAAGTCCTGGAGAAACAGCGCGCCCGTGAAATCTACAACAGCTACAAGCAACAGCGGCGCGATCCGGGTCTGCTGGAGCAGGTGGATTATCGCACGTTTGAAATGCGCATCTTTCCCATCGGACCGGAGGCAGATCAGAAAGTGGAGATCACCTATTACCAGGAACTGGACTACGACCACGATGCGGCCACGTATGTTTATCCGCTCGCCACCGTGACGCGCAAAGGCGTGGACTCGCGCACGACGGGCAAGTTCGCCATCGGCTTCGACGTGAAGTCAGCCGTACCGATTGCGGAACTGGAAAGCCCGAGTCATGGGAAGAGCTTCGCCATTGCGAAACACTCGGACGCCTACTGGCAGGCGAATCTCGAAACCACCGGCGGCAGTCTCGCGCAAGACGTGGTGATCGCCTGTCGCGTTTCGCGTCCGCGAACCGGCATGGACCTCATCACCTCACGCAACGGAAGCGAGGACGGATTCTTCTGCCTGACGCTGACGGCGGGCCAGGACGTGGCGCAAAAGCAGGACGGCATGGATTACGTTTTCGTACTCGACGCCTCGGGCAGCATGGCGGACAGCGGAAAACTGTTGTTGTCGAAAGACACCGTGGCGGCGTTCCTGAACGAACTTGGCGAGGCGGACCGTTTTGAAGTCATGACGTTCAACGTCACGCCGAATCTCGGTCTCGGACAATTGTTGCCGGGCAATGCCGCGAACAAACAACGCGCGTCCGAATTCCTTTCGACGCAGCAAGCCCGTGGCGGCACGGTGCTCCAACCGGCGATGGCCACGGCCTACAAATATGCCTCGGCCGACCGGCCGTTGAATGTCGTGATTCTCAGCGACGGCCTCACCGAGCAACAGGAACGCGCGGTGTTGTTGCAGCAAATCCAGAAACGCCCCGGCAACACGCGCGTGTTTTGCATCGGCGTTGGCAACGACGTGAATCGTCCGTTGCTGGAACAACTCGCGGAGGATTCCGGTGGTCTGGCGGCGTTTATTTCCTCCGGCGACAACTTTGAGCGTCAAGCGCGGGCGTTTCGCCAGAAGCTGATGCGGCCCTTCGCCACCAACCTGGAGATCAAGTTCGCCGGCGTGGACGTGACCGACGTTGAACCGAGTAAGCTGCCGAATCTTTACTTCGGCGCGCCAGTGAGGGTTTACGGTCGTTACCACGGCAGCGGCACGGCGAACGTCACGCTGCGCGGAAGCGTCAACGGCGTGGAAATCAAACAGGCGGCGCCAATGGATTTCCCAAAGACCGACCTGACAAATCTGGAAATCAACCGCATGTGGGCATGGCATCGGGTCAACCGCCTGCTGAAGGATGCAGACCGGAATGGTGACCGTTCGCCGGCCATTCCCGAGATCATCCGACTCGGCGAGGACTTTTCCATCGTGACTGAATACACGTCGTTCCTCGTGTTGGAGAACGACGCGGAATATCAGCGTTGGAAGATTTCGCGGAAAAATCTGGAGCGAACGAGCGGCGAGCGTCAGGCGCAGGCGAAGTTGCGCGAGCAACTTGATGGCATCCGCAACAAGGCCCTCGCCAATCTCGGTCCGCAAGCGGCTGAATCGGTGGCGACATCGAAGCCCATGCAGCTTGCGTCCGCGACACCGAACGTGAGGCAGACGACACCGGTTCCCGCAACGCAAACGCAATCGCCGCCAAGTTCCAACAACCGGCAGAGTTGGAACATCGGGGTGCCGGGGTCCAGCCCGATTGGTCCGCTCGGAGTTTTGGGGGCAGCGTGGTTGCTGCGCAGAAAACGGAAGAACGCATAAACGGAAAGGAGAAAGGCGGGGCAGGCTTCGGCCTGCCCCGCCAAATTCTAAGAACAGTCTTCGCCATGAACGCCCACATTCCCACCGCCAATTCGGTCGCGCTTCCCGCGCCCCGTCCGTTTCTTCTGCGACGGCCCGAGATGATAATCTTTGCCAGCTTGATTCTGGTGTTTAGCGGGTCGGTTCTGTTTGGTTCGTTCTGGCAGGCCATGATCTTCGTGCCTGCCGCGGTGAATGGCGGTGAATGGTGGCGGCTCTTGACGCATCCGTTTGTCCACGTCACCTGGTATCACCTCTTGTTGGATGCCGCCGCCTTCTTTCTGCTCTACCACAGTCTGCTTGAAGGCAAGGTTGCACGCCGGCTGGCATTTGTCCTTGGCAGTGCCGTCGGAAGTCTGCTGCTGTCCTGGCTGACGACGCCGGCGATTTCGACCAGCGGACTGTGCGGCCTCTCCGGTATCGCACACGGCTTGATGGCGGTTTCAGCGGTGGAGATGATGACCACGCAGCCGCGCCATTCGTCGGGGTGGCGAATTGGGCTGATCACCTTCGCCGTGGTAGTCGGTAAGGCGGCTTACGAAGCGATCAGCGGACATGTAATGTTTGGTTTTCTGCATTTTGGTTTGATGGGCAATCCTATCGCCGTTTCGCACGCGGGCGGCATCGTGGGCGGATTGGTGGTGATGCTGACCTTTGCAGCGGTGCGCCAGTTGTCGTCAACTCGCCGGACTTGAGAACTGTGCGACGCTGCGAATCGGAACAATTCGCGTTCCGGTCGTCGTGTCACAGTGCAAGCTTGCCAGTTCGATCATTCTTGGGAACGCTTCGGCCTGGATATGGCGAAAGCAACCTTCCTCCTTTGTCTGCTTTTCCTTCCCGGCATGGCCGCGCTGGGGAGCGAGATCAAGCCCATCTACAAAATTTCCGCAACCGAGTTGAGTGCGCGCCTGCCAGCGGACATCGGCGCGGTGGAAACTCACCGAAACGGTTTGCGTGAAGTCATCCGGTTCGTGGAGTCCCAGCCAGACTTGTTTCCTGCCACGACACCCAAGGAGCAACGTCTGTTGCGACGCGAGGAAAAGCTGGTCGTCTGGAACACCTGGCAACGGTTCCTGGACTACATGGTTGCGCTCGATTCAACGGAGCAATATCACGCGAATTGGTTCCGATTGAAAGGCGCAGCCAGAGCGGAGTCCTTTTTGATCGGTTACGCCGCGATGCTGGCGAAGTATCGCGCGGCGCTGGAGTGGATGGATCGCAACGACCACAATCCGGAACTGGACAAGGTGCTCAATGATGCCGTGCCCGAACTCGGCCTGCCCGCCGGTTCGTACGCGAAGTTGAAGTTCAAATACCTGAACGTGGCCATGGCGACGCGCTTTGCCGCCAGCGAAGTCACGATGAAAACCTTCGCGCCAGATCCGCCGATGAAGTTGCGCGAAGGAATCAGAGCGGACGCCGAATATTTGTGGCAAGCCGGCAAGGGTCGCAGCGAGGCGCAGACGTTGAAAAACGCATTGAAGGTATTGCAAAGCGGCGCGAACACCGCTTGGCTGCCCATCCAGGCCGGCGTTTCCGAATGGATGGGCGACACGAAAGTTTACCGCGTCGGCCGGTCGTTGGTTTCGGAAAAGCAGATTCGCGAACTGCAACCGAAGCTTCAGCCCGGCGACGTGATGTTGACGCGGCGCGAATGGTATTTGTCGAACGTCGGCTTGCCGGGCTTCTGGCCGCACGCGGCGCTGTACATCGGCACACCGGCGGAGCGCCGCGCGTTCTTCGATGATCAAGCAACACAGGCCTGGGTGAAACTACAGGGCGAGGCGAGCGGAGATTTGGACCGGCTCATCCAGGCGCGATCCGCTGTCGCTTACCAGACCAGCATCACACCGCAGGAGCATGAGCATAGCGTGCGCGTGATTGAAGCCATGAGCGAGGGTGTGTCGCTTACAACCATCGAACACTCGCTGGCTTGCGATTCGCTGGCCGGGTTGCGACCGCGGCTGCCCAAAGTGGAGAGAGCACAGGCGATCGCGCGCGCATTTCACTACGTGGGGCGCCCCTACGACTTCGACTTCGATTTTTCCACCGACGCGAAGCTGGTCTGCACGGAAGTCGTCTATAAAGCCTATGAGCCGTCCGCGGGTTTCACGGGACTGAAGTTGCCCACGGTGGAGATGCTGGGGCGGCAAGTCACCCCCGCCAACGAAATTGCCAGACAATTCGCCGCGCAATGCAACACTCCGGAACAGCAGTTTGATCTGATCGTCTTTCTCGACGGCCAGGAGCGCGGCAAGCAAGCCGTGGAAGCTTCGCTCGAAGAATTTCGCAGAAGTTGTCAGCGCCCGAAGTGGCACGTGCTGGCGCAGCCGCAATGACCGCGATAGCGGATCACTTCTGCTCAACGGCCGCCGGCGGCGAGTTGGTGGAATTGGCCGGCGCCGCTGGCGCGTCGAGATTGCGCAACAATCGCCGCTTCAAATCCCCGTACAGGGTATTCGTCACCAGATTCAAGTGGGCGCGGGCTTCGTTGGTGCGGCCGGCGTGCCATTTGAACCGCGCGAAATGGACATGCACGCCCTCGCGCTCGACGTCGTCGTGGGCGACCGCCAGCGCGTTGGTCCAGGCTTTCAAGGCATCATCCGTGCGCGTGGGTTTGATGCCGTAATAGGTCTGCGCCAGGTCGGTGGCAAGGTTGAAGTCTTCGGGAGCGAGCTGGAAGGCCTTTTCGTAAAGCCCAAGCGCCTTGTCGAAGACCTGCTGCTCCGTGATGCTGTAAAACTCCATCGCGTCCTTGCGGAACAGATAAACGGTCGTGGCAAAATTCTGGTAATAGACCGGCTCGTTCGGATTCAACTCGATGGCCTTGGCGTAGTACTCAAAGGACTTCTTGACGGGGCCGTCGTGGCCGTAGTGATTGGCCAGGTTGTTCCAGGCCGCCGGATTCTTCGGATCCAGTTCGCGCGCCTTCTCCAGATGCAAGAGGGCCGCCTCTTCATCATTTTGATCTTCAAGAAAGCTGGCGAACGCCAGACGCACCCCGGCGTGGTCCGGATGTTGTGCGATGAATTCCTCGTACGCCTTGCGAATCGGCGCCAGCCGCGCGCGAATGCGCTGATTCAACTGGTCATTCGGCACGCCGGCGCCCTCGGCGGCAAATTTCTGATTGTCCCGAATCCACTTGTCCACCTCAGCCGCCGCCGCGTCGTCCATCTCCTCCAGCTTTTTGAATTCCGCCTCGACCTGGCTGTTGGTGCCGGTGGCGGCGACCATCGCCCTGTTGGTTTGGACGTTGTCGTTGGTGGCAGCGGGAAGCGCGGGCGCGGACAACAATGCACCCAACAGGCCATAAATGATCTTGTTCACCCAGCGAAGCTAGGGCAGGAAACCCGCGGTTCAAAGCTCAAAGCTCAAGACAAGCGGGAGGGCAAAACACCAAAACGCGCCGCACCGCTCCGTTCGCCGCCATTTTTCAAGTCAAGCTGTTGCCGATCGTCGAATCTGGACAACTATCCCTCACCCCAGCCCTCTCCCATCCGATGAGAGAGAGAGAATCGTAATCCGGTTCTTGAAAGATCGGTTGACCGTGTTTACTCGAGGATCAGCCACCAATAAAGACCTGCCAATTGCTGTCCCCTCTCCCATCGGATGGGAGAGGGTCAGGGTGAGGGAGGGTGAGGGATGGCCCAACCAATGCCGCCGCGAGGCCGGAAAAATTAGAAGTCTTTCGGCACGGCTTAGGCCTTTGAACTTGGCGCTTCGCCCGCCCTCACACTTCCTTCACCGTGCCCCAATACACATCCAGCCGCCGCGTCAGATAGAGTTTGATGGCCTTGACGAGCACCTGCGCTTCGAGCTTTTGTCCCGCGGCGACGATTTCCTTGAGCGCCGTGCCGGACCGGAGATGGAAGCTGCCTTGGGCGATGATCGGACCTTCATCCAGATGCATGCTGACGAAATGCGCCGTCACACCGACAATCTTGACGCCGTGCTCGTAAGCCTGCCGATACGCCTGCGGCCCGGGAAAACTGGGCAGCAGCGATGGGTGAATATTGATGATCTTGTTCTTGTAACGCCACACGAAGTTCGGCGAGAGAATCTTCATGAACCGCGCGAGGACGACAAAATCAATCTCGTGCTTTTCCAGCAACTGCACCGCGCGCGTTTCCGCCACCGCGCGCTCCACCCACGGCAACCGGACAAACGGCAGTCGCTCGCGTCGGGCCAGCGGCTCCAGTTCGTGATGATTGCTGATGACGAGCGTGGGATCGGCCTTGATCCCGCCGCTCCGGCAGGCGGCCATGATCGCCTCGAAACAGTGCGTCTCCTTTGTGACCATGATGGCGAACCGCTGGCGGCGGCGCGGGTCCGTGAAGCGGATTTTGATTTCCATGCCCAGGGCGACCGCGAGCCGGTCCAACCCGGCGCGCAACGCCGCCTCGCTGCACGCGCCCGGCGGCCAGGACGCCTGAATCGTCATGCCGAACTGCCCCCGGGTGACTTTTTCCTCCAACGCCTCGATATTGGCGTGCTGTTCGAAGAGGAAGGACGTGACGCGCGCAACGACGCCCGTTTTGTCGCGGCCAATGACGGTGATGGTGGCGTAACGTTTCATGGTGCAAAAAACTCAAAGTTCAAGCGTCAAACCCACCGGCCGCGACGGTTTGCGCGCACGGCGAGAGGGATTTTTAACTCGCATAAACGCGGTGGAGCTTGCCGACTTTGTCGTGCGGTGACAACAGCGGACATATTCGACACTTTGAAAAGTGTCGCCCCGCATTCTGGCAATACGACGGCGCCGGAAATCGCGATTACGTGGCCGTCCGTCGCCCGGAGTTGGCACACGGCTATCTGTGAACAGTGCGAGAATGCAGCGTTTGTGCAAGAATCGAGCGAGCTCGTTCTTAGTCCGAACGGTTCGAAGAACTGCTGCCACTTACTTCGCGAGGTCTGACTTGAACAATCTGGTCAAGCAACAACTGTGTTTGCGGTGGCATTGCGTTGGACATGGTTGAGCCGCGTTGTGAATTTGCTAATACCTTCTTTATTACCCTTTTTTCAAGTTGTTACCTTCTTTCGCCATTTTGCTCCTGGGCCGCGACCAACACATTCGACTGAGCCGACGGTTTTCAGTTCTTTGAGCCTGTGGCGGATGAGTTCGCGACTGACACCGGGGCAGAGCTTTTCGAGTTCGGCGACGGTGAATTCGCCAACGATTTCCGCAAGGGCGTGTTCGAGCAATGCGGTTTTCGCACCGCGCGGGCTTTTGATCTGGCCGGCGCGTTGTTCAAATTCGGCGCACGCGCGGCGGATGATGGCGAGGAAGAAGTTCAGCCACGGGGTCAGGTCGTGTTTGCCTTCGTGCCAGCGCTGGGAACTGCGTTGCAGGGCTTCGTAGTAATCTCCCTTCGATTCTTCGGTGAGCCGTTCCAGGCTGATATAGCGGCCCACTTCGTAGTCGTGCTGGTAAAGCGCCAGCAGGGTGAGGAGTCGGGACACGCGCCCGTTGCCGTCGCGGAAGGGATGGATGCAGGTGAAGTCCAGCACCAACGCAGCGGCGGCGATGAGCGGCGGGACGTGTTCCTGTTCGAGCGTGTGGCGGTAGAGCAGGCAGAGTTCGTCCACGGCGGCGGGTGTTTGTCTGGACGGGACGCATTTGAATCGAATCTTCGGTGCTTGGCCGGGATCGAGTTGAATGATGTCGTTGTCCACACGTTTGAACTGGCCGGCGTCGCCGCTGCCGTGCTGGCAGAGGGCGTGCAGGTGTTTCAGGGTGGCGGCATTGATAGGGATGCCGGCGGCTTTGGCGTGGATTTCATTGAGGGCGCGCCGGTAGCCGATGACTTCCTCCTCGGAACGGTCGCGCGGGCGGGCGTGGCCGAGGATGAGCGGGCGCAGGCGGTCGCGGTCCACGGTCACGCCTTCGATGCGATTGGAGGATTCGGCGCTCTGGATGATGGCGGTGTCGCGCAGGGCTTTGAGGATTTGCGGCGATTGGCGGGTGTAAAGTTCCTGCTTGCCCTTGGCCTCGGCGATGTCCGTGAGCAACCAAGTGGTACTGGTCGGCAGGGTCAGGTCGCGGAGACGGTGGTTGCGGAATGAGTTCATGAACGCCAATGGCTTGGCAGGGTATGGCAAACGGTGGGATGGGCAATAAAAAATGCCGGTGGTTCCGTTGCGACGCGCTCCGGCCAACTTTGAGACACAGACACAGCCGCGGGTTTTAATACTTTGACCCTCAACGCAACTTTTTTTAGCCTAGCGTGTTCAATGTTCGTGACGGTCAAAGAACGATAATGCCCTTTACCTCAGTAAAGAACTTGTTTGCCACCGTGGTCGGCGCAACGCCCACGGAGATTGGCGACCTGCGCAAGGCCTGGCAGGTCGCCGCCGAAAACGGCTCGCAGGAGCCGTTGCTGGCGTTCATCTGCCGCGAACGCGGCATCGCCGAGGACGTTTTTCTCCAACGGCTCGCCGCGGCGCTGAACTGGCCGTACCTCGACCTGGGCAAACTGACCGTCGAAACCGAGGCGCGGAACAAAATCTCCACCAAGGTCGCCTTCCAATACAACGTCCTGCCCACCGCGATGAACAACGGCACCGTCCAGGTGGCCGTCAGCGATCCGTTCAACACGGCGATGCTCAACGCGGTGCGCTACGACGCCCACGGGCCGGTGGAGTTCGCGCTAGCGCCCCGGGCGGAACTGGAGAAGTCGCTCAAGAAATATTACGGCGTCGGCGCGGAAACGCTGGATGAGATGGACGAGGACGCGCCGCTGGACCTGGAGCTGCCGTTGGACAAGGAAATCACCGAGGGCGACCAGGAAGCCAGCGTCATCAAATTCGTCAACCAGGTCGTCTGGGACGCCTACAAGGACCGGGCCACGGACATTCACCTCGAACCGCAGGAGGACGAACTGCGCATCCGCTACCGCATTGACGGCATCCTGCATCAGACGCCGCTGCCGCCGCAGTTGAAGCGGTTTCAAGCCGCGATCATTTCCCGCATCAAGGTCATGAGCGGGATGAACATTTCC
Organism: uncultured Bifidobacteriaceae bacterium; assembly: GCA_964458575.1. GTDB lineage: Bacteria > Verrucomicrobiota > Verrucomicrobiia > Limisphaerales > JADLHS01 > CAYWMD01. The sequence continues at coordinate 1,403 of CAYWMD010000091.1, read as the reverse complement.
GAGAAACGGCTGCCGCAGGACGGCCGCATCAATGTCCGCATCAAGGGCGAGGAAATTGACATCCGCGTTTCCACCGTGCCGACGGTCTATGGCGAGAGCGTTTCGCTGCGGTTGCTGTCGCGCGGAAAGATTTTTCTCAGCCTGGACAAACTTGGTTTTTCGCCCAAGGACGAAGTGGCCATCCGCGAAATCATCGTCAAGCCGCACGGCATCGTGCTGGTCACCGGCCCGACGGGTTCGGGCAAATCCACTTCGCTCTACGCGATGTTGAGCACGATCAACTCGATCCAGAAACGCATCATCACGGTTGAAGAACCGGTGGAATATGAGTTGCGCGGCATTAACCAGATCGCCGTGCGGCCGGAAATCGGGCTGACGTTTGCGATGGGTCTGCGCCACATTTTGCGCCAGGACCCGAACGTGATCATGGTCGGCGAAATCCGCGACCTGGAGACGGCGGAAATCGCGATCCGCGCGGCGCTCACGGGACACTTGGTGTTCTCCACGTTGCACACGAACGACGCCCCGAGCGCGTTCACGCGGTTGATTGACATGGGCATCGAACCGTTTCTCGTGGCGTCGTCGGTCGAGGCGATCATGGCGCAACGGCTCGTGCGCACGATTTGTCCGATTTGCAAGACCGAGCAGAAGGTTGAGAAGAGTTACCTGCACAAGATCGGATTTCCCGAGGAAGACATGGCTTCCACGAAGTTCATGCGCGGCGCGGGCTGCGAGGATTGCCGCCAGCTCGGCTATCAGGGACGGCTGGCCATCTATGAATTGCTGCTGTTGAACGAAGCGCTGCGTCCGCTGATCCTGGGCCGCGCTTCCTCCACCACCATCGCCGCGCGCGCCATGGAACAGGGCATGCGCACCTTGCGCGTGGACGGCTGGAATAAGGTCAAGGCCGGCATCACCACCATCGAGGAAGTCCTGCGCGTGACCCAGATCGAGGAACATCTGGACACGCTCGGCGACAACGAAAAGACCGGCATCTGGGTGAAGAGCCAGACCACCTGATATGGCGCGCTGGAATTCCTGCAACGTCATCCGGGTCGGGGCCGACCGCCGGCACCTCTGGCAGTTCGATGCCAAGGGCAAGGGTTTTGCGCCGGGTCGCGAGCACGCGGTGGCGACCGGTGACGCGTTGCCCGCCTCGGTCAACAAATCCTGGCGCTCGCTCTGGCAGCCCAAATTGAACATCGCCTGGCTGCCGCCGGGCAACGCCTTCATCCGCGTGGTGCATCTGCCCAGGAGCACGCGGGAGGAAACGGTGTCCATGGTGGAGTTGCAGTTGGAAAAACTCTCGCCCATTCCGGTCACGCAGATGGTCTGGAGTCTCGAGGTGCTGCCCCTAACGCGCGCGGACAGCAACCTGCAAACGGTCATTGTGTTGTTTGCCG
>CAYWMD010000090.1:0-17507 GCA_964458575.1 uncultured Bifidobacteriaceae bacterium | reverse complement strand
ACGATCAAACCTTTTTCCTTGGCGAACTCCAGAATGGCGTCCATCTCGCAAGGCAGCCCCCACGAATGCATCGGCACCATTGCCCGCGTGTTCGGCGTCAATTTGCGACGCGCGTCGTCCAGGTCGAACGTTGCCGTCTGCGGGTTGATGTCTATGAAGATGGGCACAAAGCCAAAGAACCGCATCGGCGCCACCGTGGCAAAGAAGGTGTAGGACGGGACCATGATTTCCGTGCCGGGCGGCAGATCATGAGATAGGGCGGAGAACATGGCTGTCAAAGCGCTGGTGCCGTTCATGTGGGACTTCACGAACGGCGCGTTCAAATAAATCTTCCATTCCTCCTCGAACTGCTTGAGCGGCGAGTAAATGATGCTGCAATCCAGGGCGAGCACTTCGTCAATCGCCTGCCGTTCCGCCTTGCCGTATCGCGGCCACTTGGTCATGGCAGTCTGGACGGCTTCCGGAAACGTGACGGCCTTGCTGCCGCCGGCAACGGCGAGCGTGTCGGTCTTGGGCGCGGCGAACAGCGGGGTGCTGAGCGTCAGGCCGGCCATGGCCGCGCTGGAGGTTGCGAGGAAGTCACGACGGGTAACGGTGGTGGTGTTTTTCGAACTCATGATGGGCTGGTTAATGGTTTACGGTTGGGAACGGAGGCAAACTGTCGGCCGCGGAAGGCCGGAGCACGGCCAGCCTGGCCGCAGCGTGTGCCCGGCGGGCAGGATGGCGGATGGGGAGACGCTCGCTGATGTAACGCCGGATCGCTGGCAGTGGATTGAAGACCGCATGCAGTGGTCAGAACCTGTTTGAAGTTTGTTCGTCCCCATATTCATCCCGGTGTCGCCGCTGGCTTTGCCGGGCGCCGTCGCCGCCGCAGTCGCTAATGACGACGGCGGGCGAGCAACGCGACGATTCCGAAACCCAGGAGCGCCAGGCCCGAAGGCTCCGGCACAACCGTGGGTGTGACATCGGCAAAGGTCGTTCCAATTCGCAGTTCGTCGAAAATAATGCTGGTGGCGGCGTTGACGCCGCTGCCGGTGCCGTCCTGACGAAGGACAAACGTCTGAACCACCGCGTTGCCGTCGCTCTGGTTCGTCGGCACGTCGTTTTGTTGCGCCAGGGCCACCAGCGCGCCGCCCGGGTCACCACCACCGAACGTGCTCGAGTTGGGATTGATCCAGATCTGGGCGTCGTCGTCCTGCGTCAGTTGATTCAGCGTGCCCTTGATGGTGTATTTTCCGACGACGAAATATGTCGTGTCGTAAGCGAGCACGGTGCTGTCATAGGTGGCGGCGAGATTGAAGGTCGAGTCTTCATTGACACCGATGACGAAGCCGGAGCCGCTGGGTTTGAGGAACATGGCGCAGCCTTCCGTGCTCGGATTGCCCGACTGGCTGCCGCGGGTATTGTTGAACGCCGCGACCAATCCCCCGTCCGCAGACGTGGAGGCCAGTCCCCCGGAGGGAATCATAAAAGCAAAGGAGTAATAAACCGAAACGGGCGAACCATCGAGCGCCGCGTAAATGGGCGAAAACGCGAGTCGCGAACTGATGCCCGGGCCGCCGAAACGGACGGCTTCCGTCCCGGGCAACTGGTCCAACCCAGCGACGCTGAGAGCGTTTGCAACCACCAGCGCGTCGGTGGCCTGATCGTACGTCCCGGAGACGCCACAGGACATCCAGTAGTTGCCATTCGGCGCCTGTTGCCCCCAGAACTGGCCGGTACCGGAGGGGCCGCCGGTCAAACCGGCTACAAAGGTTTGTCCCGCGCGACCGGCCAATCCTTCGCCTACATTGTAATCGAAGGGCTCATACAGAATCAGGTTGGCCAGACAGTGACTGGTGGTCAGGAGAAGCGCACAACCTCCAACCAGCCTGCGGATGGATATTTGTCTTTTCATGTTGGCCGGGCGTTTCTGGGTTTATGGCGCAAGCGGATAGTTCGAAGGATAGTCCTGCGATTTCACGACCGTTTCTTTCCATCGTTTCCCCGTAATCCAACTGGCGTGACCGTCACCGAACACCGCGTTGCCGCCGTCCACACCATGTCCGTCAAACGGATTGGGAGAATTCTCATAGACCCACGCGCGGCCGTGCGGCTCCATCATGTCAAAAATGAGAATCGTGCCTACCGCGCCTCCGGCCCGCACGCCCGCCTGCGTATACGGAGCAAAGGTGTTTTGATATTGGTAGTTGAACACCGTCCTTTCGGTTTTTCGCGGATACGTGCTGCTGTCCGGCTGCCAGCAGCCCCAGACTTCATAACTGTGACCGTTCGTGCTGTCCTTGGTGGCGGCGTTGTCTTGCAGGTCTTTCAGGCAGGTCAACGTTGTACCTTTGATGGTGACCGGAACGGTAGTATCCGTCCGAATGTTATTCCGGGTGCTCGGGCAAACGAACGACCTGACGTTGGGCATGGAACTGAGGTAGAGCCAGTTCAGGTCATCATCGGCTTGTTGCTCCTTGGGCGTCGTTTTGAGCGAACCGGTCAGCCGTCCTTCCGAATCATCGTCGGCATACATCTGACTGCCCAATCCCATTTGTTTGAGATTGTTCAGACAGGAGATGCGGTGAGCTTTCTTCTTGGCCGACGTCAACACCGGCAACAACATGGCCGCGAGAATAGCGATGATGGCGATGACCACCAGCAATTCGATAAGGGTGAAACCGCGACTGCCACGCATTCGTTTTTTCATAACCGCGCTTTCGTTTTTCACCACGACTCGCTGATGGTCACATCGGTCCGCGCCGACGTCCGGCACGTTACTGCTGCGCAACCCGGTAGAAGCGCGCTGCAGCTCCGTTCGGCGGATTATCGGTCTGCGAGGCCGTCGTTCCCGCCGCCATCACCGGCGCCAGGCTGGTCCAGTTGGTCGTGGAGAGATTCGTGTTGTATTGCAAAATGTAGTTCGTTCCGATCCAAACGTTCGTCCAGGTCACGGTGACGCTCGGCGTGCCCGCGCCTTCGACGGCAATGATCTGCGGCTGCAGCGCTGGTGCGGATGGCACGGGCGTTACGTCGGCCCAAGTCGTGCCAATGCGGAGTTCGTCAATGCTGACGTCCACAGTTTTGGTAAGCACCGCCGACGATTGTGCGTTGCCGATGAGCAGGAAGCTCTGGATTCCTAACGTTCCGGCGTCAAGGGCGGCCGTCACAGTGGCGTTGGTGGCGGAATAATAAGAGCCACCGCTGGCCGACGCCAGGACTTCGCCGGCATTTTCACCGAGCGTGGATGCGATGGGATTGATCCACATCGAAACGGTGTCGTCGGTGCTGTTGGCGAAGGGACCGACGTATGTGTATTTCATGACGATGAAATAGGAGTTTGTCTGGACGGTCGCCCAAGGCTGACCGGCGCCGGTGTAATTGCCCTGCTGATTCGCGAACTGGGGATCCGTTGGATTCTGCCACGATGGCGCACTGGCTGACGAGCCCATGCCATCCGTGTTGCCCTTGCCGCTGCCAAGGTTGAATGCGTTGGCGTCAGCGGGACTGTTGCGAATCCACGCGCCGGCAGGCAGCGGAATACTGCTGCCACTTGAAGTGATGACACCGTAGCCCGCATCGGTTGCGGGTACGGCGGTATCCTCGCTAAGCGCGGCATACGATGTTCGAAGCCCGCCGGGAATTCCAGTGGTGTTGTTGATTTTGACGATCATCGAATAATAGACGCTCCCAGTCGTGTACGGTGACCCCGGGATCGCGATCGCATCGGTATAAAACGCCACCGAGGGCAGTCCGTTGGAGCCATAGCGGACCGAGTTGCCGATACTGGTCGCCAGACCTGGATAGGAAAGGTTGCCGGAGGTAATCAAGGTGTCCCGGGCGGGATCGTATGTTCCCCCGTTGGCCGGACTGCGCGTGATCCATTGTTGCCCATTGGCGTTCGTCTTGCCAAGCGGGCTGGTGCCCGATCCGCCAAGCCGGTCACCGGCCGGGTAATCAAACGGCTCGTACATGAGCAAATCGGCCTGCACGGAAGCGACCATGACGACGAACGCCGCCGAGGTGATTGAAGCAAGGAGTTTTTTCATATTCAGGGTTGGTCTGGTTGATGGGGTTCGTTGAATGCCTGATTCAAATTGAATGTGAGCTATGATGCGTTCGATATGCGCGCCGTTCATTCAGGCGCGAGCAAAACCCGTTTCAGTTGGGTGACGATGGATTTCTGGCTGCCGGAAATGCAAAGGTGCGGTTCGTACTGCGCCCGGAGTTTGAGTCCCTCCATGGCTGAAAGCAGAAAATCCACCCTGCGTTCCACCTCGCCGACCGCCAAGCGGCTGGCCGCCCGGACCAGACCGATGTAAAACTCGCGCACTTGCTCGAAGAACTCGCGCCAACTCCGGCGTAAATCCTCGTCATGCACCGCCAGGCTGAAAATCTCCGTGGTGAAAATGCGGTTTTTCTGATCCACCAGGCAATTGTCAACCGCGGCGTCCAGGGTCTTTTCCAGCCGCCTGACGGGATCGGTGATGGCCACTAATTCGGCGTTGATGCGCTGGTGATACGCGCGGTAATAATGCGCGGCGGCGGCTTTGATCAGGTCATCCTTGGAATCGTAGTGCCAGTAGAGGCTGCCCTTGGTGACATTTGCATGCGCCGCGATTTGATCCAAGCTGACGGAATTGATGCCCCGTTCCGAGAAGAGCGCAAAAGCACTGGCCGCGAGCCGCTCCGGCATGCCATCGGCGGCGGGGGAGGTTTTCCCCTTCGACCGGCTGGGCTTCGGCTTCATGCAATCTTCCATACCAGCAAGTATGGTACTCGTCAACAGGAAAAATCCGGGAAGCAGCCGGGCGGGCGTGTGGCCAGGTTGCCGACCGATTTGAGTGCCGGTGCACGGACAGATTCACGCCACGGCGTTAACGGGAGTCCACGCCGTCAGGATGCGCGTCCAAATGACCATCCACACAATACCAGTGCAGGTACGCCTCAAACGCATCGTCACGACTGGTTTCCGTGGTCAACAGCGTCCAGACGGTCGTGCCCGGCGACCATTTGTAAGTGCCCACGCCGTTCCGAAGGGCGGTTTTAATGTTGGGATCAACTCCCGAATGAGCGGAGTTATACCAGCCATTCGCCAGAAACCAGAACTGCCGATTGAGAAACTTGTTGAAGGACTTGGCGTAACCCGGATAACTCGCAAAGTTGCTCGGCGAAAGAATCGGGACCAGTCGCAGCGGCGCCACGCCGGCATCGGCCCACCGCTTGAACGGCATCGCCAGACGGCTCGCCAGATAGGCATCGTCCGTCAGCCCGATGTTGTTGCCGTCGCCGTCGGTGCCGGTGATGAAGCCCTGGTGCGAGCAATACACTTCCAGAGCGAGGAAGCGCAGGTAATTGTTCGCGCAATAGATCAAGTTGTTGTAAAGGTTCGGCGTCGCGGTCAGCGAAGCGGAACGCTGAAGGTAGGCAACGATGTCATCACGGCTGCCGCCATATTGCGTGATGTAGATCCAGAGCGCTTCCTGCAAGGCCGGGCCTTGCAGCGTGTCCTTGAAATCCGTGGTGACTTCATCCAGCAGAATGATCGCCGGATGACCGATCGAGGCCGCGCTGGCGCCCGTCCAAGGATCACCCTGACCGTTCAAAATCATATACCAACGCAACGCCGCCTCCGCCGGCGTTCGGGTGGGACTGTTGGCAGCCCCGATCCACTCCACATAACCGTCATGAAAGGCATACGGCAGGGCCGCACCGTCTTCCGGATTGAACCGCGGCGTGTTCATGGACCACCAGTTGACACCGGTCCGCCCGGAAAGCCGCAGCGCATCGGTGAGCGCCGGGGCGGTGGCATCAAAACCAACCTGAATGTTCTCCACCTGCAGGCCGGGCGCGAACAACTGGCGAAGGCGGAAAAACCGGTCGCGACTGCCCGCCGTGGGCGAAGCGATGAAATCGTTGGAAGACACGGACACATTGTTGCTGGCGATGGTCCACACGACGGACGGGCCGAGGTTGGTGGATTCTTCGAGCACAAACCCGCGGCGATTTACCGGCCAGCGCAATTGCACATTCGTCCCCGCGGGAAGAATCCCCAGCGTGGGCGAAATCGCCTGCGATGATGGCGTGACCTCGGCCCACGTCGTGCCGACGCGAAGATCATCAACGAGCGTGCCCGCCGGCTCGACACTGTTGTTGCGGAGAAAAACGGTTTGAACCCGGTTGCTGGTAACGTCCGCGACGCCGGTCACGGTGACCACGGGAGGATTGGCACTTTCAGGACTGCCCGGGGCCGGGTTGACATACAGTTTCGCGACGTCGTTGTTTGCGCCGTTGACGAAGGTGTACGCGAGCACCAGGAACAGCGTGGTGCCAGGCGCATAGGTGTGCGCCGCATCAAAAGCGCGTGTGGCCGAGTCGGCGGTGACACCGGTGCCCAGTTGGAAGCCTTGATAATCATTGGCGGCGCCGGAAGTGTTGTCGGGGTCGCCCGTCCGGATCAGCAGCGGCGCAGCGACGTCGCCCTGGGCCAGCGAACCGATGGCTTCCTGGTCCAATCCGAGCATATAGGATCCGGTCAGCCAGTTGCCCGAACCTCCCCAATCGCCAGTGGAGATCGTCGCGACCCGGAGCGTGAGCGAGTAATAAACCGTGCCGCTATTGTAAACGCCGCCCAGCGCCCGCATGGCAATGCCGATGATGGCCGACGCGGTGCCGTTGAACAGAACACTGTTGCCCGCCGGATTCGTCTGCAACGCCGGGTAACTCAGGCTGCCTCCCGTGACTTCAGGATCCGTGTTCAGATTGCCGCCGTAAAAGTACCAGTTCGGCGAACCGGCTGCCGAAATCACCGATCCCGATGCGTAGTCGAACGAATCGTACCAGATCAAACCGGCGTGTGAAATACAGCCCGTACAAATGAAGACCGCGGACGTGAGCGGCAACAGCAATTCTTTCATACCTTCGAAGCAACGGGTCGTTCGCGGACGCATCAACGCAGATTCAGTTAATTCGGCTAAAACGTAAGCCGGCAACAGGAATTGTAAAACGATTTTGAGCGCGGAACCGTATCTGCGTTAACATGCCGGCGTCGCTACACCCGTACGGAGACCGCGAACGACCTCAAACACTTGAATCACGGTGAGACACTTCGTACGGTAGCTCCTGTGAACCGGCCAACGCATGATACAAAGAGCGTACTGTTCATCTGTGGCCTACTGGCCCTGGCGACGGCCGCGGCTTATTGGCCGGCGCAGCACTGTGCGTTTCTCAATTTCGATGATCCGGATTACGTCACCGGAAACGACCGGGTTCGCGCGGGCCTGACCTGGCCGGGCGTGGTGTGGGCGTTTGAGGCGTTCACACCCGCACACGCCGGCAACTGGCATCCCCTGACGTGGATTTCCCACATGATGGACTGCCAGTTCTTCGGACTGCATCCGGCGGCCCATCACCTGACCAACCTGCTGCTGCACATCATCAATGCGCTGCTGCTCTTCCTGGCCTTCAAACAAATGACCGGAGCGCTGGGGCGCAGCGCTTTCGTGGCGGCGCTGTTTGCGCTGCATCCGCTGCACGTCGAATCTGTTGCTTGGGTTTCCGAACGCAAGGATGTTTTGAGCACGTTTTTTTTCATGCTCACGCTTCTGGCGTATGTGCGATACGCGCGGCTCAACGCCAACGTCGGGTCGAAGCGAGCCTCGTGGTGGCTGCCGGCCGCAGGTCACGGGTCCGGAAACTATTGGCTCGCTGTTCTCTTGTTCGCACTCGGCTTGATGAGCAAGCCGATGCTGGTGACGCTCCCGCTTGTATTTTTGCTGCTCGACTGGTGGCCGCTGCAACGGCTGTCTGGGGCGGAGGCGGGTTCAGCGAAGCTGGCTGCCCAAACCTCGGCCCGGGCACTGCTCATCGAAAAGCTCCCGTTCATCGCATTAAGCGCGATCGTCAGCGTGATCACGTTTTTGGCCGAACGCAGCACCAGCCGCTTGGAGCCGGTTCAACCGTTTCCATTCGCCTTTCGCGCGGGAAACGCCCTGATCTCCTACGTTCGTTACCTCGGCAAAACGCTTTGGCCCGCTGATCTGATTACTTTTTATCCCTATCCGTCCGCGTGGCCGTCATGGCAGGTGGTTGGCGCGGCGTTGCTTTTGACGATGATGACTGCGCTGGCGGTTTGGTGCGCCAGACGACATCCCTATGTGTTGGTCGGCTGGTTGTGGTTCATGGGGATGCTCATGCCCGTCATCGGCTTCGTGCAGGCAGGAATGCAATGCATGGCGGACCGTTACACATACCTGCCGTTGATCGGGATTTTCCTGATTGTGGTTTGGGGCGTAACCGATTTGCCGGGAATCGTTCGGGAGCAGAGAGTAGCCACGGGAGGAAATCGCTTCGGTCGCTGGCTGTTGGTGTCTTCCGGCGTCATCGTTTTGATTGCGTGCGGCGTGTTGACACACACGCAAACACTTTTTTGGCGGGACAGCGTAACTTTGTTCACCCGCGCCGTTCAAGTGGCGCCAACGGGCGGCCTGGCGCAACACAATCTTGGGCACGCCCTGTCGCTGGTGGGAGACGACCGGGCTGCCATTTCACATTTCGAGGAAGCCTTGCGCCTGCTGCCCGGTTACGCCCGCGTGCACTACAACCTGGCCAATTCCCTGGGCGTGCTGGGCAACCTGGATGAGGCAATCCGTCACTACCGCGAAGCCATTCGGCTCAAACCCGATTACGAGAAAGCCTACTACCAACTGGGCAACGCGCTTGCGCTGAAAGGCGAACTGTCGGAGGCGGAGGAGAACTTTCGCGCGGCACTGCGCTACAAGCCCGGTTACGCGGAGGCCCACACCCGGCTGGCGAATCTGCTCGTCTTACGCGGCCGAGCCCAGGAAGCCCTGAAAGAGTACGCGGCGGCGCTGGCAATCCGTCCGGACTACGAGGAAGCGCACTTCCGGCTGGCGCGCGAGTTGGCGCGGCAACAGAGATTCTCCGACGCAGCAACGCATTTCCAGGCGGCGATCAAGGCGAAACCCGACCACGCACCCGCACTGAATGAACTGGCGTGGATTTTGGTGTCGCGAAGCGATCCGCAACTGCGCAACGTACCCGAGGGGCTGGCCTTCGCCCAAACGGCCTGCCGCCTGACTTCGGACCGGAATGCCGCTTACCTGGACACTCTGGCTTTCGCGCATGCCGAGGCAGGCCAGTTTAATCAGGCCGTGGCCGTCGCTGAGAAAGCCGTTGAAACTGCCCGGGCTGCCGGTGAATCGGCGATGGCGACGGAACTCAGCGCGCGACTCGAATGCTACCGGCAGAACCGGAGCTATCGCGAATTCAGGCAAACGCGCAGGACACAGTAGCGGAACATCTGCTGAGGCGATGGTGGAGGGTTGGGGTCGAATCAGGGAGTTGCGATGGGCGCGCAAGCGTGGCTTGACGCTCAAAATATAAATGGCTCAACCCATCAAGGTTGAGCCATGACGAAAGTCGCTTGCGCTGTCATTTACGCCGCCGCAGGCAAAGGAGACCCAACAAGCCAAATCCTGTGAGGGCAATAGCACTCGGCTCGGGAACGGGTGTGACATCCGCCCAGGTCGTTCCAATGCGAAGTTCATCAAGACTCACGTCAATGCTTCTGCCGCTGGGTGACGATGCCAGTGCCTGTCCGATCAGCAAAAAGCTTCGGATTTGGTCGGAGTCTGAACTGGCCGTAGTCACGTATGCGTTGATGGCCGAGTAATATGACCCACCCGAACCGCCTGCGTTCGCTTCGCCCGAGAAGTTATCCCCCAGAGTGGAAGCGATGGGGTTGACCCAAATTGAAACGGTGTCCAGGTTGTTGTTGGCATTCGCACTGGCATCGAAGGTGTACTTCATGACGATGAAATAGATGTCGTCGGCAATGGTCGCATAGTCTTGGCCGCTGCCCGTGTAATTCCCTTGCTGATTTGGGAACTGTGGATCGGTTGGATTTTGCCAGGAAGGCGCGCTTGCGGACGAACCCATTCCATCCGTACTGATCTTGCCACCACCAAGATTGAATGCCGTAGCGTCGGAGGGGTTGTTCCGTATCCAAGCCGCCGCCGGCAGATCCGCCGCAGTGCCCGAAGCAGTACTGAGCCCAGTGCCGGCGGTGCTCGTATCGGCAGATTCCGCGCCTAACGAGGCAAACGAGGTACGGGTACTTCCGTTGACAGCACCATTCAGTCGCACAATCATCGAGTAATAGAGGCTGCCGGAGTTGACGGTGCTCGGCAACGCGATGGCATCCGTGTAGAGCCCGGCACCGTTATTGGCTGAACTACCGAAACGCACTGAGTTGCCAACGCTGGCCAGCAAGCCGGCATACGACAGATTGCCCGAAGTGATCAGCGTGTCATTGGCCTCGACGTACGTGCCACCGCTGGCCGGGCTGCGAGTAATCCACCGCTGACCGTTGGGATTAGTCTGACCAAGCGGGCTGCCGCTGGGGTTGTTCCCCGCCCCACCAAGCCGCTCTCCGACGGTGTAGTTGAAAGATTCATACATCAGCAGCGTGGCCTGCGAGGGCACGGTGGCCAACACTAGCATCGCCGCTGTTAGCAAGAGCCGTTTTTTCATAATCTTTTTTTGGGGTTACAATGCCTTTCTGAAGTCACCTCAAGGGAACAGTCGTCGTCTCGCCGGCTGGTCCGTCGCCGTTGATCCCGCCATTTTCGAGGCCGAATAAGCGCGATTGGGTTTCACGTTCGTCATCCATACCAACAAGTATGGTACTCGTCAATAAGAAAAATCGGCCGGAGGAGTCTTTTTCTGCACAGGCGCATGGCGGCACTCCCCCTGCAACCGGAATTTGGATCCGGAGAAGGAATATGCCGTCAAAGACTTCGACACGAACCTCGTCACTCGCAAACGCGGTCGCGAGTTGATGGAACAGGGTTGCACGGTTGAAATCACCACGAAACGCGGGTCGGCCCTGCTCGAATACACCGTCGTGCAATAGTCAGGTGTTGACGGCGTTCGAGTTGGAAAAAAACCGCCAGCTGGTTCCAATTCTGAAAGCTGACCAGTTGAAATCAGAAACCCGGAACCGGCGGCGGGGGTCGCCGCGATAAGGAGATTGCGGCCGACGGTTAGAGTTCGCGGCGGCGGATTTTCAGGCGGATGAGGCCGGGCAATTCACGGTCCGAAACCAGAACGAGATAGCCGCCGCCGCCCGCACCCGAGAGTTTCCAACCGTGAGCGCGCCGGGCGTACTCGCGAATGACCCGTTGCACATCGGGATTGCTCATGGCGGGGAACAACCCGACCTGGGCTTCGAAGGAGGCCCGCATCTGCCGGCCAAATTCCACCACGTTGCGCTCGAGAATCGCATCCCAGCACGCCGTCGCCGCGTTGGCCAGCGCGCGCACGCGCACGGGAGTGACGCGTCGGCCTTTGTCCACATTGTAATTGCCGCGGCGCGGTCCGAGTGGCGCGAGATACAGCAGGTGCTCGAGCCACCTCAGGGTGGCCGCGTCCTGCACGGTCGTGATTTTTTCCGGCCAGAACTTTCCCCGGTAATCGAGGCGGTTCAAGCCGGGATAAACGATGCCGATGGCGTCCTGCGACCCGGAGAACTGGGTCGTGCCGGGCGGGTTGTCGAAGGCAAAGAGCGTGCGCGCCGTGCGCTCGGGATTGCCTTCCGGCAGGCCGGTGTGCCAAAGCTGAACGGCTTTGCGGCGCGTGCTGCTGGCCATGCCGCTGCGTTCGTGGAACTCGACCGTGGGTTCGAGCGAAATGGTCAGCACCGGCCCGGCGCCGTGGCGCGAAACGAACGGCTGATCCAGCCAGCCGCCGGCCAGATCGAGCCGGTAGGGAACACGGCATTCCTGACGCAGAGCCGTGGTCGAGCGGGCGGGCAGGCCCGCTTCCGGTTCACGCTTGAGAACCACGTAGCGAATGCCGAGATGACGGCACAAGCTGGCCTTGGCCGGCGTGTTGCCGTCTTCGTTCACCACAAACACGTCGGGTGACAGGCGTTTGAGTTCCGCCACGAAGTCCATGATGCCCGACCCGGAGTTGATCCAGCAATCCTTCACGAATCGCAGGGACTTGATCAGGTATTGCCGTTCGGCTTGCGGGTTTATGGGCGCGCGGCCCTTGAGGTCGGCAACGGTGCGGTCGGCGCCGATGCCGACGTAAACATCGCCGTAACGGGCGGCGTCCTGAAGGAATCGCACATGACCGCTGTGCAGGAGGTCGAAGCAACCGGTCACGAAGACTTTCTTTTTCGGCATAAGGCAGGAATACAAAAGCAGAATTTGGGAAGGCGGAAAACAGAAATCTGGGCTGGCGCAGGCATGCTGTTCGCCGAGGCCGCGCCGCGATCCGGCCGTGCCCGGCAGCTGGCGAATTGAAGGTCGGTCGCACGATCTTGAATCTGCAGGGCGGGCCGCCGCCGCAACCTCACCCCACCGATTTGAAAGATGGGACGCTTGTGACTTCGGCTCGATCAAAACAACAGTATTCAATTCGCACATCGCCTTGAGGAAAATCGGCGAAGGGCATTGCGCCGGGTGCAGAACTTGTTAGTACTTCCGCGTGAATGTTCGGACACTTGTCGGCTATTTAAGCGGCCAGGCGTCGGCAATTCGCGAGGCCGCCTCCACCCGGACGTCATTCTGGACAGGAATCGTGCTGGTCCTGCTGACCGGCATAGCGCGGAATTACGACCAGAACTTCGTACTCGAATCACCGCTTTGGTTGATTGGGCCGCTCGCCTTTTCCTTTTTTTCAGGGTCCTTCCTGTATGCAATCCTGATCCGTGGATTCGCGAGGGGTCATCTGCCGTACGCGTGCCGGAAGGAGTCGCGTTGGATGACGTTCATGGCTTTGTTCTGGCTGACGGCACCGGTGGCGTGGCTTTACGCCATTCCCGTTGAACGCCTTCTGGACTCCTATCATGCCGCCCAGGCAAACATCGCCCTGCTGGCTGCGGTGTCGGTCTGGCGTGTGTTGTTGCTGAGCCGGGTGCTGGCGGTGCTGCTCGAAATTCCGTTCCTGCGGGCGCTGGGATGGGTGTTGGTCGGCGCGGCACTGGAGGTGATTGTCGTCGTGTTTCTCGGGCTGGTTTTTGGCGGTGGCTTGAGCCGGAGCATTCTTGCCGGGATGTCGGGAATGCGGAATGCACCGGAGGAAAACCTGCTCAGTTCGGTTCTCGGATTGGTTTGGACCTGGTCGTGGGTGGTGCTGATCCTCACCGCCACCGTGCTCGCGGCGAGACGATTCCAACAAAGGGTGAAGCCGTTGCCAAAGCTCTCGCCCGGCAGAGTCCCGTGGCCGCTGCTCAGTTCGCTCACGGTCCTCTGGGTTGCCATCGCCGTCGGTCCCCAGCGGGAGCAACAGCGTTTTGTGGCACACGCAGCGCTCGTGGAAAAGGCCGCTTACCCTGACGCGCTAACCTACCTCAAACGATATCAGCAATCCGATTTTCCACCCGGCCGGCGCCTGGAGCCCAATCCCTACGAATATCGCGTGTGGCGAGATTTGCCGCCCACGATTGCGCTGTTGACCCCCGACACCGCACCTTGGATTCGTCAGGTCTATCTCGGTCATCTGACTGTCACATTGTCGCATTACTTCTCGGGCTATGATTCGCTGACCAACCCGGCCGCCATGGTGCTGGCCATCGAGCAACTGCCTGAAGGCAAGGCCTGGCTTCAGACCAATCAGACCGCGCTGGCAAGACAAGGCCTTGGACGCGGGCACGGGAGACAGGATTCCACCAACGCCGTGGAGACGTCGGCTCGGACCAACATTTTGAACGCGCTGGCTCGAATGGGCATGGCCGGAACCAACTTGAGCCGACTCAACGAATAGGTCATGCATCTCCGCTGGATCACCGTGAGGAGGGTTCCGGTCAGGCTCGCGGAACTGGTCGCACCTGGGGAACGTCGTCGGGATTTATGCAGCGCGGCAGTCTCGCGAGTTCGACCTGACCTTTCGCCGTTGACGGGCAGGCCGACGGGATCGCTGGCATGTACCAGTTGGACGGAAGCAGGGTCGTCATGTTTGCAGGACGCTCGTTTGGCGTTGCTACGGGAGTGAAAACACCAATCGGCCCGCTCGTCAACGGTTCAGAGTTTGACAGATTTCAGAACACGCTTGACCAATCTCCCGGCCTCGAATCCGGACGACACCAACTCACTGAGCGCTCTTCAGTTTGGTGCCGTAGCCGATGATGATGGTGGACAGAATCAATAGCGCGATCCCCGACGCAATCAAGCCGTGCGCGCGTTTGCTCGATCCCTTCCATTCGTGGAAGATCCAGCCCCATATCGTGCTGAAAATGATGATGCTGGCCATGTGGATGGTCCACGAGGCAAAGCCGAAGCCTTTTGGGTCAGATCCGCCCATGCGAACGTGGCCCATGGAATAGAAAAAGAACTGGAAGTACCAGGTTGTGCCTGCGAGCGCGGAGAAGAAGTAATTTCCGAGCATGGGTATCTTGAGATCGGTTTGCGAGAGCGCGGCGGCAGCTTGTGCAGGCGCGGCTTCACTGCTGTTCGTGCCACCGTGGTGAGCGTGTTCGGTGCGGACGTGCGAGGCGAGATATTGGTAGCCTGTCTTGTTCTTGAGGTTTAACAGGACGCACCAGATGAAGTTGGTGGTGAAGCCGCCAAACATGACGACGATCAGACTTGGCAAGCCGGACCAAATTTCATCTGTGCCGGCGGTGGCGGAGGCTTTGCCGATGGGTTCCCCGGCGGTGAGGCCGAAGTTGAAGCACGCGCTCATGATGCCGGAGAACGTCGCCACGAGGATGCCCTTGGTGAAGTTGAACTCGGCGATGGCTTTTTTCTTTTCGGCCTCTGGCATTTCGCGTTCCTTGGTCAACCCGGCATACGCCGCCACGGCAATGCCCACAAGACAAACGAACACGCCGCCCAAGGTGATTTTGCCGGGCGTGGTCGCGGCAATTTGGGTGATGGTTTCTGCCACGGGAATCGTGGGGATGAACAGCTTGAAAATGGGCGGCAGCAAAGTGCCAAACGCGGCGCAGTAGCCAAGCGCCACGCCCATGCCCAGCGACATGCCGAGGTAGCGCATCGTCAGCCCGAACGTGAGTCCGCCGAACCCCCACATGGCCCCGAAGAAATAAGTCCACCAGAGCGTCGTGAAGGATTGTTGCTGCAGCACACCGAGCAGGTCGTTGGTCAGCAGCGACGCGAGAATCCAAGGGCAGATGATCCAGGAAAAGAAGCCGCCGACGAGCCAATAGACCTCCCACGACCATTTGCGCACGCCTTTGTAGGGCACGTAAAAACTTCCGGAGGCCAGACCGCCGAGCCAGTGAAAAAACACGCCGAGAAACGGATTTGCTGCGCCCATGATTTGCTTTCTAATTTGGTGTTTTGGATTTCAACCCGGGTTGTGTTTGGAGCGAACAGGGTTCCGTCGCATCAGATCACCGAGCCCGCCGCGACAGCGACTTACCCCCTCGTTGCGCGGCGGTTGCCGCACTCTGCATGGCAGAATCTCGGTCAACACGACTGAAAAACCCGATCGAAACGATGAGTTGTCTCGCATCAGACTCACCGGAAATAGCCTGCTCTTTCGCACAGGTCAAGCCTCTTGGGTCTCGAAACGGGATTCCGCGAAGCAGGGCGGATTGCCCAGTTGGAGTGTTACCCCGCATTTTGCCGGACGGGTGCTGAACGGCGCGTGTGGTATCCGCAGCGAGGCGCGTCCGAGTGACACTGCCTCTGGGATTACCCCCGCATTTTTGCATCGGCGAAGCGGATTGAACCCCGTGGGCCATCCACCCCGCATGCGCGGCAACAGTCGCGGCCTCAATCAACCAATTCCAGTTGCCCCACCCACATAAGGTTGGGGCGACCTTCGTGACCGCCGCCGGCCGTCTGGTAAATTCTCACGAAGTTGAACGCTGTTTGCGGCAGGGCATAACTGCCAACCACCGATTGGTTGTTCTTCACCTCGATCACCGTCTTCCATTCGTCCCCGGCCGTTGCCTTCACCTGGATGACGTAGTTGCGTGAAGGCCACCATTGAACGTTGGGGTCGCCGTTGGCGTCGTATGCCCAGGTCACTTGAAAGCGGCCGCCACGCCGCGGCTGGCTCAACTGAATCTCGATGCCGTGCGGCGACCCGTCTTCCTCCGAAGCCCAGGCGGCATCCACCCACTCCAACTCCCGCCGCTGCTTGTTGCCGTCAACAACCGGCGATAGGAAATACCCATCGTAGGACCGCGTGGGAATGAGTTTGGTTTTGGCGGGCATGCCGTTGCGCTCTGTGTTCAACACCACGGCGCCGCCGGCATCCAACGGCAACACCAACGCTTTCGACTTCGGCGACTCCTGCTCCGCAGCACGGACGGGTTGGGTCATCCATTGGCCGAGCAGAACCGCCAGCGTCGCCAGCAGAGCGGGGGTTAGGAGTCGGTTGTTAGTTCGCATGGATGGATCCTTTCCTGATTGGGCGTTCCTTCGGGACATGATTGTCGTGATTCATAGCGGGTCTGTGTTCGTACTGGATCGCCCGGCTTGCCAACACCGAACCGCGAACCAGTCAATTCGGAGTCCATCCTCGCAGTTCCCCTGCCCGCCTGCAATACCCGGCTTGAGGTATAATGGCGGCGGTTGGAACAAACCGCATTTGCCGTTCTCCTGCCAGCGCAGTTCGGGACGTTTCCCGAGCGCAAAGGACCAGACCGATGGAGCGGGTGTTCAGTTCCCGCGCTCCTGGACCCAACCCGCGTCCATGAACGGCACGCATCGCATCACTGCCATTGGCCTTGCACTTGAGGCAGGAAAAGACCCGGGCGCAACCGCGGGTGGCGGCTGCGCCCGAAGTGTGAACTGGCATTTTAATGACGTCCGTGTTTGTTCCCATCGCCCCTGCCGTGTTTGCCCCGGTCATGCCGGTCATAACCCCTGCAGTTCCGGTCGCGGCGCTCATCATCCCACCGATCATCCTTCCTGAGATGTCCGGGCGGGACGAACTTCACCGGCTGGCAGACCGGTGCGGGTCGCACCGGCACATACACCGGCGCCGGGACGCAAACCACCGGGGCCGGGGCAACCATCACCGGCGGCGGACCGCACATCGGCGGGGGCGCTGGGGCCACCACCACCGGCGGCGCATACACCACGGGTGTTCCAAACGTGACGCTGATGGACCAACCGGCGCGGGCCTTGGGGGCAAACGCCGCGGCCATCCCGATGACTCCGACTACGATCAGTGTTTTAGTTTTCATAGCTGCCAGATTCGACGGTGTGTTCAAAACGGGCTTCAAGCCGGCGAAGCGGGCATGAGAGGCTTTGCGGTCAAAGAGTTAGGTGAAATGGAGGTGCGAAATGAATAACAAATCTGGTGATTCGTCTGTGGCGCGGGCTAATCAAAACAGCGCAAGCACGCCGGGACAGGCAACTGCGATGGTGTTCGCTCGACGGGCGCGGGCGAGGGCGAGCGCATTCGCCACATTCGCGCAAATTCAACTGGCCCTCACTCCTTCCTTGCCGCACTCACGGTTCAGAGTGGTGGCTGGGGGCGGAATTGAACCGCCGACACAAGGATTTTCAGTCCTCTGC
>CAYWMD010000089.1:0-18823 GCA_964458575.1 uncultured Bifidobacteriaceae bacterium | reverse complement strand
GGCCACACCATCGGCAACTCCCTGCGCCGCGTGCTCCTCAGCTCGCTCGAAGGCGCGGCCATCACCTCCATCAAGGTGGATGGCGCCATGCACGAATTTGCGACGATTGACGGCGTCGTCGAGGATGTCACCGACGTCGTTCTGAATCTGAAGAAGATCAAATTCAAGGCCCACACGCGCGACCCGCAGACCCTTTTGCTCTCCGTGAACAAGGAAGGCCTGGTGACCGCGGCGGACATCACGCTCAATCAGAACGTCGAGTTGGTGAATCCCGACCAGATCATTTGCACGCTCGACAAGAAAAAGAAGTTCGAGATGGAGCTGGAGGTCAAGATCGGGCGCGGGTTCTGTCCCGGCGACGAAAACAAGGTCGCCGGCCAGGCCATCGGCGTCATCGCGATTGACTCGCTCTTTTCACCCGTGACCCGGGTGCGCTATGCGGTCGAGGCCGCTCGTGTTGGTCAGCGCACGGATTATGACCGCCTGGTCCTGGAAGTCTGGACCGACGGACGCATTTCGCCCGACGACGCGCTGACGCAGGCTTCGGCCATTTTGCAGCATCATCTCGACGTGTTCGTTGGCTACGACAAAAACGCGGTGGAGTTCGAGGAAGTGGTGGACAAGCAGGACGAGGAGAAGTCCAAGATGAAGAAGCTCCTCAACATGAGCGTGAACGAAATCGAGTTGAGCGTCCGCGCCGCGAACTGTTTGAACAACGCGAACATCACCACGGTGGGCCAGCTGGCGATGAAGACCGAGTCCGAGATGCTCAAGTATCGCAACTTCGGCAAGAAATCGCTCAACGAAATCAAAGACAAATTGCAGGGCCTGGGTTTGTCCCTGGGCATGACCTTCGAGGCGGGTCTGCTGGACGCGCCCAAGGAAGAGGCCAAGGTTTAAGGGAAATCTATGCGACATTTGAAGCGAACCGCCAAGCTCGGCCGCCAGTTCGAGCATCGCAATGCGATGCTGGCGAACATGGTTTGCAGTCT
Source organism: uncultured Bifidobacteriaceae bacterium (assembly GCA_964458575.1). Classification (GTDB taxonomy): domain Bacteria; phylum Verrucomicrobiota; class Verrucomicrobiia; order Limisphaerales; family JADLHS01; genus CAYWMD01. The sequence goes on along the minus strand of CAYWMD010000089.1, from coordinate 17,831 downwards.
CATCATTCACAAGCGCGTCAGCACCACGCTGGCCAAGGCCAAGGCCGCGCGGTCCGTCGCCGACAAAATGGTCACGCTCGGCAAGGCCGGGACCCTTCACGCCCGGCGGCTGGCGGCGGCGCGCCTCCACGCCCGTGGCCCGGTCGGCTCGCTCCGCAAGGCCGAGAAGTCGAAATGGCGGGAGCAGCGGGACGTCCTGCGCATTTTGTTCGAAGAAATTGCGCCCGCGTTCAAGGAACGCAACGGCGGCTACACCCGCATCATCAAGATGGAACAACGTCAGGGCGACGCCGCCCAACGGGCCATTTTGGAATGGGTGGATTTTTCCGCGCCAACGCCGTCGCCCGCGGAGGCAGCGACGACTGAAGCAACCACGCCGGCGGAAGAAAAGTCAGAATCCAAGTAAGCCGGCAGGTCAATCGAATGGCCAAGCCCGCTCAACCGAGCGGGCTTTTTTATTGCCAGCGCGGAGCAGATCAATCTTCCGGCAGCGGTTGACCCTTGGTTTCCGGCGCCCAGAACAGGGCGACCATGCCCAACACGTAAATGCCCGACATGACAATCGCCGCCGTGCGGAAAGGCATTTGCGTGCTCAACCAACCCAGCATGTAGGGGAATGGGGCCGCCAGGTAACGCACCGTGTTGTAGCAGAAACCCACGCCCGTCCCGCGCAACCGGGTCGGATATATTTCCGGGAAGTAAATCGAGTAGCCGGCGAACACCGCCAGTTGCGCGAAACCCATCAGCGGCAGCATCCAGTAGGCGTCCGCGGCGGACTTCAACGCGTAGAACACATAGGCCGTGACCACCAGGCACATCGCGAACGACAACATGAAGGCCAGCCGCCGGCTGAAGGTTGCGGCGAGAAAAGTAAAGGCGAACATGCCCAGCAGCGCGCCCACGTCCTGGAGGAACATGCCCTTGCCGCGAACGTTGTCCATGGTCTTCTGCAACTCGGCGACCGCGCCCGGAAACGTGTGTTCCAACAATTGCCGGTTGAGGAACATTTGATCGGTATGCGACGGCTTCTGCGCCAGTTGGTCCACCAGATTCTGCGTGGCCTTCTTCAACGGGACATCCGTGAAGCCCTCCGCCACATAAAGCGAGCCGGTCGCGATCAACTGGTTGAATTCCTTGACCAGTGATTCGTTTAACGCCCCGGGCAACGTCCCCGCCGGAGCGGCGGCGATTTGCTGCATCAGCTCCGGGCTGAGCCGGGATTTTACATGGGTGATGGCGGCGTTCGTTGGCGATTGCAGCGCGGCCACGATGGCTTGCGGTTGGGTGAGGTCCTTCGCGCGGAGGGATTGTTCCTTGAGCGCCGTTGAAATCAGTTCGGGCGAGAAGAATCCAATGGCCCACAAGCCCACCATGCCGGACAAACCCAGACAGATGCCCACCAGCGTGCTGCGCCGCCAGCGCGGATGCCGAAACAGATCCGCCATGGAGCCGACCTTGTGCCCGCCTTGCTGCTTGCCGGCCTCGGCTTTGGCCTTCCGCCAGGCCTCCGGCTCCTTCAAGATGAACATGATGGGCACGACCAGCGCGGAGGGCACGATGCCGACGAAGAACAGGACGCGCCAGCCCGCGAAGTTGCCGAGAAAATTCTCCTGGCCGGGATTGATGCCCAGACTCAGGGTCGCCCCGAGCATGTTGCCGAAGGCGGACAACGCCTGCAGCGACCCCAAAGCCAGCGTGCGGAACCGCCCCGGGACACTCTCCGCCACCAAAGTGGTCGCGGCGCCGAACATGCCGCCCACGCCCAAACCGACCAGGAAACGATAGAACAAGAAGTCGAGCCATCCCTGGGCAATGCCGCACAAGCCCGTGAAACCGGAGTAAATCAACAGCGTGACCACCATCGTTTTCACCCGCCCCCACTTGTCGCTCATGATGCCGAAGATGATGCCGCCGGTGGCCCAACCCAGCATCATGGCCATGGTCGCCAGTCCGATATATTCCTTCACGTTGGCCAGCATCTTCGGACTGCCGGAAAGCAAATCCTTCAAAGCCGATTCCCGTGCCAGGGTGAACAACCGCTGGTCCATGCAATCGAACAGCCAGCCGCACGAGGCGATGATGACGACGAGCCAGTGGTAGAAGGTGACTTTTTCGCCGGCGCCGGAAGTTGGCGCCGGGTTGGTGGGCAATGGTGTACTCACCGGTCCATCTTCCAAGCGCCCTTGCATCGGTGTCAAGTTGCGTATTCGATTTCGTCCAAATATTATTCCCGTCAGCGAACTCACATGCACAAATCACTTCATCGTTGCGCCTGGCCGAAAACGGAACTTGATATCACCTATCACGACCGCGAGTGGGGCGTGCCCGTGCACGACGACCGCAAATTGTTCGAGTTGCTGATTCTCGAGGGCGCCCAGGCCGGCTTGAGCTGGTCAACGATCTTGAAGAAGCGGGAGAATTACCGCCAAGCGTTCGACCGTTTCGACGCACGGAAAATGGCGCGCTATGATGCGCGCAAGGTCAAGCGGTTGCTTGCCGACCCGGGTATCGTGCGCAACCGGCTGAAGATCGCCGCGGCGATTCAGAACGCAAAAGCCTTTCTGGCCGTACAAGCCGAGTTCGGCAGTTTCGACGCTTACCTTTGGCGGTTCGTGAACGGCAGGCCGATCCAGAATCGCCGTCGGTCCTTAAACGACATCCCGCCGCGCACGCCCGAATCCGACGCGATGAGCAAAGACCTGCTTCGGCGCGGGTTTAAGTTTGTCGGCTCGACGATTTGTTATGCCTTCATGCAAGCCGTTGGCATGGTCAACGATCACACGGTGGATTGTTTCCGCCACAAACAATGTGGAACGCCGTCGGCGTTCACGCTTTAGCGTGTCCCCGCGTCGCGTGGCCAGCAAAGAACAAGCTGCAGCTTGAACTCCAACCGGGGCTCGCGCTCCTACAGCCGCAGGAAAATCCTCCGCTGGTAAAGGAAGTGACAAAACCAGATTGCCAGCAGCAATCCAACGAGTGAAATCATCAGGCCGCCCAATCCCGGCAGGACGCCGTTGAACGCATTCTCGACGTCACCGCCGACCAGCCGGGTGGCCACGCTTCGAAAACCGATGATGCCGCTGCCGACGTAAATCGTGATCGCATTCATGCCGATCCAAACGAATGGCTGACACCAGGTCTGGCGCTTCCATACATCCACAACCAGGTAGAAGACCCCCAGCAGGATGGCACTGTATCCGCCCGCAACGAGCGCGTAGGACGAGGTCCAGATTTTCTTTATCACCGGAAATTGCAGTCCCCACAACCCGCCCAGCATTATGCCGGCGATGCCGAACCCGACGAGCCAGGCGACCTTTCGCCGGTCGGGCACGGCAGGATTTTTCAGCAGCAATCCGGCGAGCACACCCAGCAAGCACGACCCGGTAACGCCCAGCGTGCTCAACAATCCGGCCCAATCCCACGTGCCGTCATACTTGCTGCCCGGCAGATATTTTTGGTCCACAAAACAGGCCAGATTCACGCCCCGGTCGAAAACGCCGCGGATCAGGTTCGCGCTCGAAAGGTTCAGTTGGGTCGTGTTGGTGAAGCCGGTTTCCTTAGCGATCACCGTCACCTCCGGGGTTGGGCGCACGTCGGCGAAGGGCACGAACGTCATCATCGCCCAGTAACCGCCGAGAAAGACGAGACAGGCCACGACCAGTCCGCGCGGGCGTAGAAAGCAAAACAGCAGGCCCGTGAACAGGTATCCAAGCGCAATCTGGTTCAACACGCCCATCAGCCGGACGTTCGGCCACGGGTTGGCGAGTCCACCAGAGGTGAAGACCCCCAGCGCAAACAGCAGGATTGCGCGCCGGACGATGCGCTTCGCCGCTGCCGCCCGCCCGTCGTGCTGCAAGATCTTGCTCAGGGAAAACACCGCAGCCACACCGACGATGAAAACAAACAGCGGATAAATCAGGTCGTAAAACCGGAATCCTTCCCACTTCGCATGCGACAATTGTGTGGCGAGAAATCCGGTGAAACCCGTGTCACTCATTCCCTGCAACCCGCGCACAAGCGAGTCCGCGCCGATGATCCAGAACATGTCAAACCCGCGCAGCGCGTCCAGCGACATCAATCGTTCCGGCGGCGACACGGTGTTGGGCGCGGGTGCCATGTCGGGAGCGGGTTGAGTTTCGGTCGTCACGGTTGCGTGAAGGCTTTGCAACGTCTAGTGGAACGCAAAGCAACCTTCAAGCGCAATCCCAGTGGGTATCGGGTGTCGCTCGCTGGCTAACGAGCGTTCGGTCGTAGGCGGTCCGGGGTTTGGCTGTGCCTAAAGTCGCAGGAAAATCTTTCGCCGATACAGGAAATGGACGAACCAGAACATCAGCAGCAGTCCGACGATGCTCACCAGCATGTCGCCGGCACCTTTTGTCCAATGCTCGTTGAACCACGCCTGGACGTCGCCGCCCGCCAGGCGCGCCGCCAGTCGGCGAAAGCCGCCGATGAAATTGCTGGTCAGGTAAACCGTGATCGAGTTCATCCCGATCCAGACGAACGGTCGGCACCAGATTTGAAACTTGATCACGTCCACCACCCAGTAAAACGTTCCCAACAACAACGCGCTGTAACCGCCCGCCACCAGCACGTAGGATGACGTCCAGATTTTTTTGATCACCGGGAACTGGGAGTTCCAAAGCCAGCCGAGCAACACGAGGGCCGTGCCAACGCCCAGCAGGCCGATTACTTTTCGCAAGTCGCCGATGCTTGCCTTGCGCAGCCACAACCCGGCAAACACGCCTAGCAGGCAGGTGACGACCGCGGGTATGGTGCTCAAAATCCCCTCCGGATCGTAGAACACGTCGTACTTGCGCCCCGGCAGATATTGAAAGTCGAAGTGATTGACCAGGTTGTAACCCGCGTCGTACTTGCCCGTCACCCGTTCCGTCGTGGCGTCGAACATCTGCCTCGCCGCGGCCCAGGCGGGACTGTCCTTCTCGGCGGAAGGATTGCCCCGCTCGAGGAGCAACTGCGCGGTCTTTGTATCACCTGCTCGCTCGGCACGGGCCGCGAGAAAGTCTTTATCCAACTGGATGTCCCGGATCGGCACCCACGCCAGTAACGCCCAATACCCCAGCAACAAACCTGCGGCCGCCGCGACCAGCGCGCGCGGTTTGAGGCAGCAAAACAACAACCCGGCGAACAGGTAGGCCAGCGCAATGCGATTGAGCACGCCCATCAACCGGATGTCCGGCCAATCGCTGCTTACGCCTCCCGAGTAGATGATGCCGACGACAAACAGCAGAATGCCGCGGCGAAACACGCGCTGGAGCGCCGCGATGCGCCCCGCCGTGGCGATGGCGCGCGACAGCGAGAATACCAGCGCCACCCCGGCCATGAAGACAAACAGCGGGAAAATCAGGTCGTAAAATCGAAACCCTTCCCAACGGGCGTGCTCCAATTGGTGGGTGAGGGTGCTGGTGAAGCCCGTGTCGCTCAGGCTGCGCAGCCCGCGCACGAGCGAATCGGCCCCGATGATCCAGAACATGTCGAACCCCCGCAGGGCGTCCAGCGACATCAGACGTTGGGGTTGAGTCGCCGTTTCCGGTGGGGACGTAGCGGTTTGATGCTCGGCAGTCACGTGTTCGCGAAGGTCACGCCATGTCTATGAAATTGGTTGGTTTCCTTCAAGCGGAAACTGCCACGGGATTGGATCGAACCAGCCGGCTTGTCACCAAAGGGCCAAAAACAGGCCGATGGCCAGGGCAACGGCTACCAACCACCAATACCAACGAACACCGCGCGGAATTGCCTCTTCACCCCCGAATTCCTGCTTCACGAATTCGTCGTAGTCGAATTTGTCGTCGGGAAGATCAAGGCCGTCGTAGCGCGCTTGTTCGGACCAGCCGGTTTGTTCGTCGGAACCGCACTTGGGACAGGCGCTGGCGTTGCGCGGGACTTCGGCGCCGCAGTTGGGGCAAATCTCGGGAGTCATCGTCCGTCAACATTCAACTTGGAAGTTGAGAGTTGAATGTTGAGCGTTGAATGTTCATCGCGGGATATTCACCCGCCCACGCCGGCGTATTCCTCGTCCACTTTCAAATTCAAACCCATCAACACGTAGTCGTGCGTGATGGCCTGCATGTCTTTGACGTAATCTTCGAGTCGCAGGAAGTTGGTGAAACCGAGCATGGCAAACACTTTGATGGCCGCCTCCTGCTCGCCGATGAATTCCGCCTCAACTTTTTCCAAACCGGCCTGGCGGGCGACTTTCAAAATGTCACCCACGAGCGCCCGGGCCAGGCCGCGCCCGCGGTATTGCGGATGCACCAACACGCTTACGCGTCCGATGTGGCGCTTCCAACCGCCCAGTTGCTGATGCAACGTGCCAGCCGCGATGATCTTGCCTCCCGCCACTGCCAGCAGCGGCAGGTTGCGACCGAAGTCAATGTTCTGACACCAATCCCGGATGACCGCCAGGTCGGTGACCCGGTGTTTGATGAACATGCGTTCCGGCTCCGGGACGGCGAGGAAAAATTCGTGAAAACTCTTCTCGTCGGTCTTTTTCAGCGGTCGCAAAGTGACTTTGGTGCCGTCCTTGAGTTGGACTTCCCGGGGGAATCTTTGGAGTGCCAGTTCTAGTGACATAACGCATCTTCGTTTGTACGGTGGCGAATCTGCCGCAACCAGTCGGCTGCCGCAAGGCTCAATAACGCCGGGAAAGCCGCCCGGCAATTCCCCGGCGTTGCTCCCAAAAACGCGGGTCAATCGCGACGGGGTTCAGACTCCAACGCGCCGCGAGCAGCGGAACCTTTTCGAGGTTGGCGGCAATCACGTCACCCAGTTCCCAGCTCGTCGGTGACACCGGTTCACCGTAGGCAAAGCACTTCATGCCGAGGGCCGCCTCCGCAACGGTCTTTACGCCCTGATTCCAAAGGGTTGTTCCCGCCCACGCGTACGCGCGAACCACCCGCCCGGCCTCGAGTCGTGCCCAGGCATGATGATGCAACACACGGTCGAATTGAAAAAACTGCACCTGGCCCAGCTTGCGGCTCACCGCGAGCAGGAAGCGAAAACATGCATCCACATCATCGTCCGGGCACGGCAGCCCGTCGCCGATCACGAGAATCCAGCCGTTGACCGGCGGAGCGATGAAGAGTTTTTGATGGCCGGTCAGACCATCCGACCAGGAACACGGCGTGGAATGGGTCAGGGCCAGCGCCGCCTGGACGGCGACGGGATCGCGACTTTTAATGGCCAGCCAGCGGGCGGGGCGCGGACTGGCGCAAAACGCCAGGAGATTGCCCATCGGACACGGGGTCAACGGAGCGTCCTCACCAACGGCTTCGGCCGGCGCAGCACGGTGTTTCCGCTGCAAGCGCACGACCAGCATTACCAGAAGAATGCCGCTGCCCAGCACGAGGCCAAACAACGACACGAGCGCGATCGCAACTGTGTCCGCGGGGGTCACGCCCGGAATTTACGCGCATCGGGCGCGGGTTCAAATCCTATTTGGGGTGGGAGTAGGAGTAGGCGTCGCGCCTATCTCCATCTGAATTGAAAAGAGAAGTTGGAGACAGGCGCAACGCCTGTCCTACGCTGCTAACTCGTCACTTGCGGCAACTCGCTTTCCACCAATCCAGATAACGCGCGCTGCCGTGGGTCAATGGCAGCACGATAAACTCGGGCGTGTCATACGGGTGCAGTTTTAAAATCAGTTGCTCCAGCCCGGGCAGTGCTCGGCGGGTTGCCTTCAATATCATCAGCACTTCGCTGCCCTGCTCCAGCGTCCCCTGCCACCAGTAGTGCGATTCGAGCTTCGGGATGAGATTGGCGCAGGCGATGGCTTTCGCTTTCAACGCCGCCCGCGCCAGCTTCCGCGCCGTTTTCAAGTCGGGCGCGGTTACCAGAACGACAAAGAAATCTCGGGCGGTTTGCATGATGTTCGGATGCTTTGGCAACTGCCGGACGAATCTGGGACTTTGCCGCCGCGTTCACAACGTTTTTGTTCAACCAGTCATGCGCTCGACCTGGTCCGGCGCAGTGCAAGGTGTATCGCTCATTGGTGGGTTTGATTCTCCCACTGCTGAAGCCGCCTCGCCAAAAAGAATTGTTCCGAGTGAATCGTCGTAAGCCGGATCGCCTTTCGCAGGTGACCGACCGCCGTCGGGAAGTTTTGCCGGCGGGACTCAAACTCGCCCAGCACGGCGTAGAGCAGATAGTACGACTCGAGGGAACGGAGATTTCGGATTGCGTTAACGGCGTCAAGGCCCGCCTGCGGGCCTTGAATTTCCGCCAGCGCCACGGCGCGGTTCAGCGCAATGACGGGGGAATCGTCGAGTTCAATCAATTGATCGTACATCGCGAGGATGTGTGGCCAGTCCGTGGAAGCGTAGTCCTGCGCCGCGCAGTGGCACGCGGCGATGCCGGCCTGCAAATGATACTCGCTGAGTTCATTGCCCACGGCGGATTGCGCCAGGTGAAACATGCCTCGCGCAATCATCGCCTGATCCCAACGCGACCGGTCCTGTTCTTGCAAACGAAGCAGATTGCCCGCGTCGTCCACGCGCGCCGCGTTACGTGCCGAGTTCAACAACATCAAGGCCAACAGCGCGTGCGTCTTGGCGCGGTTGCCCGCCGGGTGGTCAGCCAGGAGTTGTGTGAGCCGGATTGCTTCCCGGCAAACGTCCTCGCGTACCAATGTGTCACCGGTCGAAGCCTTGTAACCTTCGTTAAACAACAGGTAGAGCGCTTGCAGCACGCCGTCCATCCGCTGGGCGAGTTCTTCGCCCTCGGGAATCTCGAACTGAATCTGCACCTCACGAATCCGTTGCTTGGCGCGGGTCAGACGCTTGGCAATGGCGGCCTCCGTGGTCAGAAATGCCTTCGCGATTTCCGCCGGGCTGAATCCGCAAAGGGTTTTCAGCGCCAGCGCGATTTGCGCCTCCGCCGGAATCAGCGGATGACAGCAAACGAATATCATCCGCAGGCGGTCGTCCTTGATTTCATTCTCACATCCCGGCGACTGGCCAACCGCCACATCGCCGGCGCGTTGTTCGATAAGCGCGATGATTTGCGGTTGCTTGTCCTGAAACGTTTTCTCGCGGCGAATGGTGTCCAGCGCGAGATTCTTCGCTGCTTGCGTGAGCCAGGCAGCGGGGTTTTTCGGCACGCCGTAGTAAGGCCACGTTTGCAACGCCCGCACCATCGCCTCCTGCACCACGTCCTCAGCGAGTTGCATCCGCTCGACGCCGAAGATTCCCGTCAACACTGCGACCAGCTTTCCGGCCTCGTGGCGGAAGAGATTCTCGGTCAGGCCCGAAACATCCACGACCGGTGGAGGCGTTGTTTCCGGGGGCAAAACCACGGTTCAAGATTTGGCTGTAACCGACTTCGCCAACTGCTCCAGGTGTTCGATGCCGCGCAAGCGCTCCGTGTTGCGCTCGCCCACGGGACGCATTTCGACGGTGCATCCGTCGTATTCAAGACCAGGACATTGTTGCGCGATCTGAATGGCCTCGGCCTCGTTTGCCACCCGAATGTGGAAGTAGCCGCCAACGCACTCCTTCGATTCCGCAAACGGCCCGTCGGCCACGGTTCGGCCCTTTTTGCCGGAGACCAATTTGCCCGTGTTCAGCAATGGCAGGCCGCCAACACATTTGCCCTCGTCCACCAGGCGCTGAAACCAGGCGTACCAATCCGTCACCACTTTTTTAAGTTCCTCGGGCGACAGCGAGTGTTCCCACGCATTACCCCGAAACAACAGGAGGTAATCGGATTTCTCAGGCGATTTGTTCATGGTGATTCACTCCTTGGATGGCTTCTCAGCAATCGCTTTCAAGTCAGCGAGCCCCTTTTCAAACTGGCCGCCGATCATCTTGTCCATGTTCATGAACAGGCAGAACGCCTTGGCGATGAAATTGTTCCTGCCGTTCATGCTCCAGGTCACCTCGGTTTGACTGCCCTGCGGCTTGAAGGTGAATTCGGCGTCGCTGGTGCCGGCCATGGGCTTGAAGAACTCGAGTTTGAACTGCACTGACTCGTTCGGCTTGCTCTCGGTGATGGTCATGCGGCCTTCACCGACGTCCTTGTTGCCAATCCAGGAATAGCTTGCGCCGACGCCGGATTCCGGGCCTTCGTAGGTCAATTTCATGTTGGGGTCGAGTTTCTCCCACGGATTCCACGCCGCCCATTTCTTGAGTTCGTTCACGTGTGGAAACACCGCATCCGGCGGCACGGCAATGGTCGCTGATCGCGTGACGCGGAAGCTCGAGGGTTGCAGGGCGACGACGATGACAAACAGAACGACGACAACGGCAAGGCCGATGAGGATTTTTTTGAGCATGGGTTTGCCTTTCAGTTGGTTTGATTTCGGTTCAGCAGCCCGGCGAAGTTCTTGCGTCCGACCCAGAGCAGATAGAGCGCGAGCGCGACGATCACGAGCAGCATCGGGTCAAGCAACCCCTCGGGGTCGGCGACGAAAACGTGGAACGCGAGAATGTTGATCAAAATCGGGCCGAGTACGAGCAGGCCGAGGTTGCGCGTGCGCGGGATGGCCACGAGGATGCCGCCGAGGAGTTCAAAGACCTTCACGAACGTCATGTAACCCGTCGGGCCGAATGCGCCGAAGAACATTGCCGCAGGCGTGCCTTCCGGTGGGGGCGGCATCTTGACGAGATTGAACAGCACGACCACGGCCGACATGACGAACAACAAGCCGAGCACGATGCCAGCAATGATGGGTGGGTATTTCTTCATTGATAGATTGGATGTTTTAAAACTTTCTCTCAACCGCCGGCCATCGCGCCAACGACGAGAAACGGTTCGGTGCCGTTGATCACCGCTTCGGGTAACGGCGTCTCTGGCAGTTCGAGGGACAAATCTTCCTTGCACGCGAAGAAGCGAACGAAAGGACGGCGTTTCAATGTGCCATGATCGCGGATCGTACCGCGCAAAACGGGATACTTCGCTTCCAGCGCATCAAGGATCGCATGCACCGTGATCGGGCCTGCGACTTCGAGTGCGACTTCGCCGTCCACACGCGCGAGATTGCGCAAGTGATATGGAAGCACCACGCGAATCATTTAGGAGCGCAGCGTTCACGCCGCTTCAACGTGCAAAACGAAGACGGCCTCGCGATTTCCTGCGTGCCATCACCATGGACGATGAAGCGGGCTGAAGCCCGCGCTCCGTCACGATTTCGCACTGCAGTGTTCATGGTTTACTTCATCGTCTGCACCTCGACCGAATAAACCGCCGGCAAATCGCGCACGATGGCATTCCAGGAATCTCCTCCATTCGGCGAGCAATAAACCGTCCCGCTGGTTGTGCCGAAATAAATCCCGCAATCGTCGAGCGCGTCCACGGCCATCGCATCGCGCAGCACGTTCACGTAGCAATGTTGCTGCGGCAGACCCTTTGTCAGCGGCTCCCATTCATTGCCGCCGGACCGGCTGCGATAGACGCGCAACTTTCCGTCCGGCGGGTAGTGCAATGAATCACTTGTGATCGGGACGACGTAAATCGTTTCCGGCTCGTGCGCGTGAACGTCAATCGGGAAACCGAAGTCGGTCGGCAGATTTCCGCCAACGTCCTGCCACTGCTCGCCCGCATTGTCCGTGCGCAAAACGTCCCAGTGTTTCTGCATAAACAACACGTCCGGGCGCGCCGGGTGCAGCGCGATGCGATGCACGCAGTGTCCCACCTCCGCGTCCGGGTCGGGCAGTTCGTACTGCGACTTCAGACCCCGATTGATGGGTTTCCAGGATTTTCCGCCGTCATCGGTGCGAAACGCGCCCGCCGCCGAGATGGCGGTATAAATCCGATCCGGATTTTTTGGATCGAGCAGAATCGTATGCACGGCCATGCCGCCCGCGCCGGGTTGCCAGAGATGACCCTTGGCTTTGCGCAAATCAGGAAGCTCCTTCCACGTCCTGCCGCCGTCGGTGGTTTTGAAAATCGCCGCGTCCTCCGCGCCGGCAAACGCCGTGTCCGGATCGGTGAGCGAGGGTTCGATGTGCCAGATGCGCTTGAATTCCCATGGATGCTGCGAGCCGTCGTAAAATTTGTGCGTGCCCACTTCGCCCTCGTATAGAAACATGTTGCTCGCGCCGGGTTTGGGAAAGCCGTCCGGCCCCATCAGATCCTCGGGTTTGGTGCCGGGTGGGCTCCACGTTTTGCCGCCGTCATCGGAGCGCTGGATGATTTGGCCGAACCAGCCGCTCGATTGCGACGCGTAAATGCGATTCGGGTCCGCAGCCGAACCTTTCAGGTGATACATCTCCCAACCCGCGAAATGCGGTCCGCTGATCTCCCAATTCTGGCGCTTGCCATCGGCGGTCAGAATGAACGCGCCTTTCTTCGTGCCAACCAATACCCGGACTTTGCTCATGGAGTTCTCCTGTTCTGGTTTTCTGCCGGTTCGCTCACGCCGCAACGATGGTCTTGAACCCGCCATACAGCATCCGGCTGCAATCGAAGGGCATGTCCTTCGGGTCGCACAGGTTCGCCAGGCGCCGGTCTTTCATGACTTTGGCATTTACCTGGTCGCGATGCGCGCGTGATTTGTAAGCGATGTAAGCGAACACCACCGTCTCGCCAGGTTTGGTCCGGATGCCCTTCGGGAACGGCAGGGCAAACGGCACGTTCAGGTGGTCGCCGACGCACTCGCGGTATTCCAGCGCGCCGTGTTCGCGCCAGATCTTGCCCGCCTTTTTTGCCATGCGACGGTACGCCGCGATGTTCTTCTTCGGCACGGGCAAAACAAATCCATCCACGTAATTGGCCATAAGGCTTTCCTCGATTCGCTCTCGTTGGAGTCAATGGCTCACGCGTGCGCAAGTTGCCCTTCAACCCGCAACCGCTCCGCCATGGGACATTCCGGCGCGACTGGCCGGGCTTCCACGCGAACGCCGTGCGGCAGGCCGGGGCATTGCTGCGCGATAGCGACGGCTTCGTCCATCGTGCCGACGTTGAGAAGAAAATATCCGGCGATGGTTTCCTTGGCCTCGGCAAATGGCCCATCCGACACCACCCGACCATTCTTGCCGGAAACAATCCTCGCTTCCGGTTCGAGCGGGTTGCCGGCGACGGCGGTGCCATCGCTCTTCAGCCGGTTGAACCAGTTCATCCACTGGTCAAAAACCTGTTGCATCTGCTCGGGCGACAATCCCTTGTACCAATCCGTGCCGCGGAAGATCAGCAGGTATCCGTTGTTTGATTTTGTGCTCATAATGTTCTTTCGTTTGATCGTTGATTTGTTGTGCTGTCATCAATACGACGAACAAGCGAACGGCGTCAGGACATTCGCGCGAAACTATTTTGACTGCCGGTGGTCACGCAGAAGGTAGCCGGGAACTCACGCCGGTGCAAACTCAACGTTTGGGAAGACGGGCGGTGGTCAGCGTCCCGCGGAACGGTTGGCCGGCTTCATAAAGCTTGAGGTGGTCGGTCAGCTCGGACATGTAGTCCTGCGCGCCAGCCGCCTTGGCAAGTCCGATGGCTTGCCGCATCACTTTTTGCGCTTCGTCGAACCGGCCAGTTTCGGCATACGCCATCGCGAGTGTGTCCAGCACGAAGGGATCACCGTTGCCAGTGAGCCGGTTCGCCTGCGTGGCGAGTTCCACGGCTTGCTGGCCGTTGCGAACCTGCGGGTCGTTGTCCGATGCCAGCACCCGTGCCAGAAAGGTCAACGTTTGAAGCTCGTTGGCATTGCGCCGCAGAGCATCGCGGAAATGAGCGACCGCCATTGCGCTTTGGTCCCGGCGCAGGGCGGCTTTGCCCATCAGGTAATGGGGTCGCGGATCGTCCGGCACCAGGCGCGCGGCCCGCGCGTAATGTTCGGTTGCCTCGTCAAAGCGGCCGAGTTTCACCAGCAACGTTCCGAAGTTGCAATGCACGGGTGCCGCGTTCGGGTCAAGCCGCAGCGAGGTTCGGTATTCCGCGATGGCCCCGTCGTTCTCACCCAGTTCATCGAGCAAAATGGCGAGGTTGTTGTGGGCCTGGACATAATTCGGGTCGGCGCGCAAAGCTTCACGGAATTGAATCAGTGCCTCCGCACTTTTTCCTTCCTGCTGGAACGCCACGCCGAGATTGATGTGGGCAATGGGGTTGCTTTTTGTCACCTCGAGCGTGCGGCGGAAAAGTGATTCACTATTCTGCCAGAAACGCAGTTGCCGTTGCGTCGTCGCGAGACAGGCCGCCAGCACGACGCCGGCCACCGTGGCCAGCACCGGCGTTTTGATTTGCCACCGGCTCGCCAGCGTTTGAATTCCATACACCGCGGCGATGAATAAACCGATATGCGGCAGATAGGTGTAGCGATCTGCCATGGCCTGTCCCCCCACCTGCACCAGACCGATCACCGGCACGAGCATTCCGAAAAACCAAAGCCAGCCCATCAAGACACCGGGACACGTGCCGCGCGCCCGCCAAAACAGCCAGGAAAGAACGACCAGCGCCAGCGCCGCCGCCGCGACCGACCCGATGGGCAGTTCCTTCGGCAGCGGATAAACGACGGCGAGGTTGGCCGGCCAGATTGTTTTCCACAGGTATTGGCCGCCGGCGGCGACTGCGTTGCCCAGCCGGAAAGTCAGCGGCAGTTGATCCAGTGAGCGGATCGCAACGGCTTGTTGCGCCAGGCAGGTCATCACACTGGCGGCAATGCTCAATGCCAGGAAGGGCAGTTTTTCCCGGGCGGCCTGGCGGAAACCCGCGTCGCCAGAGTTCGGTCCGGGAAAGCGTCGTAGCGGCCACCAGTCGAGCAACAACATCACGAACGGCAGCGTCACCAACATCGGTTTGGCCAGCAGGCCGCAGGCGAACCCAAGCAGCGCCGCTCCGTAATAGATGTTTGCGCACGACTGCCGGGCTTTCGTGGCGCGGGCATAGCGCTCGTACGCCAGCAATGTCAGCAACGCCAACAACGTGCTCAACCCATCCTTCCGTTCCGCCGCCCAGGCCACGGATTCCACCCGCAACGGATGCCACGCAAACAACGCGGCGACCATCGCGGAGGACCCCAAACGGTTCGTCAGCCGGATCAGCAGGATGAAAAGCAGCATGGCGCTGGCCGCGTGAAACAGTGCGTTGACCAGATGATGCGCCCCCGCGTGCAGACCGAACAATTCACAATCCAGCATGTGCGACAGCCACGTCAGGGGATGCCAGTTGCTGGCGTGGAACGTTGTGAAAGCCCATTTTACTCCCGCCCACGTCAGCCCGCCTTGAACAATGTGATTTTCCGACACGTAGAGGTCGTCATCAAATGTGACGAACTCGTGTTGCCCGACGGGCAGGTACGCGATGAGCGTGATCAGCGCGAGCAGCAGCGCAACAAGTCGGGGCCGGGTCATCGGCAGTTTCGGCTTGGGCAACGGGGCTGGCGACCAACTGTCCGCCGGCAGTTTAAAAGGGCATCGTTCTGCATCTCCCCTTCGTAGCATTTGGAGAGCATCGAATCACCCTTTTTCATGCCGATGCGGGCAGGGCCGGCGTGGGGCGATACGCCGGGTGCCGGCGGTCTCAATCCTTGAGTCCGTGCGCGAGCAGAAACGCCAACGCTTCGTCATCATGGTACGCGAGCTGCCCGAGCGTCTTTCCGCCCGGCAGCCGGACGTTCAGGTCCGCCCCGGCGCGCAAGAGCGTTTCGAAGAAGTCGCAGTCGACGGTGCGCTTCGAGGCGCGCTCGTCGCGCAGCCAGTCGTCAGAGCAGCCCAGCGCGAGCACAATGGCCGTCGCGCCTTCGACCGCATACACAGTCAGAGCTTGCAATGGATTGGCCGCGCGTAGAAGATGGCGCATCCTATGAAACCCGCGCTCTACCGGATTCGGTTGCTTCTTTGCTTTTTGCTGTTGACCGTGCTGTCCGGGTCGTGGCCGGCAGCGGCACAAAACTGGGCGAAGATTTACACGATCGGCCGGCTGGACAAGATCGCGTGTTCGGGTGATGGCACGAAATTGATGGTTTTTCAGAGGGAATTCGACGCCTGCGTCTCCTCCAATTCGGGCGCGACCTGGACCGAGCTTGCGAAGCCCAACAGTCAATACTGGTTGTCTGCCGGGTTGTCGGCGGATGGCCAGTTACTGGTCGCGACCTTGCGGCGCGGCGGTGAGCCGACGGTCTATACTTCCACCAACCTGGGTGCCACTTGGATTCCGGGAGACGCGCCCACCAATTTGAATTGGACATTCGTCAGTTGTTCGGCGGACGGCAGCCGCATGACCATTGGCGGTTACACTTACACGATTCATGGGAATATCCCGGCGCCGATCTACGGTTCAACCAATTCGGGAATCAATTGGACGCAGATTGCGGACAGCGGCGTGGCTTACTGTTCGGGAGACGGGACAAAACTATTCCAGGTGGACGCCAACGGAATTCTCAAGGTGTCGGCAGACTTCGGGGGCAGCTGGACGCCGACATTGACCAACGCGAACGGGCTGGCGGCCTGTTCGCACGACGGCGTGACGGTCTATGCCGGAGCGAATACCAACGGGACGGATGTGATCTATGTCTCCCATGATTCAGGTTTCAACTGGACGTCGGCGGGGGCCCCGGCCGGAGTCTATCTATATCCTCGTGCCTGCACCGCGGATGGCGCAAAAGTTTTTGCATCCGGCAACGACGGCAACCTCTACACCTCGATAGATTCAGCCGTAACGTGGTCCTCGAATTCCATACCATTGCCAGCCCAAGGCATCGCCTGTTCCAGCAATGCCGCCAGCGTCTATGCATTCTTCAACACCGGCGACCCGGATTCTGGCTTTACTGGCAACGTTTTCACTCCGCAATCGGCGCGCCTATCCATCGCCCCCGCAGGCACGAATGTGATTTTGTCATGGCCGACAAATTATCTCGCCACTTTTCAGTTGGAAGCGAACGCCGACACAGCCTCCGCCCTTTGGACCAACGTGACCGCGACCCCCGAGATTGTAGGAGATTACTTTCAGGTGACCAATTCGACCGCCGGCGGGACGACTTTCTTTCGACTGAAATCCCCGTGAGGCAAATGGCCGCAACGCCGGCTGATGGGGAGAACGGCGTTTGGACAACCTTTTGTCGCATATGCAACAAAAGATTGCATTGAGTTCTTCGTGTCGTTCCTCCACGCTCCCGCCATGCAACCCAAGACCGAGGAATTCCTGAACCTACTACTTTGGTCCGCCGACCTGCTCGTGCGCCCGACTTTTCGCAACCTGACCGACTCCTACGAAAGCTGGGCCTATCGCAACGGCCTCCTGCGCCAGATCACCACCTTGGAGCGGCAGCAATTCTTGGAACGCGACGCCAGTGCTCCGGATGACCGGCTCTATCGGTTGTCCGCGCAGGGGCGATTGCACGTCCTCGGCGGGCGCGACCCGGAGACGCAATGGGCGCGGCCTTGGGACGGTCAATGGCGGCTGGTGCTCTTCGACGTGCCCACGGGACAAAACTCCCAGCGCGAACGGCTGCGGCGCTACCTGCGCGACAAAGGCTTCGGCTACCTGCAAAACAGCGTGTGGATCACGCCCGATCCGCTGATCGAGGAACAGCAGATTCTCGGCGGCGGGAAGATCAATGTGGAATCGCTCCTCCTGCTGGAGGCGCGGCCGTGCGCGGGAGAATCGGACGCGGAAATCGTCGCGGGCGCGTGGGACTTCGAGCGCATCAACCGCCGCTATGCCCGGCATCTGAAAATCCTCGGTGAGCGACCGGGCGGGGCGCTGCGGAACGACGCGACGGCGAAGGCGTTGCTGCGCTGGGCGGCGGCGGAGCGCGAGGCGTGGCTGGAGGCGGTGACGAATGATCCCTTGCTGCCGGGCCGGATTCTGCCGTCGGATTACCTGGGGCAACAGGCGTGGCGGCGGCGGGTGGAAGTGCTCCGGGACGCCAGCCGGCAACTGCGCAC
>CAYWMD010000088.1:0-19003 GCA_964458575.1 uncultured Bifidobacteriaceae bacterium | reverse complement strand
GAGCGCCTGAATGGCATTCAGGAGGTCAGGGGTTCGAACCCCCTCGGCTCCACCAGTCTTCGCGTCGGGGGGAGCATTCAACGCTCAACACTCAACTTCCAACCTCGAAGGTGAAGCCGTTCGATGGTGAGCGTTGAATGTTCGATGTTCCCTCACTCCAAACCAAAAATCTTCTTCCCCGTCTCTGTAATCATCTTATGAGGCTATTGCCGTGACACCGACCATTTTTTCGCTGTGTCGCGCGGTGCTATTTGATTAAGCTCACCACCAACGCGAATTGAAGCAATGAAAGTCACGCTCAACTGGCTCAAGCAATACGTGGATTTCGATTGGTCGCCGGAACAACTGGCCGAGCGGCTCACCATGCTCGGATTGGAAGTCGAGGGCGTTCACAAAATCGCCGGCGAGTTCGAGGGCATCGTCGTGGCGCAAATCCTCACGCGCGACAAGGTGCCCGCCGCTGACAAGCTTTCGGTCTGCAAGGTCAATGACGGCAAAGGTGAGCGGACGATTATTTGCGGCGCGCAGAATCACAAGCCCGGCGACAAAGTGCCGCTCATCCTGCCGAACTTTGCGCTGCCGTTGAAGCCCGGCGACAAGGAGCCGTTTGTGATCAAGGAACGCAAAGTCTTTGGCATTGTCAGCCAGGGCATGATGTGTTCGCCGCAGGAACTTGGATTGCCGGATCAAGTGGACGGCCTGCTCATCCTACCTGAGAACGCCACTGTCGGCCAACCGTTCTCCGAATATCTGGGCCGCACCGGCGGCGACGTGGTGTTTGATCTGGAAGTCACGCCGAACCGACCGGACTTGAACAGCGTCATCGGCATCGCCCGCGAAATTGCCGTGGTCACGGGGAGCAAACTGAAGTTGCCCGACGTAGGACAGGCGTCGCGCCTGTCTCAAACTTCAAATCAAAATTCAGAGACAGGCGCGACGCCTGTCCTACGATGTGCCGACCTGGTCTCCGTTCGCATCGAAGACCCCGAACTGTGTCCGCGCTACACGGCGCGCGTGGTCAAAGGCGTGAAGATCGGACCAAGCCCGGATTGGTTGCGCTCCACGTTGGAGAAAATTGGCATCCGCAGCATCAGCAACGTGGTGGACGTGACGAATTACGTGATGATGGAGTGTGGTCAGCCGTTGCACGCTTTCGACTATCATTTGATCAGTCGTGGCTGCGCTCGTGAGAGCGCGGCTATTCAGAGTCAGCCGCCTTCTCACGAAGGCAGCCACAAGCCTACACTCGTTGTCCGCCGCGCAGGCGAAAAGGAGAAATTCAAGACGCTCGATAATGTTGAACGGTCGCTATCAGGTGAAATGCTTCTGATCGCGGACGAATACAAAGGCATCGCCCTCGCCGGCATCATGGGTGGGCAGAACACGGAGATCAATGAACGCACAACCGACGTGCTGATTGAGAGCGCCTATTTCTCGCCGACGAACATTCGGCGCACCAGCAAGGCGCTTGGGCTGCGGAGCGAATCCAGTTACCGCTTCGAGCGCGGCGCGGATATCGGCATCAGCGAGTGGGCGAGCCGGCGTTGTGCGCAACTCATCCTCGAAACCGCCGGAGGCGAATTGGCCGAAGGCTTGGTGGACGCTTGTCCCAAACCCGCCGAATCGAAGCAAATCGAGTTACGCTTTGCCAAGACCAACGCGTTGTTGGGCATTGTCATTGCGCCCGAGGAGCAGGTGCGCCTGCTCAAAGCGCTGGGCTTGGAAATCCTTGCGCAATCGCCCGAGCGCGCCACGTTCCGCATTCCGACCTGGCGCGTGGACTTGAAGCGCGAAACGGATTTGATCGAGGAGATTGAGCGGCTTTACGGGCTGGAAAAAGTGCCGACCACACCGCCGCGCGGGGCAATCGGGTCGAATGAGTTTGATGCGGTTCACGACCAGCTTACGGATGTGCGAAGGATTCTGTGCGGTCTCGGCTTGAATGAAGTGCAGGGGCAGACGCTGGTCGGCAATGCCGAGTGCCGGATGAAGTCGGAAGAGTTGGTGGCGCTCGCCAATCCGCTCAGTGCCGACATGGATGTGCTGCGACCAAGTTTGCTGCCGGGGTTGTTGAACATTCTGCGCCACAACGTGACGCGGAAGAATTATGACGTGGCCGTGTTCGAGGTGGGGCGGGTCTTCAATCGGATCAATGGCGCAACCAAAGAAGACCGCCGGGTCGCCATCGCGTTGACCGGTCAGCGGCATTCGCTCTTCTGGAGTGGCAACGACCGCGACGCGAAGTTCGACATTTACGACTTGAAAGGGTTGATCGAGGAGTTGTTGGAGCAATTCGGGATTCGCGGCTTGAGCTACAGCCGGCGGGCCGAAAGCACGCCGCTGTTCCTCGAATCGGCCACGCTGAATCTGGGCAAACAAGCGCTCGGGGAAGTGGGGCTGGTTGTGCCGCCGCTTGCCAAGAAATACGACCTGCGTGACGCGGTGTTGCTTGCGGAGTTGAATTTGGTCCTGCTGATGGCGCGTCGCGCGTCGGGCAAGTCGTTCAAACCATTGCCGCAATTCCCATCCATCCGCCGTGACGTGGCGATGCTCGTGCCCGAGGCCACGACGCACGAATCCGTACTTCAAACCGTCAAACAGGCCAAAGCCGCGAATCTCGAGGCTGTGGAGTTGTTCGATGTGTTTCGAGGCAAGAACGTCCCCGAAGGACAGAAGAGCCTGGCTTATGCCTTTACCTACCGTTCACTGGAGAAGACATTGACCGACGCCGAAGTGAACGCGGCACACACAAAAGTAGTGGAGGCGCTCAAGGTACAGTTGAAGGCGGTAGTGAGGGAGTAATCCACAACCGCGCAAGCTTACTGGTCAGTCGTTGATTTGACTTTCTCCGCTTCGTGCGCCTTTCTGGATCGCTCGTTGAATCGAGTTTGGAATCGGTAAGCCTCCGGCAACTGAGCAATACAAAACAGCGCAAGCGCTAGACCAAAACCGCTCACGATCCACCACAACCACCGCCGCTTCACATCCGCATATTCCTTGCGAGCTACAGCCCAACCGCCGAGAGCGGCAGCAACACCGCAAATAATCCCAATTATTGCGTGAGTGAACGTTTGGCCATCCAAGTACATCTGCACCAAGAAGCCGAAGGTTATGGACAGAAGTGCAATGACTCGCATTTGTAGAACTTCTAAACAAGTCTTCTCAGCTTCGCATCCTCCGCCAATTTCTTAACCAACTCTTTTACCTTCTGAGCCTGACTTTTGTGAGCGAGCAGCACGGCGTCGTCGGTTTGGACCAGAATTGAATCGCGCAGGCCTACCACGGCAATGGGCGTGCGGCGGTCCTTCGTCCGTGCGTCGTAGATGAGGTTGCGCGCGGCATCCACGTGGATGAAATCGGCTACGGCGCAGTTGCCTTCGGGGTCCGGCTTGAGATGGCGGGCCAATGCGTTCCACGCTCCAAGGTCGTCCCAGTCGAACGCGCCGTCGGCCACGATGACGTTTTGGGCGTGCTCCATCAGCGCATAGTCAATCGAGACGCGTTTGATCTCGGGATATTCCCTGGCCAGCACTTTGGCAAGTTTGGCCGGTTGATTCGCCACTTTGAACCAGCGCTGGCACGCGGCATACATCTCCGGCTGATGTTTCTGCAAACCTTCCGTCACGGTGACGAACGACCAGATGAACATGCCGGCGTTCCAACGGTATTGGCCGGTGTTGAGATATTCGAGCGCGCGGTCAAAGTGCGGTTTCTCCACGAACTGTTCGGCGCGATGAAACAGCGTCTTGTATGCTTTTACGCCCGGCGGCGGCGGCAGCGTCTCACCCACGCGAATGTAGCCATAGCCCGTCGCCGGCTCGGTAGGCTTGATGCCGATAGTGATGATCGCCTGACCGCGCGCAGCCAAATCGAATGAATCGTTTAGAACCTGCTGAAACTTTTTCTCGTCGGGAACCACATGGTCGGCCGGCAAAACCGCCATGACGCCGGTGGTGGAACGCGCGCCGACGAGCGCCGCGCCGAGCGTGACGGCGGCACAGGTGTCGCGGCCCACCGGTTCGGCGACGAGGTTTTGTTTCGGGATTTTCGGGAGTTGCTTGCGGACCTCCGGCAACTGCGACTCGGTCGTGATGACAAAAATGTTCTTCGCAGGCACGAGCGGTAGCACGCGTGCCACGGCCTCCTGAAGGAAGGACTGCTTCCCGAGCAGCGTGAGCAGGTGCTTGGGGGTTTCTGTGCGGCTCAACGGCCAAAAACGCTCGCCGCGTCCCCCGGCCATGATGATGACGAAACGGTCCTTAATATCAGTCTTGGTTTTCATGGTTTCAATTTCAGCAGTGGGCGGAATCCAATCAGGATTTGATTTTCAGCGCAAACGCGATCTCACAGGGTTGCCTGTCCGGCAGCGTAATAGTCAGACCTTTCAAGTCGCGCGTGAATCTTAGTTTGCCGTCGGCTCCAAGCAGTCGGACGCTGCCAATCCTCCGGGGCCAATAAGGTGAATTGTCCGCGAGTGATCTGATTGTGATTTTCCCATCCGCCGGCCAGGCGTGAACGACGGCGTAGAGCGTTTTGCCGTCCTTGGATTGCATGAAACGAAAGTCTTCGGCGGTGAGCGGCTTCGTGTGAGTGTCTTTGACGCCGCCATGCTGGCCTTTTTCCTTGTCGGCCAACGACGGGCCTTCGCCATAGATCTTCCACGGGCGCGTCTTGTAGATCGCTTCGCCATTCAGCTTCAGCCACGCGCCGATTTCGCCGACGATCTTGCGCTCGTCCTCGTCGAGCGTGCCGTCACGCCGCAGCGGCACACTCAACATCAAGTTGCCGTTCTTGCTGACGATGTCCACGAGCATGGGCACAACCTGCGCCGCGGTCTTGTATTTGTGGTTGTTGAAAACTTCGCGGTCGTAGTGCCAGGTGCCGATACAGGTGTCCGTCTGCCAGGCGAACGGCAGAATCTCTCCCGCTTTGCCGCGTTCGATGTCGTAAACGAGCGCCTTGCGATGCATTTCATTCAGAGCTTTGCCGTTCATAACGGCTTCATTGCGACCGTGGCGCTGGAGGCTGGAATTGTAAAAATGGGCGGCGAGCCGGAGGCCAATCTCGTCCGTGACGCGGTGAAATGGCACCACCCAGTCATCGAAGTAAATCATGTCGGGCTGGTAATCATCCCAGAGTTGTCTCGTGCGCAGAAAGAATTTCTCCATGAAAGCAGCGCTGGGCGTGCTGCTCCCCCTCGCGGTATCCCAACCCCAATCGAGCTTGGTACCGGGCGCGTGGTTTTGGGCGTAAAGATCTTGCGGGTCGAGGCCTTCCCACCATTGGCCCTTGCCGTCGGCTTTGGTGAGCTTGCCGTCGTAAGGCACGCCGGCCAGCGGCCCCTCCTTGTCCGCGCCTTGCGCCGGTTCATACCACGACCACGTGCGCGAGGCGTGAACGCTCACGGCAAAACGCAGGCCGTGCTTGCGCGCCGCCTTTTCCCAACCGCCGATCAAATCCTTCTTCGGGCCAAGCGCGATCGAGTTCCACGGTTGATGCTTCGAGTTGAAAAGATCGAAGTTGTCGTGGTGGTTGGCAAGCGCCATGAAGTATTTCGCGCCACATTCCTTGTAAAAGCCAAGGAGGGCATCGGGATCGAAGTTTGCCGCCTGCCATTGACGGATTATGTCTTTGAAACCATTCGTTGAGGGATGGCCGTATTCGGCAAGGTGAGATTTGTAAGCAGGGTCGCCCGGCATGTACATCTTGCGGGCATACCAATCGCCGTGTTCCGGTTCGCATTGCGGCCCCCAATGCGCCCAGATGCCGAACTTGGCGTCGCGAAACCACTCCGGGCATTGGTACTGCGAGGTGAGCGATTCCCACGTGGGTTCAAACGTCGGTTGCGCGGCCGATCGCGAAAGCAATTTGGTCGCGCCTCTTTCTTGGGCGAGGGAATCAGATGAAATAGCTCCGAGAATGACAGCAACCGACAAGCAGACATTGATGATGGGCGTAATTTTCATTGCAGGCCGCGGAAGGTTAAGCAGCGTTGCGATGAGCTTCAAGCGAGATGCGGGACGCTTACCTGAATGCGTCCGCCTGCCTTGATTTCCGTCGGCCGATTCAATGTCACCACACACTCTGACCCGTTCTGGTGAAACGAAGCGGCCATATTGCGGTGATTCACTTTGACCCGGACTTTTGCGGCGGTGGTTTGTCCGGCCAGGGCCAGTGAGAGCTTTCGTAGTTTCAGTTTGCCCCAATGCAAAGCGATTTCGAAGTCCGACTTGGTTGCACTCCGTTGCTGCGCAAAACTTCCCCAACCCTCGGCGCTCGTGAACGCGCACTTGAAATTCTCCGGTGTCAATCTGGTTGCGAAGCCGATGTGACCGCGGTGTCCATGATAACTGAAACCACACGCCGCGAGGTAAACACCGTAGCTCGCCATGCTGCGTGCGTAGTGATCGCCACACTCGACTTCATTCCACGGATTGCGGCGCGAGGCGTGATAGCGATCATGCAACATGCGCGTGATTGCCAACCCTTCCAACGTCATGCCTTCCCAAAGCATGTGGCCCGCGACCTGGTATTCGAAGCCGTTCATGCACTCATTGAAGTAGCCGGCGGCCCATTCCGCGCCTTTCCCTTTGGCTTGCGAGTAGTCCCAGTCCCGGCGGGGGAAGGTACACATGAGCAATCCGCCTTCGCCCGCCATCGCGTACCAGCGACCGGGTTTGTAGGCGTCGCGATACGGGCCAACGTCCGGCGTGAAGTTGTACCGCCAAAGTGATTTCAGCGCGGAAACCGTCTCCGCTTCCGGTAACACGCGCGGCAACCCGACTTGGAACGCCCAACTCTGGCCGAACACTTGATCTATCTCACAGCCGCTGCCGGAATTGATCGCGTCGAGGTGTTTCGGGTCGGGTTTGTTGATGAAGTATTCGCCGTCGAAAAGTTGGGCGACGAGATTGGATTTACCACGCTCGAAGACGGCGTGACATCTTTGCGCGAACGATTCATCGCCGATTTCGCGCGCCATTTCTTCGCCAGCGCGCAACGCCGCCAAATACATTCCGCTCAACCACGCAACTGGGCCGAACCAATCTGTGTCGAGCGTGTTGTGCTGATTGCTCTCGATGAGGCCGTCGCCGTTTTCGTCCCTGGCGATGAGCCATTCAATGGATTTGCGGATGGCGGGCCAGTTTTGTTTCAACCACGCGTCGTCACGGCACATCTGGTGTTCACGTAGCGCGCGCAGCACCGTGCCGGCTTGGGCGTCAATGGCGGGAATGTTGTTGTGTTCAGCGCGGAAGTGAATCGCGCCGTCCGGTTGCAGCGCGAGGCCGAAGTCCACGCGCTCGCGCGTGTCGCGCTCGATTTCCGGGAAAAGTCGCGCGACCGCGTGGGCGTATTGCCAGACGTGGCCGCATGTGCCCGCGCAACAGCCAACGCCTTCCCAACCCCAGAAGCGACCATTGGCAAGGCGGTAGCAGGTGGACGTGGCAAGGATGGACGCGTTCAGAAACGTGCGATCGAGAAACCAGTAGGGCAGGGTGGAGTCGTACCACGTGTCGTGCCACAGCCGGGTCTGCGATGCGAGGCGGGCAAAGTTGGCTGCGACGTATTCCGCCACGGCGAGGGCGGAGGGAAAGCGCGTGGCGTAATGCCGTCCCGGTGGAAGCTTGGGCAACTCCAGTTTCGGGAAGTGCCAGGTGAGGACAAAAATGATTTCGCCAGTCTGACCGGGCTTCAGTGAAAGACGGCGTGAAAGTGACCCGATGTTTGGCTCATTGAATCCCTTCGTGACGGGCGCGCCGGATTCACGGACCAAGTTTGAGGAGAATTGCGGCGGTGCTGTTCCATCGGGCAGAGAAGCGATGCCCCAACTGCCTTTGCTGCCACCGATAAGCGTCAGGCCCATCGTGCCGAAGTCGGGCTGGTTCACCAGTGAACCTGCTGGCACATCGGCCTTGTCGGTGAATACGATGTAGTCGAAGCCAATGTTCCCCCAACCACCAATGTCGTTGTCCACGACTTGAAAGCGCGCTGTTTTGCCAGCCCAGCGACGCACGCCCCAAGTCACGGGTTTCATCTTGTTGTCATTCGTGCCCGCGGCGAAATGAACGACTTTGCCGTCCACAACCAGACGGACTGCGGCCTTGGTTGGATGTGCGCCACCGCCAACAAGGAAACGGATAAAGTCGCGCTCGATCGTAAATGGCGGGCTGGTGAGCGTGCCAGTATGGCCGTCGGGGCCGCCGTCGCCTTCGCGTGGCGCCGAGGAATGCGAGTTCACGGCGTGTTGACCGTGCATGGCCAGGTCGCCCTGGTATTCCGGGACCTTGCCTTTTTGAATTGGGCCGCTTCCAAACGCATCACCCTCCGTCGTCCACGGCGCGTAGGTCTCGCGCTCGAAATCGTCGAAAACAATGTCGGGCCGTGGGGACTGATTTGCTCTCGCCGGCGGTTCCGAGGCGGAGCATTCGAGGAACGCAAACTGGTCGCGCCGCACGATGCGGTTGTGGCGCAGCACGTCCTGTATTTCGCCGCTTTTCAGGGCGACGGCGTTCTCCAACCAACCGCTCAGTTCGACTTCAGTTTTTTGGCGGCTCGTGTTGGTCAACTTGAATCGCATCACGGTCGCCGGCAGCGAGGAGTCATCCACGTTGAGCGGGATGAACGGCGAGAAAGCTTCGAGTGCGACGGCAACCGGCGAATCCGGATCGCGATATTCTACGTGGCCCACGGGATACTGGCCATTGAACGTGACGTCGCGCCAGCTCGCACGGTCGAGTTTTCTCGTCTGCGTTTGGCTGCCGGCAGTCACGCGCAGTGCGAAGCCTTGCTCCAACGGCGCAGCTGGTGAGAGCGGCTGTGCGTAATGTTCAGCGGCCGTGCGGATGTTTTGATTGAAGATGTCCCAATGCCAAAGCCGTCCGTCGCCCCCGAGATAAAGCTGGCCCGCACAGATTCCACCGACAGGCATTCCGATCTTGTCGAGCTCCGCCCCGCGATAAACCGTCGGCTCGCCTCGCTCGAAGAGAGATTTGACCCAGGCGGAGTCGAGCTTCTTGTCCGCCGGCACGAGCTTGTCGAAATCCTCCCGCGTGAACGGGCCGGCGGCGATTGGCACCCGCGACAAAAGGAAGCCCGCCGCAGCGGCGCTGGTCAGCTTTAGGAAATCGCGACGCGCGAAACGATCAGCGTCAGCACAACCTTTGTTTGCCCCTGGTTCCATCGGCACCTAGATTGACTTCACCGCGTCCGCCAGCGATTTAACAAACGCGCTGACTTTGGTGACGAGTCCGGGAGACTTGCCATGTTCCGCGATCTGGTTGACCACGGCGCTCCCGACCACCGCACCGTCCGCGGCTTGCGCCACGGCCTTGGCTTGGTTGGGGTTGGAGATGCCAAAGCCGACGGCGATGGGCAGCATTGTATGCGTGCGGATCTTGGCGACTTGTTCGGCGAGATTTGCGGCCACTTGGGTTTGCATGCCGGTCACGCCTTCGCGCGAGACGTAGTAGATGAAACCCGAGCCGCGTTTCACGATGAGTTCCATGCGGTCCTCGGGCGTCGTGGGAGCGACGAGGTAGATGTGGCACAAGCCGGCCTTGCGCATGAGCGCTTCGTAATTATCGCTTTCCTCCGGCGGCAGGTCCAAAACGAGCAGGCCGTCCACGCCGGCTTTGGCCGCCTCATTGATGAATTTCTCCATGCCGACTTTATGAATCAGGTTGAAGTAAATGTAGAGGACGACAGAAAGCTGCGATTGCTTGCGTATCGCGGCGACAGTCTCCAAAAGCTTCGGCGGTGTGGTGCCGGATTCCAGCCCACGTTGCGCGGCTAACTGGTTCACCAAACCGTCAGCCAACGGGTCGCTGAACGGAACGCCGAGTTCCAGCACGTCCACGCCCGTCTGGTCAAATGCCAGGGCGAGCTGGCGCGTGGCGTCCAAATTCGGGTCGCCCGCGCCGATGTAAACAATGAAGGCTTTCTTGCCCTCCCGCTTCAGTCGGGCAAAGCGTTCCTCAATGCGATTCATGCGCGGGAGTTTCCAGTTGCAGGATGTGGGTTGCAAGTTGCAAGTTGCGTCGTGCGTAGAACAGGCGTCGCGCGCGTCGCGCCTGTGTCAAACTCAGATGCGAAGAGTGACCGGCGCGACGCCTGTGTTGCGTCATTCCACCCGCAGCGCTTGTTCGAGCAGGTGGGGCAGGTGGGAGAGCAGGGCCGTATTACTCACGACAACGGTCGCGCCGGATTGACGGGCGGCGGTTTGGAGTGGTTCGGCGGTTTCATCGGCGAAGGCGAGGACCGGGATGTGGGCCGTTTCCGGGTTTCGACGCAAGCCGGCGATGATGCCGCAAACATCGGCCTGATTGGATTCCAAATCGGCGAAGATAAACATCGGCCCTTCCGCTTTGGCGATAGCGGTGAGTTGGTGCGCATCGGTGAGTGGTTGGACCCGGTAATTGAGGTCCTGCAACCGGTTTACCAGTTGGCTGCCGGGCATCAGCTTTTCGTAGAACACGAGCGCCAAGGGCTTAGTCACGGCGGCAGGTTGTGGCCAAACCGGGAAAATTGCAAAAATTTTTCTGTTACATCGCGTTGACCGGTTATTTCCCGCTGGAAAGCGCATTTTTTGCGAAATCTCGGGTAATTTACGTAGCAATTCAGGCTTGACGGCCCTGGGCCAAATTTCTAACGTCCTCTAGAACGGTAAAGTTGTCCCCGGCAAACTCTGTCGGGGCGTGCGAAGTCGGAAGAATAACACTCTACCGACTTTTTTGTTCCCCGTATGGGGCTGCCGTCCAGAGCAAATGAATGCTGACTTTCTAGCCGTCCTGGAATTCTGGGAACGGGAAAAAGGCATCAGCCGTGATGTTCTCGTCGCGGCGGTGCAGGAAGCGCTCTTGTCTGCCGCCAAAAAGGCGGTCGGACCGGCGCGCGAACTGCGCGTCGCCATTGACCCGAAGTCTGGGGACATTCGGGCCTACGCCAAGCTCGTGGTGTCCGACCGGGTCATTTCCAAGCACGACCAGATTTCAGTTTTCGACGCCCGGCGAACCAAAGCCGATGCGCAACTCGGTGACGAACTGGAAATCGAAGTCACACCCACCGGCTTTGGCCGCATCGCCTCCCAGTATGCCAAGCAGTCGCTGATGCAACACATCCGCCGGGCGGAAAAAGCGCTCATCTTCACCGAGTTCAAGGACCGCGTGGGCGACATCATCAGCGGAACGGTGCGGCGGTTCGACCGCTCGGACGTGCTGGTGGACCTCGGCAAGTACGAGGCGTTGCTGCCGAACAAGGAACGCGTGCCCACGGAGGAATACCAGGTCGGTGAGCGTATTCGCTGCTACGTGAAGGCCGTCGAAGAAGGCCCGCACGGCCCGGAGATCATTTTGTCCCGCGGCGATCCGCGGTTCGTCATCAAACTCTTTCAATTGGAAGTATCGGAAATCAACGACGGCACCATCGAGATCAAGGGAATCGCGCGTGAGGCGGGTTTTCGCACCAAGCTCGCGGTTTGGACGCGCGATGAGAAGGTGGACCCGGTCGGGGCCTGCGTCGGCTTGCGCGGGCAACGCGTCAAGAACATCGTGCGCGAGTTGAACAACGAGAAAGTGGACATCATTCGTTGGGATCCGAACGTCCGCAATTTCATCACCAACGCGCTCGCGCCGGCCAAGCTCAAGAGTTTTGAAATTGATGAGGCCGGCCGGCGGGTCAAAATCATCACCAGCGAGGATCAGTTGTCGCTGGCCATCGGCAAACGCGGCCAGAATGCGCGGCTCACCTCGAAGCTCACGGGCTGGCAGGTGGACATCGAGGCCGAGGTCGTGGTGACCAAAGGCTTTGAAGAGAAGGTGGCCGAGGCGGTGGGAATCCTTGCGGCCATTCCGGGGATCACGCGCGAGCAAGCCGACGCGCTGGTGCATGCCGGATTGACGCGGTTGGAAGATTTGTTGCAGGCCGAAGTCAGCGATCTGGCCGACATCCCGGAAATCGGGGAACAGGCCGCGGCGGTTTTGGAGGCGGCGAAAGCCGAAGCCGAACGCCGGAAGATTCAGGTTGGTGGCGATGTCACCGCTTGAACTTATGAGCTTGGCGCAAAATGCTGTTGGCCGTCGCGTTTAGCGCATGAACGCGTCGTGGCCCATCTGGTGCGGTGAGTTGGTAGCGGTGAAAAATTATGCCCGTTCGTATTTACGACATTTCGAAGAAGCTCGGTCTGGAGAACAAAGAAATCATCTCCAAGGCCAAGGCGCTGGGCATTGCCGCCGCCAAAGTTCCTTCCAGTTCCCTCGACAAAATCACGGCTGAGTATCTCGAGGGCGAGCTGCTCAAGGATCATCCGGAGATCGCCTCGCCCCCGCCCGCGCCGCCGCCCCCCGCACCGGTGCCGCAGGAGCCCATCAAAGTCGTTACCGCGCCGCCCGAACCGCCGCCGCCCCCACCCCCACCGGCCCCCGTGGAACCAGCGGTTCCCGCTGTGGTTCCGGAACCAGTGGCCCCTGTGGTCGCGGAGTCGCCCAAACCGGCGGAACCCGAGGTCGTGATTCCGGCGACACCGCCCGCGCCCCCATCCCCGCCACCGCCACCGCCACCGCCGCCAGGACCACGAGTCGGCGAGAAGGTTGGTTTCATTCAATTGCCCCAAAAGCCCGCGCCCAAGCCGGCTGAACGTCATGGCGGGATGCGGGGGCCCGGACGTCAGGCCGAACCAGGCCGGACGGAATTCACCCGTCGCGGCGACATTCGCGGCGTGCGCGGGGCGGTTCCCCCGCCTGGGGCCCGATCACCAGGGCAACCGAAAGCTGCCGAATCGAGACCGGCCGAGCCCACGAAGGCCGCGCCGAGGATCGCTTTGCCCGAGGACGCGCCGGTCATCACGATCAAGCCGCCGATCGTCGTCCGGGAACTGGCCGAGCAACTCAAGCAAAAGCCGTTCATCATCATCGGCGACCTGATGAAGCTGGGCGTTTTTGCGAACGTCAACCAGGCCATTGACGAAAAGATTGCGCAGCAAATCTGCGCGAAGTACGGCGTCCGATTTGAAGTGGAAAAGCGGGCCAAAGGCGAGGGGCAGGTTCACAAAATCGAGAAGAAGGTCGAGGTTGATCTCGAAGATAAACCCGAGCAACTCAGGCCGCGTCCGCCGGTGGTCACCATCATGGGCCACGTTGACCATGGCAAGACCTCGCTGCTCGACGTGATTCGCAAGGCCAATGTCGCGGCAGGTGAAGCCGGCGGCATCACGCAACACATCGGCGCGTACACGATTTCTTTCCCGCACCCCGAGCGCAAAAACGATCTCCAGCAGATCACCTTTCTCGACACCCCCGGCCATGCCGCGTTCAGTTCGATGCGGGCGCGCGGAGCCAACGTAACCGATATCGTGGTGCTGGTGGTGGCGGCCAATGATGGTGTGATGCCGCAGACCATCGAAGCGCTCAACCACGCGAAGGCCGCCAAGGTCCCGATCCTGGTTGCGGTGAACAAAATTGACCACCCGAATGCCAACTCCATGAAGGTGCGGCAGCAGCTTCAGGAAAAGGGGCTCGTGCCGGATGACTGGGGCGGTGAAACCATTTTTGTGGACTGCTCGGCGCTCACGAAACAGGGCGTGGACAAGCTGCTCGAAATGATTTTGCTCCAGGCCGATTTGCTCGAGTTGAAGGCCAACCCGGATCGCCGCGCCAAGGGCAACGTCATCGAGTCCGGCATCGAGCCCGGCGGACCGATGGCCACCGTGCTCGTGCGCAAAGGCACGCTGCATGTCGGCGATGTCATCATTTGCGGCGAGTATTACGGCAAGGCGCGCGCTCTCATCAATGAGGAGGGCAAGCGCCTGAAGGAAGCCACCCCGTCCGTGGCGGTGAAGGTGCTTGGTCTCAACGGGGTTCCCGAGGCGGGGCTGGAGTTCAGTGTGGTGGAGGATGAACGTTCGGCCCGCGACCTGGCCGGCCAGCGGGAGCAGGCTGCCCGCATCCAAAACCAGGAAGCCCGCAGCAAGGTCACGCTGGAAAACCTTTTCGCCACGCTGGATTCGCAACAGGGCAAGACGCTCAAGGTTGTGGTCAAGGCCGACACGCAGGGGTCCGTCGAGGCCATCGTCGAAGCCCTCAAGAAAATCGAATCCGACAAGGTGGCGCTCGAAGTCATCCACAGCGACGTGGGTGCGATCACCGAAAACGACGCCGCGCTCGCTTCCGCCTCGCACGGCATCATTCTCGGCTTTCACACCCGCGTGGACAGCACCGCCGCGGAGAAGGCCAAGCACGAGGGCGTCCAGATCAAGCTTTACGCGATCATCTATGAGTTGATTGACGAGGTGAAGGACGCGATGGCGGGCCTGCTGGAGCCTGTGCTGAAGGAAACGGTCGTCGGCTCGGCCGAGGTCCGGCAGGTTTTCAACCTGTCCAAGGGCGTTCCCGTGGCCGGCTCGATGGTCAGTTCCGGCCGCATCATCCGCGGCAAGGTCCGCGTGCGCCGCCGCAAGGATGTCATCTACGAAGGCGTCACCCAGTCGCTGCGCCGCTTCCAGGACGAGGTCAATGAAGTCCGTGCGGGCATGGAATGTGGCATCCGTATCGAAGGCTTCGGCGAAATCCAGGTGGGCGACGTGATCGAGTGTTATTCCGTCGAAAAGACGGTGCAGAAACTTTGACGGGCTGTTGAACCGTTGACCCGTAAAATCTTTAAAACGGGGAGACGGTTCTACGATTCAACATTTTAACGATTCAAAGATCAATGTCTTCCCTGCGACAACAACGAGTGCGTGAGTTGCTCAAGCGCGAGATCGGCGAAGCCATCCGTCGCGAGATCCCCATCCATCAGGCCGGATTGGTGTCCGTTAATGACATCCAGATGGGCGGCGACTTGAAATCCGCGACGGTGTTCATCAGCATTCTGGGCAATCCCGACCAGCAAAAGCGCGGCCTGGAAATGCTCGCGGAACAGCGTGCGCGCATCCAGGGACTGGTCGCCCGTTCCGTCGTCTTGAAATACACCCCGGTGCTCCGGTTTGTGATGGACGACTCGATTGGCCGGGGCAACCGGGTCATGCAAATCATCGAGGAGTTGGACAAAGCCTCCCCAGTGGAATCGCAAACGGAAGACGAGGCGTAACCGGCTTCGAATTGTGATGACGCTCAATGCTCAACCTTCAGCCGTCGGCACCCAACGGCGGCGATTCATCCCGTTGCGCGGCCTGGGCGGTTGGGCGTTGAAGGTTGCGTGTTGAATGTTTCCGTTTCATCATGAAACCCCATCCCCCCATCATTGACCGTATCCTCGACGCCATCCGCGCGGCCAGGACCATCTGTGTCGTCGGCCACATCCGGCCGGACGGGGATTGTGTCGGATCGCAGCTCGGGCTGACCCTGGCGTTGCAAGGCTTGGGGAAGAAGGTCGCGTGCTGGAATCAAGATGCCATGCCGCAAAAATATCGTTTTCTCGACCGCGATGGGATTCTGCAACAGCCAAAGCGCGGGTTGAAATTTGACTGCGTCATCGCGACTGATTGCGCCAGTTTCGAGCGCCTTGGTACCGCCGGCCCGTTCATCGCCCGCCGCAAGCCGCTCATCAACATTGACCATCATGAAAGCAACACGCGCTACGGCGATTTGAACTGGGTTTCGCCGCGCGAGCCTTCCACGGGCGAACTGATTTTTCGGCTGCTGAAAATTGCGCGCTGGCCGATCACCCCGCGCATTGCCGATTGTTTGTTCACTGCCGTGTCCACGGACACGGGCTCGTTTCAATACCCGAGCACCCGGCCTGGTACGTTTCACGTCGGGGGCGAGCTGGTCACGCGGGGCGCCGACCTGGCGAAAATCTCCGGTGAAGTCTATGAATCGTTTCCGTTGTCGCGCGCGCGCCTGCTCCAACATGTCTACAGCCGGTTCAAGCTGGCGCACAACGACCGCATCGCCTGGTTCTGGCTCAAGCAGGCCGACCTCGCCCGCACCGGCGCGGAGACCAACGACACCGAGGGCCTGATTGACCATATTCGCGCCATCGAACCCGTCGTTGTGGCTTGTGTCTTTGAAGAACTTGAACCGGAATTGACGCGCATCAGTCTGCGGTCCAAGCGCGGCAAGGTGAACGTGAACGAAATCGCGGCGCAATTCGGCGGCGGCGGACATCCCGCTGCGGCCGGCGCGCGGATTCCGGGCAAACCGCTCGCCACCCAGCGCCGCGTCATTGCCGCCATCAAACAGGCGCTCAACGCGGCCAAATAAACCCATGCACGAATTCACCGCGCTGGACGGCGCGCTGCTCATTGACAAACCCGTCGGCCCGACCTCCCACGATGTCGTGGACGCCATCCGCCGGCAGTTCGGCATCAAGAAGGTCGGTCATTGCGGTACGCTTGACCCCAACGCCACCGGCCTGCTCATTATCGTTCTGGGCCGGGGAACGAAGCTTTCCGAAAAACTCATGTCCGATGACAAGGTTTACGAGGGGACGATCAAATTCGGCGAAACCACCGACAGCTACGACGCCGATGGCGAGTTGACCGGGTCATTGCCCGTCCCGCCGATTACCTTGGACGAGTTGAATGAAGCCGGTGCGACCTTCGTCGGCGACATCATGCAAACCCCACCGATGGTATCCGCGGTGAAGGTCAAAGGTGTTCCGCTTTACAAACTGGCGCGCAAAGGGGTGGAGGTTCAGCGTGAACCCAGGCTGATTCATATCTACAATTTCCGGTTCACCGATTACCGCGCGCCGATGGCCGTGTTCAAGATCGCCTGCACCAAGGGGACGTATGTGCGCAGCATTGCGCACGACCTGGGACAAAAGCTCGGCTTTGGCGCGCATCTTGCCACGTTGCGCCGTACGGTGTCCGGCAAGTTCGACGTGGCCGAGGCGAAGCCGCTGGAAGAAGTGCTGAAGCTCTCGACGGCGGAATTGGAGAAACGGGTGATCCCATTCCTGCAACTCCTGGCCGCGTGAGAATCGTCCGCACCACCAACGAACTCGCCAACGGCCACCGCAAGGTCTGTCTGGCCATGGGGGTTTTCGACGGCGTTCATTTGGGACACCAGCAAATCATCCGGCAAACGGTGGCCGATGCGCGCCAGTGCGACGGTCTGGCGGTCGTGCTCACCTTTGACCGGCATCCGAATGCGGTCATCGCCCCGGACCGTGTCCCGCCGCTGATTTACTCGCCCGCGCAGAAGACGCGCGCGATCGGTGACCTTGGCGCGGATGCGCTGCTTGTGCTCCAGTTCGATCGTGCGTTCAGCGAGCAAACCGGCGAAACATTTATTCGCTCCCTCGCGCGGGATTTCGAACTTTCCGGCGCGCGGCACTCCGGGCCGCAGCACGCCCGCACCGCCGGGGACGCTGCGGGCCAGAGTCCGGCGCTCCAAAGCATCTGCGTCGGCGCGGATTTCGTTTTCGGGCGCCAACGCAGCGGCAACGTCGCATTGTTGCGGCGGCTCGGCCAGGAACTGAATTTCACCGTCCACGGCGTGGCGGCGGTTTCCCTCGAGGGCGAAGCCGTCAGCAGCACGCGCATCCGCGAAGCGATACGCACCGGCGCTTTCGACGCCGCGAGCCGGCTGCTCGGTCGTCCTTACGCGCTGGCGTCGAGAGTCATCGCCGGCGACAAACTGGGGCGCAAACTCGGTTTCCCGACCGCGAACCTCGACGCAACCGGCTATGTATTGCCGCCCAACGGCGTTTACGCCGCGCACGCTGTCGTCCGCAGCGAGTCGCGCCGTGCCGTGCTGAATATTGGCCGCCGTCCCACGGTGCAAAGCCCCACGCCCCAACTTCGCGTCGAAGTCCACCTGCTCGATTTCACCGGTGAGCTTTACGGCGAGGAAATGGAGGTGACTTTTACCAGGAAACTGCGCGACGAAACGCAGTTTGCGTCGCTGGAAGAGCTAAAAGCGCAAATTGGCCGGGATGTTGAGGAGGCACGGGCGCGCTTTTGATCTGCTAGCATAGCGGGCGTTGACGTTTCCGGCCGTAATGAGCCTCCTTACGTTGGCTGCCACAGGTTATTTCGTTGAACACTCTGGCTGGATTCGCTGTCTGTTTTTCCGTAAAATTCTCGAACCAAAATGAGCACCGGAATAAACGCGATTAACGAAGCAGTCAAAGAGGCGAGCGCCTTCACGCGCCCGCTGTTTAACGAACTGGGCAAAGTCATCGTCGGGCAAAGCTATTTGACCGAGCGGCTCGTCATCGGCCTGCTCGCCAACGGCCACGTCTTGCTGGAAGGCGTGCCCGGTCTGGCGAAGACTCTCGCCGTGAAGTCGCTGGCCAACTGCATCCACGTCAAATTCTCCCGCCTGCAATTCACGCCCGACATGCTGCCCGCCGACGTCATCGGCACGCAGATTTACAACCCGCAATCGGGCGGCTTCTCCACGCGCAAAGGGCCGGTCTTTGCCAACCTCGTCCTCGCCGACGAAATCAACCGCGCGCCGGCCAAGGTGCAAAGCGCGCTCCTCGAAGCCATGCAGGAAAAGCAGGTCACCATCGGCGACCAGACGTTCAAGCTCGAAGAACCGTTCCTTGTTCTCGCCACGCAGAATCCCATCGAACAGGAAGGCACGTATCCGCTGCCCGAGGCGCAGGTTGACCGCTTCATGCTCAAGCTCAAGATCGGCTATCCGTCGCGCGCCGAGGAGCGGCAGATTCTGGAAGTGATGGCGAAAACCTCGGGCACTCCCACTGCCGCAGCGGTCGTTGACCCGAAAGACATTCTTAAGGCCCGCGAAGTCATCAACGACATCTACATTGACGACAAAGTGAAGGACTACATCGTGGACCTCGTCTGCGCCACGCGCGAGCCGGAGACTTACAAGATTCAGGTGAAGGACTTCATCCAACTCGGCGCTTCACCGCGCGCGACGATCAACCTGACGCTGGCCGCCAAAGCCTACGCCTTCCTCAAAGGCCGCGGTTACGTGACACCGCAGGACGTGAAAAGCATCGGCATGGACGTGCTGCGCCACCGCGTGGCCATCACCTACGAAGCCGAAGCCGAGGAAAAAACCAGCGAGACGGTCATCCAGAAAATCTTTGATGA
>CAYWMD010000087.1:0-21002 GCA_964458575.1 uncultured Bifidobacteriaceae bacterium | reverse complement strand
TCTTTACTTGCCTCCACCCAACCACAGGGGTCACGATCTACCCAGCTTTCCCTAATCTGCTCCGGCATCCGTTTTGATTGTTTTGCCCGCCCGTTCCCGGCTCAGGGCTTCTTGAAGTACAGCGCTTCCGCGTTCCACGTCACACGATACGGCGTAAGCACGGACGGACGCACATTCGCCAGATCGGGCCGCACGGCGACGAAATTGAACGGAGCGACCGTGTAAATCATCGGCTGCTGCTCCGCCAGAATCATCTGCACCTCGTCGAAGTACTGCTTGCGGAGCGCGAAATCCAAGGTTTGCATCTGCTGCTCCATCAGCTTGTCTACACGGGCTTCCCAGTCGGTGGCGGGCGTTTGCTGGCTGGGATACCACTGGTGCAACCGTTCGCTGGATTGCAGCACGTTCACTTGCGACGCTGGATCCACACCGCCGCCCGCCAGGCCCATCAATACGCATTCGTAATCGAAGGCCCGGCTGATTCGCACCTCCAAATCCTGGAAATCAATCGGTTGGAAAGTCACCTTGAGACCAAGTTTGCGCAGATCTTCCGTGATGATGCCGCCGGATTTCTCCCGCTGCGCGTTGCCGGTGTTCGACAGGAGGGTGAATTCCACCGCATGACCGTCGCCATCTTCGAGAACGCCGTCGCCGTTCCGGTCTTGCAGCCCGATCTCCGCCAGCAGCGCCCGCGCCCGGGCCGGATCATACGTGTAACGCGGAATGTTCGGATTGTTCCACTTCTGGTTCTCGGTGGAGATGAAACCGTAGATGGCCTGGGCGCGGCCATCATAAACCTCGCGCACGATCCGTTCGCGATCCACGGCGCAGGCGACCGCCTGGCGGAATTGTTTCTGGCGAAACCAGTTCAACTTCGCCGGATTTACGTAAGGTTTGCCGGCTCCATTCGAACCGGGATTCAGGTTGAACCACACAAACTCGCGCTCCGTGCCCGGGCCCAGTTCGATCAGGCGGAATTTGCCCCCGGCGGCGGATTTGCATTGGGCGTAGTTTTCAAACCGGCCCCGCTCAAAAACGTCGCTCTTGCCCTCCAAAAAGAGCGTCGCCGGTGGGTGGCCATTCCCGGGCAGCAACAAGACCTCATCGAAATAAGGCAAACGTCGGCCCGTTTGATCCGCCATCCAAAACTCCGGGTTGCGTTCCAGGAGGACGGATTGGTCCGGTTGCACCCGCTTGATCCGAAACGGACCGCAGCCGACAATTTTTTGCGGGTGCGCGGTGACCGGATAAACCGAAAGAAAGTTCCGGGTCCGGACGGCCTCACCGATCACGTGTTTCGGCAGAATCACCACGCCGCCGAAGTACTCGACAAACGGCGCAAAGACCTCGGGCGTCACCACCCGCACCGTCAGATCATCCACTTTGCTGACGTTGAAACTGCGGCCATTGATCCGAAACACCTCGTAGGTTGCCCGGTTCATGTCGGGATTGTACATGACCTCGTTCCAGGTGAAAACGACGTCGTCGGCTGTCAGCGGTTGGCCGTCGCTCCATCGCAAACCGGGGCGCAGCTTGAACGTCCACGTCTTTCCGTCCGGCGCAACCGACCATGATTGCGCCAGACCGGGACGGGTTTCCAACGTGACCATGTCCAGTTCCACCAGCGATCCGAAAATAAGATGCACGACCTGGTCCGCGCCCGCATCCTGCACGAGCAGCGGGTTGAAGGTGCGCGGGGCGACGGGACAAACGAGCGTGAGCCGCCCGCCCGGCTGACCGGGTTCGCCTTTGACGACCAGCGGGTCTGAAAGGGGATGACCTTGCGGCGTGGCGGGCGGCGGGGCTTTGCCGCAACCAGCCACCACGGCGAGCAACGTCAGGAGGACCCGTTGGCAAAGGCGGCAAGCGTTCATGCGATGTCACGCTTGGATAGCGGATTCATCCGGAGGATACAAGTTGGAAGGTCAAGGTTTGAGGTTCGTTGCCTCCGCCAGACCGCGTTCCCGCAATCGCGCCCGCGTCCATTCATATTCGGCCACTAGTTGGTCCACCACGTTGCGGCTTTTCATTTCCGCGGGCAATACGTCCCACGTGTAAGTCTCCATTTCGAGATGCCGGCACAACGCGGGGTTGACCGCCAGCAGATCCAGGACGCCCAATAAATGGTCCGCTGTGTTGTCAAACTGGGCCGTCGGCGCCGCGTGCAATGGGATGTGGAAATGAATCCGCCACTCCGCTTCCGTCTCGTTTCCAACGCCAGACTCCGCCATGAGGGCGTCCGGCAGATCGCGGTAAATGACACGCTGCCCCCCGTCCGCGCGGCGCACCACGACCTGGTGCAGATAAACGTCGTCGGCAAATGCGCGCAAGGCCGCGCGCGCCTCCGCCGTCGGTCGGACCTTCAGCGCGTTGCTAAGGTGGATTTTGCTCAACTTGATCCCGTGTTTTTGCAGGCTCGCGATGGCGTTCTGCGGCTCCTCAAATTCCACGGCGAGGTGGCAGGTGTCGTAATTCACGCCCAGGTGTTCGTCCAGTCGCGGGTCATTGCGATGCTCGGCGCGCAGACGGTCAAAGAAATGGATCGTCTCGCCGCTGGTTTCCAGCAGGCACATCGGTTCCGGTTCTAGCCCCAGGTGCAGTTTGCGTCCGGTTTGGGCGCTGACGCGGGCGATGTGTTCGATGCAATGCCAGAGATTGTCACGCAGATGTTTCAATTCCTCGACGTGCAACGGGAAGCCTTTGAACGAACCGGGGAGCGTGCTGACGCTGCCTTCGACGTCCGCGGGCAGCAGTTGCGCCAGCAGGTCGAAGAGCCGGTTCGTGTAGGCCAGCCGTTCCGGCGAAGTCCAGTCCGGTTGATAGACCTGCTCCTTGACGCGCCGGCCGTGAAACTGGCCGTACGGAAAACCGTTGATCGTGAAAACATAACAATGGTGCTCGGCCAGCCAGCGTTGAAACGCCAGCAAGGCGGCCCGGTCGGTCAATTCATGCGCGGCGCGGTTGCTCAGGCGCAGCCCGATGCCGAAGGGCGCGTGCGGGCAGACCCGCTCGCGCACCGCCAGCGTGTGGGTCTGGAGCGACGCAAAGGTTTCCGCCCACGATTCACCCCGGTGGATGTTTGTGCAGTAGGCGAGTTGGAGGCCGTGCTTAAGCTGCATGCCAAAAAATACGCGAACTCCGGGTCTCAGCAATGCTTTGTGCGCCTGTCTCCGAAATTCACTGTCCATTCAACGGCCGCCCGGATACCCTTGCGTCAATATGTTAAAGACCGGCATTTTGAATCCACAGGTGCTGGACCTGCTCGCGCGCGTGCGGCATACGAACACACTGGTCATCGCCGACCGCGGCTTTCCCTTCTGGCCGCAGATTGAAACCGTGGACATTTCGCTCGTGGACGATGTGCCCACGGTTTTGCAGGTTTTGGCTGCTGTTCGCACGCACGGAGTTTTTGGCAAGGCCTGGATGGCCCGGGAATTTTTGCGCGAGAATGTTTCTTCCACGCAGAAAAAGTTTCGCGCCGCGCTGCAGGGGTTGTCCCTGCAGTTTGAGCCGCATGTCAAATTCAAGCAGCGCGTGCCGAGGGCCATCGGTCTGCTCCGCACCGGCGATACCACGCAATACGCGAACGTGATTCTGGAGTCCGCGTGACTTCGGCCGGTCGGCTGCGAGCCTGCCCAGGCACGTCGGCGGACTTGACTTGCTTGCAAGCCGCCGAAAGATTGTTGGCGTGTTCGGACAACAACTCATCACACTCGTATCAGCCAGCGCGCTGTTGCTTCCATGGTAAAAATCGCCGTCACTGAACTTGAATTTCGCAAGGCCGCAGCCGTCTTCCAGGGCGCGGCTGCCGAAGGATTGGCCTGCGTCAGCGTCCCCGCCGACGAGCAAAAGCTGGCGGATGCCATCCGTTCCACGGGCGCGCGCCATGCGATCATCGGTGTTGAACGATACGCCGGTCCGTTGTATGAGGGTTTGACTACGGGCGGTGTGATCGCGCGATTTGGGGTCGGCCACGACGGCGTGGACAAACCACTGGCGACATCCAAGGGATTGCTATGCACCAACACGCCTGGCGCACTTGACGATTCGGTCGCCGAACACGCGATTAATCTGCTCCTTGCCGCCGCGCGCCACACGGTGACGGCGGGCGCCGATCTGCGCGCGGGCCGTTGGTCGCCGCAGGTGGGCTTCGAGCTTCAAGGCAAGACGCTCGCCGTCATCGGCTGCGGTGCGATTGGCCGGCGCGTGGCGCGCGTGGCAGCGCGCGGCTTGGGCATGAAAGTCATCGGGTGCGAGGTCATGGCCGTGAATGTCGTGCAATTGCAAAGCGAATTTGGCTTCGCAACCGTGGTGAAACATTTTGCGGACGCCGTCCACGACGCGGATTTCGTCAGCCTCCACATTCCGAGCGTCCCGGAGACGCGCCATTTCCTCAACGGCGCGCGGTTGGCTCAACTGCCCTCCCGTTGCTGGGTGGTGAACACCGCGCGCGGGGCGCTCGTGGATGAAGTTGCCTTGTTCGACGCGCTCACGTCCGGAAAAATTGCCGGGGCGGCGTTGGATGTGTTCGAACGCGAGCCTTACGAGCCCACGGTGGCCGAAAAGGATTTGCGGACTTTGCCCAATGTGGTTTTGACCCCGCACGTGGGCAGCAGCACGCGCGAAGCGTGCGAGCGCATGGCCCGGCGCGCGTTGCAGAACATCCGGTTGGCCGAGGCGGGCCGGCTTGCGGAAATGGATTTGTTGAACCGTGACGTGTTAGCCAAACTCAAAACCTGAGATGACAAATCGCTCGCTGACAAACGACCTTGTTGACAGCATTCAGCCGCTTCCGCGAATGCGTTCGGGTCGTCACCGTGCGACGAACCGCTCTCCCTCTCCCGCTGGGAGAGGGAGAATCTTAGCGAGGCTCCCGAGAAGTCGAAGGACGGGAGTTGCCGAACGGCAGTCGGAAGGAATCGAAACGCGCGATTGCTGTTCCCTCTCCCAGCGGGAGAGGGTAAGGGTGAGGGAGAACGCCACACACGCCTTCACACCGTCCCGCAGAACCGAAACCCTTCATCAGCC
Source organism: uncultured Bifidobacteriaceae bacterium (assembly GCA_964458575.1). Lineage (GTDB taxonomy): Bacteria > Verrucomicrobiota > Verrucomicrobiia > Limisphaerales > JADLHS01 > CAYWMD01. Next base: position 15,974 of record CAYWMD010000087.1, on the reverse strand, counting down.
TTTATGATCAAGAACAAATTTCGCCGCGCTCTGCTCGAACGCCAGGTCACACTGGGCAGTTGGATTCAAATCGGCCATCCCGCATGTGCTGAAGTCTTCGCCCGCGCCGGCTTCGACTGGGTTTGCGTGGACCTTGAACACGGCATCATTGATCTGGAATCTACCGCCGGCATTTTTCGCGCGGTGGCCGGATTCCATTGCGTTCCGATCGCGCGTCTCCCGTTGAACGATCCCATCTGGATTCATCGCGTGCTCGATGCTGGCGCGCGCGGATTGATCATTCCGATGGTCAAGACCGCCGCCGAAGCCGAGGCCGCCATTCGCGAAGCCAAGTACCCGCCGCGCGGCGGACGCGGGTTCGGTTACTCGCGGGCGAATCATCACGGCGCGGATTTCGATTCCTACATCGCCTCCGCCAACGACGAGATCGCAATGGTCATGCAGATCGAGCACAAGGACGCCATCGCCAACCTCGACGCGATTCTGCAAGTGGAAGGCGTGGATGGCGTGTTCATCGGCCCGCTGGACTTGAGCGGTTCGATGGGTATCACCGGTCAGCTCGATCACCCGCAAATGGTTGGCGCGCTGGAAAAATATCGCGCCGCTTGTCGTGCGCATAAAAAGTCCGCGGGTATGCACATCGTCCGCCCCAACGATCAAAACATCCGCCAGGCGTTGGACCAGGGTTACACGATGGTGGCGCTCGGCCTGGACAACGTGTTCATGGAGCAAGCCGCGCGCGCGTCACTCAAAGCGGCGGGCCGATGATATGAAGGGCAGTTCCGCGCCGCACTTTTCCCTCGCGGAACGGGTTGGGCGCTTTCGGCAATTTTACCAACGCGCCAATGAGCGCCCGCTGCTCGGCTTCTTTGTGGGGAGCGATTATCCGCTGCGTCGTTATCGGGCTTCCGACAAGCTTCCTGCCAACCGTACGCTGAACCCGGAGGATTTCGCGGTCGCGCCGTATCTGGACGATTGCGACCGGTTGTTCAATTTGCACGAAGCGTGCGGCGGCGATTTCATGTGGAGCGCGAGTGCGTTTTGGGGCATCCCGTGGCTGGAAGTCGCACTCGGTTGCCCGATCTATGCCGACCATTCGACCGGCTCCATTCACTCGAAACCGCCGCCACATTTCACGGGTCCGGATTCAATTCCCGCTTTCGATGCCGGCTCGCCGTGGATGCGGAAGGCTGCCGAATTTCTCGACCGCATGGCGGAGCGGAGTCAAGGACATTGGCCGATCGGCACCACGCGGATGCGCGGCATTGCCGATTTGCTGTCGGCGCTTTATGGCGGGTCAGATTTCATCCTGGCCATGATGGATCGGCCGGCGGAGGTGAGGGCCGTCTGCCGTCGGCTCGCGGATTTCTGGATCGAGTTCGGCAAACTGCAACTCGCGCACATCCCTCCGTTTCACGGCGGTGTGGGTTCGTTTTATTACAACCTGTGGGCGCCGGCGGGAACGATCTGGCATCAGGAAGACGCCGCCGCGCTGCTTTCGCCGACGCTTTATGACGAATTCATCCGCGAACATGATGATCGCATAGCCCGCAGTTTCGCCGGCTGCGTCATGCACCAGCATCCGACGAAATTCGTCCCCACGGATTTCTACCTGCGCATGCCGTTCCTCGCGTTGGAACTGCACATTGACGAAGGCGGGCCGAGCGCCGAGGCGCTTTACCCGGCGCACCGAAAGATTCTCGCGCAAAAGCCGTTGATCATCTGGGGCAACATTCCGCAGCGCGACCTCGATTGGATCTTCAAAAAGCTTCCGCCGCCGGGCCTCGCTGTGATAACAGTGGTGAAGAACCCGGAACAAGCCGGAGCAATCTGGCAACGTTATCTGGGCTAAATGCAGATCGAACGCGAATCAAATTGAAGCCGTAAAACTCATGCACGCCATAGACAGCCCGCCTCCTGCCGGCCCCCATGACAAACCTTTGCGCTGGTATCAGGGCCTGCAACCCTATCACTGGTGGGTCTTTTTCATCGGCGCTTTGGCGTGGCTGTTTGATTGCGCGGACCAGCGCATCTTCATGCTCGCGCGTTCCCCGGCGCTGTCGGACCTGCTGAAGCTGCCGCAGACCGACCGGACGGTTCTCGACTACGGAACCTGGGCAACCGCCGCGACGATGATGGGCTGGGCGATCGGCGGGTTGTTTTTTGGTGTCATGGGCGACCGTTGGGGACGCGTGAAGACGCTGGCCGTTTCCATTCTTGTCTATTCCCTGTTCACCGGGCTCTGCGGTTTGGCAACGACCTGGTGGGATTTTTGTTTGTATCGGCTGTTGATGGGCTGTGGCATCGGCGGCGCGTTTGCGGCAGCGGCGACATTGATCGCCGAAACCATGCCCGACCATGCGCGAGCGGCGTGTCTCGGCCTGTTTTCGGCGCTTTCAGTTTTGGGCAACATGTCCGGCTCCGTTCTGGCGCGCTGGTTGTATCTGCCGGAGAAGGTTTACACGCTTGAATGGCTCGGCGTCACAGCGCCGGGTTGGCGGTTGTTGTTTTTCGTCGGAGCGCTCCCGGCGTTGCTCACCGTGTTCGTGATCCCGACGATGCGCGAGTCGGAGAAGTGGAAGGCGGCGCGGAAGCTGGCCAGCGAGAATCTCGCGCGGCAGATGGGCGATGTGCGCAGCATGTTCACGCATCCACGGTGGCGCATGCACACGCTCGTGGCGGTGGGCATGGCCACAGCGGGCATCGTCGGCGTTTGGGGCGTCGGCTTCTGGTCGCCGGAACTCATCAGTTCGGCGTTGACCCCGCCGGAATTGCGCGGGCAAACGCTGCCGCCGGACGTCGCGCAGCATATCGGCAAGGTCAAAGCCGTGGCGACGCTGCTCCAGGACGTGGGCGGATTCATCGGCATCCTGACCTTGACCTTTCTGGCAAATCACGCGAAGCGGCGCGTCACTTTCACGACATTCTTTCTGGGCGGTTTCATCTCGGTCGCCATCGCCTTCCTGACGCTCAACTCGGAATGGCAGGCTTACGTGATGCTGCCGTTGGTCGGCTTTTTCACCATCGGCGTCATGGGCGGGTTCGTGATCTATTTCCCGGAAATCTTCCCGACGCGCCTGCGTTCAACCGGCACGGCCTTCGGTTACAACGTGGCGCGCATGTCGGCGGCTGTCGTGATGATCGGCGGCAATTCGATTCGCGAAGTGTTCCGGCAAATTGGCGTGGCCGATCCGTTCCGCGTGGGTGCGGTGACCTTGGGCGCCATTTATTTGCTGGGCCTGCTGGTGTTGCTCCGCGCGCCCGAGACGCGCGGCAAACCGCTGATGGAAGACGAGTAGCCGTCGTTACTCCAGCCGCTTCACGCGAATGTTTTTGTAACGGACGACGCTCTTGGGATCGTGGGCTTGGAGGGCAAAAATGCCTTCCGCGAGCTTGTGGGAAAACGGTTTGTCCGGCTGCGCTCCCGGCGCTTCGATGTATTGCAGCACCAGCTTGCCATCCACCAGCACCGTGACCTTGCGGCCCTCGACGATGATTTCCTGCGTCCACCATTTATTGTCCTGCGACGCGGCGTGACCGACATTCGCGACGTTGTAAAGGCTGCCGGTTTTGATCTTGTCGCCATGGGTGCAATTGACCTGCGACTCGAATCCTTCCGTCGGCCAGCCTTCCGGCTGGTATTTGGTGTGAAAATAAATTCCGCCGTTCGAGCCCGGTTCGGTCATCACGTCCACCTTGAGGTGGAAATTCTTGAACGGTTTCTCGTCGCCGACATAAAACAGGTGGCAGCGGTTGCCATGCGCGACAAAAGCACCATCTTCGACTTTCCAGGTGTCCGGGCTTTCCTCGGCCTTTTTCCAGCCAGTGAAAGTTTTACCGTCCATCAGAGGTTTGAAGCCCGGTTCGGTCTGAGCGAAGAGTTGCGGGGCGGCGATGAGAAGTCCGGCGAGTGCGAACGCAGAAAGCAATGTTTGTTTCATGTGCGGGACACTAAGCAACTCGCCAGAACACGCCAAGTGAAAAGGTTGCGCTTCTTATTTGCCAGGAATCCTGGCAGCGCCCAGAACTTTCTCAAACGTGATCCCGCGGGAAAATGCCCGACCCGAAAGCCACGCCAGCCGGCCACCCCCCGCGCCTTCCCACCGCCGGCAAAAAAGAATCGCTGGCAACTTCCCCGGCAATCTTTGAATTTGTCCAGTGGAATATCTTGAACGTTCACCGGAATGGTTTATGTCAGCCTGTCGTGGCCATAATGAAAGCTCGCGGATGAAAATTATTGACTTGGTCGCCAATCGGGCCGGTCGGTTCGGACCGCCGCCTCCCGCGCAACCCTCCCGCCCGACCCGGTCTTTTCACCGGTGCGCCGTCGCTGGCTTCGTCGCCGTCGGGCTGCTGTTCTCGCAGGTCCATCCGGTCCCCGCCGCCGAAACCAAGGGCGCCGCGCCGGCCGAAGTGTTTCAAGCCGCGCTGGCGCGGGTCTCCACGATCCTTCAGCCGCCGGCCGATACCGCTCCCCAATGCTTCACTACCACCGTCAAAATCCTGAAAGCCGGCGGGCTGCCGAAGAAACTGGAGCTGCAGGAACTGGATATCGCCTGCCAGGCACCGGACCGCTTGAAGGTGTCGGCAACGGGTGAACATGGTTCGTTTGGTTTCGGCCGGAACGGCCAGCAGCTCTGGGTTTATGTGCCGGAAAAGAAATTCGGGCTGATCGGGTCGCCTGACGTGGACCTGTATTCCACGGCGCCGGGGTTCAAAAAGGACAAGCCGCTCGGCCCGCTGCAATTCGCGCTCGCACCGGAACAACTGGCCATGCTGCCGCTGGTGACGGATTTTGAAGCCCTGCCCAACGAAACGGTTGGCGGCGCGGCCTGCGACGTCATCAAGGCCACCATCAAACCGGCCGCCGCGCAGAATTTCAAGCTGCCCGCCGGCACGTTCCAATTTTGGATCCGCAAACCCGACGCTCTGATCGTGCGCCTGGCGTATCGCGATGGCAAAAAGGCCGATCTGGACATTGAATTCCGCAACCCGCAGTTCGGAAAAATCCAACCCAACACCGCGTGGAAGCTGGTCCCCAAGGCAGGCGACAAGATTGAAACTGTCGCGCGCGCGCATCTGACACGCTCTCTCTCCGTGTGGATGGATTCGCTGGGACAAAGCCTGCCGTCACTGGGACCGGCCACCGGCGAACGCCAGTTGGTGGCACGCGAGGGCGCGGGCCGGCTGGAAATGGTGGACGGGACCAAGGTCCTGTTTCTCAAAGGCACACCCGAGGAAATGGGAACGCAACACGGGACGCTGCTGAAAAAGGACGTGCGCAACCTGGTGAACCAGATTCTCTACGGCGTGGGCGTGGGCAGTTCGTTTCAGCAAGGCCGCTGGGTCTTCGGCGAAATCGAGGCCGCCCAGAAACGTTTGGACCGGTTCATGGACCGGCGTTATCTCCGCGAAATGGACGCGCTGGCCGACGCGGCGCATCTTCGGCGCGAAGACGTGCGGCTCGCCAACTTTTTCCCGGAATTGTTTCATTGCAGCGGCTTCGCGTTGTACGGCAAGGCCACGGCGGAGGGCCGGCTTTATCACGGCCGAATTCTCGACTACCTGCGCGGTTTGGGTTTGGAACAAAACGCCGTGGTGATGGTGATGCAACCCGAACAGGGCAATGCCTGGGTAAACATCGGTTACGCCGGGTTCATCGGCTCGGTCACGGCGATGAATGAAAAACATGTCGCCATCGGCGAGATGGGCGGCAAAGGCGAGGGTCATTGGGACGGCAAACCCATGGCGGAACTCGTGCGCGAGGTCATGGAAAAGGCGAACACGCTCGACGAAGCCGTGGAAATCATGCGCCAGGGGCCGCGCACGTGTGAATATTATTACGTCATCTCCGACAGCAAATCCAAATGCGCCGTGGGCATCGCCGCCACGCCGGACAAGTTCGAGGTGGTTCGCGCCGGCGAGGCGTTTCCGCGGTTGCCGCACGCCATTCCCGACGCGGTATTGATGTCCGCCGGCGAGCGTTACGAAGAACTCGCGCGACGGGTGCAAACCGGCTACGGGAAATTCGACGCCGCCAGCGCGCGCGATTTGATGAAGCGCCCGGTCTGCATGATGTCGAACATCCATTGCGCGTTGTTCGCGCCGGACACGCTGGATTTCTGGGTGGCCAACGCCGATGCGCAAAACGTGGCTGCGCACACCCGGTTCACCCACTACAATCTGGCGGAGTTGCTCAAACCCGAACCGGCCAACTGACCGCGCGTTGACGTTGACGAACATCCCATGGCCCACCGGTATGAGCCTGGCACGGCATGAAGCAAAACCAATCCCTCTCCTCCTACGCCTGGCTGGTGGTCGCCCTGTTGACGCCGGTGGCGCTGCTCAACTATCTCGACCGGCAGATGCTCGCGACCATGAAGTCGTCCATGGTGGGCGATATTCCCACGATCACAAACAAGGCGGACTGGGGCTGGGTGCTGGCGTGTTTCAAATGGACGTATGCCATCCTGAGTCCGTTCGGCGGTTACATCGCGGACCGTGTGAGCCGCAAACATGTGATTTGCGCCAGTCTGTTCATCTGGTCGGCGGTGACCTGGTGGACGGGTCACGTGACCACCTTCGACCAGCTCGTCTGGGCGCGCGCGCTCATGGGTGTGAGCGAGGCGTTTTACATGCCGACGGCGCTGGCGTTGATCACGGATTATCACCCGGGGCTGACGAGGTCGCGGGCCGTGGGCGTGCATCAAACCGGGCTTTACGCGGGACAGATGCTGGGCGGCTTCGCGGGCTTCGTGGCCGATTCGCCCGAATTCGGCTGGCGCTGGGCGTTTTCCGCCTGTGGCTTGGTCGGATTGCTCTACGCCCTGCCGCTGTTTGCGCTGCTCAAGAATCCGGTGCGGCAGGAGGTCGCCCCAACCAGCAACGGAAAGGGACGCTCGGGCAATCTTTTCTCCGCCCTACTCGGCAATCCCAGTTTCATACTGCTCGTGCTCTATTTCACGCTGCCCGCCATCGCGGGTTGGGTCGTGCGCGACTGGATGCCGGACATCCTCAAGGAAAAATTCCATCTCGGTCAGGGCAAGGCGGGTGTCAGCGCGATCCTGTTTGTGCAATTCTCCGCGCTCATCGGAGCCCTGGTCGGCGGGTTCATGGCCGATCGCTGGATGCGCACCACGCCGCGCGGACGGATTTTCACCAGCGCCATTGGGACCATGTTGTTTCTGCCCGCGCTCTTCAGCGTGGGCAACGCGGGCACGCTGACGGTGGCCATCGTCGGCTTGGTCCTCTTCGGCATCGGCTGGGGATTTTTCGACTGCAACAACATGCCGATTCTCTGTCAGATCGCGCGACCCGAATGGCGGGCCACGGGCTATGGCATCATGAATCTCGTCAGCATCAGTTGCGGTGGCTTCGGCGACTGGGCCTTCGGCGCGCTGCGCGACCGTCATGTGCCGCTCAATTTGATTTTTGGCGTGTTTGCCGGCGTCGCGCTACTGTCCGTGGCGCTGGTGTTGTTGATCAAACCGCGCCGGACCGAACCTGAATCACCATCATGATTTACCCTCGTTATCCCCTGCCCCGCCGTCTGCGGCTGATGCTCGCGTTGATTTCCGGCCTCGGAATCGCCGCGCCGTTGGCCGCGCTCGACCTGCAAAACGCGGTCGTGGTGACGTCGCCGGAGGCTTCGCCCCGCCAGAAGCAGGCGATTAGGATGTTGGTCGAGGAAGTGGAAAAGCGGACCGGAATTCTCTGGCCGCAATTGACCGCGTGGCCGCAATCCAACGCGCCGGTCATTGCCGTGGGCTTGGAAGGCGCGGCCGGCGCCTTTGCCGGTCCTTACGCCGGCACGCTGGCGGCGTCGGCAACCGCGAGCGCCCCGGAGGGATTTCGCCTGGGGGTTCGGCCGGCGGACCAAAGTCCCGCCGTGCTGGTGCTCGGCCACGACGAACGCGGCGTGTTGTTTGGGGTCGGGCGTTTGTTGCGCGAACTCCACATGTCCCGCGGCAAGGTGAGCGTGGATGACAATCTCGCGGTCGCCACCGCCCCGAAGTACGCGTTGCGCGGCCACCAACTGGGCTACCGTCCGAAAACGCATTCCTACGACGCCTGGGATCTGCCGGTGTGGGAGCAATATTTCCGCGACCTGGCCGTGTTCGGCTGCAACACCGTCGAACTCATCCCGCCGCGCTCGGATGATGACGCGGACAGTCCGCATTTCCCGCGTCCGCCGATGGAGATGATGCAGGGCATGTCGCGTCTGGCCGATGCGTACGGTTTGGACGTGTGGGTCTGGTATCCGGCGATGGACAAAAACTACGCCAGCCCGCGCACGGTGAAATCCGCCCTGCGCGAATGGGGCGAGGTATTCGCCCGATTGCCACGCATTGACGCCGTATTCGTCCCCGGCGGCGATCCCGGCCACACCCAGCCGAAATACCTGATGGCGCTGCTCGAAAAGCAGACTGAGAACCTGCATCGCTATCATCCCCGGGCGCAAATGTGGGTTTCGCCCCAAGGCTTCACGCAAGCGTGGCTCGATGAGTTCGTGGACATTCTGCACCGCGAACAACCCGCGTGGCTGACCGGCGTGGTTTATGGTCCGCAAGTGCGCGTCAGCCTGGAAAAACTGCGCGCGCTCGTCCCGGCGAAATATCCCATCCGCGATTATCCGGACATCACGCACTCGCGCCAATGCCAGTATCCCGTGCCGAACTGGGACGCCGCTCTGGCCGTGACCGAGGGCCGCGAGTGCATCAACCCGCGCCCCGTGGACCACGCGATCATTTTCCGCCAGACCGCGCCGCACACGATTGGCTTCCTGACCTACTCCGAGGGCTGCAATGACGACGTGAACAAGTGCATCTGGAGCGCACTGGGCTGGGAGCCGGACGCCGACGTCACGGAGGTTCTGCGCCAATTCAGCCGTTACTTCATCGGCGAACCGTACACGGACGACTTCGCGCGCGGGTTGCTGGCGCTGGAGCAGAACTGGCGCGGACCGCTCCGGGCCAACCGCGGCGTGGACCAGACGCTGGAGTGGTTTCAAGCCATGGAAAAGCGCGCCACGCCGGATGTCCTGAAAAACTGGCGCTTCCAACAGGCGCTCTTCCGCGCCTACTTCGACGCCTCGGTGCGGCAGCGGCTGCTGTTTGAATCGGACCTTGAATCGCGGGCGCTGGCGTTCTTGCACGCCGCCCCGGAGACCGGCTCCGCCCGCGCCATGGCCGACGCGGAGCGAACCCTCAACCAGTTCTCCGCCAATCCCGCCAACGAACCCTTGCGCCAGCGCGTCTTTCAACTCGCCGAGGATTTGTATCAAAGCATCCGGATGCAACTCAGCGTCGAAAAATACCGGGCCATTGACGTGGGCCGCGGCGCGAGCCTGGACACGCTGGACTTTGCGTTGAACAACCGGCTTTGGCTGCGCGAACGCTTCGGCAAAATCCGCGCGCTGCCGTCCGAAACCGAACGGCTCGCGGCGCTCGCCCGGATCGTGGAGTGGACGAATCCCGGCCCAGGTGGCTTTTACGACGATCTGGGCAATTCGGCCGCCCAGCCACATCTCGACCCCGGCCCTGGCTTCGCCGCCGACCCGGGCTGCTTCCAATCGCCGCGCGTTGACTTCGCGGAATATCCCATGGTGAAGCAGCGCGGCCGGATCGTGGGCACCACCCGGCGCGTCTCCTGGACCGATCACGCGGAGGCGCTTTACGACGGAACGCTGAAGCTGACCTACCCCGACCTCGACCCGTCCGCGCGCTACAAAGTCCGCGTGACGTACGCCGGGGACAACCAGAAGAAAATCCGGCTCGTCGCGAACGACGGCATCGAGATCCATCCCTACCGCGCGAAATCGCGCTGGATCGAGCCGCTGGAGTTTCCGGTGCCGCCGACGGCAACCCGCACAGGGCGGCTCACTTTGATTTGGAACGGCGAACCCGGACGCGGCGGCAACGGACGGGATTGCCAGGTCTCGGAAGTTTGGTTGCTCAAAGAATCCCCGCCACCCCCTGAACCCGCGAACCCACCAGTTTTATGATCACGACCCATTCCACCAACGGCAAGGCAATCTGGAAAAATCCCGTCAAGGAAAAGCTCCGCCAGGGCGAGACCGTCGTCGGCGCGGTCATCAGCGTCAACAACGTGGAGATCGCGGCCCAAGCCGCCGCCCTGGGCTTTGATTTCATCTGGATGGAGATGGAACATGCCCCGATCACGCTGGAAACCGTGCGCAACATCGTCCTCGCCACGCGCGGCCTGACCGCCGTGCCGTTCGCGCGCCCGCCGGTCAACCAGTTGTGGACCGCCAAGCCGTTGCTCGACGCGGGCGTGCTGGGCGTCGTCTTTCCGTTCACCAGTAGTCCGCAACTCGCCCGCCAGGCTGTTGCCGCCTGCCGTTATCCCAAACCCGGCCTGCGCGGTTCGGGCGCCGAGCTGGCACAATTCCGCTGGCCCGCTCCGCAGGGTTACTACGACTTCGCCGACCACAACGTGATGGTCGTGACCGTCGTCGAGGACGTTCCGGCGCTCGAAAACATTGACGAGATTGCGGCGACCCCGGGGATTGATGTCATCTTCATCGGGACGAGCGATCTTTCATTTGCCCTGGGCCATCGCGGCAACCAGAACCATCCGCAGGTGAAAAAGGCCATCGCAAAAATCGTCGCCGCGGCGAAGAAGAACGCGAAGGTGCTCGGGCGTCCAGCCGGCACGCTGGAACAAATCCGACAGTTCCGGAAGGAAGGTTTTCTTTTCTTCCAAACGCGCACCGAAACCGACTTTATGGCGCTGGGAGCGGAACAACTGCTCAAGCCGTTGGGCAAGAAACGCCAGTTCGCGGTGGGCGGCGGAATCTAAAGCGCCCAGCCCGCGCGATAATTCCGGCGGATGCAGGCGTCGGCTTCGTTGTCATTGGTCACCTTCAGATTCGGCCCGTCCCACAACAGGCAGGTGTCCGGATTGCGCACGGCCAGGTTGCCCAGCAAAACCATTTCCGAGAGCGGCCCGGAGTATTCGAAGTTCGAACAGGCCGGCGGACCGCCTTTGCACGCACGCGCCCAGTCCTTTTCATGCCCCTCCTGGCCATCGGGTATGCGCGGCAGCGTGGGGCGTGGTGGTTTGAACGCTTTCATCCGCGACTCCGGCAACAACTGCGGCTCCTTGCCATAACAACCGCACATCAACACCCCTTTGCTTCCCGTGAACAAGACGCCGCCGTCCGCATCCCCCAGGCGCCGCTCGGGCCCGAGTTCGTCGGGGCGCGGCGGCATCAAACCGCCGTCCCACCACGTGAGCAGCACCGGCGGCAGCTTGCCCCGCGCCGGAAACTTGTAACGCACGATGGTCGAACGCGGGAACGTTTCGTTCTTCGGCTCGGTGCGTTGCCAGAACTCATGCCAGTAGGTGGAAATGCTGGCCTCGACGCTCGTGGGTTGGCCGAGCTGGAGCGCCCAAAAAACCGGATCGAGCACGTGACAGCCCAAGTCGCCCAGCGAACCGGTGCCGAAATCACACCACGCGCGCCATTTGCTCGGCGCGTAGGTCGGATGATACGGGCGCATCGCCGCCGGGCCGATCCACAAATCCCAGTCCAGCTCCGGCGGCACGGGCGGCGTCTCCTTGGGCCGCTCGACCTCCACCCCCTGCGGCCAGACGGGACGATTCGTCCACGCGTGGACTTCCCGAACCGCACCGATGGCGCCGCTCCCGATCCACTCGCAAAGCTGCCGCGCGCCCTCGCCGGAATGTCCCTGGTTGCCCATTTGCGTGACGACCTTGTGCGCCCGCGCGGCCTCGGTGAGCTGGCGCACCTCGTACAGCGAATGGGCGAGCGGTTTCTGCAGGTAGATGTGTTTGCCGGCCTTGATGACCGCCATGCCGATCACGCCGTGCGAGTGGTCCGGCGTCGCCACAATCACCGCGTCAATGTCCTTCTGCTTTTCCAGCATCACGCGGTAATCGCGATAAACCTTCGCCTTCGGGTAAAGGGCGATGACCTTGGCCGCGCGTTCCCCGGAATCCACGTCGCACAAGGCCACGATGTTTTCGCCGGCTTCGGCCAGTTTGCGGAGGTTGTTCCGGCCCATGCCCCCCACGCCCACGGCGGCGATGTTGAGCCGGCCGCTCGGCGGCGTCTGCCCGCGCGCGCCGATCACATAGCCGGGCACAATGCTGAACGCCGCGACGGAAGCCGAGGCGCGGAGGACAAAACTCCGGCGGGAGAATTTGTTGAAATTGGAATTGGGCTGAGTTGGTTCAAGGTTCATGGCTCGAATCGGTGACCGCGTTCTGGTTCAATGATGACCGCAGCCGGGGCGGCACAACGCACGGCGTCCGGCGGCAGCCATCGTTGGCAGATCTTGCATCCGGGAGCGTTCAATATCCTCCATTGGACAAAATTGGATGGCGGCGGTAAACCGGATGCACGGTGGCGTCCGCGAAGCTCAGGCGGGCGATGCGTTGGCTCGCGCCGGCTCGCTTCCTCCGGCCGGGCATTCGGCCCGGTACGCCTCCACGCAACTGTGGCGCGAACCGAAAATCCGGTTGGCCCCGATCAACTTCAACAGTCCCATGCGTTCCAGGACCCCGTCATGCCGGGGTTGAATGCGGCTCAAGGCCACGACGACTCCGGCCTTGCTGAGGTCCCGGTGCAGGTCCACGAGCGCCTGACCGGCGGTGTAATCCAAGCCCGTGATGGCGCTGCAATCAATCACCAGCCATCGGACGGGCGTGGGGGATGCCTGCACGAGATGCCGCGCCTGTTCGGCGAAGAATCCGGCATTCGCGTAGAACAGGTCGGCGCCAAACCAATACATCACCAGGCCGGGCTCGGTCATCTTGCCGGGTTCGGACGGTTCCAGACGCCATTGGTCTTGCGGGTCGCGGAGCACCACCGCCGTGTGAGGCCGGTAGCTGTGGCGCACGTGCTGGAGCAGCGACAACACCAAGGCCAGGAGAATGCCATGTTCAACCCCCAGGAAAACCACGGCCGCCGCCGTGATGATTGCCAGATAACACTCCTTCGGTCGCACCTGATGCAGGTTGCGCAATCCGCTCACATCCACCAACCGCACCGCCACCACAAAGACAATCGCCCCCAGCACGCAGACCGGGAGGAACTTGAGCGGGCCCGTCAGGAACAACAGCACGATCCCGACCGTGATGGCGGTGGACAGGTGCGCCAACTGGCTGCGGCCGCCGGAGGCTTCCACCATGGCCGTCTGCGTGGGACTGCCGTTGACGACAAACGTGCCGCTGCCGGCGGCCGCGAGGTTTGCGGCGCACAACCCCACCAGGTCGCGATTCGGATCGGACACTTGATGATGCCGCATCGCATACGCCCGGGACGTGACCGAACTTTGCGCAACGATCATGACGAAGCAGGCGCCGGCCACCGGCAGCAACGGCTGAATCTCCGCCCAGGTCACTTTGGGAATGCCGAGTTGCGGCAGCCCGCCGGCAACGGCGCCCACCAGCGCGATGCCGTGGCTTCCGAAGTCCAGCGCGGCGCTCAGGCACAAGGTCGCCATCACCGCCAGCAACGCACCGGGAAATCGGGAGGCCAACCGGCGGGACGCCATGCTCACCACCACCACGCCCAGCGAGATCGCCAGCGTCGGCCAGTGCAAGTCGCCGAGCTTCCGGCCGACCTCCAACAACTGGCCGACGGACGTCTTGCTCGTCACCGCGATGCCGAGCATCTCCCCCAACACGGCGATCCCAACCTGAAAACCCACGCCGGTCATGAATCCAATCAGCACGGTGCGCGAGAGAAAATCCGCGAGGAAACCCAGCCGCAACAACCGCGCGACCAGCAGAAACCCCGCGGTCAACAGCGCTACGGTGGACGCGAGCGCCACGTAATTCGGGGAAGCCGTGACGGCCAGCGGCGCAATCCCGACGGCAAGTATGGCCGCAGTGGCCGAATCCGACGCCACCACGAGATATCGGGATGCCCCGAAAATCGCGAACGCCATCACCGGCAGCAGCAACGTGTAAAGCCCCGTGATCACCGGCATGCCGGCAATCTTGGTGTAACCCATCGCCTGCGGAATGTTCATCGCCGCCAGCGTGACGCCCGCGATGAGGTCAGGCAGCACTCGGGACTTCTCCAGCGGCAGCACGCCTTGAAACAGCGGCCAGCGCCATCTGGACCGCGGTCTTGGGTTCTCGGCGCTCGCTTCGCTCATGAAAGGAGGTTTGGCAGCCGGGACAATTTGCTTGGCGAACCGTGCGCGGCGGCGAGTTGCACGCCCATGACCTGCCTTGCCTTGAGCGCGCTCGGTCCGGATGGGACGAATCGTTTCCAGGATTCCGCGTCGGATGGTTTGGATGCATCCGGCACGGTTGGCTTCTCGTAATCAGTTTTGACGCCCGGCATGACTGAATCCCGATGGCTCGGTGGATTGGTTGCGTGTGACGGGAGTTTCCCGCCCCTCGTATTTCATTTCGACTTTAGCAACGCCCGTTTTGCGGCGGCGATTTCCCGGAGCTTGGCCTGGTCCACCCTGGGATAATCCACACCGAGGGACGCCAGCGTGTCAATGACCGCAGCGGCCACGACCACGCGGGTGAACCACTTGTTGTCCGCCGGCACGACGTACCAGGGGCTGTGCTTCGTGGCCGTGTTGCGGATCATGTCCTCGTAGGCATCCTGGTATTCCTCCCAATATTCGCGTTCGGCCATGTCCGCGGCGGAAAACTTCCAGTTCTTCTCGGGCGTGTCGGCGCGTTCGAGGAATCGCCGCTTCTGTTCCTTCTTCGAGAGGTGCAGGAAGAACTTCACCACCGCGATCCCGTTGTGCGATAGATAACGCTCGAAGGCCCGGATGTCCTGAAACCGTTTCTGCCAGATTTGTTTGGTGATGAGCGATGAGGGCAGACGTTGTTTTTGCAGAAACTCCGGGTGCACGCGCACGACGAGCGTTTCCTCGTAGTAGCTGCGATTGAAGATGCCGATGTGCCCGCGATTCGGCAGGCACTTCATGCAACGCCAGAGATAATCGTGATCTAGGTCCTCGGCCGACGGGGATTTGAACGAGTAAACCTGGCAGCCTTGCGGATTGATGCCGGACATGACGTGCTTGATGGCACCGTCCTTGCCCGCCGCATCCATCGCTTGAAAGATCAGCAACACCGCCCACTGGTCCTGCGCGTACAGTTTGTCCTGCAACTCCGCCAGCGCCTCGACGCCCGAGGCGAGCGCTTCCTTCGCGCGCGACTTGTCGGCGGACTTCAACGCCAACGTGTCACCCGGATCGTAATCCTTGAGCCGGAATTTGCTGCCGTTGCTAACGCGGAAGGGTCGGGCGAATTTGTGCGCTCGCTTGATCAATTTTTTGGTCTTCATGGGTGGTGTGGACTGTGTTGAGGTTTCGGTTCAAACAAAACTGCGCGGTGATGCGCACTTCTGAACGTGCTAGGGCGTCGCCGGGTCCAAATTCACGGTGGTGCTCTCTGCAACCGGAGTCGCCGGCGGCAGCCCAAGCGGCGTTTGCGGAAGTTCGGTCGTGGCCCGCGGGGAGGGCTTCGTCCGGGAACGCTGCTTGACGGTGGACTTCCGCGCCTTGGCCTGCTTCCTGACCACGCGGGCGAGCTTCTTTTCCAGTTTGGCCAACTTCTTCGCGGCGTCGGCCGAAACCTCCGCGGCGCGCGCGGCGACCTTTCGTGCACGCTTGACCGCCTGCCGCGCCTCCTTGCGCCGACGTTTCGCCTGACGCAATTGCTCCCCGGCTTCGGCCGCAGCGGACTCGGCTTCCGTCGCTTGGGCGCGCGCCGCCACAACCCGGCCGGTCAACACCGTCATCTTGTTTTTGGATTTGGCTTTCATGAAGTGATTTTCCAGGAAGGCGCTGGCATTCTTCCCATCCCGCCGGACGTTTCAAAGTGTGCCGACAGTTTGAAGGCACAGCTTATCGGTCCTGCCATGGTGAAACAAGCGCCAAAGGGGCCGCAGGGCCGCGGGCGCAACGCACCGCGACCACGTCGCAATCCTGGGCTCACCGCCCACC
>CAYWMD010000086.1:0-22112 GCA_964458575.1 uncultured Bifidobacteriaceae bacterium | reverse complement strand
GCGTCGAGGCCTTCCTGCCGGCCTCGCAAATTGACATCACCCCGCCCAAGAACCTCGCCCAATACGTGGGCAATTCCTACGAGTTCAAGGTCGTCAAGGTCAACCAGGACCGCCAGAACGTGGTGCTCAGCCGCCGCGAGCTGATCGAGGCCGAGCGCAACGAGCGCCGCTCCAAGCTGCTCGCCGAGATGGTGCCGGGCGACATCCGCAAGGGCACGGTCAAGAACATCACCGACTTCGGCGCGTTCATTGACCTCAACGGCATTGACGGTTTGCTCCACATCACGGACATGAGCTGGGGCCGGATCGCGCATCCGTCGGACATTCTCAAGGTCGGCCAGGACCTCGACGTGGTGGTGCTCGACATTAACCGCGAAAAGGAACGTGTCAGCCTTGGCCTCAAGCAGAAGATGGCCAACCCGTGGGACCAGATCGAAACCAAGTATCCCGTCGGCGCGAAGGTCAAGGGCAAGGTCGTCAACCTCGTGCCTTACGGCGCGTTTGTGGAACTCGAACCCGGCGTCGAAGGTCTCGTGCACGTGACCGAGCTGTCCTGGACCAAGCGCGTCGCCAAACCGAGCGACATGCTCAAGGCGGAACAGGAGATCGAAGCCGTCGTCCTCGGCATCAACCGCGAGGAGCAGAAGATCAGCCTCGGCATCCGGCAGTTGGAAGCCAACCCGTGGGACAATGCCGAGACGAAGTATCCCGCCGGCACCAGGGTCAAGGGCAAGATCCGCAACCTCACCAGTTACGGTGCGTTCATCGAACTAGAGGAAGGATTGGACGGCATGATTCACGTGTCCGACATTTCGTGGACGCGCAAGATCAATCACCCCAGCGAAGTCTTCAAGAAGGGCGACGAAGTCGAAGCGCAGGTGCTCGAAGTGGACAAGGCCAACCAACGCATTGCGGTGGGCGTCAAACAGCTCGGCAACGACCCGTGGGAGAAAATTGATCAACTCTACAAGGTCGGCGACCTCGTCACCGGCCAGGTCACTAAGCTCGCGAGCTTCGGCGCGTTTGTGGGCTTGAAGGAAGACATTGACGGCCTGGTGCACATTTCGCAAATCAGCGAGGAGCGCGTGGACAAGATCAAGAACGTGCTCAAGCCCGGGCAGGAAGTCACCGCGCGTGTCATCAAGATTGACAAGGGCGAGCGCCGCATCGGCCTCTCGATCAAGGCCGCCAACTACTCAACCGAGCAGCTCAAAGCCGAGCAGGCCGCGCTCGACGCCCTCAAACCCGGCGAAGATCTCGTGGCCCTGCAACACGCCTTCGACGCCGTGGACGAAGCGGCGAAGCAGGAGTAAGGCAGGCGTCGAAATTCAAGAATCACCGCGGGCGGGTCGGCAACGACCCGCCCTTTTCTTTTGGCGCGCGGCCCTCCGGGCCGCAGCACTGACGACCGCTGGAGGCGCGTCGAATTTGAGGTTCATTAGTCTCGGCGGCTTTCGCTCGCGAGTCACAAACCCGCACTCAATTCATGGCCATTGGCAATTGGCCATTGGCATTCGTCCATCGGCAATTTAGCCTAGGCCCGTGAGCATTTTGGACGAACTGAAATGGCGCGGCCTGGTGCAAGACTGCACCGACGCGGAGCAATTGACCAAACGCCTCGCTGCGCCGACAACGCTCTATGCGGGCTTCGATCCCACCGCCGACAGCTTGCACGTGGGCAGCATGGTGCCGTTGCTGGGCTTGCGCCGTTTTCAATTGGCCGGGCACCGGCCCGTAGCGCTGGCCGGCGGCGCCACCGGACTAATCGGCGATCCAAGCGGTAAAACCGCCGAACGCCAATTGCTGACGCGCGAGCGGTTGGAAGCGAATCTCGCGGGAATGAACGGCCAATTGCGCCGTTTACTCGACTTCGACACGAAACAGAATCCCGCCCAGCTCGTTGACAACGCTTCCTGGATGACGCCGATCACCTTTCTGGAATTCCTGCGCGACATCGGAAAACATTTTTCCGTCAACCAGATGGTCGCCAAGGAAAGCGTCCGCGCCCGGATGGAGGACCGCGAAGTCGGCATCAGCTACACCGAGTTCAGCTACATGTTGGTCCAAGCGTTCGACTTTTACGTCCTTTGTCGCGACCGCGACTGTGAACTGCAAATCGGCGGCAGCGATCAATGGGGCAACATCACCGCCGGCATTGACCTTATCCGGAAAAAACTCGGCAAAACGGCTTACGGCCTCACGCTCCCGCTCATCACCAAGACCGATGGCACGAAGTTTGGCAAAACCGAAGCCGGCACGGTCTGGCTCGACCCCAAGCGCACCTCTGTTTATCGCTTTTACCAATTCTGGATAAACACCGACGACCGTGATGTCAGCCGCTACCTGAAATACTTTACCTTCCTTTCGCACGAAGAAATCGCCGCGCTCGAATCGAAGCACACCGCGAATCCCGGCGCTCGCGAAGCGCACAAAGCATTGGCCAAAGCCGTGACGGATTTGATTCACGGTGCAGGCGCCACAACCGAGGCCATCCGCGCGAGCGAAATTCTCTTCGGTGGCAATCTCGACGGCGTTTCCGAAGCCACCTTCAACGAAATCGTCGGTGAAGTCCCGACAAAGGAAATCGAGAAAGCCAATCTCGACGGCGCCGGTCTGCCGCTGGTCGAATTGCTCGTGCACTCGGGTCTTTGTCCCTCAAAAGGCCAGGCCCGGAAAGACATCGAAGGCGGCGGCGTAAACCTCAACAACGTCCGCGAACCCAGCGCTACCCGCACCGTGACGACGAAGGATTTGCTTTTCGGCAAGCACGTCCTGCTACGGAAAGGGAAGAAGAATTACGTCGTGGTGACAGTCAAATGAGAGTTACGCAATCTCGCCGTGCGGCCGCGGAAGGGGAAGAAAAGTCCGTCATGGTGATCGTTAAGCCTCATTTTTCGTCTGCTTTTGACCCCGGCACGGCTGTCCGCTTCGATGGAACGAGCCGCGCCTTGTATTCGGCGTACAACTCCGCCGCGCCCGGCCCGAGCGAGGGGCGCACAAACTCACGGTAGCCCCAAGTGATGGCGGTTTGAGAATAACGGCGCACGAAGCGCAGTTTCGCCATCAGCTTGTCCCCCGAGATCGCCCGCCAGTAAGGACGGGTCTTCGGATCGTTGACGTGCGTCTTGCGTCCGAAGCGCATCGCATAAGCCTCCGGACCTGCCACCTCAAGTTCGCCGGTTTCGACGTTGGCCCAAAGTTGCTTGCCTGTGGCCGCGCAGGCGCTTTTCATTGCCGCAAAGAAGGGCGCACATTGATCGTCGGTGTAATAGGACAGATGCTCGCCACGATCCTGAAGGGCAACGATGTCCACGGGCGCTTCGCGGAGAATCTCGGTCCAGAAGGCTTGATACTCGTTCGGCGTGGCCCAGCGGAAATCGCCCAGCAAACCCTGGTTGTCCAGGATGAAGAAGGGAGAAATCATGACCGGCTTTTCCGGGGCGACCGACTTGCAGTATGTGGCGACCTCGCGGTAAAGCGTGCGAATGAGTTCCCGCTGGTCTCCCCACATCACATAAAGCTCGTAAGGCACGTAGAAGCCTTTGAAGGATTTGTGGTGTCCGTAGCGTGCGTGCAGCCGGCCGATGCGTTCCCGGGCGCGCGCCAGTTCGGGGGCCGGATCGGAGCGGGTCCACCAAGCCGGCAGGGCCGAGGTATCCACGAAAAAGCTCAACCCGCGACGATCGCCTTCCTCGAACAGCTTTTCCGCCGGGTCGTTCGCGTTCTGCGGCGCGGGTTGACCGATCCGGTCGCCGTTGAGAATCACGACCGACATGCCCAAGCCTTGAATGGCGTCCAATTCGGTTGGAGTCAGATTCAGCGTGCCGGGCTTCAGTCCGGGCGACACCGCCCACAGGCAACCCACGAGCGCAGCCCGGTCTGTCGGCTTAAGACTGGCACAACCTGTCATTGCCAACAGCAGCCCCGCAAGAATTCCGTGGAAGACCCGGCAGAAAATCGCCGGCCGGGGCGGTTTGCCTGGTGCGTGAAAGGGGCAAGGTGGTTCTGCGCAGACCAAGATTTCCATAATGTTGTAATGCCAACACCAATGCTACCGACCCGCAATCCGGGCGCAGTATCAAACTCGTGCGGGCCTCCGATTTCGTGGTTTGGCGGGAAAATCTTTTGACCGCCCGGCTGGGCTCTGTTTAGCTGGCGCACGTTTGGCGGATTGCCAGACCACCGGATACGAATTCATGAAACGCGCCGCCCGCCAAACCGCTTAATCTACATGGAATTCTTCTTCGTCGTTGTTTGTCTGGCGGGCGTCATCGGGCTCTATTTCTACAACAACCCGATGCACCATGACCGCTGGTTCATGTTGCGGCGTTTCATCAACTGGTTTCCGCTGGGCATGACCTACGCGTTCCTCTACATGGGACGCTACAATCTCCAGGTTTCCAAAAACGCCCTCGGTTCGCTGATGACCAAGGAGGATTTCGGCATCATTTTTGGCGCCGGCACGTTTGTGTATGCCTTTTCCTTTCTGATCAACGGACCGCTCGTGGACAAGATCGGCGGCAAGCGCGGTATCATCATCGCCGCCCTTGGCTCCTCGTTCGCGAACATCCTGCTGGGCATTTTGACCTATCTGGTCGTGCTGGGCCGGTGGAAGATGAGTCTGGTGGCGGCTTACTCGGTCATCTACGGGCTGAACATGTATTTTCAAAGTTACGGCGCGGTTTCGATCATCAAAGTGAAGGCCTACTGGTTTCATGTGCGGGAGCGCGGCGTGTTTGGCGCGATCTTCGGCACGCTGATCTCGTTCGGAGTTTATTTCGCGTTCGATTGGGGGCGGAACATCGTGGAGATGACGAAAGCCGCGCCGCCCGCCCACAGCGGCTGGCTGGCCGGCCTGGTTCGCAGCCTCTTCGCGGTAGACTCGCGGCCGGTGGACGCGACGTGGGCGGTGTTTTTCATTCCGGCCGTGATCATGCTCTTCTGGGCGGCGCTGGACGGCTGGCTCATCAAGGACACGCCGGAGGACGCGGGCTTTCCGCATCTGGACACGCACGACGCCTCTTCTGGCGCGATGCACATCGAGCTTTCCACGCTGGATTTGTTGAAGAAGGTATTCGCCAGCCGTTTGATGCTGCTGGTGGCCGCCATCGAACTGACCTCCGGGGTGATGCGCAACGGCATCATCCAGTGGTACACGATTTTCACCCACGAAGTGCCCCAACCCGGCGCGGAGTACTTTCAAAAGAACTGGGGCTTTCTGCTCTGCGTCTTCGGAATCATTGGCGGGTTCACCGGCGGGTTGATGTCGGACAAACTCTTTCAATCCCGGCGCGGTCCGCCGGCGGCGCTGTTGTGCGGGGTCATGTTTGCGCTCTCGGTGGGCATGGCGGTTTATCTCTTCAACTCGCCGGTGGTCGTCGCCCTGGCCGCCCTGTTCATCTCCATGGCCGTGATCGGCGTTCATTCGCTGATGTCCGGCACGGCCGCGGCCGACTTCGGCGGCCGCAAGGCTACCGCCACCTGCTCCGGCATTGTGGATGGGTTTGTTTATCTCGGCAGCACCATCCAATCACTGGGCATCGGTTTTCTGACGCCGAAGGATCACGTGGCGTCCGCGTCGGAACAAACCTCGTCCACATTCTTTCACTTCAGCGAATTGACCGGGCGCAGTTGGTATTGGTGGCCGGTTTTTCTGTCGCCGTTTGCGCTGCTGGGGATGATCCTCGCCTGGGTCATCTGGCATGAACTGCCGGCGGCGACCCGGAGATACATCGAGCGGGTCGAAAAGGCCAACGGCGGGAACCCGGCGATTTGAGAATCCGGTTGGCGCTACCCCGCGCGGGATGGTATAGGAAGCGCATGAGCCAATCTGCGTCGCCCGCCCCGACGCGACTGCACTATCCGCCGGGCTTTCGCCCGCGCCGTGGCTTGAACTGGTTTCTCCTCGGCCTCCTGTATGCCTCCTACTACATGAGCCGCTACAATTTTGACTGGGCGGCGCCGGACCTGAAAAAGGAATACGGCTTTGACAATCGCGACATCACACGGATTCTGGGTTGCTGGTTCTGGGCTTATGGCGTCGGCCAGCTCGTCAACGGGCTTTTCACCGATCGCATCGGCGGCAAGCGCGCGATGTTGATTGGCGCCATCGGCACGATCCTCACCAACATTCTGTTCGGCGCGGCCTCCTTCGCCGGGACGTTTTCCACCTTCGCCGGCATCTGGCTGTTGAACGGTTACCTGCAGGCGTTCGGCGCGCCCGGGATGATCAAGATCAATGCCGCCTGGTTTCACCGCACCGAACGCGGCACGTTTGCCGGCATCTTCGGCTTCATGATCCAACTCGGCCGCTTCGGCATCAACTGGCTCGCTCCGCTGCTGCTCGGCGGCTCCATCTTCATTTGGACCATGCCCGCGTTGCACTGGCGCTGGCTCTTCTGGGTGCCGCCCATGATCATGCTGTTGCTGGCGGTGCTGCTCATCGTTTACGTCAAGGAAACACCGGCCAAGGCGGGTTTTGCGGATTTCCACACCGGTGATGCCGAGGATCCGGCCGCAGGCGTCCGCGTTTCGCTTAAAGCGTCATTCCTGACCATCGCGCGGCATCCGCTCGTCTGGTATTACGCCGCGGCCTACGCCTGCACGGGTGCGGTCCGCCACGGCGCGGACCGCCTGGCCATCCTTTATTTCATTGATGAACTCGAATTGACCCGCCAGATGCCCGCCGTCAAGTGGACGTTGCAATTGATGCCGTTGGTGGCGGTGCTCGGGTCGCTCGGGGCGGGACTGATCTCGGACAAAATCTTCCGCGGCCACCGCTCGCCGGTGGCGATGACGCTCTATTTTCTGGAGACGGCGGCGATCTTGACCGCTGTATTGCTCATCGAAGGCCTCGGGACGCGCGGCGTGTTCTTAAGCTGCCTCTTTCTCGTGGTCATTTCGCTCACGGCAAATTCAACGCATTCCATCGTGGGGGCGGCGGCGCCGATGGATATTGGCGGACCGAAGATGGCCGGATTCGCCGCGGGCGTCATTGATTCGTTCCAGTATTTTGGGGCCGGCATTGCGATTCCGGTGATGGGTGAATTGCTAAGACTTTACGGTTGGGCTTCCTGGTTTCCGGCGATGGCGGGCTTCGGCGCGATTGGTGGTTGCGCCATGCTGCTGGTGATGCGCAAACAACGCCGGCTGGCGAAAGCAGCGATAACTGCTGCGATTTAACCTCGCAGGCTTGCGCCTTCGCGCGCCAGCAATCGTCGTTTCCAATCCAACCCGGCGGAAAAGCCGCCGATCCGTTGCTTCGCGGCCAGCACCCGGTGGCACGGCACGAAGACCGGAATCGGATTCGCCCCGCACGCACCGCCCACGGCACGCACGGCTCTTGGCTTGCCGATGGCTCGCGCAATTTCCCCGTAACTCCGCGTCTGACCACGCTGAATTTTGCGCATGGCCCGCCAGACGCTCCGTTGAAATGCCGTGCCGGCCGAGTCATCCAGCGGCGCGAGCCGTCGGATGGCGCGACCCGCCAGGGCGCATTTCAACGCCGCGGTGGTTGTGCGATGCCAGCGTCGGATTTGCGCGGACGCCACCTTTTCAGCCGCGGGCCTGGCACGGTTCTTTGTTGATGGGAACTCCAGGCTGGCCAGCCCTTTGGCGGAGTAATGCGCCATGAATCGGCCGTCCCTTGAGGCAATGGCCAGCGCGGTGAGGTTTTTCGGGTCGCCCGCTTTCAAGTCGGATTTCGCTTCAACGATTGTGCAGGAACATCCACAGCGTCCCAATCAAGATCGCCAGGAGGCCGAAGGCGAACAGCAGGAAACGATTCCGTGCGACGCGCTTTTCCCGGCGCAACGGTTGCAAGCCTTGCACGCCCCCGGCGGCGAGATAACTGACCAGGCGCGGATTCATCGGCGGCGGACGGCGGAAAAGATTCTGAAACCACCGCCCCAACGAGGTCACATCGTACTTCCGAACGCCCAGTTCGTTGTAGTGTTCGGGCGTCGTGCTGGTTTCGGTCTGGGATTTGACCGGCTTCTGGCCGAGTTCCTCGAAAATGGGTTCATCGGGTTTGGGCGACAGCCGCGGCGATGGGGCCGCGGGTGCGGGTTCAGCCGTCGGTGTCGTGTGCGTGATGGTCGCCCCATGCGGCAGCGCCGTGGAGCGAAACGCCGCGGACTTCCGGCCCGCCCCTTGCGTCAGGCTGGCATCGAGTTGCTTGATCTGGGCCTCGAGCGCGGCGATTTCGGAACTGAGCGCGCGGGCGCGTTCCGAAAGCGGGTCGGACTTTTTCTTCAACCAGGCCATGGCTCAAATCTCAATCGTAATCTTCGGCTTGATCTTAATCCGGACCACACGAAGAATAAGAGCAGGCCGCCGGATCCAGGGTAAGAAACATCAACGGGTGAGCAGGAGCGCGACAAACACGCCCAAGGCCAGCAGCGCCACGACTGCGAGCGGCCAGGTGAGCGCCAGGCCCAGCTTGCAGAGTTCGCCAAAGCTGCGCGTGGCCAGCAAGGCCTCCGACGTCGCCGGCTCCGCCACGTCCGGGGCCGCGTTGATCGCCTGGCCGGACAGCACCGGGAATTTCAACCGGGCCCCGTTCCATTCCATGCGAGCGTTCTCAATCGCCGTCAAGGCCCGGGTCAGTTCCACGCTGTAGTTGTCCTTGGTCCAGGTTTCCTCGTGGACCGCCTCGACCTTGACCAGCGCCTCGCGCAGATCAGCGATGGCCTTGGCCATCTGCTCGGCGTCGCGACGCGCCGTAAACTCCGCCTCCTCCAGCAAACCCAGTCCGCGGGTCAGGTTGTGAATCATCTCCTGCCGGCCGGTTTGAAATTCGCTCTGGCGGCGGCGCAATTCCTCCAAGGCGGAACGCTCGCGTTCCAGATCGTCCTGGGCGCGTTTCAACTCAGCGAGTTTCTGTTGCGCTTCCGCCACGCGGGCGTCCACTTCCTCGCGCGTGGGAGCGCGCTGCAACGCGCCCGCCAGCGCGCTGGTGGCGTTCTGCGTGGATTGGCGCATTTGAAAATCCGTGTCCACAAACTCGGTTGCGTCGTATTGCGAAGCCATGCGGCGACTTTAGTGCGGTTGGGTAAAATGTAAAGCGCCGTTCGTGACCGGCCGGCGATTGCCGGACGCTCGGAATTAAAGTCGCTCGCCGCGAGGCCATTGCGCTGGAAAACCGGCAGCGGCCGTGGTCTGGACACACACGCGCGGATCCGCAACAGTGCCGTGCATCATGCGACGTGCATTTTCCCTGACACGCCTTGGACTGCTGACCCTCTGCGGCTGGGCCGTGCAAATCGGCGACGCCACCGCTCAAAACATGTCCCCGGCGCCGCTGGCTTACGACATGGCTGCTTACGAGTTGTCGCCTCAGTTCGGGGAACCGGCAACGCCGTGGACCAAAAGCGCGCTGACGAACGAGATTCTCCGGCGCGTGGCGGTCGAGAAAAAGCGGCACGAGTTGGACGTCTATTATTACCGCATCGGCTACACCCTCAGTTTTCCCTTGCCGCTGGACCGCAGGCCGGCCTCGCCGGAATTGCCCGAGCCAATCCCGAACCGGAAATATCCCTGGCTCACCTGGTTGAGTTGGGAACTCGAAGAGCGCTGGCGACTGCTGCACCTGGCGTGGCGGGATCTTGGCGACGACGAGGCTGGTCTCCGGTTGCAACAGGAGCTGGCCGCGTTGTCGGGTTGGAATTCCATCGGCGATGCGGATGGAAACGCCAGCCTGGTGACCGGTCACATCGCGGCGAGCCTGTCATTGGCCTTGGCAGATGCTTCGGGTTGGAAACCAGGGTATCTGGAGCAGGCGCGGGCGGCTGCCGCGGCTTTGATCGAACGCGACGTATGGCCGTGGTTTCAAAAAACCTGGCCGGAGCAGGAACTCACCCCAAAGCAACTGGCCAATATTCCCGTCATCGCGCTGGTGCGCAGCGCTGAACTGGCGCGCGTCATTGGCAGTCCGCGCGCTTCAGCCCTTGAGCAGCGCTCTCGCGAAGTTCTACAAGCCTGGTGTCGCTTTCACACCGGCGAGGAACATCATACGGAAGGCACGGCCTACGACGGCTATCTCATGGACAGCGTTACCGGCTGGTTGGAAACCTCGCCCGAGCGTGCGCAGGTTCAGGAGGAATGTTGTGAACCCTTCCGCAGCCTGGCTGAGATCTGGATGGCGCTGACAGTTCCCGGTCGCCCGGATTTGCACGCGCCGCTGGGGGATACGGAGCCGGAAATGACTTTCTGGGCCACCGCACTCCTGCGCACGACGGATTGGTATGACTGGCCTGATGCGCGCTGGTTGTTGCGGAAAACCTCCTTGACCCGGATGCGTGCGGCGGCTCTGGGCGTCGCGTTGCAGTGGAACTCAACGTTCGCCGGCAGTTTGCAGACACCATCCGCCGCCGGACGCGAGCTTCCCAACGCCGCGAGTCTGCGGACGGGATGGACTCCTGATGATCTCCTGGCGGCAGTGGGTGTGAGCCGGGGCGCGATGGGCCATCTGCATGCGGACAGCGGACAACTCATTCTGGGCTGGCAGGGCCGCTGTTGGATCACCGATCCCGGTTATCAACAGTATCGTCCCGGGGATGAACGGGAGTTCACGCTGGGAGATGAGGCGCATAATGCTCCGGTCATCGGCGGGATTAAACAGACCGAGCGCGCGGCCAAAGTGGAGCGACTCGAAACCGATCCGAATGGCCGGCTGCACGTGCGGGTGGATTTGACCGCGTGTTACCGCGGTCTGCCTGCGGATGCCCGAGTGAAGCGGGATGTCTGGCTCATCAACCAGGGCGGACGTGCCGTGGTGGTGCGGGATGTGTTCCAGTCCCTCAAGCCCGGCGCGGAAATCAAAAACAGTTGGCACGGCGGCACGCACTTCGCCTGGGCGTTCCGCAACGGCTGGGCACGCCTGAGCGACGGCCAACGCGCCTTGTGGGTTGGTGTCATTCCCGGCGCACTGTCCGCAACGGCTTTGCACCGTCATCCGGGCAGCCGTGGCCCACTGACGCTGACGCACACAGCCGCGTTGCCGGAAGGGGATGGCGTTCGCTGGTGGGTATTTTTCTGCGACCCGAAGGCCGGTTGGGAGATTCCAACGGTGGAGTTGGCAGAGGCCGCGTTAAAAATCAGAACGCCGGGAAAATCCGGCGCATCCTGGTCCGTGGAATAAATCGCTCCGCGGGAATTTTGAAAAACGGCTGTTCCGCCCGTCACTCGCCGGGTTTCCCATTAACGATGTGGTCGGGTAGATACTTCACCATGCGCGTGACCGAGTCGGCGCCGTGGCTCTTTTTGGTTCTGTCCGCGGAGTAACCGGCGGCGCGGATGTCATCCAACGCCGGGAGCGCTCGACGACCCATGCGGTCCAGCACGTTCAAGGCGGCCAGCCGGATAAACTCGTTATCCTGCTTCAGCTCCGTCCGCAAAACCGGTAACGCCTCGTTGTCGTAACCAAGGTTCGCGAGCACTTCAGCGGCGGCGATGCGCACGTCGGGTGCTTCGTCCTTCAACGCGATGCGTGCCTCAGCCAAAGCAGGCGCGGTTTTCGGGCCGAGTGAGGCCAAGCCGACGGCGCCCCACCAGCGCAAGGAGGAGTCGCGTTGCTGAAGCAGCTTCACGAGTTTCGGAATCTGTGCGGCGTCGAGCTGGTTCGCGGTCCACGCGGCGTCCAACAATTCATTCAACGGATTCGCTTTGGGGTTTTTGGCGATTTCGTAGGGCGTGCTGTTCTTCGCGCGTTGCCAAAGTTCGTATTCGGTCAACAGACCGAGATCGCCGGTGCGCTTCATCCACGCGACACATTCGCCGCGCATTTTGCGGAGTTGTTTTTGATGCTTGGGATCGGTGGCGAGGTTGTTCGTTTGAAACGGATCGGCCTGCTGGTCATAAAGCTCCTCAATCGGCTTGGGCACTTGATAGAAACGGGCCGGCGTGCCGTGGAGTTTGCCCGCGGCTCGCAAATCCTGCCACGCGCGCAAGCTCGCGATGCTTTGTCCGTAGTCCGCGAATTGTCCCCACGGCAACTGCGGCATGAAGTTGCGGATGTAATAAAATCGCTCGCCGCGCGCGTAACGGCAGATATCATAGCTCGCGCCCATCCGGTCGCGTCCGCCGAAAACGTATTTGGGCGGGGGGCCAACTTTTTCGCCCAGAAACGGCACGCCCTCCAGGTAGGCCGGTGGTTTGACACCGCACAGCTTCAAAATCGTTGGCGCAAAATCCACGAACGTGACCAGCCGGTCGGTGTGACCGCCCGGCGCAGCGGGTGCCAGGTGCTGCCACTTTTTCGGAAACCGCACGAGCAACGGCACGTGATCGCTCCACTCCCACACGTACCATTTGATGCCCGGCATGCCGGTGCCGTTGTCGCCGAACCAGAACACGATGGTGTCGTCCAGGAGACCGGCCGCTTCCAATTCCGCGAGACGGTCGCCGAACTCGATGTCCATCGCGGTCAGATTGTCGTAATGCCGCGCCCAATCCTTCCGAAACTCCGGCGTGTCCGGATGAAACGGCGGAATGAACACGCGCGCCGGATCGTGCCGCATGCTGTCGGGAACACGGTGCGTCGCCCGGCGATGTTGTTCATCCGTGCCAAAGAGACGGCTCTGGTGGCTCACCGTGATGTTAAAGACGGCGAAGAACGGCTGGCCGGGTTTGCGATTGCGCCATTGCGCCTGCGTGCTGGATTCGTCCCACGCATCCGGCGGCACGGGGAAGTTGTAATCCGTCTTGCTGTTGTTCGAGCAGTAGTATCCGGCCTTGCGCAGATGCTCGGGAAAACATTTCACCGTCCCCGGCAACCGCGTGTTCGAGCGCATGTGATGGCTGCCGAGGCGGACCGGATTGACGCCGGTGATGAGACACGAGCGGCTCGGCGCGCAAACGCCGGTGTAGGCAAACGCGTTTTCGTACCGGACGGCTTGCTGCGCGAACCGGTCCAGGTTGGGCGTCGTGCCGTAAGGGTCGCCATAAAAACTGAAATGCGGGCTGGTGTCCTCGCAGGTGATCCAAAGGATGTTGGGCCGGGAGACTGGCTCGCTCTGCTTCGCCGATGCTGCTGCGCTGCCGTTCGCCGTCGTGGTGATGAGTCCTGCCGCTGCAATCAGAGCGGCCAACCTGCCGGTTAGTTTCATCGTATTCATTTCGCTTTCGGTTTCGCTGTGAGCCGTTCCACCATCCAGTCCTCAAACCCGCCCAGGTCCTTCCAGCTTGTGGCCACATTGATTTCCTTCGCGCGCGGATCAATCACCGTGAAGCCGTCGTCGTTTACGCGGAGGCGAAGCTTTTCCATCACGCACAAGTCATGGCGGATGGCGAGATAGATGGCCACCGCATCGAACAAAGTGCTGCTGCGCGTGTCGGCCATGTCCTTGGGTGCTTTCGGATCAGCGGCGGCCCAAACGCGATAGTTCGCGATGATGTCGGCGGCAATCCGGTCCTGCGAATCGCGCACCCGTCGATATTTCTCGCCGGTCAACGTCACGACGCCGCACGTGTCGAGCGGGGTGATGGCCATGTTCCACGGTGCGGTGAAAACGGCTTGGCAAGCTTTTGGATTGCACTTCACGTTCCACTCAGCGGCAGGTTTCTTATCGCCGCCATAACCGACCCGCACGCTGCCATACATGCCGACGAAGCGCGCTTTCTTCGCAATGCGCGGTTCGCGTTTCAGCGCCTCGGCGATGTTCGGCACGGGGCCGATGCAAATCAACGTGACGGGCCGTTCTGAATTCATGATCGCGTCAATGAGCGCCTGCACGCCGTTGGTGTGGATTGTGCCGGGATATTTCTTCAGGTCGTAACCCTTCACCCATTCGGATTGGCGTCCTTCTTCATGCGGCTCGACGTCCAGACCGACACCCACCGGCACGTCACTGCGCCCGGCGCGTTCGAGCAGCTTGGCCAGCAACCGTGCGCGGTATTGCGCCGCGCCGCGGTCGCCCACGACGAGTTTCAAATCCAGTTCCGGCGACCGGAGCAACAACCCCAACGCCCACGTGTCATCAATGTCGTCGCCGATGTCGGTGTCGAGAATGACCGGAATGGGCGCGGGTTTGGCCGGCTTTGGCTCGGCGGCGGACGCGGGGATCGCGACGCCAGCAACCAGTGCGGCGCTCAGAACCAGAACTTGGGAGCGATGAAGCAGGAAATAACTTTTCATACAATGTGGCCCGTTGCCGCCGCAGATTGGCAAGTGTGCAAAGGGCTGTCAACGAACTGCGGGGTTGAACAAATTTCACTTTTACGGCGTCATGTTCGCGACGCATGCAAGCACGAATCGTCGGTCAAAACCTGGTAGCAGCGGACGTCAGTCCGCTCCATCTGATCAAAACCAAAGTCAGAGCCGACTCAAGTCGGCTGCTACGCATCGTGCTAGTTTTGGCTGTCGTTCTCGCGCCTGCGCTGACACCTGCGTCACCCAAAGCAAAGCCGCTTCCAAAAATCCACATCGCGAAAGACGGGCGCTCGTTTGAAACCGACCGGGGCAAGCGGTTCGTTCCGTTCGGCGTGAATTACTTCCGCCCGGACACCGGCTGGGCACCGCAGGTGTGGAAACAGTTCGACGCGGAGGCGACGCGCAAGGACTTCGCCCGTATGAGAGAGTTGGGCGTGAACTGCGTGCGCGTGTTCTTGAGCTACGGCTCGTTTCAGATGGAGACGAACCGGCTGTCGCCCGAGGGATTGGCAAAATTCGATCAGTTTCTGGAAATCGCCGAGCAAAACGGCATCTACGTGCATCCGACCGGGCCGGATCATTGGGAAGGACCGCCGGGCTGGCCGGTGACGGATCGTTACGCGGACGAAGTCGCTTTGGGCGCGGTTGAGTTCTTCTGGAAAGAGTTTGCCGTGCGCTACCGCGGTCGCCCCGTGATATTCGCCTACGACCTGTTGAACGAGCCGATGGTGGGATGGGACACGCCCCCCATGCGCGAGAAGTGGAATCGCTGGCTGGAGAAGAAATACGACAGCGTCGAGAAAATGTCGCGAGCGTGGGGTGCGACGAATCAAAACTTCGCCTTCGGTTCAATTTCCATTCCGCCCAAGGAGGACTGCCCCGGCTGCGCGCGCTTGCTCGATTTCCAAAATTTCCGCGAAGACATCGCGAATGACTGGACGCGCCGGCAAAGCGCAGCCATCAAGGTTGCTGACCCGCAAGCGCTGGTCACGGTGGGTTTGATCCAGTGGTCCGTGCCGACGCCGTCAGGGGGAAGCTATTCGGCGTTCCGACCGGCCCAGCAGGCGCGCTGGCTGGACTTCATGGAGATTCATTTCTACCCGCTGGCCAATGGGCTTTACCAATACGCCCCCGAGGACGAGGCGCGAAACCTGTCGTATCTAGAAAACGTCGTCCGCGAAGTTGCGCGCTGCGACAAGCCGGTCGTGATCGCCGAATTCGGATGGTACGGCGGCGGCGTGCCGACGTTTGCCAAGGCTGCGCCGGCCACGGAGGAACAACAGGCGCAGTGGTGCGAAAAACTCGTGAACGCCACCGCCGGCCTCGCGTGTGGCTGGTTGAACTGGGGACTTTATGATCATCCCGGTGCGCGCGACGTGACGGAACTGATCGGCCTGCTGAAACCGGACGGAAATACGAAAGCGTGGGGAAGCAAATTTGAAAAGCTTGCGGAGCGCTACCGCGGCAGAAAGCTGAAAACGCCCAAACTCGGCCCGCGTCCCGAAATGAATTGGGACTTGTGCATCACAAGCGCCGTGGAAGGAATGAAATTTCGGGATCGGTATTTCGAGGCTTGGAAAGTGGACTGGCAGGAAATCGCACCGACGAAGTAGCGAAACATTTCCCGGAGCGCAGCTTGTCCCAAGCCGCAGCACGTACGACTACAGCCCAAATTCCAACTCTTCAAACGGTCCCTCGCGATCAACCTGCTGCGAGTTGGGACAACTCGCGCCCCGCTTCAGTTGCGGGTCATTTTCGACGAACGCGCAGCACGCGGGTTTCGCCTTTGGTCATTGGCAAAGTGAGGTGCGGGCCTTTTCCAACCAGTTCGCCGGTCAATGCATCATGGACATTGCCGTGATTGCCGGTGTCGAGACTGATCGGCCCATCCTGCGCAGCGTGGAGCGCGATGATTGGGCCATTCGCATAAACGTTACAGTCGGTCTGGGTGTGAAGATGCACGCCGCCCTTTCGCGCCGCGATGCGCAGCAGGTCGGAGGTCAAACCGGGCACGCCCACAAACATGGACCAGCCACCCGCCGTCTTGCGCAGTGCGACGGCAGGTGAACCATCGGAATAAGTCGCGAGGGTTTCGGTGGGGGTCGCGTCAGCCGCCGCGAACAGCGGTCTGACAGCCCTGTCGACACCGACTGAACCTCGCAGGCCGAGCTGTTTTCCATATTCCGTCGGTGTGGCCAAGGCTTTTGCAGGAGACACCGGCACGAGTCGAAAACCGGTGAGTTCCTTCATCGCTTCCGGCGAGGTGTGATCTCCGTCGTGAAAACCGGGGGCGTAACACCAAACCTTGCAAGCGCCACGGGTGTTCGCGCGAAGCGCCTTTCGTTGGGCCGCCGAAAGCTGCCACGCGTTGAGGAAGACATAGAGCTTCGAATGAACACGACCGCGCACGACATCATCGAGCAGGTATTGCCCATACGGAGCGCCCATTCGCCCCAATGGCCGGCGCACCGTGTAGATGCCGTCGGCGGTGACGGTCCATGCGCTGGAGGAGGTTTCGAGCATGGAACGTTCGTCAATCACCGCGGCGACCTCAGGCCGATACGGGAAACGCTCTTCCAAAAAGACGCGGTCCACCGGTTCGAGTCTTCGCATCTCGTCCCACAAACGCGACTCGTTGAACCAACCCGTCGCGCCCAAGTCCATCCACCATGTGGCGAAATTGCGCGTGGCTGCTTGCGCGACGTTGCGCCGAAGAATGTTCTTCGTCTCGCCGAGGTTTTTCGCGCCTTCATACAGCGCCGCGTCGGGGCCGGAAGTCAGATGGGTGCGGGTGTCATCTTCCGAAAGCCACATTTTTCCAGCGAGCGCCACGCTTTCCGCCGCCGTCATCATCGGCGCGCTGCCGCCGATGCCGCGGTCGAAATAGGCGATGGGCGAGCAGAGCACGTCAATGTCCGGACTGTCGAGCACGCGGCGCAGGGCATAATGGCCGCACGTCGCTGGGCCAAGCCGGATCGTGCCGAACTCGAACAGGTAGCCATAAAAGAAAACCACGAGCTTGCGACCGCGCGATGCTTGACGGGTCGCGCGCGCGAGTTCACAAACCAAATCCGCCATCGCCTCCTGCTGGAACTCGGCGAAGTCAATCAGCGGTTTTTCGGTCGCGGGATTACGCAGAACGCCGTTGGGCGTCGCGCGACGTTGAGCCGCGCTGGGCACGGCGGCGCTGTTCAATGTTGCCGTTGGATCGCGCCAGGCCTCCTGCAGCGCCGCGTCATTGCGGTAACGCGTTTGCAACCACACGCGCCAGGCGGTTGTGTCGGCGGGCGCGTAACCGTTGAGGAGATTGCCCCAGGTGTCCTGGTAAAACCATTCGCCAGTGTTTTGCCCGCAAGGATGGTAGCCCGCCATGCGGTCGCCGAATTTGCGTTCGAGATGTTCGACCAACGCCGCCACCCGCGCGGCGGCATCGCGGCGATACGCCGGTGACGCAACCACCGCGTAAACTTGCTTTGAACCATCGTCCCAGGTCATCACCTCATTGGGATGAGCCTTGCGCCACCAATCCGGTGGGTCGACACCAAAGCGCGGTAGCAGGAGGGCTTTCGGATTCGCGCGCAAAACCTGTTCGCAAGCACTATCAGTGGCGGTCCAATCCGTTTGTTCGCCCGGTGCGGGCCAGGGCATCGGGGCCGAGAAGCTGACGAAGTCCACGCTGGCGTCCGCCGCCATTTTAATCTGCAACTCAAACAAGCCCGGCGGGCCACCCAACGGGATATAAGGTTCGCCGGGACGATAAAGACCCACGGTTTGATCGCGCGCCGGTTCCGCCCGCGCCCAAAAAGTGACGCGGTAACAATTGCCGCGAACGATAGAGAGATTCGGCAAATGATAGATGTGCCAGTCGGGCCATTTCCCGTTGGCGGGTTGATTTAGTCTGACGTGAAGGCACGCCGTTCCGTCGGCCCCGCCGGACGGTTCGACTTTCACCGTGCCCACCGTGTTCGCCTCGCCCGTGGGATAAAAAGCCCAATCGCGCGAAAACGATTCCAGGCCGCCCTCGAAATCTGAAACCGCCGCCACGTCCTTGCCCGCCGCCACGTCCAGGACGCGGATGTTGTCGAGAAACACGTCGCCCGGCCTGGCACCGAAGCGGAAGTGAAGCGTGCCCTTGCCGCGCGAATCGTCCGCGGCGGTGAACTCGAATTCGATGGAACGACCAGCGGGTTCAAGTTTGACCGGTGCCGCGCCGGGAATGCCGAAAAACATCCGTGGGCGAACAGGCTTACCGTTCACCGTTAATCGTGGGGCACCACGCGAGGCATCCACGCGGACGGTGAGGCCCTTCGTTGTCTCAGCGGAGGTCGAGAAAGGCAATGCGCCGATGAAAGCACCGAGCGCAAAGGCGGTTGCAAACATGCAACGGCTTGTCTGGCGGCGTTGTTCGGGAGGCTGCGAGTTCATTCGTCGTTGACGAGCATGGTGGTTGACGGCCTCACACTCAAGCAGCCTCATCGCTGCTACTAGCAGCGGTCACCGGAAAATGTGGAGTGCGGTGGCAGCGCGAAGCAGCGACACCGCCATTGGCAGATCCAATCAGCATCGAAAGCGGCGTGGCGCTGCGCTTCCCGCCGCAGTCCAAATCAACTTACAACACCTTCGTCTGCCCCGGCACCGGAATGGAGTATTTGCCGCTCGCGTCTGGCAGGATTGGCGCGGTTGCGTCAAGAGACGTGATCTTTTCTAGGCCCGGCGCAAGTTCGAGATTTGAAGCCAACGCCTCATCGTAATTGATCACTTGGCCGGATTCCGCAGCCATGCGGCCCATGATCGAAACCAAACACGTTTCCGCCGCGCGCTTCGTTTCGTTGTAGGGTTTGTCGTTGCGGATGGCATCAAAGAACAGGTCGTGCTCGATTTGATACGGGCTTTCCGTCTGACCTTGATGCCGCCAGACGACGTTCTTCGCTGTTTGCTCATGGCCTTTGTAGATGCGCGATTTGGCCGCGGCAAGCGTCTCCATCAAAACCGCCGAGCCTTTCGTGCCGTGGGCGAAGTCGGAGAAAACGTCCCAGCAGCCGCTGATGTGCCGGCCTTGCGCAAAAAGTTTGGCGCCGTCGGCGAAAGTATATTCAACCGAGTATTGGTCGAGCATTTGGTCGGGGTGGATCCGGGCCACGCGCGCGCCCTGGCCCTGCGCGCTGACGGGCCAGGCGTTCTTGGCCCAGCAGCACACGTCAATGTTGTGGATGAGCCAGTCCACGAAGAAACTCGCGTTGAGCCAGTTGAAACAACTGTAGTTTGTGATCTGGTGCGCCAGCAGTGTCTGGTCGGGTTGCCGGGGATGAAAACCCACCGGCCCGTGCATGCGATAGGTGCGCAGTATGACAATGTCGCCAATCTCGCCATCATGGATGCGTTTCACACATTCCTCACGCGAGGGGTCGTGCCGCCACATGAGGCCGCTGGCTACCTTGAGGTTCTTCTGTGCTGCCAATTCACCCGCCCGCAAAATGCGCCGGATGCCGGGCGCGTCCACCGCAAAAGATTTTTCCATGAACACGTTTACGCCTTTGGCGACGGCGTACTCGAAGTGCGCCGGACGAAACGCCGCCGGTGTGGCCAGCAGCACGACATCGCCTTTGCCCAGCACATCAATCGCCTGCCTGAACGCGTCGAAGCCAACGAATCGGTGGTCCGCTGGCAAGTCCAACTGCGCGGAGAATTTCCCGCTGAGCATCTTGAAGCTGTTCTCGACTCGCTTTGGAAACACATCCGCGAGCGCAACGAGTTTGGTCGGCCCTTTCGTGGACAGCGCGTTGGCCGCCGCGCCCGTGCCGCGTCCGCCGCAACCGACGAGCGCGATTTTGATCGTGTTGTCCTCGGCGGCGTAACCCACCCGTGGCAGGGCGAGTGGTGCGGCGAGGGCCGCGCCCGCAAGCGCGCTGCCGGAGGTTTTGAGAAAATTGCGACGTGTAGTGGAGAAAGGTTGGGAAGTGGTTCGAGCATTCATGTTTCGTGCGCTCTCGGTTGTGCCCGCAGATCCCGGAGGAAACCCAACCTGCGGGCGGTTTCATAATTCGCCGTCAGGCGCGGGCATCCTTTCGCCGTTGCGTTCACGATGCAACTTCTTTTTCCCGGAGCGCGTCGCCGAATATGGCCTTGCGACAACGCGCCGGACGCATTACCAAGGGCGCACGCAAACGCCGTCGTTCATCCAATGAAATCAGCCATCGCCCGCGTGGAAACGTTCCCGGTCACTTACCCGACTGTGGGATGGTTCAAATTCCTGGAAGGACCGAAAGGTAAACCCGGCGGGCGCGCGTCCGTGATCGTGAAAATCACGGCGGACAACGGCGCGGTGGGTTGGGGGCAAAGCGTGCCCGCGCATCGCTGGAGCTACGAGACGTTCGAGACGGTTCAGACCACGATTCAGAACTATCTCGCGCCGGAGTTGGTGGGGCTCGATCCATTTGACGAGGAGGCGATTCGCGCCGCGATGAACCGCATCATCGCGCCGTCGTTTTCCACCGGGCAACCCATCTGCAAGGCGGGCGTGGACCTCGCGTTGTTCGATTTGACGGGGAAGCTGCTCGGCCAAAACGCCGCGTCACGTTGGAAAAAACCGGGCCGCGACAAAATCACGGTG
The DNA here is from genome assembly GCA_964458575.1 of uncultured Bifidobacteriaceae bacterium. Classification (GTDB taxonomy): domain Bacteria; phylum Verrucomicrobiota; class Verrucomicrobiia; order Limisphaerales; family JADLHS01; genus CAYWMD01. The sequence goes on along the minus strand of CAYWMD010000086.1, from coordinate 1,353 downwards.
AGCTGGACCGTGAACCCCCGCACGCTCGACGAAGTGGAACGCGTCGTGGCCGACGGGCAGGCGCGCGGCTACCGGCATTTCAACGTGAAGGTCGCGCCTGACCCGAAGTTTGATCTCGAACTGTGCCGCCTTGTGAAGCGGCTCGCGCCGGATGGATTTCTCTGGGCGGACGCCAATGGTGGTTACGATGAAGCCACGGCGCTCGAAGTCGCGCCCAAGCTGGCCGACCTCGGTGTGCCGGTGCTGGAGCAGCCGCTGCCCGCCGCGCGGCTCACGGGTTATCGGCGGTTGAAGCAACAAGGTGCGTTGCCGATTCTCATGGACGAGCCGATTGTCTCGTGCGTCGAGTTGGGGGAATTCATCAAGCTGGGCTTGCTCGACGGCATCGCCGTGAAGATTGCCCGCTGCGGTGGCATCACCGAAGCGCGACGGCAGATCGAAATGGTGCAAAACGCCGGCTTGATGTGGCTGGGCAGCGGCTTGACGGATCCGGACATTTCCCTCGCCGCGCATCTGGCGTTGTATGGCGCTTACGATTTGAAGTTCCCCGCCGCGCTCAACGGCCCGCAGTTTTTAAAAGGCAGCATCCTCGAGCAACCGCTTGAAGTTGTGAGCGGCGAGCTGGTGTTGCCGCGCGGCGCGGGCTTGGGAGTTGACGTGAATGAGGCGAAGTTTCAGCAAACGCTTCATTGAGCAGCACCGTTTCCTTGACTACCCTCACGACGGGTAATTTTATGGAATTCTTTGAAACCGTTCACGCCCGCCAATCGGTACGGGCTTATCAGTCGAAACCGATCGAACCGAAGCAGCTCGAAGTGATTCTGTCCACGGCGAACCAGTCGCCCTCCGCGGGCAACGTCCAGGGTTATGAAATTCTCGTCGTACGCGATGCGCCAACGATTCAAGCTTTGGCGAACGCATGTTTCAACCAGGGCTTCATCGCGCAGGCGCCCCTCGTGTTGGTGTTTGCCGCTGACCCCGCGCGTTCCGGCGCGAAGTATGGCGTTGCGGGGGAACGACTGTTCTGCGTTCAGGACGCAACGATTGCCACGGCGTACGCGCAACTCGCCGCCACCGCAATGGGCCTGGCAACGTGCTGGATCGGCGCGTTCAAGGAAGAAGACATCGCAAAGTTGCTTGGCTTGCGTGCGGGACTGCGTCCCATCGCGCTGTTGCCGGTCGGTTGGCCGGCGGAAACACCGTCGCGCACGACCCGCCGCGCGTTGAACGACCTCGTGCATGAACACAATGGCGCGAGTGGAGGCGGATGTTGAACGCTTTCCTCTCATCCCGGCTCTCTTCCTAGAGCCTGTACTTAACTTTTTGTAAGAATTGTCTGTACATTGTATTTAC
>CAYWMD010000085.1:0-22548 GCA_964458575.1 uncultured Bifidobacteriaceae bacterium | reverse complement strand
TTCGGAGTCGTTCACCCAGCCGCCGCCGGCTTGCACGTAGGCTTTGCCGTCCTTGAGCAGCGCGGTGCGGATGGTGATGCACGTGTCCAGATTGCCGTTGAAGCTGAAGTAGCCCACGCAACCGGCATACGGCCCGCGCGTCGTGCCTTCGAGTTCGGAGATGATCTGCATGGCGCGAATCTTCGGCGCGCCGCTCACCGTGCCCGCCGGGAAGGTTGCGCGCATCAGGTCGTAATTGGTTTTGTCGGCGGATAACTTGCCCTCCACGCTCGACACGATGTGCATGACGTGGCTGTAACGCTCGATGATCATCAGGTCCTTGACCTGCACGCTGCCGAAATCGCATACGCGCCCGATGTCGTTGCGCGCGAGGTCCACGAGCATGACGTGTTCGGCGCGTTCCTTCGGGTCGGCGAGCAGTTCCTTTTCCAAGGCGACGTCCTCCGCCGCGGTCTTGCCGCGCCGCCGGGTGCCGGCGATGGGGCGAATCTCCACCCTATTGTCCTCGCAGCGCACGTGAATTTCCGGCGAAGCGCCGACGAGCGAAAAGCCGTCCAGTTCGAGCAGGAACATGTAGGGCGAGGGATTCACCGAACGCGCGGCACGGTAAACATCCAGCGGCGACGCCTTGGTCTCGACGCTGAAGCGTTGCGAGCCGACGACCTGGATGATGTCGCCGCCGGTAATGAACTTCTTCGACGCCTGAACATTGGCGAGGAATTTGTCCTTGGGCTGATTGGACGCGAAGGGCAGGGGCGGCACTTCGCCGGGCACGCTGACGGGGTGGTGCTCGCTGGGCTGTTCGAGCAACGAGAGCAGGCGCTCGATTTCTTCCGCAGCGCTTTCGTAGGCGTCGGTTGGGCTGGCGGCTTCATCAATAGCGGCGTTGACGAGCACGGTGATGGTCTGCGCGACGCGGTCGAACACCAGCAACTGATCCGCGACAATGAAATACATCGTCGGCGTACCGAGTTCGTCGTGGGCCGGGCGCGGGACGACGGGTTCGACGTCGTGAATGAATTCGTAGCCGATGAAGCCGACCGCACCACCGGTGAAGCGTGGCAGGCCCGGCAGGGTGACCGGGCGATATTTTTTCATCACACGCTCGACGACTTCGAGGCCGTCGTGGACCGGAACACCCCTCTCCCTAGCCCTCTCCCCGTCAGACGGGGAGAGGGTGGCCGAAGGCCGGGAGAGGGGATTGGTCAAATAACTCTCCAACACCTTCCCACCCTCGATCACCTCCACCTTGCTGCCCGTCTGCTTGATGACCGCGCGCGGATTACAGCCGACGAACGAGTAGCGCCCGAGATGTTCGCCACCTTCGACCGACTCGAAGAGGAATGACTCACCCTGCCCACGGATTTTGCGATACGCCGAGAGCGGCGTTTCGATGTCGGCGAGAATGCGGCAGGTGACAGGGATCAGGTTGCCCCGGCCCGCCAGCTTCAAAAAGTCGTCAAGTGATGGTGCGATCATTTATGCCGTTTACCGCATCATAGCGCCGCCGCCCCCGGCGCCGCCAGACCGAAAGCAGCGTGAAGACGATGACCGCCACAGCGTAAACGATGACGCCCATGCCGATGCCCATGGGGACGAGCGGGATGAACTCCCGTGTCGCGCCGAAGGCGATCAACGCCGCGCCAACGGCGAGGGTCAACAGGGTGTTGCCGGCGAGACAAAGCAGGTAGAGCGTGATGGGTGTCTCGGAAACGCGTTGCACGTACCAATCGCGATAGGCGGTCTCCCCCATCGAACGCATGAGCCAGGCGGATTGGAAATTCCGCGCGGCCACCAGCACGCTGGCGGTACTGATCGCGATGGCTGTAAGCGGCCATCTGGCGAGCACCGCCACCAGGATGACATTTACCACCGCGCCCCACTTCCAACCCAGCCATTTGGCGATGGGATTGCCTTCAAGGACAAGATGTGGCGTGGCGACCCAAGTGCTCAGGAAATCCGTCCCGCGAGCAAACAACAGTATCGCGAGATAGATGAAGTACTCGCGGCTGGCGAAGGGAACGGAGTCTTCCATGAAGAATTCTAGCCACGAAAAGGCACAAAAGGCGCAAAACGAAAAACCGGTCTTTCCTCTTTGTGCTTCTTGTGTCTTTTTGCGGCCATGCGTTTGAGCGTCACTTCTTTTTGTACATCTGCTCGGGGGTGAGCAATTGCGGTTCGATGGTTTTGAACGTTTCGCCCTTGCCTTCAATCGAGCGGAAGAAGCAGGAATTGTAACCCTCGTGACACGCCGGACCTTTCTGTTCCACCTGGATCAGCAGCGTGTCGCCGTCACAATCGAACGCCACATCCTTCACAGTTTGCGTATTGCCGCTTTCCTCGCCCTTCATCCAGAATTTCTGACGCGAGCGACTCCAAAAATGGGTCTTGCCCGTCTCGATGGTTTTTTCCAAAGCCGCACGGTTCATCCAAGCCATCATCACCACGCGTCCGCTCTTCTGCTCCTGGATGATCGCCGGGATCAATCCGGAGGCGTCGAATTTCAGTTTTTCGTAAAAGCTCATACGAAACGGACTTTAGCCTTCACCGCGCTGATTTGCGATGGAAAAGAGTTACGTTGGGCGGAACTCGCCGGGAGCGCATGGTGTCGTTAAATCACGGTGGCGACCCAGTCGAAGGCCTTCATTCACAGAACCAAGAGTGTGCGGTGCTAGGTTGCGAGGCCGCACGAAGCAGCGGCTCAAACAGGCTCAACGCCGCAGGCGATGGAAGGTGAAGTGCGCGGGTGATTGCGCCCCGGCGTCCAGCGCCAAAGTGTGGTAGCCGCCATCCTTCAACAACTCGATGCCGGCGAGGGAAGGGCAGAGGCGCACGCGAAACGGTCGCCAGCACCGCGCCTGGTTCAGCGCCGTGCTCATTCGGCGGATGGTGGGACCAAAAAATTTGATGACCGGCATGCCCGCCAGCACGCGGCTCTTCCACAGGTACAAATTTGAGTGGAGATGGCCGATGATGGTGTGCTCAATCTGCGGCAGCTTCGCCCGCACGGCTTCCTCCTGCCACAGGAAGGGGAGGGCGGTGGGATCGTGGCAGAACAACAGGACGCGCTGGGAAGGTTGCAGCTTCGAGAAGGCGGCGCGTATTTCGGCCAGGTGTGCCTCGCGCAGTTGTTCCCAAGCCGGCCGTTCTGTGGGAAGCTGGTCCGGGACAAAAACTGGCAGGGCCACGAGCGAGGAAACGATGCCAAACAGGACGTATGGGCCGAGGTCAAGCCGCCAGAAACGCTGAAGGCCCAGTTCTTCAACCGCTCGCCGCCAGCTTTCCAGCCGCATGCCGCCGCGTTCGCCAGTCATGCTCAGCTTGCCGAGTTCGTGGTCGCCGAACGTCAGGCGCAGACGGTTGCCGAATTTTTCCCGGAGTCTGCCTAGGCACTCGCGGGCGCTTTGCATGGCGGCGTTGTCACTGATGCCAACGAAGCCCGAGCCGCAGGTGTAATCGCCATTGGCCACGACGAAATCCACTTCACCAACTTCGGCGAGGAAGCGGTCGAGTTGCCCGTTGTTCCGCAGCGGCCGGCGCATCCAGATGAAATGCCGGTAGGCGTGGAAGGCATGACGGAAAAGCGGGTTGCGGATGTTGCGGTATTCGTAGTCGTCACCGCGCGCCTGCTCGGCGGCGCAGGCGTAATGAATGTCGCTCAGGATGGCGAGCTTGAAGCGGGAGGGCATTCGAATCGGTACGCCGGGACATCGCGAAACGGCTCACCGGTTCGGAGAGTCAACCGGCAGGAAGATGTTGAAGGTGGTGCCCTCGTTGACGCGGCTTTGGACGCTGATGTCGCCCCGGTGTTCCTGCACGATGCGCCGGGCGATGGTCAGCCCGAGCCCCGTACCTTGTTGTTTGGTGGTGAAGAACGGTTCAAACAGGTGTTTCAAATCCTTCGGGGCAATGCCAACGCCCGTGTCGGCAATGGCGATCCGCACTTGTGCGCCGCCGGTGCTGACGGCCTTGGGCCGGGCATCGGCGACCAGTTCGGTGGCGACGGTGAGTGAACCGTTCGGGCCCATGGCCTCGATCGCGTTCAGCAACAGGTTCACAAAAGCTTGTTCCAACTGGTAATCATCGCCCTTGATGGCATCCGGAGCGGCTTTGAAGGACCGGTTGAGCGAGATCAAACGTCCTTCAAGCTGCGGTCGCACCATGCGCAGCGAGTGGTCGAGCACATCGTGGACGCGCACGGCTGAAAACGCGGACCGGGCCGGGCCGGCGTATTTGAGCATCTGCGCGACGATGGATTCGATGCGCTGCATCTCGCGGCCCACCACCTCGACCAGCTCCGCATCGCGGTTTTTTTCGAGCAGCAAATCAACAAAGGTCTTGACGGCGACGAGGGCGTTTTTGATTTCGTGCGCCATGCCGGCCGAAAGCGTCCCGAGGCTGGCAAGCCGGTTGATGCGGGCGAGGTCCTGTTCCACGCTTTTGGGAAAGGCTTTGTCGCCCAACAGCACCACCACCTGGATTTTGCCGGCGGCTGACACCGCCGGAATCGCCGAGACCTGAAGTTTGCGGGGCCGCTGGCCGGCCAGGGGCAGCTCCAACTCCCGGTTTGCCACCGCGCGGCGGGTCGTGGCCGCTTCACGGATCAATTGCTGGAGCGGTTCGGGCAGTCGGGAAGGCGAACCAGCCTTGAGCGCATGCCCGGCCTTCCAGCCCAGCAGGCGCTCCGCTTCCCGCGCGCACGCGGTGATTTTTCCGCCGCTGCCCACCACGAACGCGGCGCGCCCATAAAGGTCCCACAACGCTTCAGCGAGGTTTGGCACTTCGCCGACGCTCTTCCGGGTTTTGGCAGGAGCCGACATTGACGCTGTCAATCCATTGGGTTGAACGCCACGGGGGTAATTCGCTCCGGCGGACCGGAACACGCCCCCGCGAGCGAGTCGCGCTCAACGGAGAGCGGCATCTTCAATCGGCGGCGCGGCTTCGACAATCAAAAAAAGCGACTGTTTTGCCGGGGCCGCAGCCATGCACGTGGCCGGCAACGACGTCCAGCGGTGATCCCGCGGTTTTGAGCCTGAGCGTGAAAGCTCGAAACCGGCGGCAAGGCTGCCGCCGTGACCCGCAGTCGCGACGCGTGCGCCGCGCGGTTCGCGGTGGATTGGCAGGGCGGGAAAGGGCTGGACACCGGATCGGGGATCGCAGACCATCGTGATACGTCATATCAATCTATTTGATATATGAAGCCACTAAAAGTGCTGCTGTTGTATCCCGAAGTTCCGCAAACTTTTTGGAATCTCACGCATGCCTTGAAGTTTTTTGGCAAACGGGCGTGGTCGCCGCCCCTAGGGCTTTTGACGGTTGCCGCGATGTTGCCGAAGGAATTTCAACTTCGGTTGCGCGATCTGAATGTGGAGACGCTCCGCAGTGACGATTTGACCTGGGCCGACTATGTGTTTCTCAGCGCCATGGACGTGCAGCGCGAATCGTCCCGCCAAATCATCCGGTTGTGCAAGGAAGCGGGGGTCAAAGTGGTGGCGGGCGGCCCGATGGTCACGAGTGACCCCGATGCGTTTCCGGACGTGGACCATCTCGTGCTGAATGAAGCGGAAGTAACCTTACCCGAATTCCTGAAAGACCTCGCGGCGGGCAATCCGAAGCCGCGCTATGCGACCACCGAATTTGCGGACGCGACCGCGTCGCCCAAGCCCGCGTATCACCTGCTCGACAAGCGGGGTTACGGCGCCATGAGCGTGCAGTTCTCCCGCGGTTGCCCGTATCAATGTGAGTTTTGCGACGTGACGGCGCTGTTTGGCCGGCGGCCGCGCTCCAAGACCGCGGAACAAATCGTGGCGGAACTGGACAACATCTACGCCCAGGGCTGGCGCGGGAAAATTTATTTTGTGGACGACAACATCATGGGCAGCCGGCCGTATTTGAAGAAGGAGTTGCTGCCGGCCATCATCCGGTGGAAGGAGGGGAAGCGGGGCATGTCGTTCCACACGCAGATCACGATGAACCTGTACGACGACCAGGAGCTCATTGATCTGCTTTATGAAGCCGGTTTCGACTGGGTCTTCATCGGGATTGAAACGCCGAACGAAGACAGTCTGGCGGAGTGCAAGAAGAAACAAAACCTGCGCCGCAACCTGCCGGAGCAAATCCGCCATTTGCAGCGATGCGGGTTGCAGATTCAGGCCGGGTTCATCATCGGCTTCGACAACGACAAGCCCGACATTTTTCGCCGCCAGTTCGAGTTGATCCAGGAGAACGGCATCGTGATGGCGATGGTGGGGTTGTTGCAGGCCCCGAAGGGCACGGAACTCTACAAACGGATGGAGCGCGAAGGACGCCTGCTGGGGGAATATTCCGCGAACAACGTCATTGATGACACAAACGTGGTGATGAAATGCATGGATCGCGAAACGCTGCGGAGCGGCTACCGGCAGTTGGTGCAGTCGTTGTATGAGCCGAGAAATTATTACGAGCGTGTCCGCAATCTGCTCCGGGAATACAAGGAGCCGAAGGAACACCCGCCTTTCACCAAAGAGGTCTTCGTGGCCGTTCTGCGCTGTTTTTTCTGGTTGGGCCTGATTCGCAAGGGACGGTTTCACTTCTGGCGGATTTTCTTCTGGATCCTGCGCCACAAACGCGAGTCGCTGCAAAACTACATCGGGCTGGCGATTGTCGGTTACCACTTCACCAAGATTCACGACGACATGCTGTCACGCTCGCGGCAGGGCTCGCGACGCGGTGACGACGCAGTGCCGGCCACGCCTGCACTCGAAGCCGCGTAGCCCCACTGACCGGCGCTAAGACTCACCTTGCGGTCGCGCAGCGGCCCCAGGTCGGTGCCAAGCCGCCTGCCTCAAAAGCAGGCAGGCGCTGTGTCAATCGGTGGACCCGTAGTGCCACTCCAGCCGTTAAGGGTTGGTTTCCAACCCCTGCCAGGCCTGCCCATCCGACGGGAGAATGGTACCGGATTCGCTTCCGTTAGTTGCACCGATGCACGTAAGAAGCAAAGAAGTCGGTTTCCGCTCGCTGGGTGATGATCTGGTCGGAACACTTTTTGTCCCGGAGACCCACGAGCCATCTCCGGCGCTGATTCTTTGCCATGGCGCGGGCGATTTCAGGGAGAACTACTTTGAAATGAGCCAGCAGCTCGCCAGCCGGGGCATCGTCTCGCTTGCCCTGGACATGCACGGACATGGAGCAAGCGGCGGCGAGCGTTTCCACGTGGATATGCGGGAATGGACGGCCGACGTTCGCGCGGCCATTGATTTTCTCCAAGACCGGCCCGAGGTGAAGCAGGATCAGATCGCCGGGTTCGGATTGTCCTCCGGCGGCACGGCCATTCTGGAGGCGGCGCTGGAGGATTCCCGGCTCTGCGCGCTGATTCCTCTGGATGCCACGGTGCGCAATTCACTGCCAGCGGCGATGAGCGGGTTTATCAGGACACTGTTGTTGGCGGGAAAGATTAAATTCAGTGTTACCGGGAAGCCGATGCGTTTGCCGCTGGCAAAACTCGGACCTGCCCCCACGTTGGCCTCGGACCCGGCGGTCAATCGAGAAATTCTTGATTACCCCCGGTCTTGGGAAGGTTTTAATTCATTTCCCCTGCCCGGCGGCGAGCAGGCATTTTTTGTTGATACCATTGATCGGGTGTCCCGCATCACCACCCCCACGATGGTGCTCTGGGGCGCCGAGGATAAAGTGGATCCTCCGGAGACGGCGCACCGCCTTTACGCCGCGCTCAAATGCAAGAAAGCCTTGCACATCATACCGGGAAACGGTCATGTGGGACATCGCGACCGGCATAAGGCGAAGGTCTTTGCGTTGACGGCGGATTGGATTTTGCAGCATGTTGCGTCGGCGACAGCGGCGGAATATGTCGCCGCGGGCACTGAGCATGGCATTCAAGATTATCGACGCAGCAGCGGCCAGGAATCTGGGTCTCCAAGGGAAATGGGACCTGCTCTCGCCGTTTCTTAAGCGATTCGGGAGCGAAGCCCTCGCCTACGCGACTTTGCAGGAGGGCATGGCTTACTTCGTGGACGAGTGCGGTTACATCGCTTACACCGCGGTGCGACACCCGATTTTCGCGCGCAAACCCAAACGCATCACGCTCTCTGATCCCATCTGTGCGCCGGCAGACCTGCCGAAAATCATCCGGAATTTTCTGTCCGTTGACCGGCGGGCGGTGTTCGCGGTCATCTCCGAACGATGCGCCGAAGTCTTGCGCCCGCTGGGTTTCAAGGCCAATTGCATTGGTTGCGAACCGGAGTTGCCGGTCCAGAGTTACAATTCGCAGGGGAACTGGAAGGAGTTGGACCTGATCAAGCGGGCCCGGAACGAAGTCAAACGCGAGGGGATAGTGATCCGGGAGGAATCCGCGGCGAGCCTCGACAAACAAGGGCTGGCGCAGATTTCCGCCCAATGGGTGAGTTCAAAACTCATCAATGACCGTGAAATCTGGATTTACGCACGCCGACCGGTTTTCGATCACGAGGAAGGCGTCCGGAAATTTGTCGCCTACGACCGGGAAGGACAGGTGATCGGATTTGTGTTTTACGATCCCATGTATCGCGATGGCCGCGTCTTTGGTTACTCGGCGAACATTGTGCGCTGTGATGAGCGTCGTTATGGCCGGCTGGCCACGGCCATCCACATGGTCGCCCTGGAAAAATTCAAAACTGAAGGAGCGGAACTCCTGAATCTGTTGCTGGCACCATTTGTCAAAATGCAACTGGGAAAGTTCAATGACGACCGGGTCTCCAGTCTGTTCTTCAAATTGTGCGAGCGCTACGGCAACAACATTTACAATTTCCGGGGACTGTCGTTTCACAAGTCCAAGTACCGCGGCGTGGACAAGCCGATTTATTACGCCTCCAACAGTCTTATGCCGAGCAACGATGTTTACCTCGCATATCACTCCTGTGATGTTGCGGGAAGTTACTTTTTCACCGTTCTACAGCTTCTGCGGGGCATGGTAACTGCTCAAAAGGCCTCGAAAGCCGACCCAACCAGTCGGTGATTCCGGATCGAGCGGTTTTCGCGAACGCTCGTGGGTTATATCGTGAAACCACAGAATGACCATGAAACGAGAGCCTTGTCATAAAATCTTGGCGGTGTTTGGGCTGACCCTGTGCGCGACACTTGGACAGTGCGTCGCAGAAACGAACACGCCGCCCAAATCGGCGTTCGTAGAATTCTGCGAGCGGGATTACATGCTCGGGGATTGGGGCGGGGGGCGCACCTGGCTCAAGGACCACGGCGTGGATTTCGAGTTCATCTACTTCGCCGCCGTGCCCACCTGTGTGGACGGCGGGCTCAAGCAGGGTTCCGTTTACGAGGGCGGCTTGATGATGATGATGGACCTGGATTCCGAAAAACTCGCCGGTTACCACGGTGGCCTGCTGCACGTCGCCGGTCTCTCCATTCACAACGGTGAGGAATTTTCCGCCAACTACATCGGCGACCTCAACAAGGTCAGCATGCTGGACTTCAAGGACAATCTGGACCTCTGGGAACTCTGGTACGAGCAAAAAATGTTCAACGACAAAGTCTCGGTGAAGGCCGGTCAGATGGCGATTGACCGCGATTTCATCGTGTCCGAGTACTACAACTCGCTGGCAGGCATCACCCTTCTGAACCAGACGTTCTTTTATCCCACGATGGCCTTCAATGTCTGGGACCAGCCCTACTTCCCGGTGGGACATCATGCGTTGTCCTCGACGCCCTACGGCTCGCCTGGCGTACGGGTGCGGGTGGATCCCAGCGACCTGTTCTATGTGCAAGCCGGCGCCTACGCGGGCAACATTGACCAGGAGCGCGGCAATATCCGGTTCAAATTGAGCGGCAACGAAGGCGCGCTGCTTTACTTCGAAGGCGGCCTCAAGATCAACCAGACGCCCGAGGCCAAAGGGCCGCCCGGCAGCATCAAAGTCGGCGGTTATTACCACACCGACAATTTCGTGGAGTCCTACAGCGGCATGCTTTCGGCCTTTGACACCTTTAGCGGTGGCGCGCTCAGCACACCGCCACCGAATGGTTTCGGGTTGATCACCGAACCGGCGAACTTCACCGAAGGGAATTACGGGTTTTACTTCGTGGCGGACCAGACACTCTGGCGCGAGATCGGCAAGGAAGATCCGGCCCACCAGGGTCTGGTCGGTTTCTTCCGCGTGGCCACGGCCCCGAAAGATCGCAACCTCGCCGACCTGGGCATTGACGGCGGCCTGGTTTACAAAGGCCTGATCCCGAAACGCGACTGGGATACCTTCGCGGTGGCCTTCTCTTATCTGCACATCAGCGAGGACATCGCCGACGCGCAACGCGACATCAACGCCGCCTTCGCAGCGGCTGCCATGGATGCACCGTTCACCGAACTGGCTGATTACGAGGCGGTGCTGGAGATTAGCTACAAAGCGCAGCTCACCGCCTGGTTTACGCTGCAACCCAGCGTGCAACGGGTCTTTCATCCGGGCGGCTACGTCCAGGGCGAAATCCCCGATGCGTGGGCCGTGATCGTGCAGGCGGTTTTCCGGTTCTAGCGAGGCTGCGGGGCCACGGGGTCGTGATTTGGCGGCAACCAAGTTTCACACTCATGATCACGGGTAACCCGGGATCCAATCCATGTGCGCGGAAACCTCGCCTCCCCCCAACCCGACACCGCTGGACAAGCGCAGCTGTACCTGATTTGCTGGCTGTCTGGCGTGGAAAATGATTGTAAAAGCGCATGAATTCGGCGGCCTCGAAGTCGCGGAAGGCACAGACTGAAGAGCGCTGACAGCTAAAGAAAAGCGGAAAGTATGTCCATGGGTAACAACGGTGAAGTCAGCGAAAGCCTGGTGGTTTTTCAAAACAGCCAGGGGATGGAAATCCGCGCCTCGCTGCTGCGCGTGACGCGCTATCTCGTGGTCTTTGAAATATACAGCCCCGGACCCGTGTTGCGCATATCCGAGGTGCTCAGCGAGTTCCGCATTCACGTCAACGACCGCCCGCTCTATTCTGGCAAGGCCGTAGTCAGCAGTCTGGTCAACACGGGGCCGGTCCTTGTGTGCGAGGCCAAACTCGACGAATCCGGATTAAGCCTGGATCTGCTGACAGCCAACGGTGACGCTCACGGCCCGTTGGCCGCCCGTTTCACCGGTTTTCTTGGAGACTGGCAAAAGCTTTATCGCGTCCAGCCGGAATTCAAGGCCGTCATGGCCGATCTCCAAAACTTCCTCATGGACTTGCGACTCTGGCTGGAACAGGTCGAGCTGGAAATTCGCTCCTCACCGTCTTCGAATCGAACGGAACTTGAACGTCAGGCAGTGGATGACCTGGTGGGCCCGGCGGTTCAGGCCATTGATTCGTTTGTGGAGCGCTTTGAAGCCATTGCCGCCGGACTTGAGGTCGAGTTGCAGCCGATGCATCGAATCTACCTGCGGCGACAGCTGCATCCTTTGTTGCTTTGTTCGCCATTCGCCTATCGCGCCTTTAACAAGCCGCTGGGTTACGCGGGTGATTACGAGGTGGTGGACATGATGTTAAGGCCCCCACATGAAGGCAGCAATCTGTTCGCAAAAATCATCAACGTCTGGCTGCTTGGGCAATCCCCGGTCCGGGCGCATCGCAACCGGGTGGACTACTTGTACCAGAAGCTCGTTGAGGAGAGCACTCGCGTTCGGGCGCAAGGTCGGCCCACCCGTGTGTTCAATCTGGGTTGCGGGCCCGCCGGGGAGATCCAGCGCTTTCTTCGCGAGGATGCCTTATCCGATCGGGCCGAGTTTACCCTGGCCGATTTCAATGATGAAACACTGATGCATGTACGCCGGCTCCTGGAGGAGGCCAAAAACAAATACGGTCGCCGCACACCCATCCAGTTGGTCAAAAAATCCGTTCACCAACTGCTCAAGGAGTCAGCCCGGTCGGTGACGGGCGCGGTTGGCACTCAATTTGACTTCGTATATTGCGCCGGCCTGTTCGACTACCTTTCGGACCAGGTGTGCAAACGCTTGATGAATATATTGTACGGGATGGTGTCGCCGGGCGGATTGCTCCTCGCCACCAACGTGAGCGACGCGCTGAACTGTGCTCGCCCATTTCGTTACTCCATGGATTATATGTTGGACTGGCAGCTTCTTTACCGCGATGGCGAGAAAGTGGCGCAGCTAACGCCAGACGGCGCACCGGCGGATGCCGTCAAGGTAATCACCGAGGACATGGGTGTGAACGTTTTTATAGAAGTGCGAAAGCCCCGTCATGCCTGAAACCCTCGCCCATTCCTCTGAGTTGCAGCAGGCCTTCGCCGAACACGACCGCCGGGTCATCATCAACAACGTTCAGGTGGGTTGTTTGCTCGGCGTTTTGCTCATGCCAATGGGCACGGTGCTGGACCATCTCGTATATCAGGAGGAGGCCGCAACCATCAGTTTCTTCTTCCGACTGCGCCTATTGTGTTCGTTGTTGATCCTGATCTTCTGGGGAGTCGTCGTCACACCTTTTGGTCGCCGCCATCCGCGCAAGCTCGGCGTCCTGCTCGCGTTGTTACCCTCGGCGTGCATCACGTTCATGATTTTCAGCCGGGGCGGCTCGGAATCTTTGTACTACGCCGGGCTTAATCTGGTGCTGTTGCTGATCGGGTTTGTGCTTTATTGGACCCTGATTGAGAGCCTCATCGCGGTCAGCTCGGTCATAGGAATGTACGTTCTGGCTTGTGTGCTCCACGGCCAGATTTCTCGCGTGGCCTTTGGTAACAATCTCTTCTTTCTCGTACTCACCGGAATCATCGTTGTGACCGGCAGCTACATTCATAGCCGATGGCGTTTCCGCGAATTCGTGCTCCGTTTTCAACTGGACCAAAACAAGAAAGCCCTGGAAGAAAGCAACCAAAAGCTGAAAGAGCTGGATCAGGTGAAGAGCCGCTTCTTCGCCAATATCAGCCACGAGTTGCGGACGCCCCTCACGCTGCTCATCGCGCCGCTCGAAAACATGATGCAGCGCTTTGGCCGGTCCGTGGACGACGAAACGCGCGGCACGCTCCAGACGATGCACTCGAACGGCATGCGCCTGCTGAAGCTCATCAACGACCTGCTCGATCTCGTCCGCCTCGAATCCGGCGTCATGCAGGTCAAACGCGAACCGCTCGCCGTCGCCGAGTTCATCAAGGGCCTCGCCAGCTCCGCGCGCCAGGTCGCCGACGACAAACGGCTCAAGCTGGAAACCCATGTTGATCCCGAACTGGGCACGCTGCTGGCCGACCGGGACAAACTGGAAAAAATCGTGCTCAACCTCACTTTCAACGCGCTCAAGTTCACGCCCGCCGGCGGACGCGTGGAAGTGCGCGCCGAAAAGGTCGGCGAGGAATTCGTCATCACCGTGGCCGATACCGGCATGGGCATTTCCGAGGAGAATTTAAAGAATGTTTTCAGCCGTTTCTGGCAGGCGGACGATTCGTCACGGCGCAAATACCAGGGCGTCGGCATCGGCCTCGCGCTGGTCAAGGAACTCGTCGAGGTTCAGGGCGGCACCGTGACCGTGCAAAGCCAGGTGGGCAAGGGCACGACGTTCACGATTCATCTGCCGTATCAAAAAGCCGAACCAACGGCCGCTCCGGTCGAAAGCGACACCCCCGCCGAACCAGCCGCCACTCCGGCCAATCAGCCGGTGCTCCGCTCCGACGAGTGGCTGTCCAATCTCTATCGCCGCGCCGAACTGTTCCCGTCCATGACGCCCGTGGCGGACTCCGTCCGGCCGGTCGAAACCACCCTCAACGGCAATCGCCCCACCCTGCTCGTTGCCGACGACGAACCGGACATGTTGCGCTTCCTGAAGTCGCAGTTGAGTTCGCATTACCGCGTCATCGAAGCGGTGGACGGTCAGCAGGCGGTGGACAAGGCGGCGCAGTTTCTCCCCAACATCATCCTGCTGGACATGATGATGCCGGAGAAGGACGGCTTGCAGGCGTGCCGCGAAATCCGCGAGCGCACCTCCACGCACAGCATCCCCGTCGTGCTGCTCACCGCGCGCGCGGACGAGGAAACCAAGCTTGCCGCGCTCCAGGCCGGCGCGAGCGATTTCTTGGCGAAGCCGTTTTCCACCACCGAACTCCACGTGCGCATCAAGAACCTGGTTGAATCGCACGAGTATCAGCTCAAGGTGTCCAAACAGAAGGAAGCGCTCGAATCCACGCTCGAACAACTCAAGGAAACCGAGACCCAACTCGTGCAGTCGGAAAAGCTCGCTTCGCTCGGTCGCATGAGCGCCGGCATCATTCACGAAATCAACAACCCGTTGAACTTCGCCTCCACGGGCCTGTTCACCCTCAAGAACAAGGCGAAGTACATCGCCACCGAACAACAGGAGGAATACGCGGACATCCTCAAGGACATCGAGGAAGGCATCACGCGCGTCAAAACCATCGTCTCCGACCTGCGCATGTTCACGCATCCGGACACCGAATCCCGCGACCAGGTCGAGGTGGTGGACGTCGTCACCTCCTCGCTGCGGTTTTTGAGCAGCGAATGGAAGGACAAGGTCCAGATCAAGCAGGCCCTGCCGGAACATCAGACCGTGTGGGCCAACAAGAACAAGCTCATTCACGTGGTGGTAAACCTGCTTCAAAATTCGCTTGATGCCTTGGATAGCAAGAAGGAATTCCACGGTGAAGTTCCGACCATCTGGATCGAAGGCCGCGTCGAAAACGGCAGCAGCCGCCTGATCGTCCGGGACAACGGCCCGGGCATCGAACGCCAGCATCTCGACAAAATCTTCGATCCCTTCTACACCACCAAGGACGTCGGTGAAGGCATGGGCCTGGGCCTGAGCATCTGCTACCGCATCATCCAGGAATGCGACGGCCGGATTGTCGTCAACACCGAGCCAGGAAAATTTTGCGAGTTTACGCTGGAATTTCCCACCAAAGGATGACATGAAACACCGCAACTGAAGTCGCCATGCAACCCTTATACGACTACAAGAAATTCGCGATTCTCTACGTGGACGACGAGGAGAAGTCGTTGAAGAATTTCACCCGCGCGTTCAACGACCAATTTCGGATTTTCACCGCGCCGAACGCCCACGAAGGTCTGAAGCTTCTGGAACAGCACAAGGACGAGGTGGGCCTGCTCATGACCGACCAGCGCATGCCCGGCGAAAAGGGCGTGTGGCTGCTGGAGCGCGCCCGCCAGCTTCGCCCGCGCATCATCCGCATCCTCGCCACGGCCTATTCGGACATGGACGCCGCGGTCGCCGCGGTCAACACGGGGGCCATCTATAAATACGTGACCAAGCCCTGGGACGTGCCGCAGTTGGAACAAACCCTGAAGCGCGGCCTGGAGTTCTTCCTGGTGCACCGCGAACGCGACCAGTTGCTGCACGAAAAACTCTCCGTGCTGCACAACATGATGATTGCCGACCGGATCGTGAGCCTGGGTCTGCTGGCCGCCGGGCTGAGCCATCACATCCGCAACGCGCTCGTGGCCGTGAAAACCTTTCTCGACTTGGCCCCGGCCAAGATGGAGGAGGAGAAAGTGGAGGTTGCCGGCCTGCGGAATCCCGATTTCTGGAAGGACTATTATTCGAACGTCCAGTGGCAGATCGAGCGCATCAACAATCTCCTAAAGGATCTGTGGACCGCTTCGGAAAAACCCTCGGCGCAATTTCCCGACCAGGTGGTCTTGCGCGACGCGGTCGGCGCCTCGGTCGCGTCCCTGAACGCCAGCTTCGCCGCGAAGAACATCCAAGTGGACAATCAAATCCCCGATTCCCTGCCGAAGCTCAACGTGGACGGTCCAAAATTCGCCCGCTTGTTCGAGTTGTTGTTCAAGGATGAGATCGCGAGTCTTCCCGCTGGCTGCCGCCTGACCCTCACGGCCCGGTTGCTCGATGGCAGCCAGAAGCCGGAAGTTGAATTGCAGGTACAAGACAACGGCCCCGGCCTGCCGCAGGAGGCCTTGCGCGTGTTGTTCGACCCGTTCGTGGTCCGCACCGACACGCCCGCGGAGTATGGCATTCATCTGATGGCCTGTTTTTTCATCGTCTATCACCACGGCGGCAAGATCGAAGCAAAGAGCGAACAGGGACAGGGCACCACCTTCACCCTGCGCCTGCCGGTCTTTCCGGAACGCGCGGCCCCGGCTGACGGCGACCACGATTTTCTCAAGAAGGTCCTCCTCAACGAGTCGCTTTGGGACAAGCTGATATCCTCGGACTAAACGCACCCGACGTTCAGATCACGTCGGACAACAGCACCCAGCCCCGCGGCTTCAAGCGTAAGCCACCGCGAACTCCCCGCCAATCAGGGGCATTTGGCTGGGTTTGAACCCTGGATTGCCCAGCCGGCTGTCCCCTCCCCGGAAAATCCCTGGGGGTTCCCAGAAAATCTCATAAGCCAAAATCGGTAGTATCTCACGTTGTCGGACGGCGTGCGTTGCGGCAATTATCAAGGAGAAGAGTATTTGACCTGCGGGCGAATCTATGGCTTATCATTCAGCAGCGAAACGGTTTGAGACCAGCTTTGGGTCGCCGGGCAGGCAATCCGGGAAACTGATCATGGCCGGGCAGAGGTGGAAAACCATGATCGTCGGCAACGCGGCAAGCTTGAAAAATGCACCGGGCTGGTGCGGCTGCTTTGCACGGGTATCCACCAGGGTAAATGCACGATGAAAACGATTTTGGTTCTGACAGCGCACCCGGAGTTGGCTGAGACGCTGCGCGCCGGCCTCAATCCGGAACACTTTCGCGTTGTTCACCGTGCCAGTTTTGAGGAAGCCGAACCGCTGCTGGCCCACGGCTTGAGCCATGCCTGCATCCTCGACCTGGATTTGTCCAACGTCCAGGGAATCTGGGTGCTGGAAAAAATTCGCCGTCACAATCCGAAAATTCCCATCTTCGTCTGCACCGACGCAAAACTTCCCGAATGGGAGGAGGAGGCTTATCTCAAGGGCGTCACCCAGGTGCTGACCAAACCGGTGCGCGTCCGCATGCTCGCCACGTTGCTGGACCGCGCGCTCACCGTCGCCCCGAATAATCCGATGGTGACCACCGCGCCTCCCGCCCTGATTTCCACGGATACCACCCGGTTTTATGCGTCGTCACCCGCGGCTTTGTCCGCCTTGCCGGCTGGCCCGTCGCAGACAACCGAAGTGCTTCGCGATTTCTCGGCCATCCTCACGCACTCACTCGACAGCGCCGCGCTGCTGAAGCAATTCCTGTTGCTGCTGCGCAAAATGGTCAGCGTCAACCGCGCCGTCATCTTCCTCCGGCAACCGTTGTCGGAAGCCGGCAGCATGACCTCACCGGAGGAAAGCCGCCGGTTGCGCGCCGCCAGCGCCATCGGGTTGTCCGGCGGTCTGCTGGAACACTTCGAACTCTCGCTCGACAGCGGAATCGGCGGCCAGCTTTTCCGCCTCGGCCGCATCCTCCGGCGCAACAGCGATGAAGCCCGCAACGATCTCGAGTCGTTAAAGGAATTTGAATTGCTCGGCGCCCAGGTGGCGGTGCCGATTCTCGACCGTGAGACCGTCATTGGCGTGGCCCTGTTTGACGGACGTGTCACCGGCGAACCGCTGGTGAACGCCGAATTGGAATTGATTTTTCATCTGCTGGAACAGGCAGGCCTGGCCATCCGCAACATCTGGCTGCACGACCAGTTGGTCGCCAATCACGAGATGATGGCCGGTGTACTCCGGGAATTGAGCAGCGCGTGCGTGGTCGTGAGCCGCGACCTGAAAATCCTGCACGCCAACAAAATGGCGCGGAAACATTTTGCGAAGAGCGGACGCGGCGGCGAACTGGAGTTCCCCGACCTGCCGCAGTTGCTGGCCACCAAGGTCTATCAGGTCCTGCGCACCGGCACGGCCATTGCCCCGTTCAAGTTCGAACCGCCGGAATCGCCGGGCACCGTGCTCCATGTCTCCATCGTTCCCTTCCAGCGGCAGCCGGCCGGTCCGCCGACTTCGGCGTTGCTTACCGTCGAGGACCTGACCCAAAGCGAGCAATTGCGCCACCTCGAGGTCGAAACCGCCAACCTGCGCCTCGTCAAAACCATGGCCGACCGGCTTGCGCACGAGGTCGGCAACGCCATGGTGCCGCTCTCCACCCACCAGCAGTTGCTGGCGGAAAAATATCGTGATCCCGAATTCCGCGCGTCGCTCAGCAGCGCGATGGAGGACAGCGTCAAGCGCGTCATGCGTTTGATCAACCAGATGCGCTTCCTGGCGCGCGACGCGCTCGCCTCGTCGGAAGCCTTTCCGGTCGCCCCGTTGATCGAAGAGGCCTACCAGGAGGCGCGGAAACACCAGCCCGTGAAGACCGGCCAGTTGAAATGCGAAAGCCCGGGCAAACCGGTCCTGGTCACCGGCGACCGCGCCGCGTTGAAATACGCCTTTACCGAAGTCCTCCTCAACGCGCTCCAGGCCAATCCCAGCGATCCGAAAATCGGCGTGCGCCTGCAAACGGGCGCCGCCGGCGATGAAAACGCGGGGCTTTGCATCGAGGTCCAGGACAACGGCACTGGCTTCACGCCGGAAGCCCTGAAACGCGCTTCGGCCCCGTTCTACACCACCCGCAACGTCGGCCTGGGCCTCGGGCTGGCGGTGACCCGCAAGATCATCGAGACCCACCGCGGCAAGCTGGAGATCGTCGCGCCGAAATCCGGGCACGCCGGTCTCGTGCGCATCTCGTTGCCTGCGGGTGAGGAAAAAGCGGTCCGGTCCTGACGGGGCCGCGACGTCGCTTACATCCGGTTCTTCGCCAGTTGCCACGCGATGTGGCCGCCGTGAATCAACCCCAGCGTCAGCAGCGCGAACCCGGAGAAATGCTCCATCTTCAACAGCGTCCGTTCGCTGAACTTGCCGTGGCCGCGCGAAACACCGAAACTCAGGGCGAAAAACCAAAGCCCCGTCCCCAGCGCCACGCCGGACACACAGGCGAGCTTGCCCCGCAGATTGGGCGCCACCCACTCGCGCGACATGAAGTTCGCCGCGAGAATGATCCAGAACAGCAGCACGCCCGGATTGGCCATCACGCGCACGAACCCGGTCATGAACGCCGAATGCGGATGCAGCTTTTCCTCGATGCGCTCCTCGATTTTATCAGCGGCGTTGCTCAGGTGCATCGGCGCGGCCACCGTCTTGGCCATCAAAAACTTGATCCCGAGGAACAGCATGAACACGAAGCTGAAAACCTCCATGGAGGCCTTCACGACCCGGTTTTGAAACAACTGTGAAAAACCGGTAAACGCGATCGCGCAGTAGATCACCTCCATCACCGAGGCCCCGAACCCGATGAGCAGCGCCCACATGAACCCCCGCCGCGCGCCCTCGTTCATGATCGTCAGATTGACGGGCCCGACCGGGATGGAAAGCAGCAGACCACTGATGAACCCGGTCAGCGCCGCGGTCGCGATAGGTGGTAATTCCAACATGCCGCTACGACGCGTTGGCGCCGTTATCCTCCTCGTCCTCTTCCTCGATTTCCCGGCGCATCGCGCGCGAGATGCGTGGCCGCACGAAACCGTAGGTCAGGTAGAGCGTAAAAAACGCCGGCAACACGTAGTAAAGCACCTTCTCCTGCAAGACCAGCAATCCGCCCAGAAACAACGCCGCCAGAATCGCCTTGGTAAACGTGCTGGTCGAGCGCAGGCCGAGCGATTTGAAGCTCGGATACCGCACCGTGCTCACCATCATGGCCGACAAAAACACCAGCACCACCGCCGGCACGTATTTCCAGTGGCCCAGCCCCCGTTCGTTCTCGTTGAGATGGATGACCAGGAGGGTCAGGGACGCGACCAGGCCCGCCGCGGACGGAATCGGGAATCCCAGAAACTCCTTCCCGCCGCCGGCCCCGGCCATCGCGGACAAACAGTTGAACCGCGCCAGCCGGAACGCGCCGCACAGCAGATAAATCGAAGCGATGAACCAGCCGATTTGCGGGTAGTTGATGAACACTTCCTTGAAGACAACCCGATGTACCAGAAACGCCGGCGCCACCCCGAACGAAATCAAATCCGCCAGCGAGTCGAATTCGCGCCCGAACGGACTTTCCACCCCGCCCATGCGCGCGACCCGGCCGTCGAACAAATCAAAAATGCACGCCAACAGGATGAAGGCGAGCGCCCACTTGATCGGCCCCCAATGGATGATGCCTTCCAGGGACGGCGTCAAATCCGCCTCGACAATCTTGGTCAACGCCACGAAACCGCAAAACAAATTCCCCGCCGTGAGCAGGTTCGGCAGGAAATAAATTTTCAGCCGGGCGTCAACGCTGTCGCCCTTCGGCGGGGTGGGTGGCGCGGGGGAGGCCATAAGGGGAATACTATTCGAAGGTGGCGATGACGGTTTCGCCGCCTTTGACCTTGTCGCCGAGCCGGCAGCGAATTTTGGCGTTCAGCGGCAGGTAAACGTCCGCCCGCGACCCGAACTGGATGAGGCTGATGCGCTCGCCGCGCGGCACGGTTTCGCCGGCGGCGGCCCACACGATGATGCGGCGCGCAATCAAACCGGCGATGAGTCGCACGCCAAGTTTGACGCTGGGAAATTCGGTTGGGGCGAACCCCAGCAGGACATTTTCATTGAAGCTGCCGCAATCGCTGCGCGTGGCGCTGACAAACTGACCCTCGGTGTGCTTGTGAAAAACGATCTTGCCGTTCACCGGCGCGCGTTGGACGTGGACATTGAACACGTTCAGGAAAATGGAAATGCGTTTGCACGGGCCGCCCATGAAATCCGCCTCCGTGGTTTCATCTATTACATCCACCGTACCGTGCGCGGGCGAGACGATGACGGCGCGCTCAGCCGGCACTTGCGGCTCCGGGTCGCGGAAGAAATACAGGGTGAACGCGGCGAACAGTACCCACAGAACCACCAGCGTCGAGGCCAGGGCGGCCACGAACGACCCGATGGCTTTGGCTAGTACGCCGACCACGAGCAATAACAGCACTGCGCCCAGCGCAAGCAATATCAATCGAATTGCCGCTTGAAACGCCTTCCCCGCGTGTTTCATGTCGTCAACTTAAAGACCCGACCGTCGGCTTCAAAGCTCAAAGTTAAAAGCCCAAAGCTCAATGGAAATTTCAAGCCGCAAAATCGCAACAGGAGCATACCTTCTGCTTTGAACTCGAAACCAACCATCGCAGAAATTCGCACGCGACCAACTTAACGAATGGTTCCTTTACCAGCCCGCCGGCAGCACCCAAGCCTTCCCGTCGGCATAAACGACGACAATGATGTCCGAGTGTAATCTACGTGGAATCGCATCGAATGTAACTTGCCACGTATCGTCAATCTTCTCTGCCCTGAGAGTGAAGTCCTTGGGCATTTGCTTGCGGACTGTCAGAGAATTAACGGCTACTGCTACGGCAACGTGAACGCGAAGCGGCCGGGAATCTACTGCCTTGGAATATGGTGCGCTAAGGATAAGTTCGCGAGCCTCCAAAGCAACTGAGGGTGCGGGTTTAACAGCGTTCTTCAAGATGCCTGTGCGAATTTGAAAATTGACTTCCCAAATACCATTATCCCGTTTTGCAAACAAATTGAAGTTCTGGGCTTGCAGTTGCTGTTCTGAAAGAGCGCAAATTGCCTCAGCCACGGCGGCCTCGACTGCGGCGCACGCAGAAGTGGCGCGAACGTTTTCAACTCCAGAATTATCGGATTGAGTGGTCGGCGAACCAGAGTGCATTGCCTCTGAATGTGATGTTTCAATCGGTTTGGATTTACAACCCTGAAGCCAGCCGATCATACCCAAAAGGGTCAGATGAAGGGTAAGATGTTGGAAATTGATTGCAACCATTGGCACACGGAGCTAGGGAGGACAGTTCCGCGTCTTCTGTATTTGCCCAAGCATGAGGGCATACATGCGAATCGCACAAAACGGATCAGGCTCAGTAAGACGCGCGCGATCCAGATCAGCAATGTCTTGACGGCGTAATTGGCACTCCTCGGCCATTACATCGGCCCCGTCGTTAACTTCATGCAAGTGAGGGCGGTACGAACACTTCTTGTCAGGATCGCAATGCAAGTTCCCAGCGTCGACATGACGCTGTTCATGGCGCTCAACAATAGCATCTATTGCAGGGCACCGTCCTATCTCCAGAGGGAGGCCTGGCTCCAAGGCCGGATACCCGAGAACGCACGGACACATTTGCTCGTTGTAACAAACGACCGTACCTACTTGGCCCTGCGAAATCTCTGGATCGTGTCGCGCAATTTCGCAAATTTCCGAACAAGGTCTCAGGCCAAACACGTCATTGAGAGCGATCGGCGAATTGAGCACAAACGCGTACGTGTTTCTTGACTCCATTTTAGGAAATCCGACCGCACTTGCAAACCACCAGAGACCTCCAAGCGAGCCGGAGACTACGGTTAGGAAGCTTGAGACATTGAAATCAGGTTTTCCAAACGCATCTGGCTGAACGAATCTTCCAAAGCTAGGCGAATACCATCGATGGCGAGTGTTGTAGAGGCTCGTGTCCGGGTCGCGGTCGCGGCCGTCGAACATCAGACGGTTGCCAATGGCTGTCCTAACGACCAGTTCATGAGACTGATTTGAGAGGAAAAGGGGTTGACACTCCAATGATAGATTGGGTGTTAACATGAATGAAGAAAC
>CAYWMD010000084.1:0-23429 GCA_964458575.1 uncultured Bifidobacteriaceae bacterium | reverse complement strand
CCTCCGCGCCGCCGGGCAGCATCTTCACGATGCTTTCCAACGGGCCGAGCTTTTTCATCTGGCGCAGTTGTTCGAGAAAATCCTCCAGCGTGAACTCGCCCCGGCGCATCTTCTCTTCCAGCTTCTTGGCGTCCTCGAGGTCCACCGCTTCGGCGGCCTTTTCCACGAGGCTGACGACGTCGCCCATGCCGAGAATGCGCGAAGCCATGCGCTCGGGATGAAACGGCTCAAACTCGTCGAGCTTCTCACCCACACCCGCGAACTTGATGGGTTTGCCCGTCACGGCCTTCATGCTGAGGGCCGCGCCGCCGCGCGCGTCGCCATCGAGCTTGGTAAGAATGCAGCCGGTGATGCTGAGCGCCTGGTCAAAATGCGTCGCGACGTTGACGGCTTCCTGGCCGGTCGCGGCATCGAGCACGAGGAGAATTTCCTGCGGTTTCACCAGATCGCGCAGCCGGACAAGTTCTTGAACAAGCGGCTCGTCAATCTGCAATCGGCCCGCCGTGTCGAAGACGAGGAAGTTGCGATTGTTCGCCCGAGCGAAGTCGAGCGCCGCGCGGGCAATTTTCAAAACATCCCTCTCGCCGCGCATCACCACCGTGGGCAGCTCGAGCTGTTTGCCGAGCGTTTCCAACTGGTCCATCGCCGCGGGACGATAAACGTCGGCGGCGACGAGCAACGGCTGCCGGCCCTGCTTCTGAATCAGCCGCGCGAGTTTGCCGGACGACGTGGTTTTGCCGGCGCCGTGCAAGCCGACCATGAGCACGCAGGTTGGATTGCCGCCGAGATTCAAACCCGCATTTGTCGAGCCGAGCAATTCCGTGAGTTCATCAGCGATGATTTTGATGATTTGCTGTCCGGGCTGGACGCTTTGGATGACCTCGACGCCGATGGCCTTGGTTTTGACGCGCTCGATGAAATCGCGCGCGACTTTGAAATTCACGTCGGCTTCCAGCAACGCCATGCGCACGTCGCGCAGCGCGTCGGCCACGTTGGTCTCGGAGATTTTTCCGAGCCCGCGCAGGTTGCGAAAGGCGTTCTGGAGCTTGCCGCTTAACGAATCGAACATTCAAGCAGCCTAGCCTGGAGGCAAGCGTCACACAATTTCAAAGGAGGCTGTCGGCCTACTGCAATCGCGCACGCTAGTGCCGATTTCCCGACAAGCCCGACTGTGGATCGCTGAAGTACGTGGGCCCGCACGGAAAGCTTTTCCCGATCACAGAATCCGGTGATCGGCTGGCCCTTGACCAGTTCCATCACGAAGTAGGGGCGGCCCGCCTCCGTCTCACCGGCACCCAGCACCCGGGCGATGTGCGAATGGTCCATCATGGCCAGGGCCTGCCGCTCGGCTTCGAAGCGGGCAATCACCTGTTTGGTATCCATGCCGGCCTTGATGATTTTAAGCGCGACCTTGCGGCGAACCGGTTGTTCCTGTTCCGCCAGATAAACGATGCCAAAACCGCCTTCACCAATTTTTTCGAGAACGCGATACGGGCCGATGCGCGTGCCAATTACTTTCGCGTCTGCCTCCGCTGGCGGTGAATTGAGCGGCTGGAGAAAATTCCCCAACTGTTCTTGCGCGGCCAGCCAGCTCTCGATTTGCTGGCGCAACTCGCGGTCACCGCCGCACACGGCCTCAAGATGAGCCGCCCGTTCGGCAACCGACGTGAGCGCAGCCGCTTCGGCGAAGATGGATTTGGCTTTGGCGAAATCCACGGGTTTGAACTTTGACCTTGAGTTGGACTTTGGCGACTGGCTTAATTTGCGCGCCTGGCTGGTAGGTTACCCAAGTGGCCAACGGGGGCAGACTGTAAATCTGCTGGCTTACGCCTTCGATGGTTCGAATCCATCACCTACCACCATTCCAAAAAGCGAGGCAAAATTGCGTTTCGACGCAATGTTTTCGAGGTTTTCTTTCACGTTGGATTTCCGGCGTAGGCGCTGGGTGGCTCGTTGCTGCGCTTCGCGCCCTTCCCCAAGCGCCGCGTGGAAAGCAACCATAACGTAACCAGGGCGTCTGCCCGGTCGGCCCGTGCTGCGTTCAAGGCCGGCATGAATCCGAGTCTGCCGGTCATCAAAACCACCAATCGCCGGATCGAAGTTGAAACGGACAACTTGATCCAGGACCCGAGATCGCCACGAAAGCCCAAACGCCCCGTTTGTAGATGCTGCATCGTAACCGCAAACGCCTCCACTGAAAGAAATCTGCATCCATTGACACAACGACAGCATGCAAAGGCAACGCCCTGACATGGCGACACGGATAAATTAGAAGCGTGCGACGCTTCGTCCGGTCCAATCTCGATCCTTCTGCCTTTCACACCCCACTGCGCATCAGGGTTCCCTTGACCGCTCCAATCGTTAAGCCAATCGCACGGCCTGCCCGCGAACTTTTTCGCAAAAACTCATTTGCCCGCCTGCGCGGCCAACGCCGCGGCGATGGTGTTCACGCTTTGCAACGTTTTGCGCGCGGTCTCGGGATCGGGAATCTTCAGGCCGTAATTCTTGTCCAGCGCCACCACGATCTGGAGCGCGTCCACGGAATCCAAACCGAGGCTGCCCGGGCCAAACAGCGGCTGGTCATCCGCAATCTGCTCCGGCCCGCGCTGGAGCATGAGGTTTTCCACCAACATGCGCTTGATCTCCGCCTTCAAATCGGTCGCGTTGCTCATCAAAAAACTCCACCGTCAATTTTGAGCGCCGAGCCTGTGATGTAGCCTGCTTCGGCGCAAGCCAGAAATCGGACCGCCGCCGCGATCTCCTCCGCCCGCCCAAACCGCCGCATCGGAATCATTTCCAACGCCCGGTTGCGTTCCGTCTCGCTCATCCCCGCCAACGCCTCCGTGGCCACGTACCCCGGACAAACCGCGTTGACCGTGATGCCGATGCGGGCGACTTCCTTGGCAAGCGACTGCGTCAGCGCGACTACACCGGCCTTGGCGGCCGCGTAGTTGGTCTGCCCGGCTGGCGCCAGCAGGGCGCTCAGCGATGCCAGGTTGATGATGCGTCCGGATCGCTGGCTGATCATGATTGGCAATACCGCCTGACAACCGTGAAACACTCCGTCGAGATTCACGGACAAAACCTCGCGCCACGTTTCCGGCTGCATCATGGCCAGCAAGGCATCGTTGTGCGTCCCGGCGTTGTTCACGAGCACCTCGATTCGGTGGTCCGCCGACAGGATTTGCGCCAGGGCCTGCTGCCACGAGGGCGGGCTGGTTACGTCCAGCGGCACGACGCGCACGCGCCCGGGATGCGCCGCGGCCAGTTCGTCCGCCTGATCGCGCCGCCGATGCACACCGAGCCAGACGGTATTGGCCAGCGTCTCCTCCAGAAAGGCCTGTGCAATTGCGCGGCCCAGTCCGCCGTTGGCTCCGGTGATGAGAATGACTCTTTTGTTCATGGGATTGGCGTGCAGCCCGGCCTGACAAATCGCACGCCGATGGCTTGCTGGTTGACGCCCACCACGCCGACGTTGGCGGCGGCGTGCGTTCCGCTGCGCAACGCCGCGCACGCGGCGACGCATTGCCACGCCGCCGACGCGGCAAATGCCTCCCCGAGAATTTCCCAGGGCGCGATGCGTGATCCCGTCCAATTCCGCCACACCGCCAGTTCGGCGCCGGCGTTGCGACCAATTCTCTGCATTCCCAAACAAAGCAGTTCATTGACGTCGCCGCCCGATGATCCGGAGCGGCGGGCAAGGAGTTGCGACCTGGTTTTTTCCACCGCCGTCACACGATCCCGTTGAGTCAGAAACGGGAAGGCGTCGGTCACACACGCCAACTCCGCGATTGCCTCGCCCGGGCCGTCGGCACGCAGGTAAACCGCGCCCGCGCCGGAGCTGTGAATGCCGTGCTGGCGAAACAGCCGCAACGCATCACCCACCACCCAATCCAACTCTTCACCGCCCACCACCACGCAGCCGTCGGCAACGCCGTCTTGCAGCCATTCGGCGGCGAGCGCGAGCCCCTGAATGAACGTGCCTTCATCGCCAACCAACGTGTAGTTGCGTCCGTTGCAACCGAGATACGCTGCCAGGTGGCTGCCCGGCGCATTGAAGACCGTCTCGGGAAAAATCACCGGACTCGCGGTGGCCGGGTTGCAAAACACTTCTTCGCAGAACCGCCGCGAGTAGGTCACGCAGCCTGCCATCAAACAAATGACCACCCCCAACCGCACCGAGCCGGCTTGAACGCGCGCCGCCTCTTCCCCCAACGCCTCCAGCGCGGCGGCCACGGTGTGCTGGGCGATGGAGCTGGCCCGGCGAAGCCGCGGATGCGTCAGAAAGGCGGGGCGGACTGACGGTGGCGGAACCGGTCGGGTGATCAATGCCCTTTCCCATCCCGGGCGCGCGAGCGGCGAGGTGGGCAGGGGTTGCCCCGCCTGCAACGCCGCCTGCAATGCCGGCACGCCCCAGCCCGCCGGCGAAACGGCGCCCAGTCCGTGAACAAAAACCCCGCTCATGCCCACCTCCGAAAAACAAGGGTTGCATTCGCCCCGCCAAAGCCGAAGGAGTTCGACAGGGTGATTTCGAGCTTCGCGTCCGTTGGTTCGCGCACAATGGGAAATTGGCAGACAGGGTCCGGGGCGGTCAGCGTGCGTTGCGGTGGCAACCATTGTTCGTGGAGCGCCATGAGGCAAACCACCGCCTCGACCGAACCCGCCGCGCCGAGCAGATGCCCGATGCCGGCCTTGGTGGAACTCACCGGCAACCTCGCCGCGTGCGCTCCGGCCCAACGATTGATTGCAGCCGCCTCGGTCGCGTCGTTCTGGAAGGTCGCCGTGCCGTGCGCGTTCACGTAGTCCACCTCCGCCGGCGTCACGCGGGCGGAGGCACAGGCCGCGTTCATTGCCATCCAAGCCGCCTCACCCTGCGGGTGCGGTTGCGTGAGATGATGCGTGTCGGTGACCGCGCCATAGCCGACGATTTCACCAAGGATTTTCGCGCCGCGGTTCTGCGCATGCCCCAGCGATTCCAGTGTCAGCACGGCCGCTCCTTCCCCCAGCGAAAGCCCGTCGCGCCGGGCGTCAAAGGGTCGGCAAGGCGCAGGCGAAACGGCCTGGAGCGAATCAAAACCGGCGAAGGTCAACTGGCACAACGCATCGTAGCCGCCGGTGAACGCGCGGTTGAACCGGCCGCGTCGCACCAGTTCCCACGCCTGACCGATGGCGTTGGCGCCGGAAGCACAGGCGTTGGAGATCGTGGTCACCGGCCCGTGAAATCCTAACGCTTGGCACAGGTTCAAGGCTTGTTGCTGCGCCTGGTAATGCACCACGCGGGTTGGCTGGCTGTGGTGCGCATGCGGTCTGGCGAGGGCGTGGCGCAAATACGCTTCGCCATGCGCCATGCCGCCACCGGTCGTGCCCAGAACGACGGGGGTCACATCCTCCGACGCATCCGCCGGCCAGCCGGCTTGCGCCTGCGCTTCGTGCGCTGCGATCAGCAGCAAGCGTGCGGCGCGGTCCAGTCGCCGAATTTTTTTGTCCGGCAATCGCGTCGCCGGCAGCGCCGCCGGCAGGTCCACTTCAGCGGCAAGCTTCGCCCGCTGCCGGGACACGTCAAACAGCGTCACAGGCCGGAACGCACCGCGGCCCGAGCGAAAGCCATCGGCATTCACACGCCACCCGCTGCCCAGCGCGGTCACGATGCCGGCGCCGGTGACGACCACCCGGTGCGGGGGCGATGGAGGTTTAGGCGGCGGGAACAGCACAGGTCAATTCCGCCGCACCTTGCGGCATGATGCGTTGCAGCATGGCGAAGTAACTCCACAACGGCCCCACGACGCCGCGCTGGCGCAGGCGCGTCACGAGGCTGGCAAATTCCGGGGTCGGGTCGCCGACGATCCAGTTGGGCGAACGGCGCGCAAACTCGCGCAACTGCGCAAAGACCGCCTCCTCGGACAGGCCCGGCGCCAGGTAGTATGCGGGCGAAAGCAGGTTGTCGTCCGCCGCCAGTCGCCCTTCGCGTCGCGCGCGATCGGCGAGCGTTGTGCCCGGATAAATCCTCATGCCGACCACGGCCATGATCACGGCGCCGGCCAGTTGCCGCGAATTCTGAAAACTGGTTTCCATCGTTTCCATCGTTTCGCCCGGTCCGCCGCAAATCAGGAAATGACAGTGTTCAATCTCCGCCGACCGCGCCAGTTCGCTTGATTCCTGGATGTCCGCAAAGGTGAGTTTCTTCTGGTAATGCCGGAGCACGTCATCGCAAAAGCTGTCCGAGCCGAACTCGATGTACGAGAGGCCGGCGCGCTTCATGAGCGACGTCAGTTCGGGCGTCAGTCCTTGCGGACGCAGAAAGCAGCCCCAGCGCAACGTCGCCTTGCGCCGGACGATGGCTTCGCACGTTTCGATCACGTGCCGGGGCGAGGAATTGAAGACCGAATCCACGACAAAGACATATTTCGCGCCGAGCTGCTGGAGTTGCACGACTTCATCCGCGACGCCTTCCGGATCTCGCCGGCGATGCGCGTGGCCCTCGATGAGCGGATAGGTGCAATAACAACAGGTGTGGCGGCAACCGCGCTGTGTTTGCAGGTTCAACGTGCCGCACGCCCCGAGATAGTGTTCGGCCAGCGCCGCGGGTCGCGAGGGCAGTTCCCGGCGGGTGGCGAGCGCGGCGGGTTGCTGCGGATTCACGACAATTTGGCCGGCGCGCCGATAGACCAGGCCCGGAATCTCCGCGTAATCGCCGCCGCCGTCCAAGGCGGCCAGCAACGCGACGAAACTGGCCTCGCCTTCGCCTTGGATTCCGAAATCGGCCTGACTGTGTTGCAACAGGATTTCCGGGTAGATGGAGAAACCGCTGCCGCCAATCACCACGGGACAGGGATGAGTGCGCCGCACCGTTGCGCAGATGTCGGTGAGAATGTCAAAGAATGTCTCCTGTTTGCGGATGAGCACATTGTCGATGTTGCGCAAGGACACGCCCACCACGTCCGGTTGAAATTCGCGCACGGTTTCCGCCAACGGCTTCGCATCGGCCAGCACATCCAGCAGGCGCGTCTCGTGGCCGGCCGCCTGCAAGGCCGCGTTCACCTGCGCCAGACCAAGCGGAAAAACCGCATCGGGCACCGTGCAACGATTCGGACTGATGAGCAAAACCCGGCGGCGCGTCATGGCTCTCAGTCAACATCAACAGCGACACTGGCCGGCCGCGCAATCCCGGTCCGGTAGTAGTCCGCGAGACTTGTGGTTGACGGCGCCAGGCCCGCGCCGGCGATGGCATTGAGGACGCGCTCCTCGGTCATGATGAAGCGGTCGCGTTTGTAGATCACGTAATCGCCGCGCAGGTTGTCCGGCGTCAGATTGATCGTCACCAGGTTGCCGCCCGCGCACAAGCCCCGCCGGTAACCGTCCTGATCCGCGAGGTTCAAGGCGCTCACCGCGGGAATGACCCAGTCCGGCCGCCGCAGGCGCAAGGCGGCCATGCAATTCAAGGTCCAGTTCGCGTTGGGTGCCACGTGCCTAGCCAGCGGCGTGTCCTCACCGGGGATGAACGGGCTTACGCTGCAACCGCGCAACGGCAGCGTGCCGGCCAGGTCCAGGCTCGTCATCAAATCCGCCGGGGTCTGGCCGGGAAGTCCAACAATGAAACCGGAACTGACACTCCACCCACCCGCGGCCAACAACTGAATGTGGTGCAACCGTTCCGAGAGCGTGCCGGGCGCTTCGAGCTTCTCGTAGCTGACCGCGTCGCTCACCTCAAATTTCATGATGTAAATCGCGGCGCCCGCGGCGAGGAGTTCGCCGTACAGCTCGTGCGGAAGCGTGCCCAGGCAAACGCTGACGCCCAGCGGCGTTTCCCGGCGCAACGTGTGAATCAACGGCAGAACCACCTCGCGCACCCCCACAGGATCCTCGCCGGCCTGAATGTTCACGTCGGTGATGCTGGCGGGGCGCTGGTGAATCAGCAATTCGGCCAGTTGTTCCTGCCGGGCGCGGTAACGGGCGAGGGTCCGGTTCTCGCGGCGCATCCCGCAATAAGCGCAATTCTCGCGGCAATGATTGGAAACCTCCACGACCGCGCGCAAGAACACCTTGCGGCCGAACTGTTCGCGCGTCACCGCCGCGGCCCGCTCATGCCAGGCCGACTGCGCCGGTCCGCTGAGGCAAAGTTCCCGCTGGCTCAAGACTTGTCGCGATTGAAACACCGGGTCATTAAAGTCGCGCCGCGCTGTTCGCGCAACGCAAAGTTTCCCGCCGCCGGCCGCCCCCGGCCATTCTCTGCCATTGCCCGGCTTCACCGAATCGCTTACTTTCGCGTTATGAACTCGATTTCAATCGCGCTGGTTCGCGGCGCAATCTTCATCGCGGCTTTGATGCTCGCCTCCGCCCGGCTTGCCGTGGCCGGCGAACCCACGGCGTTCGACCTGGTTAAGGAGGCCAACCAATACGTCGGCATTCAGTCGAAGGACAAAGTCGTCCAGATTCGCTCCGAGAAATCCGTCGGCGCCCTCGTTCCCAACGTCTGGTACATCGTTTTCTACGATCCGGATGCCACCTTCAAGGCCAATGAAGTGAAATTTGCGAGCGGCAAAAAACTCAAGGTCAGCCGCCCCATGCGCGTGCTGGAACGAAGCCTCGGCGACGACAAGGTGCTCGAGAAATCCAAGCTCAAGACCGACTCGGACAAGGCCATCAAAATCGCGGCGGCGGATCCGATGCTCAAATCCGTCAAGCTCAGGTCCACTCAACTCTGGTTGCAGCGCGACGACGAAGGCCCGGTCTGGAAGGTTCGTTTCTGGGCCGTCAAGGTGGACAACCCCACCAAGGAGGTGAACATCGGCGAGGTTTTTGTGTCCACCGCCGACGGAAAAGTCATCCGCGCCGACCTCCACCCCAATCGCGTGAACTGACGTGACCGGCTCGTCCAGAGTCCTGGCCGGGGAACCAGGCGGGGCTTGGCCGCGCCAGTGCGCCGCCGTCATTCCCTGCCACAACGAAGCCGCGAGCATCGGCGAAGTCGTGACCGGAGCTCGCCGGCATTTGCCCACCGTCATCGTCGTGGACGATGGCTCGACGGACACCACCGCACAGATTGCAGCCGGTGCGGGCGCGGAGGTGGTTTGCCTCCCGGGAAATACCGGCAAGGGCGCGGCGTTGCGTGCCGGCTGGCAGCACGCGCGCGAACGCGGCTTCGCCTGGGCGCTCAATCTCGATGGCGATGGTCAGCACGCGCCGGAGGACATCCCGAAATTCTTCGAGTGTGCCGCGCGAACGCACGCCGCGATGATCGTTGGCAATCGCATGGGGCGCGCCAGGACGATGCCCCGGCTGCGACGCTGGACGAACCGTTGGATGTCGCGGCGACTTTCGCAATTGAGCGGCGTTCCGCTGCCGGATTCGCAATGCGGATTTCGTTTACTCGATCTGGAGGTCGCCGCGCGACTGCCGTTGTCCACGAATCGTTTTGAAATCGAATCGGAACTGCTGCTGGCTGCCATCACTTCGGGTTACCCGGTGGCATTTGTCCCGGTGCGCGTCATTTACAAGTCCGGTGGCAGCCGGATTCATCCGGTCGCCGACGGCTGGCGCTGGTTACGCTGGTGGGCGGCGCAACCGCGACCGTGGCGGATGAACCCGGTGGCGGTCCATCCCCGGATGAACGATCTGCTCCAACCTCATGCCTGACTCAGAGCCTGTCGCCCGGTTTGGCGGTCTGACCTTCCGCGATTGGATCAAAAAGATCGCCGTTTTCGTCGTGGTCGCCGTCGCGATGGGCTGGCTCTACGGCTGGGCGTCGCCACGCGCGTATCCGCGCGATACGCGGGTGGGCTTTGGCTACGGCGTGTTGCACGGAGCGCTCATGCCGATGGCGTTGCCCAGTCTGGTGATGGGCATGGACGTGGACATTTTCACCGCGAACAATTCGGGCCGGGTTTACAAAATCGGCTACATCTGCGGCATCAATCTTTGCGGCCTCATTTTTTTTGGCTCGGCGTTCTGGAAGCCGGGGAAGAATTTGAATAAACCCTCGCCCTGACCCGCTCTCATCGGAAGGGCGAGAGGCGGGATGAGGACAATCACATCAACCAGCCGCGATAAATCTCGATCACGTCCAATCGCCCGCCGGCCCAATAACGGTTCGCTGGCAGCGAAAAAATCCGCGCGGCACGGTCGAATGAAACATGCGTGGGCTTTTCCGGATCGTTCGGATCGTATGCCCGAAACTGAATGCCGGTCGTCCTTTCTTCAGCGTCAAAGAGCACCATGCCGTGATTGATGGTCAATCGGGGAAAGCGGACAAGGTGTATGATCGGCGAACCGCCGCGGCGGATTTCGGCCAACAACGATTCGGCCGTCCGCGATTGGTGCGCACGTGAGATCGGGAAAACCATCCGCCAATGACTGCGCAACACGTAGGACCGCCAGGCGCCCCCGCACCCGGCTTTCAGCAATGCCGCCCGCGCCCGGCTGAATTCCCGCAGGCTTGCGTAGCCCGGAATGACCACCGGCGCCTCCACGACACCCGGCGTGCGGGGATTGCGCGACATGACAGCGCGGATCAACCGCCGGCACGTCGCGTCGTCCGCCGCCGGGCGACCCGCCTCGAAACGCGCGTGGTAGAGGAACTGGCGCGCGGCGCGCGTGAGCACGAAACAGCGGTGCGCATAAGCCGGCTTCGGCGTCCGGCGCGTGAAGGTCGTCTTTCCGCTAACGGCATCGAACTGATATTCCCAATGCAGTTCGTTGGCGAACGCGAAACTGTCGCGCGCGAATTCGAATCGGCGCGGAGTCTGGCCTTCATCCGGTGACGTCTGGTTCGGTCCGGGCATGCATCAATTGCTGCTTGCGGTGAAAGTTACGGATGCGCTAACAACCTGACAATGCTTTACGAACTCTGGCGCCAGGTCGCCGCCCGGCGACGCGCGCAAACCGCCCTGCACGAACCGGCCTCGGGCCGGCAGTGGACGTTCGGCGACCTGTTCACGGTCGGCGAGGCGATCGCCGTGGGCAAAAGCAATTTCGTATTTCCGCAAGGCCACTCGGTGGAATTCATTCTCGCTGTGCTGGCCGCGTGGCGGACCCAAAAAATCGTTTGTCCGCTCGAACGGGGCCAGCAACCGCCGGTGGCGGTCACCGATCAATTGCCCGCAGGGATCAACCATTTGAAAATGACTTCGGCCACGACCGGCGTGGCGCGGGTGGTGGCGTTCACCGCCGAACAACTGGCCGCCGACGCGGAGAACATTGTGGCCACCATGGGTCTGCGGCCCGATTGGCCGAATCTCGGCGTGATCTCCCTCGCACACTCCTATGGGTTCTCGAACCTCGTCACGCCGTTGTTGCTGCACGGGATTCCGCTCATCCTTGCGCCCTCGCCGCTGCCGGAAGCAATTCGCCGGTCGGCCCAAATCGAATCCGCGCTTACGCTGCCGGCGGTCCCGGCCCTGTGGCGTGCGTGGCTGGACGCCGGCGCGATTCCGGACAAAGTAAAACTCGCCATCTCCGCCGGCGCGCCGCTGCCACTCGCACTGGAACAGGAAGTCTTCGGGAAACACGGGTTGAAGATTCACAACTTCTACGGCGCGAGCGAATGCGGCGGCATCGCTTACGACGCGAGCGAGTCGCCGCGAACGGAGGCCGCCCGCGTCGGCGTGCCCCTGAAAAATGTTTCCCTTGCGGTTGCCGACGACAGTTGTCTGGAAGTTCGCAGTCGCGCCGTGGCGGAATCTTTCTGGCCGCAACCGGATTCGGAGCTGGATCAAGGTTGCTTTCACACGAGCGATCTCGCCGAGATTGCGGATGGGCAGGTATTCCTGCGCGGGCGCGCGGGCGACCAGATCAACGTGGCCGGTCGGAAGGTTTCGCCGGAGACCATCGAGCGGGCTTTGTTAAAACACCCGGCGATTGCCGAATGTCTGGTGTTCGGCGTGCCGAGTCGCGACGCGGAGCGGACGGAGGAAATTGTGGCCGCCGTGGTGAGCCGGGCGACCGAGGAGCAGTTACGGCAGTTTGCGTTGGAGACCTTGCCCGCCTGGCAGGTGCCGCGTCATTGGTGGTTGGTGGATTCGCTCGCTGCCAACGATCGGGGCAAGGTGTCGCGCGCCGGGTGGCGTGCTGAATTCATGAACCGCTCAAAGTGAGCCCCGCCTCCAGGACGGCCTGGGCATTGACGCTCGCGGTGGCTTGCGCCTGAATCAAATTTCCCAATCTCCCCGTGACGCGCGCTTCGAGCCGGATGATTTCGCCGGGCCGGGCACTGCCCAGGATTTTCACGTTGCGAACCGCCGTGAGTTTCAAGCCGGAGAGTGGCGGGATCTGCGGATCGCTTTGCGCCACCACCCCCGCGAGTTGCGCCGCCGCTTCCACCAGCAGCACGCCGGGGAAAAGCGGTTCACCGGGGAAATGTCCGCGCAAAAAGGGTTCATCGCCGCGCACGCGGTATTCGCCCGCGCCCTCCCTCCCGGGGGTCAGGCGCACGAGCTTGTCAACGAAACGAAATTCCCGGCCGTGCGGGAGCAGGTTCAAGGCAGCTTCCAGTTCCTGGGAATTCATTTCCATCGTGAACGCGAGCCGGACCGTGGTCGGATCGTCCGCAGGCCAGCTCATTTCAACCTTGCAAACAGCTTCGTTTCAAAATCCGCCACCAGCATGCGTTGGCCTTTGCTCACAACCTTGTGTCCCTCGGCCCGCAACCGCCTGGCCAAGCCGGCGACGCCTCCCGGATACTTGGGGTTGAGCTCACCGCCGGTCTTCAAGGTGCGCCAATACGGGGTAATGCGCCTGCCGCCGGCGGCTTCGTCCTCCGCGGCCGCGTGAGCCGCAATCCAGGAGAAAATCCCCGTGGTGATGGGGCAGGCGAAATCCGTTTTGTGCTTCCGCGCCAGCGCGGCGCGAAGCTCGTTGATCGTCACGAGCCGACCTTTGGGGACTTGCTTCATCAACGCGTCCACCGCGCGTGGCGCGGGAATGACGAAACGACCCTCGCCCCACCGCTTGGTCAACCTGCCGGTGACCTCGCAGACCTTGGGCAGCCCTTTGTCGTCCGCCAGTTTTTCGCGCCAGGTTTTTTTCATGATGGTAGCGGCGCGCGTGCGAACGCGGCCATTTGCACTCAGCTGCGCTCTCACGAGCCCAGCCACGATAAATCAAAAATGCGCCACCACTTCAATTTCCACATTCGCCCCCTTGGGCAACGCCGCCACTTGGACGGTCGAGCGTGCCGGAAAATCACTGGTGAAATACTTCGCATAGACCTCGTTCATGCCGGCGAAGTCCGCGAGGTTCGTCATGAACACCGTGCTCTTGACCACGTTGGCGAAGGTGAGTTTCTGGTCGTCGAGAATGGCCTTCACGTTTTGCAGCACGCGCTCGGTTTGCGCCTGGATGTCGCCGGCGATGAGATTGCCGGTCGCCGGGTCAATGGGAATCTGTCCGGCGCAGAACAGGAGGTCGCCGATGCGCACACCATGGTTGTATGGACCGACGGCGGCGGGTGATTTCGCGGGTTTGATGATCTGTTTGGTAGCCATAAATGATGCGCAAGGTCTAGCGGCTTTGGCAGCGCGGGTCAAGGAGAGCCTCGCCGGGCGGTCGTTCAGCGGTCGTGTGTTCCGCGCGTTTGTTACCGCCATTCGACCAGCCCGCTTGTTCCGTAGTCGTGGCGCTGGCGGCCGGCGGCCTTCAAATCGTCGCGTCATCCCACGACGCCGGGTCGTCGAGCGATTCCAAATGGGTGAACACGACCGCATCGGGTAGGGCGGTGCGAATCTCGGCTTCGATCTGGTCCAAGAACTCGTGACCGCGCTGCACCGTCCATGCGCCGGGCACGAGCACGTGAACCGATACAAATTTTCTCGCGCCGGATTGCCGCGAACGCAGGGCATGAAATTGGATGCCGTTTTGCTCGTGGGCCTGCAACACCTTCCGCACCGCCGCCATGTCCTGGCCGGACAGCGAAACGTCCATCAGCCCGCCGACGGACCGCCGCACGATGCCCACACCGGTCCAGACGATGTTCGCCGCCACGAGCAGCGCCACGACCGGATCGAGCCACAGCCAGTGCGTCATTGCCACCAGGCCCACGCCCACGATGACACCGACCGAGGTCCACACATCGGTGAGCAGATGATGCGCGTTGGCTTCGAGCGTGATGGAATTGTGCGTCCGGCCCACGCGCAGGAGCAGGAGCGCCACGCCCAGATTGATGGCCGAAGCCACGGCGGAAACGATCAAACCCACGCCCACGGCCTCGAGCGGTTTTGGCGTCAACAGCCGCAGCACGGCCGCCGCGCCGATGCTGACCGCCGCGACGAGAATCAAACCGCCTTCCAGCCCGCTGGAAAAATACTCGGCCTTGCCGTGGCCGTATGCGTGGTCCTCGTCCGCCGGCCGCGCCGCCACCGTCAACATGGCCAGCGCCATAAATCCGCCG
The DNA here is from genome assembly GCA_964458575.1 of uncultured Bifidobacteriaceae bacterium. Classification (GTDB taxonomy): domain Bacteria; phylum Verrucomicrobiota; class Verrucomicrobiia; order Limisphaerales; family JADLHS01; genus CAYWMD01. Next base: position 9,049 of record CAYWMD010000084.1, on the reverse strand, counting down.
ATGAGATTGACAAGCGATTCGACCGCGTCTGAAAGCAGGCCCACTGAGCCCGTGATGAACCACGCCGCCGTTTTAAGCACAATCGTGAGCACGGCGGCCGCGATGGACAGCCAGGCGAAACGGGTTAGCGCGGAGCGTTGCAATTCCGGTGAATTAGACACCAAGCCCCGGCGCTCGCCAAGCCTGAGCCGCGGCAACCGGTTGCCGCCGTCGAGCGAATAATGGTTTCAAAAACGACGCTCCTCGTTTACATCAAAGCCTGATGATGAGTCGCGAGGACCAACCAAATCCCGGCCGAAAGCGCGCACCCCGGTGGAAACGTCTGCTGAAACTGGCGCTTGGGTTTGGACTGGGCGTGACTGTTTTGATGGCCGGCCTTATGGGAATGCTGGCCTGGAAACATCACCGCATCGTCGGCGCGGAACCCGGTCGCTTGCACACGACTTTTTCACCGCGCGAACTCGGCGGCCAGGTCAATCCCTTCGTCGGCACGGGCGGCTATCCCTGGGTGTGTGGGAACAACTTCCCGGGCGTGATGGTCCCGCTCGGGATGGTGCGGCTCGGCCCGGAAACCGTGTCGTGGCTGACCGGCAGGCGGGCGCTCAATACTTCCGGCTATTATTATGGCGACGACCAGGTGCTGGGCTTCAGTCACACGCGCTTGAACGGCACCGGCGCCAAAGAGGGCGGACATTTTTTGGTGACGCCGGCGGCGGCAACGGTCAACCCGAAGAAATTCCACGCGGGTCAGGCCGCGACCTTTTCCCACAGCGATGAGGTGGCTTCGCCCGGCTATTACGCGGTCCGTTTGCCGGCGTCGGGAACGTTGGTGGAACTCACCGCCACGGCGCGGGTGGGGGTGCATCGTTACACCTTCTCCAAAACGAAAACGCCGCACCTGGTGATTGACGTGTCCAATGCGCTGGGAGGGGAGAAGTCTCGCGAGGCGAAAGTGCGCGTGTTGCCGGAAGCGCGGGAGGTGGAAGGTTCGGTGCGAACTTTCGGCACCTTCGCCCGACGTTACGGCGGCCTCACGGCCTTTTTCGTCGCGCGCCTGGATCAACCCTTCGCCTCGTACGGCACGTGGACCGGCGACGCTTATTCCGCGAACCAATCGGCTGCGGAGGGAGACCGCGCCGGCGCGGATCTGGGTTTCCAGTTCACGAACGCTGCGGCGAACGTGACGCTCAAGCTGGCCATCTCTTACGTAAGTGTGGCGAATGCTCGGGCCAATCTCGCCGCTGAAGCCGAGGCCAAGAGTTTCGACCAGGTCCGCGCGGAAGCGCAGCAAGCGTGGGAAAAACAGCTCTCGTTAATCCGCATTCAGGGCGGCACCGGGAAGCAACGGACCATTTTCTACACGGCGCTGTTCCGGGCGTTTCAGATGCCGACGTTGTTCAGCGACGTCAACGGCGAATATACGGGATTCGACGGCAAGGTTCACAAGGCCCTAGACTTCCGCTATTTCACGGATCTTTCAATGTGGGACACCTTTCGGACGACCCACCCGCTCTATTCGTTGATCGCGCCGAACGACCAGCGGAACATGATCAGGTCGCTGCTGAACATGCGGGCGCAGGGCGGCTGGCTGCCCCGCTGGCCCTCGGGTCGCGGCTATTCCAACTCCATGCTCGGCACCCCCGCGGACATCGTCATCGCGGAGGCTTATTTGAAAGGCGTGCGGGACTTCGACGTCGGAGCGGCCTATGCGGCCATGCGACAGACCGCACTCAAACCCACACCGCCCGGCGCGGTGTTCTCGGGCCGCGAAGGGGTGGCCGATTACCTGGAATTTGGTTATTGCCCGTCCGACCGCGTGGCGAAAAGCGTCACGCGCACACTTGAATATGCGTGGGCGGATCACGCCATTTCGCTGCTGGCGGCGGCGCTCGAACAAACGGACGACGCGGCCATGTTCCGCAAACACGCGCAGTTTTATCGCAACCTCTGGAATCCGCAGACGCAGTATTTCCAGCCACGCGACGCACAGGGGAAATTCTTCGAGCCGTTCGAGCCGCGGCGTTTGACCTATTTCGATCCAAAGGGCCGATACACCAAGGCGTACGTGGAAGGCAGCGCGTTGCAATGGCGCTGGGGCGCGCCGCACGACGCGCCGGGAATGATTTCGCTGTTCAAAAGCCGCGAGTATTTTGTTGAAGAACTGGACGCCTTCTTTGCCAGGTCGAATCCCACGATGGGCCGTTGGAATCCCGGGCCGTACTACTGGCATGGCAATCAACCAGACATACACGCCGCGTATCTTTTCAACGAAGCCGGCCGGCCCGACCTGACGCAAAAATGGTCACGCTGGATCATGGCGAACAAATATGGCGACCGCTACGATGGCCTGGACGGCAACGACGACGGCGGAACGCTCTCCGCGTGGTACGTGTTCAGTGCCTTGGGATTGTATCCGGTTGCCGGCACGGACCGATACCAACTCGGTTCACCGCTGTTCGAGAAGGCCGAGGTTCAACTGAAAACCAAACCCCTTGTCATTGTGGCCGAGAACGCCGCGGCGGATCATCCCTACGTGCAGAAAGTCTGGCTGAATGACGCGCCCCTGGACCGCACCTGGCTTCGCCACAGCGAAATTGAACAGGGAGGGATGCTGCGCTTTGAAATGAGCGCGCAACCAACGCGACCGTGATCCCGCCGGCTACGCGATCATGTGGCAGAACATCGCGTCGCGGAGTTTCGGCTCAAACCACGTGCTTTTCGGCGGCATGATTCCGCCCGCATCGGCGATGATCATCAAATCCTCGATGCTGGTCGGGAGCAGGCTGAAGGCGCAGGCATATTCGCCGCTGTTCACCAACTTTTCCAGCTCGGCCGTGCCGCGGATGCCGCCCACGAAATTGATCCGCTTGCTGGTGCGCGGGTCGTTGATGCCGAAGATGGGATCGAGCACGTGCTTCTGGAGCAGCGTGACGTCGAGCTTCTCGATGGGATCGCTGGTTGCCGTGAATTGCGGCTTGAACGTCAACGTGTGCCATTTGGCTTTGAAGAAGAAAGCCAGCTCGTGTTTGCGCGCGGGCGTGGCGGCGCCATCGGCTTTGATTTCAAAAACCGCCGCGAGCTTTTGCCGGAGTCCGTCGGGCGTCAGTCCGTTCAAATCCTTCAGCACGCGGTTGTAGGGCAGAATCTGCATTTGATTGTGCGGAAAAATGACCGCGAGGAAACCGCCGCTGTGGCCCGCGCCCTTGCGGGATTGGAATACGCGCGCCGCCGCCGCGCTGCGATGATGCCCGTCGGCAATGTAGAGGAACGGTATCGTCGCGAATTGTTCCGCGATGAACCTGATACCGGCCGGGTCGGCGACGGTCCAGGACGTGTGCCGCACCCCGTCCTGCGCGGTGAAATCCACGTCCGGCGCTTCGGCGGTCTTCCGGGCGACGAATTCGTCCAACGCCGCCACGGCGCGGTAGGTCAAAAAAACCGGACCGGTTTGCGAGTTGAGGGTTTCGATGTGCCGCACGCGGTCGTCTTCCTTGTCGGGCCGCGTGAATTCATGCTTCTTGATGACGCCGCGCAAGTACTCCTCGCAACTGGCCGCGGCAACAAGGCCCACCTGGGCGTGCTTTCCCATCACCTGACGATAAAGATAGAAGCACGGTTGCCCGTCCTGTTGCAATGCGCCCTGCGCCACGAGCTGCTGGAAGTTTTCTTTGCCTTTGGCGTAAACCTCGGCCGAATAGAGGTCCGTGCCGGACGGCAGATCAATCTCCGGCTTGCTGACGTGCAAAAAGCTCAACGGATTGCCCGCGGCCAGCTGGCGGGCTTCCGCGGACGACATGACATCGTAAGGCAGTTCGCAGATTTTATCCGCAAGTCCGGACCGCGGCCGCAACGCGGCGAATGGTTTCAAAATAGCCATAGGAAAATGTGACGGGAAGATACGCGCCCCACTCGGTGAACGCACGTCGAAAGCAACTTCAATTCGCCCGCCCAAAAAGAAAATTGCGCAAGCGTGCGAAACACCTTGCGCAATTTTTCCTTGGTCTCCTTGTTTTCTGAAAAAAATCAGTCCGGCGAAAATCGCCTACTACCAGCGCAGCGAAGTCCGTCCCAACGGCCGTTCATTGACCAGCACCATGCTGTGATTTCCATGCGCGGCGATGGCCATCACATCTTTCAAACCCGCGGGCGCGTTGCACTGGCCGGAGGTGTTGAAACCCCAGGTGACGACCGTGCCGTCGCGCTTTAGAGCCAATCCGTGATAAGTACCCGTGGCGATCGCGACGACGCCCGAAAGTCCCTCCGGCACGTCACAGTGCGCAAGGCCATAAGCACCCCAGGAAACCACCGTGCCATTGCGTTTCAAAGCCAGCGTGTGATTGCCATCGGCGGCGATGGCCACGACGTTGTTCAGCCCGGCGGGCACGCTGGTCTGGCCTTGAGCGTTGTTGCCCCAGGCAACGACTGTTCCGTCACTCTTCAGCGCGACGCTATGGGCGGTCCCGGCGGCGATGGCCACCACCTTGGTCAAACCTGCCGGCACATCGCATTGCCCGGCCCAATTCCCGCCCCAGGCGAAAACCGTGCCGCCGCGCTTGAGCGCGAGGCTGTGCATTGAACCGGCCGCGACGGCAATCATGCGTGTCAACCCGTCCGGAACACCGCATTGGCCGTAATCGCCATACACTCCGCCCGTCGGCCCCCAGGCCGCGATCCGGCCGTTCCAGAGCAATGCGACATTGTGCACGTTGCCCGCCGCAACCTGGCGGATGGGAAGGCGCGGCCATTCCGCCGGGGTGTTGGTTTGACCGAAACTGTTGTCACCCCACGCCGTCACCCGCCAGTTGTTCTCCACGGCGAGACTGTGAAAACTGCCTGAAGCGATCTGCACCACGCGCGCACGTTTGCCGGAACTGACCGTCAGGTCGTAATTCAAATCGCCCCAGGCCACCACGCGGTTCGCCGCGCCGGCAGTCAGAGTGCAAACAACAAGTCCCAGCGCGCCGACGGCCAGACGGCGAGTAAGCGGGTTCAGAAAGCGGTTCGAATTGGACGACAGGTGACAGTCATTTCTCATAATGTGCGTTTCCAACATCGGAAGGAAAATACGGCGGGTGCGGGAAAAGACCATACGGGGCAAACCACGAACGTGGCCCGGGGGAAAACCCGGGGCGCGCGGGCGGTCTGGTTCTCCACGACAACCAAAAACACCCGTAAATATTGCTTGCCAGACGGCGACGGGTCGCTATCTTCTGCGCCTTTGAATTGATTACCGACGGAACTTTTATGGCACGAATTTGTGAACTGACGGGAGCGCGCCCGATGAAGGGCAGCATCATCTGGCGCAGCGGCAAACCCAAGAAACAGGGCGGCATCGGCACGCACATCACCGCCATCACCAAGCGGCGTTTCATGCCCAACCTCCAGCGCGTCAAGGCCGTCGTGAACGGCGAAGTTCGCTACATCCGCGTCTCGGCCAAGGCCCTCAAGCAGGGACTGGTGGTCAAGGCGCCCAAGCGCAATTGGAAGAAACCGGAAACGGAAGCGAAGTAGCCGGCATCAACCAGCTTTCGAACGCGAGGTCAATTCGGCCTCGCGTTTTTCTTTGCCGACACACCTCAACACATCACCAGGCTGCACGCGCCCGCGATGGGACGGAAAACTTCCGCTTGAATTCCACGCGCGCCCAGTTCCTTCAGCAGGTTGGGCGTGTGGACTCTCTGGACCAGAACCATGATGCAGCCGCCGAGACCGGCACCGGCCAGTTGCGCGCCGGCCACACCCGGCAACCGCTGCGCGAGATCCACGATGCGATCCAACTCCGGAAGACTGCACGCATACGCGCCGGACAAATCGGCCAAGTCGGCTTTCCGGTTGTCCGGCCGGGCCCAGTTCTCGAACGCCCGGTCGGCCATGTCCGCCTTCATCCGTTGCCCGATTTGCCGCGGCGATTCGTTTGAAACACGATCACCGTCGTGCGAAATGGTCATCATTCGCCCGAGTGCCGGCGCATCGTTCCGGCGCAGCAAATCCAGGCAGCGCTGGGCGCGCTCCATTTCCGACAGCCCAAACACCACCACGTCGCGCACCGCGTACCCTTCACCTGGCGGTTCGTGACTCAGGAACAGGCGCTCGATGCGGTCACGCTCGGCCTCGGCCATCTGCGAAAACGCCGCCTGTACCTGGGCGCGCGTCACGCGTCGCGGCAACTGGCGCAACGCTTGCGCAAAATCCGCGCGACTCAGGCCGAGATGCTTCGCGTTGATGTCGCGCAAATGCTCGATTTTCGGCGCGAGTTCCGGATGCAGCAACTTGAACCACACGCGACCGATGTGATACGCGGTGACTTTGGCGTTGAATGTGTTCCGCGCCCCTTTGGATTTGCCGGCATAGACCCCGGAGTTGCAAACGACGAGGTTGTAGCCGGGCAGAAACCGGGCCGAATCTTCGATGCGAAACGGGAAAAAGCCCACGCGCGTCACATAACCGCGCCGCGAGAGTTTGATCGCCGCGTGATCCGCCGCGCCCCCGCGCGTGCCCACAAACCACTCGCCCTCGCCGCAAAGACTCACCAGTCGGCGTCCGCTCACCGGCAGGGAATTAAAACTCGACACCGCTTCGGCCGCGCCCACCACCAGCGCCGACGACGAACTCAGACCCGCGCCCATTGGAATGTCGCCGCTGACCATGATGTCCAGCCCCCGCAAACGCCGGTCGCGGAATTGTTCCTGCAACCGCAGGATGGCGGCCTTCACGTAATTCGCCCAATCGCCGCGCGCCGCGTCCAGCATCCGCTGGATGCGCGGCCCGTCAATCACGTGTTGCCAGTCGTCCCAGTTGAGATTCGCCACGAGATCGGAAATCCGGAAGGCCTGTTCGGAAAAATGCGCGTCGTCGGTGTTCGTCAGCGAAACCACGTCGTCGTTGCGCGGCGCGGCGACCAGAGTGATTTCGCGGTTCACGGCCATCACGTTGACGGTGCCGCCCTGGTGATCAATGTGCCGGCCCATGAGATTGATCCGGCCCGGCGAGCGGATGATGGCCACCTCCCGGTCCGCACCGTAGCGTTGCATGAACGCGCCGAGCGTCTTGCGGAATCCCGGCCACGGAATCTCGCCCTCATACCACTGCTGAAACTGGCGGCACGCGGCCGTGGACGGACTGGTCAACATCCGGTCCCACTCCGCCGCCGGCGCCAGCGTGTCTCCCGTGCCGGAGGCCACTTCCAATTTCGGCGAGCCTTGTTTCTGCCGATAGACTTCCTCGATGGCCAGCAGTTCCTGCGGATTGTTGAACGCCATCAAATCGTGCGGATCGGTGATTTCGCAACCCACGACCCGCGCGGGCTTTTTCTGGTGCGCCAGGATTTCAAAGACGTCCGTGAGATATTCCTCGTCGTTCGGGCGGACCGATTTCAACCGGCTCAACGCGTCGTAAAGCACCGGTGCGCGGAACAGATAGGTGGACATGTTCATCTGATTGAACCGGCGCAACATGTCCGCGGCCGCAACCACCTCTTTGCCAACCCGCAACCGACCGGCGCGCTGGTCGCGCGTAAAAGTGGCTTCAAAGTCGGCCTTCCGCAGTGTCCGCGCCTTGTCATTCCCGCGCCAGATCTCCGCCGCCAGCGCGCGCGCGGTTTTTTCGCCGCAGTTCCGCGTGAGGATTTGCGCCACTTGACCGCGGGGCAACTCGCGCTGGCCCTGAAGCGCGGCGTTGATTTCCGCCAGGGCGAGCAGACGACGGCGCTCTGACTCCTCCACAATGCCCGCGATGTTGCCGCGCGCGTTTTGGATCACGAAACCGGCGCTGGAATTTGCTGGTCGCTTCGCCGTGGCCAGCGTCACGTCCGCGCGGCCGCGCTCGTGCGTGGCCAGCAACCGCCGGAGCACGCGCGGATCCATCACTTTGTCACCCGCAATCACCAGCACGTCGCCATCGAACCGCATCCGTTCCAGAATCTCGGCGGCTTTGCGCGCGGCGTTGCCCGTGCCCAAAGGCCGTTCCTGAAAGGCGTAGATCGTTCCCGGGAAACGCTGGTTCACCGTGGCCATGACGCTTTCGGACATCATGCCCACGACGACCACGTTGGCCATCGCGCCGCAGAGATTGTAGGTCTCCAGCGCGCGAATGATGACGGGTGTGCCCAGGACTTCGAAACAAACCTTGTGTTTGTCGCTCGAACCCATGCGCGTGCCCTTGCCGCCCGCAAGGACGATGGTGACAAAGGACCGCTTCATATGTGGTCTTTCATGCTGTTGCCCGGCAAAATGTTTAGGAAATTGAACACGGATTGGCAAGCGGCGCAAGTATCGCGCCAAGTAGGCCTGATTGACCCGCGGAATCCCGTTCTTCTTTAACCGGGGAACAACGCGCCCCCAGTCGCGTCAGATTTGCTCCGCCGAATCGGATCTTGCCCGGTCGCACCACCAGCGCCAGCCAACCCACAAAACCGCCACCGTCATTCCCGTCCAGCCGATGAATTTTACCGCGCTCGCGATGCTCAGGTCGTGTTGCAAAATGTTCCACCGCGTGAAAATCGTGTTCCAATCATGATCGCCACCGCCCACGAGCGGCAGCTCCAGCGCCCGCGCGTCCGCCATGTAACGGGCGATGTTCAGCCAGTTCTCGAAAAACCAGATCGCCGCGACCGCGACCGGCAACGGCTGCCGTTTGCGCCAGAAAGAAATCATCAGCGCCACGGGAAACACCAGTTGCCCGATCGTGCCGCCATAAGGCTCCAACTTGCTGCTGACCAGTCCCACAATCGGATGTCCCGCCTCGTGAAACAGCAGGTTCGCATGGTCCAATCCAAAAATGAAACCCGGCTCGCTCGCCACCAACACCCCCAAAAAGACCGCCAACCCGAGCACCAGGCCGGTCAGTTGCCAACCGCTGACTTTGTCCCAGCGACTTTCATTCATGACGCATGGTGGGGAGTTAGGGCGGCCCGGCTCAAGCGATGAATTTGGCTTTTGGCTTTTAATCGGCCGGGACTTCGTGTTTCATCTGGGCGTTTCGTTTATGCCCAAGCGCACCGACATCCACAGCGTCCTCATCATCGGCGCCGGCCCGATCATCATCGGCCAGG
>CAYWMD010000083.1:0-23670 GCA_964458575.1 uncultured Bifidobacteriaceae bacterium | reverse complement strand
GGACGCCTGCACCAGATGCTTCTGGAAGCGGAGGAAAAGACGAAGGACGAAATGGCCACGCTTCGCACGCAATTGATGCAGCAGGGGTCAACGGCGCAACAAGCCCACGACCAGGCTTGGGAGATGGTGCGGGAGAAATACATCCTGCTCCCACCCGAAGAATAGCCAAGCGTCATCAGGAAGAACCGCCGAAGAACCTCAACAGTTACCGCATCACCGAGGCCGATCGGCTGGGTGATGGCGGGCCGAAGCAGAAGTTCCAGCAGAATCTCAAGGCCATCAAAACGCTGCGGACGCTCGACGCTGAGGAACGTCCCGCAACTAGCGAGGAGAAGGCCGCGCTGGTCAAATACGTCGGTTGGGGTGCGATGCCCCAGGTGTTCGATGTGGACAGCGCGGACTGGCGCAAAGAGCAAATCCAACTGTCTGAAATCCTGTCGGACGACGAGCATCGTTCCGCTCGCGCCACCACACTCAATGCCCACTACACTGCACCGGTTGTCATCGGCGCGATGTACCAAGCGTTGCAGCGGTTCGGTTTCAAAGGCGGGCGCGTGCTCGAACCCGCGTGCGGCATCGGCCACTTCGTTGGCCTCATGCCCGAAGATATGCTCCGCTGCTCGACCGTCACCGGCATCGAGATTGATCCACTGTCAGCACGCATCGCCAAGGCGCTATATCCCGACGCGGACATTCGCGCGCAGCCGTTCGAGCAATCGAAACTCGCAGACGCTTTCTACGATCTCGCCATTTCCAACGTGCCGTTCGGCGATTATACAGTTCACGACCCGCGCTGGAACAGCTTCAAGTTTCCCATACACGACTATTTCTTCGCCGCCGCGCTGGAGAAAGTGCGCCCGGACGGGCTGCTCATGTTCATCACGTCACGCGGCACGATGGACAAACTCGACTCCACGTTGCGCGAACTGCTTTCCACACGCACCGAGCTGCTTGGCGCAATTCGTCTGCCGAACGACGCCTTCAAACGCAACGCCGGCACGGAAGTCACGACCGACATCATCATGTTGCGCAAGGTCCGCCAGGGAGAGCCCCCCGTAGGCGCAACTTGGAAAGAGACGGCGGATTTCGCGAACGATCTCGGCGAAGGATTCACGCTGAACGAATACTTCGCCACGCGCCCCGAAATGATGCTCGGCAAAATGCGCCTTGTCGGGCGCATGTATCGCGACAACGAACCGACGCTTGAAGCGGACGGCCGCAGCTTGCGCGACGCGCTCGCGCAGGCAGTCGAGCGGTTGCCGCAGAACATTTATCAGGCGCAGTCGCATCAGGTTGCCGAGCCGACGCTAGACCAGACCATCCCCGCGCCGGATTTCGTCAAACCCAACGCCTATTGTCTTCACGACGGGATGGTTTGCATCCGGGATGATGCCGTTCTTCGTCCGTTGACCGACATGCCGAGCGAAATGCGCTCGCGGATTCGCAATCTGATTCCTGTGCGCGACGCGGTGCGTTCATGTCTCCGTTCTCAAATGGACGGCAGCGACGAGGCGCAAGTCCTCGAAGCACGGCGGCAACTTAATTATGCGTATGACCGTTTTGTCGGTCGCTTTGGCCCGATCAATCTCCGCGCAAATCAACGCGCCTTCGACGGCGATCCCGATTTGCCATTGCTGCTTTCGTTGGAGCACTACAACGACGAAACAAAGCGCGCTACCAAAGCCACGATTTTCACCGAGCGAACGATTCATCATCGCAAGCCTGTTGAAACGGTCGCCGAGCCGAAGGAAGCCCTATTGGTTTCATTGAACGAGCAAGGCCGCGTTGACCTCGATCACATGAGCGGGCTGCTCAACAAGCCCGCCGATGAATTTCTGCCGGACTTAAAAGGGATCATCTTCTTAAACCCTCAGACGAACCAGTGGGAAACGGACGACCAATATCTTTCCGGCAACGTGCGGGACAAATTGGTTGTGGCCGATGCCGCCGCCGTCAGCGATCCGCGATTCGCCGAAAACGTCGAGGCGTTGAAATCAATTCAGCCAGAGGATTTGCCCGCCACGGAAATTGACGTGCGACTTGGCGCATCCTGGTTGCCGCCGGACGACGTGAAGCAGTTCATCCACAAGTTGCTTAACGTCTCGTCTGGTGTAGAAGTCGGCCACGTCCACGCGCTCGGCTCGTGGCACTTGAATGCGAATTGGGAAGCGAAGGGAGCGACGGCGAACACGACGGATTGGGGAACTGACCGCTACACCGCGCTCGAACTCATCGAGGACGCGCTGAATCTCAAAACTCCCACCGTGTATGACATGGTGGACAAAAAGCCCGTCGTGAACGCGCAGGCGACCGAGGCAGCGCGCGAAAAGCAGGAGCGCATCAAGGAGCAATTCAAAGAATGGGTGTGGTCTGACGATTCACGCCGCGAGCGGCTTTGCCGACTTTACAACGACACGTTCAACCACACCCGGCTTCGCACATTCAACGGCGATCACCTGACATTGCCGGGCGCAAGCGGGGCGATTCAGCTTCACGGACATCAAAAAGCCGGTGTCTGGCGCATCCTGCAAACGCCCAACACACTTCTTGCTCACGTTGTTGGTGCGGGCAAGACGTTCACGATGGTTGCAGCCGCGATGGAGCTGAAGCGGCTTGGGCTGGCCCGCAAACCGATGTTCGCCGTGCCAAACCACATGCTCGGCCAGTTTTCGACGGAATTGCTGACACTGTATCCGGGCGCGAACATTCTGGTTGCGGGTAAAGAGGATTTCGAGTCGCAGAATCGGAAAAAGCTTTTCAGCCGCATTGCCACCGGCAATTGGGATGCCGTCATCGTGACCCACTCCGGCTTCGAGCGCATCCCGTTGTCATACGACACGCAGAAACGATTCTTCGACGAACAGCTTCACGAGTTGGAAATGATTCGACGTGAACATGCCGACACGAGCAATCGCCGTTTGGTGAAGGAGCTGGAAAAGGCAAAGAAGCGGCTCGAAGCCAAACTTCAGTCGCTGGCCGCAGAGCACAAAAAGGACAACACGCTGACATTCGAGGAACTTGGCGTGGACCGTTTGTTCGTGGACGAGGCGCACTACTTCAAGAATCTCTTTTACGTCACGAAGATGACGCGCATCGCCGGGCTGCCGCAGACGGCCAGTGAACGGGCGTTCGATATGTATCTCAAAGTTCGGCACGTTCAGTCCTTGAACGGCGGAGGCGGCGTGGTGTTCGCCACCGGCACGCCCATCGCGAACAGCATGGCCGAGATGTTCACGATGCAGCGTTACTTGCAGCCGGATGATTTGAAGAAGCACAATCTGCATCACTTCGATTCGTGGGCAGCTACGTTCGGCGAGCCGGTCACGGCAATGGAGCTTTCGCCGGACGGCGCAGGCTATCGGCTGAACACCAGGTTCGCGCGGTTCATCAACGTGCCGGAGTTGATGCAGATTTTCCGTCAATCCGCCGACGTGCAGACCGCCGCGATGCTCAATTTGCCGCGGCCCAAACTCGACGGCGAAAAGCCAACTATCCGAAACGCCCCAGCAACGCCGGAGCTGAAGGCGTTTGTTCAGGAACTCGCCAAGCGCGCGGAGCGTTTGAAAACCAACCGTGTTGATCCGAGCGAGGACAACATGCTGAAGATCACGTCAGAGGGGAGGAAGGCGGCTTTGGATCTCCGACTAATGAAGCCGACCGCTAAGGACGACCCCCAGGGCAAGGTCAATCAGGCGGTTGAGAACATTTTCCGCATGTGGCAGGAGTCGAAGCCGGAGCGTTCCGCGCAGCTTGTGTTTTGCGACCTCTCGACGCCAAAGGACAGGGGCTTCTCCGTTTATCGTGACGCAGCGGAGAAGCTGGAAGGGCTTGGCGTGCCGAGCGCGGAAATCGCCTTCATCCAGGACTACGACTCTGATGCGAGCAAGCTGTCTTTATTCCGGGACGTGCGTTCGGGAAAAGTTCGCGTCCTGTTCGGCAGCACACAGAAAATGGGTTCTGGTACGAACGTGCAGGAGCGCCTCATCGCATTGCACCATTTCGACGCACCGTGGCGACCGGCGGACGTGGAACAACGCGAGGGACGGATTCTACGGCAAGGCAACAAGAACGAAGTCGTTTCAATTTTCCGCTACGTTACCGAAGGTTCATTCGACGCCTATATGTGGCAGACCTTGGAAACGAAAGCCAAGTTCATCGCCCAAGTGATGAGCGGCGACATGACGATTCGCCGCTTGGAAGACCTTGACTCGGCCGCACTGACCTACGCTGAAGTCAAAGCCATCGCATCCGGCAACCCGCTGGTGATCGAAAAAGCGCAGGTGGATGCCGAACTAATCAAGCTCACGCGACTGCGCTCCGCCCATGCCGAGGAACAGTATCGCATCCGCACGAATCTCCGCCGCTCACACGAGGATGCCGAGGCGTTCACGGGACGGCTCACCAACTTGCGCCAAGACATCGCCGCGCGACAGGACACGTCGGGTGACAAGTTCAGCATCGAACTCGACGGGCAGGCTCTCGACAACCGTGGGATCGCCGGGGAATTGATTGTTCGCCGTGCCGAGAAGATCAAAAACCGATTTGGTGACGACGTCCGGATTGGGCGCTTCGCTGGCTTCGATTTGTTTCTGCGCCCCACCTACAACAACTGCGTGGAAATGATTGTGCGTGGCAAGAACAGTTACGCCGCGCGGGTGACGGACACGGCGCAAGGCACGATTCGTTCGCTCGAAGCGAACGTCCAAGGTTTCGAGGAACGTGCGTCCAAACTGGAATACGACATTGCCGACGCCACCAAGCGGGCGAAGGAGTTGGAAACCAAGGTCGGCGCGCACTTCGAGCGCGAGGAGCGTTACCAGCAGTTGACCCGTCGCCAGAGCGAGATTGAAGAAAAGCTCGACCTCACCAAAAACCAAGCGCCCAGCCAGGTGGATGCGGTTTCGGCAGATGAGCGTGAACAGAAAAAATCGGAGACCGTCACTAAGCCAATCCGCCAGAGACGAAACGCCGCCGTCCGCGTCTGAATTCCCCCGCAGCATCAGCAACACCGCGTTCTGTGTATCCACTACACCAAAGGAGTTGTGATTAGTCGTAGCGTGTTGCCTCAAGATGAATACAACCGCGACAACTGAATGCCAAACCCTGGACGTGAAAAGTAGCGCCACCGAGTTGGGCGTTTGCGAAGAAACAATTCGCCGACTCGTCCGCCGCAAGGTGCTTCGCAAACTTCCCGGACTTAGGCGCGTGTTGATCCCGCGAACCGAAATTCACCGCTACCTGAACGGTGGAAGTCAACCGCACCTTTCCTGACTGCCGGCAACGATTCTACGAACCTTCTCGGTTGCCGTAATGACGAGGCGATCTCTTATGCGGGAGCTGATCCCAAAAATTGGCCAAGAATTGGCCAAGCACGTTTTTTTGATTTTCGAGGGCGTTGCAAGGTGAGAGCAGAAACACTTGGTATTCCGATACTTAAAACTGGCGCACCCATCAGGAGTTGAACCTGAAACCTTCTGATCCGTAGTCAGATGCTCTATCCAATTGAGCTATGGGTGCAACCGAGTGCAATCGAAATTAGGCGGGACAAACCGGCGGCGCAAGTCATTTCGCCTCCCGCCATCGCGGTTGGCAGACGTTCTTTGCTTCGAGGAGGGCTTCTGCAATCCTCAGTCGCGCATGGCCGCACAGATCATTTTCGTCACCGGCACGGACACGGGCATAGGCAAAACCGTGCTCGCTGCCCTGCTGACCCGCCAACTGCGCAGGCAGGGCGTGCGCGTGGCGGCGCTCAAGCCGGTTTGTTCCGGCAACCGCAGCGACGCCCGCGCGCTGCGCAAGGCTGCGGGCAACGTGCTGACGCTTGAGGAAGTGAATCCCTGGCACTTTCGCGCGCCCCTCGCGCCGCTGCTGGCCGCACGCAAGGAACGGAAGCGCGTGCGGTTGCGGGACGTTGTCGCTCACGTTCGCAGGATAACAAGGCGGTTTGAAACCCTGGTGATCGAGGGTGCGGGCGGGTTGCTCAGTCCGCTGGGCGAGGATTTCAATTCGCGCGATCTCCTCGTGGCGTTGCGCGCGATGCCCGTCGTGGTTTGTCCGAACCGGCTGGGCGCGGTGAATCAGACGTTGCTGGTTTTGGAGGCGTTGCCGGGAGCGATCGCGGCGCGCACTCCGGTGGTGCTGGTTTCGCCACCCAAACCGGATGCCGCCAGCCGCACAAATCCCGAACTGCTGGCGGAAATTCTCGGAGATCAGCACGTGCGCGTGTTGCCGTGGATGAAGTTCAAGTCGTAGGACAGGCGTCGCGCCTGTCTCCCCTATCACGAACTCAGCGTCACGTTGGCCGCGATCGGCTTGAGGCGCGGGGAAGACTCCCTTTCACGGCACCAAGATTCGGAAGAACTGTCGTGCGCCGGTGGCCGGGTTGGTCACACTGAAGAGGCCGCCCAGGTCAAAGGTGTTGGTGGCGACGCAAATCCAGTTCGACATCGGAGTGGTTACGTTGGTGGAGGTGAGCACGTAATACGGGTCGCCCTCACTGCCGCCCGCGCCGCCAAAGACGAGGTCGCCACCAACCAATGCCGCGCTGGTGAACGTGGGCGGTGAAGGGATCCCCAGGCCTTGAATGGCGAAGTCGTAGGGGTTTTCATCCGCGTCATTGTTGGTGATGCTCAGGGTGGCCGTGCGCAAACCGGCTGCACCGGGACTGAAGCTCACCTGAAACGTCGTCGAGCCGCCGCCGGGCAGAGGCGAGGCGGGTTGCTGGGTCACGGTGAAATCCGCCGCTTGCGGTCCGCTCACCGCCACCCGGGGCACGCCGGGCAGATACAGCGGGTCGGTCGCGACATTCTCGACGGTAAACGTCCGCGCCACGGGGCTGCCACCCACCACCGCGCTGCCAAAGTCGGTGTGGTCAGCCAGGCTGGGCGTGATGTCACCGTCGGCAATGCCCACCCCGTTGCCGACGAGGTTGATTTCAGGATCGTAAAGGACAACATATTTTACCGTGGCATAGTCAGGTGTTTCGGCGCTGGAATAATTCGCATCCGATGCGCCGGTGACGTACACCGCACCGTCGGGACCAAGAGCGAGGGCAGACCGACTCTGCGGGCCATCCGGGCCGTTAGCCGGTCCGTTGTAGCGGTTGGTCCACAACGGGAGCCCCGCTGCGGAATACGCGATCGTGGTGTAATCATTGGTGCTGCCGCTGCCCACTGACTCGCCCGTCACGATGACGATGCCGCTGCCGTCCGCCGCCACGGCGCGGGCGTAATCGTTACCGTTTCCCGGTCCGTTGTAACGATTGGTCCACAACGGCGTCCCTGTCCCGGAATACGCGATTGTGGCGTAGTCGTACGAGCTACCGCTGCCAACCGATTCGCCCGTCACGAAGACATTTCCGCTGCCATTCACCGTCACGGCTCGGGCGATGTCAGAACTGTTTCCCGGGCCGTTATAGCGATTGGTCCACAACGGCAACCCTGTCGCGGAATACGCGACCGTGGCGTAGTCGTCGGAACTGCCTCCGCCATACGAATAGCCCGTTACGATGACACTCCCGCTGCTGTCCACTGCCACGGCCAGGGCGTAGTCTTTACCATTCGCCGGGCCATTGTAGCGGTTGGTCCACAACGGCACCCCGGCACCTGAATACCCAATCGTCGCGTAATCGGGATAGCCACTGATGCCAACCGATTCGCCCGTCACAAAGACTTTCCCGCTGCCGTCCACCGCCACGGCTCGCGCGTAGTCGTTGCCGTTCGCCGGTCCGTTGTAGCGTTTGATCCACAACGTCACCCCCGTCCCGGAATACGCGATCGTGGCGTAGTCGTACGAGCTGCCGCTGCCAGACGAATAGCCTGTCACGAAGACATTCCCGTTGCCGTCCACCGCCACGGCTTGGGCGGTGTCGTAACCATCGCTGGGCCCGTTGTAGTGGTTGGTCCACAACGGCACCCCCGACCCCGAATACGCTATCGTGGTGTAGTCGTCAGCACTCTTCTCGCCAGTTGAGTTTTTCGTGGAGCCTGTCACGAAGACATTCCCGCCACTGTCCACCGCCACGGCTGCGGCAGTGTCGTAGCTGTTGGCTGGCCCGTCGTAACGGTTGGTCCACAACGGCACCCCGGCTCCGGAATACGCGATCGTCGTGGCATAGTCGGAAGAGCTGTCGCTGCCGGACGAAACGCCCGTGACGAAGACATTCCCGTTGGTGTCCACCGCCACGGCATGGGCGTAGTCAGAACGGTTTCCCGGTCCGTTGTAGCGGTTGGTCCACAACGGCACCCCAGAACCCGAATACGCGACCGTGGCGTAGTCGTACGAGGTGCCGCTGCCAGCCGATTCGCCCGTTACGAAGACGTTCCCGTTGCTATCCGCCGCCACGGCATGGGCGTTGTCGTTACCATTTCCTGGCCCGTTGTAGCGATTTGTCCACAACGGCATCCCTGCCCCAGAATACGCGATCGTGGCGTAGTCGGGGTAGCCGTTTGTGTCATACGAGTAGCCCGTCACGAAAACATTGTCGCTGCCGTCCACCGCCAGGGCTTGGGCATAGTCGTGCGTGTTGGCCGGCCCGTTGTAGCGGTTGGTCCACATCGGTATGCCTGCCCCGGAATACGCGATTGTGGCGTAGTCGTAAGAGCTACCGCTAACGTACGACTCGCCTGTCACGAAGACATTCCCGCTGCTGTCCACGGCCACGGCATGGGCGTAGTCAGAACTGCTTCCCGGCCCGCTGTAGCGGTTGGTCCACAACGGGACCCCCGCGCCGGAATACGCGATCGTGGCGTAATCGTAAGAGCTGCCGCCACCGTGCGATTCGCCTGTCACGAAGACATTCCCGCCGCTGTCCACGGCCACAGCTCGGGCGATGTCAGAGCTGTTTCCCGGCCCATTGTAGTGGTTGGTCCACAACGGCGTCCCCGTCCCGGAATACGCGATGGTGGCGTAGTCGTACGAACTGCCGCTGCCAACCGATTCGCCCGTCACGAAGATATTTCCGCTGCCATCCACCGCCATCGCACGGGTGGTGTCAGAACTGTTTCCCGGGCCGTTAAAGCGATTGGTCCACAACGGTACTCCCGAAGCGGAATACTTGATCACCAGCATGTCTGCGCCTGTGATTCCATCGTCCGTACCGCCCGCCACAATGAGGTTGCCAGCGTTATCAGCCACCACCTTTCTGGCGTAATCATACGAGTCAGTCCCGTTGTCATAGCGCCGCACCCACGCTTCCACCGCCGTCGCGGCGTGGCACAAGGTGGGCAGGCAGGTGGCCGCCAAGATCAGCAGCAGGAGCGCCCGCGCACGCGCGCGCATCGAGAGCGAGACAACGACCCCGCGCAACTTCGGCTTGGAGATTTGAGCACCAGGGAGGATGGAGTTTCTTGAGTTTATGATCCGTTCCGATCTTCATTCAGGAGGAAGCACGAATGAAGCAGCGCCAACGCATCGCCGCTTCCCTTTCTCCATGAAGAGATCAGAGCGGATTCGAACTGGAATGTCAATTAAAAGCTACTTGTTGGACACAACGGGAGTGGCGGAAACCCGCGGTCAGGCCCAATGCCGTAGCGCAGAGTGTTACTCTGCTATATCGCGGATTGGCAATCCGCAAGCCGCGAAAACTTTCGAAGCTCTGGCGGCTTACCACCGCTTGCCGAATGTCATTCGGCGACACGGCAGATTAACAATCTGCGCTACGACGCATTACCTCTTCCAGTCGCACACTCCTAAACTATTTCCCGCCGATGCAGTAGAGTTTGCTCCCCGACCGAATGAACAGGTTTCCCTGCGCGATGGCGATGGTGGAACGCAGTTTGTCGTCGCCGTCGTCGCCCATCGGGATCGTGCGAATCAGTTTGAATTCCTTTCCCGCGTCCACGATGAAAACCGTGCCGCGGAAATCCTCGAAATAGATTCTGCCATCCGCACCGATCGGCGAACACTCGATCTTCGCGCGCGTGCCCAGTTCGCCAATCCAGTCGGGTTTGCCCGTGGCGGGGTCCACGCGGGAGAGGATTTTCTTCTCGCCATTGAGCACATAGAAGCGGCCCTGGTAATAGAGCGGCGTGGCCACGTCGCTGCTGACTTCGCGGTGGTCGTCGGTTTTCCAGGCAACCCAGGAATCGTCAAGCTTGCCGCTGCCGCCGAGTTTGACGGCAAACACCGGCGAACCCTTCGGCGCGCAGACCAACGCAACTTCTTTCGACGCGACCGGTGACGGGACGAGTCGCCAGTGCGAGATGCGGCCAACGTTCCACGTGCCCCAGCGCCAGAGTTCCTTGCCCGTCCTGGCATCGTGCCCGGTGATGCAGTCGCCGCCGGTGATCAGGATTTCCACGCGGCCTTTTTGCTCGAGCGGGATGGGCGTGCTGTAGGCTTCCAGCGATTCCATCGGCGCGTCGCTGGGCCGGATTTGCCGCCACAATTCCGCGCCCGTTTCGGGATTCAACGCGAGCAGGTAGGACGGGCACGGACCTTCTTTGCAACCGCGGCCATGGACCGGCTCGTTGCGCTGCAAGACCTGGATGTAAAGTCTGCCGTCAAAGAGTGTCGGACTGGCGCCGTAGGTCCATTGATAAGCGAACTGGCCGTAATCCTTCTGGAGGTTGCGCGCCCAGAGTTTCTTGCCCGCGAAATCAAAAGCGACAACGTCGCCGGTGCCGTAGAGAAAACAAACCAGCTTTCCGTCGGTCACGGGCGACGGCGAGGCGAAATTGCTGTTGTCGCTGTAACCGAAGCCCTGGCCCGTTTCGTTGTTCCAAAGTTCCTTGCCCGTTTTGCGGTCGAGCGCAATGGCCCGGAGCGTCTTGGTCCGCAAATCGGTCGAGCTGACGAACACGTGATCGTCCCAGATGACCGGCGAGGACGCGGAAGGGCCGGGCATCTCCGCAGCCCATTTCACGTTGTTGGTCTTGGAGAAATCGTCGGGCAAGTTGGTTTCAGATGATGAACCGTTGAAATTCGGTCCGCGCCAGTGCGGCCAGTTTGCCGCCGGTGAAGAGGCGGCGCACAGCACCGCCACGACGGCGACCGGGAGGAGGGAATGGATTTGTTTCATGGCATTGGCAACCGGCTAAGTTTGGAACGATGGACGTTCATGGTATTGGCGGTCACAGTAGCACTCGCCACCGTTGCCGCGCAACTTTGCTTCTTCGGAAACCAGGACTTCTCATTTTGGCGGAGCGCCGATTTCTCACCACGCGCGAAAAAACGGTCGTCGCTCGCGGTCTCAGCGTCCCAAGCCGGCTACAAGCCGGCGCTCCGTGGTCAAAATGAGCATCGTTGTTTGGGAACGGAACAGTTCGCCGAAAGCGCGGCCAGTTCTTCCAGCCACCGCGCCGGGTTCTGCTTCGCTGCGGTTTCCGTTGTGAGATCGGTCAGCGCCCGGACTTCGGCGAACAGCCGGTTCACCGCAAGGGAGTGAACGACCTTGCCTGCCAGCCCGAGGCACGGAATCCCGATCCTGCGACAGCTTTGCGCGATTTGGCCAACGCCCTTGCCCATGGCCGTGGACTGATCAATCGCGCCTTCGCCCGTGATGACGAGGTCGGCGTGGCGCAGTCGGTAGGAGAGTTTTGCGTGGCGGGCGAACAGATCGAATCCGGGTTGCAACCGCGCGTTCAGAAACGCCGCCAGCCCGAATCCCAGCCCGCCCGCCGCGCCGGTGCCGGGAACGCGCGCGAGGTCGCGCCCGAGTTGACGCTGCATCACAACCGCCAGCCGACGCAGGCAAAGTTCCGCGCCAGCAAAATCCCGTTGGCGCAAACCTTTTTGCGGTCCATAAACCCGCGTCGCGCCGCGCACGCCGAGCAGCCGGTTCTGCACGTCCACCGCGACGGTCACTTTTCCGGCGCTGAAATGTGTTGGGCGGCGGATGTCCGCGAGGTTGCGGAGACCCGTCCAGTGCTCAATCAACGATCCGCGGCGGTCGCGAAATTCCCAGCCGAGCGCCCGGGCCAGACCGAAACCGCCGTCGTTGGTCGCGCTGCCACCGATACCGATGAGGAATGACCGCGCCCCGCTCGCTTGCGCCGCCCGCAACACTGCGCCCAGACCAAAAGTGTCCAGCTCGAACGGATGAAATTTTCCCGGCGGCAACATGGCCAGCCCGATGACGTTGGCGGATTCGATGATGGCGGTTCGGGATTTTGTCTCCCACCACCACGTCGTCCGGCATGGGCGATGCGCCGCGTCCACGGCGGTCACAGTCCGCGGCTTCGCGCCGAGCAGGAGGCTCATGACTTCGCCAAAGCCATCGCCGCCGTCGCTCATAGGCAGCCGTTCGAGCCGGTCGCTCGGACGGACTTTTCGCCAGCCGCGGGCGATCACGCGCGCGGCCTCGCGGGCGGAGAGCGTGCCCTTGAATTTGTCCGGAATGACGAGAACGGTCATGTCCGTCCAGAATCTTGAGTCCGGTGTCCCGAGTCAACCCACGTTCCACGCCGGACTTTCGGCGGACTTTCGGCTTTGACGGCGTTCCGCTTTGTGGCAATGTATTTCCAAGCACAAAAGCTATGAACAAACCGAAAATTATTGCCTATTTGAAACCCACCTGCGGGTGGAGCAACGGTGTGCGCGCCGTGCTCAAGAAATACGATCTGCCTTACGAAGACCGCGACATCATCAACGACCCGGCCCAGCGCCAGGAGATGATCGAGAAGAGCGGCCAGATGCTCAGCCCATGCGTTGAGATTAATGGCCACATGCTTCCCGACATCAGTGGTGAGGAAGTTGAGGCGTGGATGCTGGCGAATAAAGTCGTCGCACCCAATGACCGGCAGGCCGAGGCGCCGACGAATCAACCGTGCGCCCACGAAATGCCGCAGAGTGCGCCGATGAATTTTGGCGTTCGTCGCTGAACGGAAATGTGAATCAATTCGAGCCGCGTCGGGAAACTGGCGCGGCTTTTTTTGTAGGACAGGCGTCGCGCCTGTCTCTGACTTCAAACAGATGGAGACAGGCGCGACGCCTGTCCTACATTTTATTGCATTGATTGGCCGCGTTCTCTCGCCCACTTTTCCGCCGTGCGAGTCGTCACCTCAATTCAGACAATGCAGCGTTTGGCCAGACAATGGCAGCGACGCGCCGTGCGCATCGGCTTCGTGCCGACGATGGGCTATTTGCACGCGGGGCATCTAACTCTGGTACGGGTCGCTCGCCGACGGGTTGGTCGGAGTGGCAAGGTGGTGGTCAGCATTTACGTGAACCCGACGCAGTTCGGGCCGAAGGAGGATTTCTCCCGCTACCCGCGCGACCTGCGACGCGATCTAAAGTGCTGCCGTGCGGAGGGTGTGGACGTGGTGTTCTGCCCGAGCGATGCCGAAATGTATCCGGGCAAAGCTGAAGGCCGATACAGCACCTACGTGATCGAGGAAAACCTGTCGCGAACCATGGAAGGCGCATCACGCCCGACGCATTTCCGCGGCGTGACGACGGTGGTGGCCAAGTTGTTCAACATCGTGCTGCCGGACGTGGCGGTGTTCGGCGCGAAAGACTGGCAGCAGGCGGCCATCATCAAGCGCATGGTGGCCGACCTGAACTTTCCGGTGAAAATTGTGGTTGCTCCGATTGTGCGCGAACCGGACGGCGTGGCGATGAGTTCGCGGAACAAATATCTGGTCGGTGATTTGCGTCCGCAGGCGAGGGTGTTGCGGCGGTCAATTCAGTTGGTGCGACAAGTTGTGAAGGGCGCGAAGCAATCCATTGCGGCCGCCAGACTCAAAGCTCGCGTGCGGCAGGTCGTCAAGACCGCACCCGCCGCGCGCTTGGATTACGTGGAATTCTTCGAGCCAGCCACGCTAAAGCCGGTGGCAAAAGTTTCGCTCGGCACGCACATGGCGCTGGCGGTGTTCGTGGGCAAGACGCGGTTGATTGATAACGCACGATTGTAACCTTCCGTTGCCCCGATCAAACAATTGAAACTCAAACCGGACAACCTGATTGAGTTCGACCGCAGGCCAGAAATCTCTGAGCGAATAGCAGGGTTTGTCGTCGCTTCCGGGCCGGACTTGGTTCTGGTACACCGTCTGGATTGGAACACGTTTTTGCTGGATGGCTACTGCGCCATCCGGAGACCGGACATTCGCCGTTGTCTGGTCTTGAACAAGTCCGGGAGTTGGCAGGCGAAAGCGTTGCGAGCGAAAAGCATCACGCCGAGTCCTTTGTCTGTCGTTTCGGTCAATTCCCTCGCTGATTTGCTGGTTTCCTCCGCTTCGGTTTTTCCCCTGGTCAATGTCCAGACGGAACTGCAGGACGACGAAGTTTGCTACATCGGTCGAGTGACCGAGTTGTGCGCGAAATCATTCACCCTGTCGCTCCTGAATTTTCACGCTCGCTGGAAAGGCATTCGACGTTTCCGATTTTCCGATGTAACCCGCGTGGAATTTGGCAGCGGTTACGAAAGAGCTTTAGCCATTTCGGCGGGCAAAGGTCCGCAAACCCCAAATTACCAAGCATGAAACAATTGGACTAACTCGTTCTGGGCAGCGGCATCGCGGGGTTGTGTTTCGCGTTGAAGGTCGCGCCGCGCGGCTGGATTTTATTTCGCCGGGATGATCAACGGGATCGTCTGGCGCTCGAAGCGGCGATAGACGCGGAAGTCGGAATCAATCGTCATCAACTTGCAGTCGCGTTTGGCTTCGGTCATGGAAACCAGGCAGGCGTCCACAAAATCCATCGGCGTGTCCGCGTACTTCTTCATCAGGGAGAGCACGCGGTCGAGTTGGGATTCCAGGTCAAATTGAACGGCGACGATGTTCCGTTCAATCAACTCCAGAACCCCCCACGGCGGGACCCCGGCATCAAGCAGCAAATGCGTGGCCTCGGTGATGGCGCCTTCGCAGGTCAAAAGCGGGCTGGATACCTGGGAAAACTGTTCGACCGCCCATCCGTGGTGCTGGTCGGAACGGTCGAGTAACGCGATCAGCGGGCCGGAATCAGTCAGGAGCGTTTCCATCGGCCCATGCTTTTAAGCCCGAGGTTTTTGAGATGCCGTTTGTGACTCGAATCCTTTCGACCGCTGGCATATTTGCCGACCAAATCGCCGGCGCGGTCGAGGAGGCTTTCAAACTTTCTCCCGCCGTTGAGCTCCGCCGCCAAGGCCTGCCGGACGATTTCGGATTTGGGGCGGTTCAGCGCGCGCGCCCGGCGGTTCAGTCGGTCGGCTAGTTCGTCGGGAACTTTCAACGTCAACGTTTGCATGGCCAATTGGTAACACCGGATTGCCGGATTAACAATACCAATTATTTCTTCGCGGCTGGGCGGTTTTGCGCTATTTTCCCGCTTAAGTGAAACGATTCGACTATCTCGTTCTCGGCAGCGGCATCGCCGGACTGTGCTTCGCGTTGAAGGTCGCGCCGCGTGGGCGCGTGGCCATCGTCACCAAGAAGGACCGCGCGGAGTCGAACACGAATTACGCACAGGGCGGCATCGCGGCGGTGACGAGCAAGGAGGATTCGTTCGAGTTGCATGTGCGCGACACGCTCACGGCGGGCGCGGGCTTGTGCAAGGAGGACATCGTCCGCGCGATTGTGTCCGAAGGCCCGGCGCGGATTCAGGAGTTGATCGAGCTGGGCATGCAGTTCTCCGAACGCGAGATTCCGGCGTCGCCCGGCAATCGCGAACTGGATTTGGGCAAGGAAGGCGGCCATTCGAAGCGTCGAATCTTGCACGCGAAAGACGTGACGGGCCGCGAGATCGAGCGCGCGTTGCTCAACGCCGCGTCGCGCCAGCCGAACATCGAGATGTTCGAGAACCACCTCGCGATTGATCTGATCACGAGCCAGAAGCTCGGCTACGTGGGGCCAAACCGGTGCCTGGGGGCGTATGTGTTCGACAAGAAATCCCACTCGGTGCAGACCTTCACCGCCGCGACGACACTGCTGGCGACGGGCGGCTGCGGAAAAGTTTATCTCTACACCACGAACCCGGACATCGCGACGGGCGACGGCGTGGCGATGGCATATCGCGCGGGCGCTCCCGTGTCGAACATGGAGTTCATTCAATTTCATCCGACGTGTCTTTATCATCCCAAGGCGAAATCATTTCTCATCAGCGAAGCCGTGCGCGGCGAGGGAGGTGTGCTGAGAACGCTGGACGGCGTGGAGTTCATGGATGCGTATCATCCGTTGAAATCGCTCGCGCCGCGCGACGTGGTGGCCCGGGCGATTGACAGCGAGATGAAGAAGAGCGGCGCGGATTGCGTGCTGCTGGACATAACGCACAAACCGGCGCGGTTCATCATCGAACGGTTTCCGAACATTTATCGGACGTGTCTGGAGTACGGGATTGACATCACCAAAGAACCCATTCCCGTCGTACCGGCGGCGCACTATCAATGCGGCGGCGTGGTGACGAACCTGGACGGCGAGACGGAAATCGCCGGACTTTACGGCGTGGGCGAGGTGGCCGGCACAGGCTTGCACGGCGCGAACCGGCTGGCGAGCAATTCGCTGCTGGAGGCACTGGTTTGCGCGCATCGTGCCGCGGCGAAGACCATCGCCCATCGGCAATCGGCAAACGACGATATCAAAATTCCCGACTGGCAGTCCGGCAGTGCCACCAATGCCGATGAACTCGTCGTGGTCTCGCACAATTGGGATGAAATCCGGCGTTGCATGTGGGACTACGTGGGCATCGTGCGGACGAACAAGCGGCTGCAACGCGCGCAGAAACGGCTCGCGAACCTGCAACAGGAGATTCACGAGTATTACTGGGATTTCATCGTCACGAGCGACCTGCTGGAATTGCGCAACATTGCGACGGTGGCGGAATTGATCGTGAACTGCGCACTGCTGCGGCCCGAGAGCCGCGGGTTGCATTACAATCTCGATTATCGCGACGCCAATCCGGATTGGGCACAACGCGACACGGTCTTGCGGAAATCGGGTTGAAGTCCGGCGGCGCCGAGTCCCGGATCAAAATCGGAACGTCGCCTTCACGTAAAGCCAGCTCGGCTCCTCCCAGGCGGTGCCGTTGCTGGTGCGGACCACAAGGGAATCATCCCGGAAGATTTGTCCATAACCCCCGCGCAGTTTGCCCACGGCAATGCTCCGGTCGGCGCCCGTCGGGTCGGCGTGAAAGAACAGGAATTTCGCTTCGGTCTCGGGCGGCTCATCCAGAAAACGAACGAACCGGTCGCCATCCTCGGCCCCGACTGGTTGCGAAATTACGGACGGAGTTGCTGGCGCTGATTCGGGCAGGGCAGCCGCTTCAACGTGATCGGAGACAACCGCCGGCAGGGTTGTTGGTGGTTCCGGTTCGGCGGGTGGTTCCGGCGTGGTCGCCAGCGCGGGCGTTGGGGCCGGCTCGGGCGTCTTTGCCGTTGTCGCTTCGTGGATGTGACTGATGACTGGCTGCGGAGCCGGGGGCGGAAGGTTCGGTTCGCGCGCCAGGAACAACGCGCAAGCGCCAATCAACGCGGCAATGAACACTGACGGCCGACCCCAAGTTGTGCGGGGTGACGCCGACCCCTGGCCTGAAATTCGTGACTTCATGGTCGCGCCGGATTCTGTCGCCTCGACCTTGGCATCGAGGTATTTGTGTGGCGGCTTGCGCACAGGCCGCTTTCAGCACCGCTTGTGCCAGCGACGCGACCACCTTGGCTTGAGTTTGCGGCGATAAACCCGCTCCGGATTCGGAGGAAAAGGGCCATGTCCACGGTTGGACGTGTCCCAAAACTGGCAGGGCGAGATCGGAAGCATGCCTGGCATGGTTTGCGGTGTCGAGGTCCGGGTTGAATCATAACGAGAGCTGAGTTTTTGAAAACCTGCGGTGCGGGCTGCTTGTCAGGCCAACGATGGGCACGTCCGCACCCGAAGAGGGCTGGGAGTCGTTGGATCGGCGCAGCGATCTTTGGCACCACACCCTGGCGGACAGCGCATGAAGGTCCGATGGTCGAATCCATCAATCCCCGGCTTGACGGAGGTGCGGCTGCTGGGCCATGGGCCACGCCTGCGTTGGCAGAAGAGGGAGCGAGGACTGGAAATTGAATTGCCGGCATTGGGGCCGGACGAACTGCCGTGCCGGAACGCGTGGGTTCTGGAACTGACGGGACTTGAATGAAACTCCGCGCCGGCTCGCGGGGACAACTCAGAAAAAAGCCGCGAAACCTCGGATAAAAAGCCTTCGGGTGGCTACGGCTTTGATTCTGGACAGGCAACTTCAATGCCCTGAAGTCAGCCCTACCAAGGGCCAGTCGTTCTCACGGGCAACGTTTCCGCCAGCCCGTTTCATTTCACCGGCTCTTTCTTCTTCATGCGCGAGCGCAGAAGTTTGCCCGCCACAATGAGGAACACTGCGCCCAGGAATGAAAAGAACAACTCTTCGTAGCGGATCACGACGAAACCCCAGTTAAAGTCGAACCGACCCACGTGCACGATGATGCCGCCGAGGCACGCTCCGGCCAGTCCCAACAGCAACCGGCCAAACCTGCCGGCACCGCTGGATCGGAGGTTGGTCATCGTGCCGGCGACTCCACCAACCAGAACCCCCATGATGATCCAGGCCGCGAGTTCATCGGTCGTGCGATTTTTGAGGCGGGCGGCGTCCACACGTTGCCACAGGTCCTTCGCCTGGCTGGCGGCTGCATTCTCGGCTTCGGCGATGGCTGCGGAAGTTTCGCGCATGGCTTCCTTGGCCTTTTCGCCCAGCTTGGGTTCATCGGTGGCGAGGAGCGGGCGGGCGGCGAGGCACGCCAGCAAGGCCAGCAACGTGGCGGCATGTCCGATGAATGATGCTGACAAAATTCGTGAGTGGTTCGAGTTCATGATGAGGATGAGGTTGGTCAGTGTTGGGTTTGGACTGGGTTGGGCATCGTTGCGTTGGGAACGGCGGAGCGGCTAATTCATGCTTTCGCGCAATTCAATGAGCGGCCGGTCGGCGTCATCCAGCCGGATGAATCCCAAGCGCGGGAATTCCAGGTCCAGAATGACATAGACCACCAAGGCGGTGATCACCGCGAAACCGATCATGTGAGTCCAGCTACGCTCCTTGGCGGACGCCATGCCGTAACCTGCCAGCAGCGAGCAAATCAAACTTAGCACGAGCAGCATGGCAAAAATGATGGCCGGCGGATGGAGTTGAGCCGCTGCGGTGCGGGTCGTGGTGATGTCGAACATTTCGTTCAACGCCGGCAAAATCAAAACCGCGAAGCCACGCGCTTCATCGGTATGACACGCGGCGGTCGCATTCTTCCAGATCTCCGCCTGCAACTGATTGGATTTTTCCAGCGCGACCCGGGCGGCGACCAAGTCGGGCAGTTTGCGGTAAATCTCCAGACGGGCGTCCAGATAATTCCGAACTTGCTCCCGCAACTTGTTACGGGCGGCTTCGGGCAGCATGTCCAACCGCAACCAGGCAGTTCCCACGGCGTTGGCTTCCTGGACGATCAAGTCGCGACGGTAATCAAAGCGTGACGCCGCACCGTTGAAGGTAAAAGCCACCAGCAAACCCAGCAGGCCGAACAAGGCCCCCTCCAACGTGCCCAGACCCGTGCGAGCGCCTTCCGGGTCGCGCGCCAACCGGCGTTTGCCGAGCCGGCGCCCGACTTCCAACGCGGCGAACATGCCCACGAGGAGCAGGACCGCGAAGATCGAAAAGTTGACCGGGTTGCCTAGTATCATGATTCAGGATCGCAAATGGTCGGCCAATGATTACCAGCGCCATCGGCTTTTACAATTCAAATGCGGTCCAGCTTTGGTTTGGGGAGTGAATCCGCCGACGAAAATCGCTGGAGGGGACGGGCGAATCACGCCCCGTGCCTGCAAAGTTTCCCCCTTGGAAACCGGTGATACCAAGCCCCTCCCATCAGCCGGATTTCCCGTCCCAAGGTTTTTGGCTTGAACGCATGCCCCTGGTAAAGCATTTTGCCCGCGTCGTTTGAACAAACAGCCGGAGGAGCAATGCCTTCGGGAGTTTGTCAACCATCGCGCGCTTAGCTCAGCGGAAGAGCACTTCCTTCACACGGAAGGGGCCGCAGGTTCAAATCCTGCAGCGCGCACCATTCAAAACCCCACCCAAAGCCCAACAAAAAGCGCATTTTCCCCAATGTTTAAGCGCCATTGCTGATTTCCGCCACTTCCGCCATCCGCGCAACTTGTTACCGACTTGAAACTAGTTGACACCGAGTTGAGACGGCTATAAAGTGGCGATATGAAGATTCGAACGGCAAAGATAAACGGCACGATGGGATGGTGCGTGGATTATGGCGTCCGTGACGGCAAGCGCCGCCGTGAGTATTTCGCGGACCTGGACAGCGCGACCGCAGCGTATCGCTCCGGAACGAAAGCAGCCCGCGAGCTTGGCCGGGCATGGCTTGGATTGCAACCCGCCCTTCGCCTCGACCTCATGGAAGTGATGCGCGAGATTCAATCACGCGGCCTGACAGTCCGGGAAGTTTGGGAAGCATACCTGCAGGGACCGACCGCGGCACCGGCACCGACCAACGGCAAGAAACTTGGCGAGGCAATCGCGGACCTCATCCAAAGCAAGACGCAGTTGAACAAGCGCCCGGCCTACATCGCCAGCCTAGAGCAATACCTAAAGGCATGGGCCAAGGGCATGGAGGCGCGACCCATCGCCGCCATTGACCACCACGAGCTTGAATCTTTCGTGCTCAGGCAAAAGGCGCTTTCGTCGCAGACCACCGCCATAAACCGCCTGACGACTCTATTCTCGTTTGCGTTGCGCAAGGGATGGGTGAGCGAGAACCCGTGCAAGCGGCTTGAACGGCCCACCATCGAAGACCGCCCGCCGGAAATCCTGACGCTGGACGAGACGCGCAAGATTCTGAAGTTCACCAAGGCCAAGTTGCCGCACTTCCAAGCATGGCTTGCGCTGACGTTATTCGGTGGACTCAGGCCCGAGGAAGCCGAGAAAATCACCTGGGACAAGGTGGACAAGAAAGCCGGCACAGTCCTGATTGATGCATCCGTCTCGAAAGTCCGGAACGAACGCACCGTCCACTTGAAACCCGTCGCCGTCGCATGGCTGAAACGCGGAGGCGATTTGCCACTGACCCCGGCAGTCCGGCGCCGAGCAATCCGCAAGTTGCGTGAAGTCCTTAAGTGGCCAGTCTGGAAAAAAGACGTTCTCAGGCATACCGCGGCCTCAAACTGGATTGCCGATGTGAAAAGCTACGGAGCAGTTGCGCTTGAACTTGGCAACAGTGAAACCATGCTCCGAAAGCACTACAAGCGCCCCGTCTCCGATGCTGACGCTAAACGCTTTTGGGCTTTGACCCCGGAGGCCGTCGCCAAGAAGTGATTGCCGACCGACTAAGGAAACCAATCCCCGGGCACGATCCTACGCATTGGAGGCCGAGCGCAAGATGGGCCAGATGCTCATTGAGACGGAACGAAACAAGGGGGCGAAGCCAGGCAAGACCGGTAACAAGACGTTACCACTCTTGGACGATACCGCTCCAACCCTTGCCGAGCTTGGCATTACCAAACGCGAATCTGCCGAAGCGCAAAGCCCTCGCCAAGGGTGAATTGAACAATTTTCTCATTTTTCCCGAGGAAAATTTACAGCAAAAAAACCCTGATTTATTAGGGGCTTTCTAACGCTCCCACCCTGAGAAGTCACGATTCGTGATACGATTGCGCCCACTAAAGTTGACTTGACGCAACTAGTGATGAGCGCAAATACGCAGATTCAACAGGCCGCCCCCACGGGAGCGGAAACGCCGCTTGCTCGCCGCGAGAATATCCAAGGCCAGCCAGCGGGAGACGAAATCCTAAAGCCGCCCCAAATGGCCAGCTTGCTACAAATCAGCAAGCGGGCGCTGTTTGAGGCCGTCCACGCAGGCCGCATACCGGCCATCCAACTAAACGAAAGGGTTTTTCGTTTTCACAAGCAAACCGTTTTGGCGTCATTCAACCGCCGCCACAAAATCTGAGGAGGTTCTATGACCGAATTAAAAAACCGCCCCGGGGACGAACCCGGAGCGGGAGAGAAGAACGGCAGGCCAGCGAATCCCGCCACTGGTGCGGTGAAGTCAAACGTTGATTCAGTCTCAGAACACGCCGGCGGAGTGGTTTGCAGGAGGGCCGCATGAGCGACACGCTCCAATTCCCGCTCCCGCTGCTCGCCTATGGCACGAATCAATTTGACCGTCTCGACATCGCCATCAGCTACGCCTTCATTTCAACCGGTTTGCACGAGATGAAAAAACCTTCGAGCACCGAGGTTGAACATCAACTCGCAGACGCCGACGTTCCCTGCGCCAGTGGACTTAGCCAGGAACAGGTTCATGCGCTGGTGCTCGGGGCCGAATATTGCGGAATCAAAATCAATAGCGCGAGATATTCGTTTAAGAACTACAAAACCGCAGAGTCGTTTTTGGACCGGTGGAAATCCAAAGGATTGACCATCCCTTGGACTCGCGTTCCAAAAAACATGGTGTTTGAGGCCCGAGACGGTTCCGAGAAAACCTATCTCCGCTTCACCGCCTTATGCGCCGCAAACGCCATCATCGGCTCAAAGCCGTTCGCCATCGTGACGCGACCACGAGTGCGCGCCGGGATGCTCGGCTATTCAAGCGGCAGTTTGCTTTTCGACAAGGCCGGCAATCTGCACGACCAGGGACGTGCGCTTATCGCCGAACGTGATGACCCGCAACCAACCATTCCGACCCGAGACCAAATCCCCACGCTGTTGACCAATCTGGTAAAGTCCGCTTTGCTGAACCGCTTCACGCCAGGCCGAGGTGCCCTCACCTATTACAGCAAAAAGCTGTCAGCCGAGGAAATAGCAACCGCCCTTTTGAATCTCGCCGAACGGAACGCCACAAACCCAAAGCTCGTTGAACTTGGTGAACGTATCCGCAGAGCCAAACAAGGCGCCCTATTATGTGGGGGAGAAAAGGAAGTGTCCCCACATAATACAAGTTCCGCACATAATAGAGAAGTCCCCACCTCGTCCCCACCTGTTCCGCACCAAGTCCCCACCTCGTCCCCACATAATGCTGCTCTTAATGCTGCTCTTAATGCTACAGAGAATGCTGCTCGCAATGCTGGCGTTGCCTCTCCTCAAAAAACGGAAAGACAAGAGACCGTTATCAAGAGTGAAGCCGATATCAAAAGCTTCTTTGAGCAGCTTCGAGCGTCAGTCGCGGCACCAGCCCGGCCAGGAGGACTTGAGGCGTGAACCACGTTCCAAGCGATGCCGCCGCAAAAGCCATGAACCACGACGAGCACAATATCCCCGACATGCACCAAGGCGAGGGTGTTCGCTGGAACAGCCAAGACCATGCGTTCGAGCCGACAACCGAGTTTGATTACGACGCGGTGGACAGAGGCAATCCGCTTGTGGCCGCAATTGAGGAAGCCAGTCCAATCCCGGACCGGGCCGATACTTTGCGGGAAGTGTTCGCGCATATTTTCGAGCAGGGATTTTCCACGCGCCGAGAGGTGCGAATAGCCTTTACGAAATTCGTAAGCATGGTCGCAGCTTTGCGCCCCGAGCTTTTGGACAATCAAAGCTATCAAACCATTGGCCGCTTGCTTGGACTCACGAAGGCCGCCGTGAGCAACGCCGCGCTTCAGTTCTCCGATAGGTTTGGGATCCACGTGCGACGGTCACGCCGTGAGTCCACACGCGCCACATTCGCCCAGGCTCAACGCGGACACGCCAGCCACCACAAACCAAAGGATGCACAATGAAACGTCACCAGCAGCCAC
Source organism: uncultured Bifidobacteriaceae bacterium (assembly GCA_964458575.1). GTDB lineage: Bacteria > Verrucomicrobiota > Verrucomicrobiia > Limisphaerales > JADLHS01 > CAYWMD01. The sequence goes on along the minus strand of CAYWMD010000083.1, from coordinate 28 downwards.
CGGAGGCCCTACGGAGGCCCACCCCCAC
>CAYWMD010000082.1:23190-24852 GCA_964458575.1 uncultured Bifidobacteriaceae bacterium | reverse complement strand
GCCGTTTCAGCGCGACCCGCTCAAGGAACTCGCCGCCGAGTGCAAAAGGGCCGGCATCGTGTTCTGCACCTACCATTCCATCATGGACTGGCATCACCCGGATTACACCCAGCGCCGCAAATGGAATGACACCGCCACCGGCACGCCGGACATGGATCGTTACGTGGCTTACATGAAGGGCCAGCTCAAGGAAATCATCACGCGCTACGGACCGCTGGGCATCATGTGGTTTGACGGCGAATGGGAGGCGCCCTGGACGCACGAGCGCGGTGTGGACCTTTACAATTACGTGCGCAGCCTTCAGCCGAACATCATCATCAACAACCGCGTCGGCAAAGGCCGCGCGGGCATGGCGGGCATGGACAAAGGGCAGGGCGTCGGCGATTACGGCACGCCAGAGCAGGAGATCCCGCCCACGGGCTTCGGGCCGGGCGTGTATTGGGAGTCGTGCATGACGATGAACCGGCACTGGGGTTACAACCGGCACGACCAGAATTGGAAATCTGCGGAAATGCTGATTCGCAATCTGATTGACTGCGCGAGCAAGGGCGGCAATTACCTGCTCAACGTCGGGCCGACGAGCGAAGGCTTGATTCCCGGACCAAGCGTGGAGCGGTTGGCGGTGATGGGCCGTTGGATGAAGGTGAACCACGAAGCCATTTACGGCACCGAAGCCAGCCCGTTCACGCGCACCGCCTGGGGGCGTTGCACGAAGAAAGTCAGTCGCCGCGAAGCAACCCTCTACCTGCACGTCTTCAACTGGCCGGCGGACGGACAACTGGTCGTTCCGGGTTTGAAGAATCCGATTCAGAAAGCCTGGTTGCTCGCCGAGCCGCGGAAGAAGCTGAAGACGGCGCAAACCGAAAGCGGTCCGGTGATCTCCCTTCCCGCCTCAGCGCCGGACGCGATTTCCTCGACCGTGGTGCTCAAAGTAAAAGGTGCGCTCCAGGTCGAACCGGTTGGCTTGGGGCAGGATTACGACGGCTCGATTCACCTGTCCGCTGCCGAAGCCCGCTTCCATGGCGATGGGCTCAAATTCGACGACGCGGAAAGGCGCGAAGCCATCCGGTTTCCCGCGAATCCCGAGGCGTGCGTGGATTGGCAGTTCGAAGTGACCACGCCCGGCAAGTTTGAAGTTATCGCCGAAGTTTCCGCGCAGCAAAAAGCCGCCATCGAAGTTCAAGTTGGAGAAAAACTGTTGACCGCACTGGCCCCGACCACGAAGGACAACACCCGATTCAAGCCGGTCAAACTCGGCACGGTGGAGGTGGCAACGTCGGGGAAGGTCACGTTGAGTGTTCGACCCGTGAAGGAAGGCTGGCATCCCATCAGCCTGCAAGCGGTGAAGTTGCAGCCGATGAAGTGACCGCATCCAACGTAGCGCAGATTGGTAATCTGCCGTTTCGCCGACTGGCAGTCGGCAGCCGAACCCGGTCATAACGTCGTCCATCCGCAAGTTGGCAACCTGCGACACGGCAGACAGAATGTCTGCGTTACGGGTTTGTTGACAGCAACACAGCTATTTCCTTCACCGTCGCTGTTCGGCTTACGGCAACTGGATCAGGAAATAACGCGGTAAAGTTGCAACCAGTGAAGCGACCGCAACGAACGTAGCGCAGATTGGTAATCTGCCGTTTCGCCGACTGGCAGTCGGCAGCCGAA
>CAYWMD010000082.1:0-22972 GCA_964458575.1 uncultured Bifidobacteriaceae bacterium | reverse complement strand
AATCTGCCGTTTCGCCGACTGGCAGTCGGCAGCCGAACGCGGTCATAACGTCGTCCATCCGCAGGTTGGCAACCCGCGACACGGCAGACAGGCTGTCTGCGTTACGGGTTTGTTGACAGCAACACAGCTATTTCCTTCACTGTCGCTGTTCGGCGTTACGGCAACTGGATCAGGAAAAAACGCGGTAAAGTTGCAACCGGTGAAGCGACCGCAACGAACGTAGCGCAGATTGGCAATCTGCCGTTTCGCCGACTGGCAGTCGGCAGCCGAACGCGGTCATAACGTCGTCCATCCGCAGGTTGGCAACCTGCGACACGCAGGCAGGCTGTCTGCGTTACGCGGTAGCCGCAACAGCGGTTTGACAATCTGCGATCCAGCGAACAACCTGGTGGAAATGGCGGTTGCAACACCAGTTTGTTAGACGACGAGCATGAAGCCCGACCAGAAGAATCCCGGTCTGGAGCGCGTCAAGTTTGCCCTGCGGGCCACGGGCGTTCCCGCCGAGTCACCCAATCCGCTTCGCAGTGGCGTTCATTCGCGCGGCTACCTGCCGCACGTCAAACGCGAGGGCGCTTCCTACTTCGTCACTTTCCGGCTGACCGACTCGTTGCCGAGGGAAGTGTTGATGCGCCTGGAGCGAGAACACGCTGAGGCCCTGCGCCGGTTGCCCGCAAAGGCCACGCCCCAAGCGACCGAGGAAGTGGATCGCGAGTTGCGTCGGAAGATTGAACGTTACCTCGATCAAGGGGTTGGGGAGTGTCATCTGCGCCGGCCCGCAATTGCGGACATGATGGCTGAGGCTTTACGGCATTTTCACAACGAACAGTACCTGCTGGATGACTGGGTCGTCATGCCCAACCACGTTCACGTGATTCTCTGGCCGATGCCCAATTTCACGTTGAGCGAAATTCTCAAGAGTCGGAAACGGCACACGGCGCGGCAGGCGAATCTGATTTTGGGGCGGACTGGTGCGACGTTCTGGCAACGCGAGTCGTACGATCACTGGATCCGTGATGATGGGGAGAAAGCCCGCATCAGGCGCTACATTCGGATGAACCCGGTGAACGCGGGCCTGTGTGGTTCGCCGGAGGATTGGAAGTGGAGCAGCGCCTGGCGTGGTTGGAACGCGGTGAACGTAGCGCAGATTGGCAATCTGCCGTTTCGCCGACTGGCAGTCGGCCGGCGAACGCAGTCATAACGCCCTCCATCCGCAGGTTGCCAACCTTGCGACACGGCAGACAGGCTGTCTGCGTTACGGGTTTGTTGACAGCAACACAGCTATTTCCTTCACTGTCGCTGTTCGGCGTTACGGCAACTGGATCAGGAAAAAACGCGGTAAAGTTGCAACCGGTGAAGCGACCGCAACGAACGTAGCGCAGATTGGCAATCTGCCGTTTCGCCGACTGGCAGTCGGCAGCCGAACGCGGTCATAACGTCGTCCATCCGCAGGTTGGCAACCTGCGACACGGCAGACAGGCTGTCTGCGTTACCGCAGCATCACTTCTTGTGGAACTTGATCTGCGCCTCTTCCTCCGGCGTCCAGCGGCTGTTGGCAATCGGCCCGGGCGACCAGCTTAGTTCGAGCTTGCTCGGTTGCGGCGCGCGCACGGGCAGCACAAAAACTTCCTTGCCGCGTTTCTTCTCAATTTTCCCGCCGTAATCAACCACCACTTTGCGCGCGAGTCCTTCGGAGACTTCCATCAAACGCGGAAACGTGTAAGCCGTGTGGCTGAAGATGTTCGTCTGGCCCAACGCGCTTTTGAACCGGTCCGGTAACTTCGCGAAGCCGATCTGCGTGCCTAAAATCCCCGCCGCGCTCGAGGGGTTGCAGTCCGAGTCCTGCCCGCCCCGCATGCCGATGATGATGGTTTTATCCATGTCGCCCTTGCCGTAGAGCAGTCCCATGAGCACGTAGGCCCCGTTGATTTTGCAGTCAATGCCGCCGTTGGAGCATTTCTGGTAGTCTGGCGTCTCGCGATATTTCTTCTGGCAGAGTTGCCAGGTCTTTTCCCAGTCCTTCGTGTCGGCGCGATACCAGGCCAACATGTCCCGCACCATCTCGGCGTACTGGCACTCGGCGGGAATGGCCTTGAGCGCGGCCTCGACGAGCTTCTCGCGGTTCTTTTCGAAAAAGGCCTCGGCGTAAAGCGCGCCGATGAACTGGCCGGCATACACGCCGTCGCCGTAATTCATCAGGCGACCGAACTTCTCGCCCATCGCGATCGCGAACTGCGGCAGGCCCGGCGCAATCAAGCCCGAGTAATCCGCCTCGATTTGATAATCAATGTCGTTGGGACATTTGTTGAACTGCGGATGGCTGGAATCGGGCGGGGCGATGCCGGAGCGGAGGTTTTTGCGGCCGGCGTTGTTGGCGCACCAGAGTTTGTATTCGCTGTTGGCGAAATCAATTCCCGCCTGGCGAATGGAGGCGTTCAGGCCGTATTGCTCCAATGTCCGCAGGAAAGTCATTTCCACGTAAAGGTCGTCCTGGTTGAACGCGTCATTGATCATCGCGGGTTTCCACGCGGGCACCTTGTTGGTGGGAATGATCTGGTCCTTGAACTTGAATTCGGTGGGCGCGCCCCAGGTGACCCCGGCCATCTGACCGACCCAGCCGCCCTTCATCTGGTCGCGAAATTCCTCGACCGAAATGCGGCGGGACTTTTCGGCCCGCGCCTCGGGCAGCCACAGGAGCGCCGCCACGTTCAAACCGACCAGCAGAATACGAGATGGAATGTGCTTCATAAACGTCAACGTGTTGATGTGCGTCAGGAGGGCCAGGACCGGCTTCCTTCGCTGGAGTGTGTATAAGCACGGCGGGCGTCCTGGGCAAGTCAAATGTTGGTTGCTAATGAAAACGTGTGCCGCACCGAAGTGCAGCGTGGCAGAACCACCATACTTCAACCTGCTCATTGCAGCGAAGCTTCTCCCCACGAACCGGAGCGCCGGCGTTCTCGGCGGCTTTTGACGGACGGCCGACCAAAGCCGGCGCGGACGCCGGCGCTCCGATGAAGCGGCGGTCCGGGGGTTCAAGGCGCGAACCCGGCTTGGGCCGGTCTTCGCCAACCACTCTTCTGCTCACGCGGAAGAAAGGGAGGTCGTTGCACGGCCGACTTGTTCACAAAACTTTCGCTTCGCCAAGTCTCCAGTATATTCCCCTGTGCGCAAAATGTTGGGTCAAGTGTTCGCGAGCCTGCGGCTGCGGCTATTCTTGCTGGTGCTGCTGGTTTGCGCGCCTTTGGCGGGTGTGGTTGTGTACTCCGCGTGGCACGGGCGGAGCAATGAAGTCGAAGCTTGGGCGGAACGTTCGCAGGGAATGATGCGGCTGGCGGCACGGGAAGAGGCGCGGCTGATCGGGCAGACCCGCCAATTGCTGCTCGCCATGGCGGAATCCTCCCAGGTGCGATTGGGCAATCCGCGCGATTGCAAGAAGTTGCTCGATGATTTGATTGGCAGCTACCCGCGCTATGCCAATCTGAGCGTGATCAATGTGAACGGGGAGTTGCTGGCCAGCGCGCTGGTGCCGGCCGCGGCGAGCCAGTCTGAATCCCAGCGCGGGGCCGAACGGCTCGTGGCCAAACCCGCGACCGCCTCGCCGCCCGTCGCCCCATTTGATTACCGGTTGTTTCGCCGGGTGGTGGAGACGCATGCGTTTGCGATCGGCGATTTTCCCGCGCAACCGGCCAGTCGCAAACCCACCGTCAGTTTTGGTTGTCCGGTCTTCGATGGGGCGGGGCAGGTGCAGTCCGTGGTGATTGCGGCCCTGGACTTGAACTGGGTCAACCGCTTCGAGTCGGAAATGATGGCGCAACTGCCCAAGGGGGCGAGCTGGACGGAAATCACCCCGGATGGTGTCGTCCTCGTCCGATACCCGTCCCCGGAGAAGTGGTTCGGCCAGCCGTTGCCGGAGCAGACCCTGCTGAAAACCGTCCGCACCAGGGAGCCCGGGGTGGTGGAGGCGGGATATGCCAACGGCGCGGCGGGCATTCACGCGTTCGCGTCCCGGCCGGGGCGTTTGCTTTCCGGGAGAGTGATCACAATCCTGAGCATCCCGGCGGACGAACTCTTTGCCGGCTTGGATCACCTGCTGTTTCAGAACCTCGTGGGGTTGGGCATCGCCGCCGGCCTGGCGCTGTTGCTGGGCTGGTTTGGCAGCACGCTGCTCGTCCTGCGGCCGGTCAAAGCCCTTGCGCAGTCGAGTGCACGTCTGGCCGCGGGCGATCTCAGCGCGCGCACCGGCTTCCCGCACGGGCGCGACGAACTCGGCGAACTCACGCGGACGTTCGATCAAATGGCACAGGTCCTCGAGCACCACGAAACCGAGCGCGAACGAGTCCGGGAAAAGTTGCAGGTCCTTTCCCGAAGATTGGTGACCGCCCAGGAGAACGAACGGCGGCACATCGCTCGCGAATTGCACGATCAGATCGGGCAGGCGTTGACCGTGGCGCAAATGAATCTTCAGGCCGTGATGAAATCCGCGAACGGCCGGGCCCGCGCCACGCGGCTGAAGGATTGCCTCGACATGGTCGAAAGCACGCTGGCACAGGTGCATGACCTTTCGCTGAACCTGCGCCCGTCCATGCTCGATGATCTGGGCTTGGCCCCGGCGTTGCGCTGGCTCACCGAACGGCAGGCCTCGCTCGCCGGGTTGCGCCATGAATTCAAGGAAGATCATTTGAGCAACCAGCTTGATCCCGTGGTCAAAACCGAATGCTTCCGCGTGGCGCAGGAGGCCTTGACGAACGTCATCCGGCATGCGAAAGCGCGGCGGGTGACGGTTGCGTTGCAACGGGATGATGGTCTTTTGCACCTGCGCGTGTGTGATGATGGCGTGGGGTTTGATGTGAAGGATGTTCGCGAAAGCGCGGTGCGCGGGGCGAGCCTGGGATTGCTGAGCATGGAGGAACGCGCATCGCTCGCCGGTGGGGGCCTGGCATTCCGGTCCGCGCCGGGGCAGGGGACCGAAGTGCATGCCTGGTTTCCGACGCGCATGCCGATCCCCAAGGCCTTCGCGGGAACGGTTGAAACATTTGATGAAGACCATTCGAATCATTCTGGCTGACGACCACACGTTGGTGCGTGCCGGCATTCGCGCGTTGCTGGAGAAGCTGCCGGGCGTGCAGGTCCTGGCCGAGGCCGGTGAGGGCCGGGAAGTTTTGCGTCTGGTCCACGAGCATCATCCGGATGTGGTGCTGATGGACATCGGCATGCCGGGGCTCAACGGCCTCGAAGCCACCCTCCGGCTGGGCCGGGAATTCCCGGACGTACGCGTCGTCATCCTTTCGATGCATCAGAACGACGAGTATGTCTGGCAGGCGCTCAAAGTGGGGGCCGCGGGCTACCTCTTGAAAAAATCCGCCACGGCCGAACTCGAAACGGCGCTGCGTCGCGTCGTGGAGAACGAGATCTACCTGAGCCGCGAGATTTCCAATCGTCTGGCCAAAAAATTTCCAATCCGCGAAATCGCGCGGGTAAAAAGTCCTGTCGAGCAATTGACCGACCGGCAGCGCGAGGTGCTGCAATTGATTGCTGAGGGTCAGAACACCAAGGCCATCGCGGATATTTTGAAGGTGAGTCCCAAGACGGTGGAATACCACCGCATGAAATTGATGGATGTCCTGAACGTGCATGACATTCCGGGGCTGGTGCGCTTCGCGTTAAGGACGGGTTTGGTGGAGCAGGAAGGTTGAACCGGACGACCGGCCCGGCATCAGACCCGGGCCAGGAATGGCGTACGTTGTCCGTTGATGTAACCCCCGAATTTGCGAATGTAGTATTTTACGGTGCCATAGGACATCCCCAGTTCGCGGGCCGTGTCGGCCACGCAATGGCCGCATTTTTCCAGGGCATTGCGCAAGGTGGTCAACTGCGCCCGGCGCAGCGCATGGCCGCCGTAGCGATTGCCGGTCAATGCCGCGCTGCGCGCTTGCATCCTCAGTATCACCGGGCCCAGTTTTTTCAGCCGCGTCGCACGCCGGAGTTTGTCGCCGCAGACCTGACCGCAGGACGCGTTTCGGATTCGAGGTTTTAAACCGCCGCACACCGGACAGCGCCAGTTCTTCAGGTGCTGCCAGGCCAGATTGGCGGCTCGTTCGTGCTCCCCATCCCCGGTTTCACGGCAGTGGGTCACGACCGCGATCCAGCGCGAACGCGCCAGATCAAAACTCTGCGCCGTGATCGGGCTGATCGCGGCGCCGTCCAGACCCAGAATCCGGAAGCAGGTCAGCGGGCGCATCCGACCCCAATCACGGGTCCGGGCCAGGTGCCGTATCCGGCCTCGGAGATATTTGGTTCGCACCACCAGCTCGCCGGCGTCGGCTGCCGTCGGTTGCCCCGCGGTGCCGGCGTTGGCTTCGCTATTTGCGACGGCCGATTTCACGGGATTTCGCGCAGCCGATAAAAGCGCCGCGATCGGCCTGCCGCGGTGGAGTCGGTGAATTCCACCATCCCGTTTGCAGCCGTCACCACGCTTCCAACGACGGTCCAACTGGTAAAAGTTTGGGTCGCTTGGACTTCGTAGGCGCGGCCCGGCGGCCCCACGATTCGGAGCACAACCTGTTTGGCGGGGGAGATGCGCAGTTCCAGCCCGGGTCGCGACCGCTCGCGCAAGCGGTAGAAGCGGACCGGGTGGCTGGCGGCGTTGACATCGGTGAAATCAATGGACGCGGCGGCGGTGAGTTGCACCACGCCGATCACGGTCCAGTTCGTAAAATTCTGGGTGGCTTGAATCTCGTAGGCGCGGTTGCGCGGCCCGGTGATGCGGAGAACCGCCGGTTTGGTGGCTGCCGTCAATAATTCCAACCGCGGACGCGTGCCGGGCACGGCGTAACTGGCTTCGTTCGAGTAGGCGCTCTCCAGGCCTGTGCTGTTCACCGCGGTGACGGCGAAGAAATAGGTCGTGCCCTCCGCGAGATTGGGCATGCTGGCGGTTGCGGAAAGGCCGACGGAAATCATGCCCGTGTAGTTGTGGCTCGCCGTGCCGTAGTAAAGCCGATAGCCGATGACATTGAAGTCGGGACTGGGATTCCACGCCAGTGTGACGCTATTGCCGCCGGGCAACAGGGCCCCCCGACCCGCCAGCAACGCGGCCAACCATAGTAGAAGCGCCATCCCTCCGACTTTGGCAACCCGGCCTGACACACCGTACTGGCGATTCGCCTGAGCTTTGCCGAAATCAGAAGGTTCACAAGACCGGTGGCGAATCCGAGAAGAAGAACTGCCATAATTCAACTCACGCACTGCAACCTGACCCCAATACCGTCTGCCCAACAACTGCATTACACGCATCCTTTAACGGCTGACAGGCGTGATTTCCACTAGGGCGTTCCTCAAGGCCCCTAGGAGATTCCTGGGCCCAATCGGGCTGTCCGCTGGACTGAACGGTTTAAGGCATCAGCAACGCCGGTCAGAGGCCGGGTCGCGGCGCTTGGCAACCACCACAGCGCGACGAGCCCCGTTGGTCATCGCCGGCTGAATTCAGGGCGTCACGTAGTACACGCGATAATAGCGCTGCTGGTTGGTGGCGGAATTGTCGGTTTGCGAATCGCTGACGCTGCTGGCGGTCTTGCTGCCGGCGGTGAACCAGTTGGTCGCGCCGACGTTGGTGGTGTAGGACAGCACATAGTTCGTTCCTGGGAGCGTGTTCGTATAACTGACCGTGACGCTGCCTGCGGCGCCGTTCGTGATGGCCGCAATCCCAGGTCGCACGGTGGCTGGCGGTGTCACGGGCGTGAATGTGAGCACGATGCCGCCGGCGGTCGCGGCGGTGGTGAAATTCCCCGCGGCGTAACTGGCGTTCTTGAGCCGGCCAAAATTGGAGGCGTTGGGATTGGACGCGCCGCTCAACGAGAGGATCGTCCAGGCATGAGGTGTTTGCCAGAACGGATTGCCCGCGTCCGGCGCGCTGGCCGTGCCCGTGAACCGGATGTCCAGCGTGGCCTGCGTGCCGAGCGCCAACGTGCCGCCCGTCAGCGCGATCTGGTCGTAGTCTGCCCCCGCCACCCCCGTCGTGCCGTCTTTCAACGCGGCCAGTTCCCAAACGTTGGTCGGTCCATTGCCGCTGGCGCTCAGGTTCAGCCCGGCGGGCAGGGTCAGCTTGCCGGCGCTGAAACCTGCGCCCAGCGTCCCGCCGGTGGCGACCGTCACCGCGCCGGCGATGGTGCCCTGGCCCAGCAAAGTGCCGCCCGCGTTGACCGTCACTGTGCCCGTACCGCTGTTGCCGTTGACCTTGAGCGTGCCGGAATTGACGATCAGATTCGCCACCGAGTTGGCGCCCAGCATCCCGTATGTGCCGGTGCCGTTTTTGCGCAGCGTGCCGCTGCCGCTGATCGAGCCGGCGAAATCCGAAACGCCCGCGCCGCTGTCGTAAGCTCCGCCTGCGGCAGGGGACACCGTGAAGGTGCTGCCGAGGTTGTAAATCCTGGCATTGGCGCTGGTGCTTTGGATGGTGCCCACCGTTTCCGACTGGCCGCCCAGATCGAAATAGGCCGAGTCGTTGAACGTCAACGTGGCATTGTCCGCGATTTGTTCCCCGCCCGCATTCATGACCAGGCCGCCCGAGCCGTTGGCAATCACGTCGCCCGGGATCGCATTCCTCCCAACGGGCTTGGCGAGTTTGATCGGGCCGGCGTTGATGATGGTGCCGCCGGTGTAGGTGTTGCCGTGCTGGCCGGTGAGGTTCAGGGTCTTCTCTCCGCTTTTGATCAGTTTGCTGCTCGTCCCGGCGCCGTCTTTCAACACGCCATAAACATCCAGCCGCGCGCCGACGCATTTGAAGTCCGTCTGGCTGCCGCAACTGGCGTCACCCAGCGCGTTGGTGAAGTTGGCGTTGGTGGTATAGATGTGGCCGCCGCCGCGTTGCGACCACGGGATGTCAATGGGAACGTCTATGCCGAAATAGCTCGGGCTTTCCGCGTCCGCCGGCTGGTCATTCAGCACGTATGATCCCAGATTCATCGTGTGGTTCATCCCCGCCGTGATCTTGATGCCGTTCAATTTGACGTCGTTGCTGAAGATGAGAATCGTCGTGCCGTAGTTGGTGTCAATGTTGGGCCAGTTCCAGGGGACGAGGATGTTGCCCCGGAACACGATGATGTTCGACGAGCCGGGTTTCGGGGCGACGCCGCCCACCCAGTTGGCGCCGGAAGACCAATCTTGATCGGTGTCACTGGTGCAGTTCCAGATGAACGTCGTGGTCGGATCACCCGGGAACAAGGACGTGGATGCGACCACGGTGACGGTGGCGGAATTACTGCTGGTGCCGTTGACGCCGTACGCCCGCACGCGATAGTAGTTGGTAAGGCTGCCGTTCAATCCACTCACGTTCCAACTCAAAAGATTGCCGACGTCCAGGTTCTGATAACCGCTGACGAAACTGCTGAACAGATTGTTCGTGGACACATCGAGCCGATAACCGATTGCGCCGGACGAACCGTTCCAGTTGGCGGTGAAACTGTTGCTGGTCACACTCGTGGCGGCCTGCACCGCGGGTGCGGGCGGGGGTGCGGGCGGGGGAACGAGGATGGTGGCGGAGTTGCCGCTGGTGCCGCTGGCGTTGTACGCCCGCACGCGGTAGTAGTTGCTGGGCGTGCCGCTCAATCCACTCACGTTCCAGCTCAGCAGATTGCCGACGTCCAGGTCTTGATAGCCGCCCACAAAGTTGCTGAACAGGTTGTTCGTGGCCACATCGAGCCGATAGCCGGTCGCGCCGGACGAGCTATTCCAATTGGCCGTGAAACTGTTGCTTGTCACGCTGGTGGCGGCCAGCGCCAACGGCGCGGGCGGTGCACTTGTGGCGGGCAGCACGGCGATGGTGCCGTCCACGGCCAGTTTGTTGGTCCAGATTTCCCCGCCACTGGAGACGATGCTCATCGCTCCGCCGTTGGCGAGAGGTTTGTTGAACAGCTTGAATGTGTCGCCCGGCGCCAGCGGCCGGCCGGGGTTGAGGTTGACCACCGTCACGGTGCCGTTCCCGGTGTTGTTCAGCGTGCCGTTCACGCTGATCAGGTCGTTCGATTGCGTGAGGGATTTGTCCACCTCCATCACCAGCTTGCCCGCCGAACTGAGGTTGCCATTCACGCTCAAAGTTCCAATGGAGCTGCCGGGCGAAATGGTTCCGTTGACGGCGACCGACACGGCCCCGCCGATCGTGCCGTTTCCGCCCAAAGTCGTACCGGCAGCCACCGAGACCGCGCTGGCGGGCCCGACTGAACCGTTGACCAGCAACGTGCCGGCGTTAACGGTCGTCGGTCCGGTGTAAGTGTTGCTGCCGCCCAGGATCAACCGGCCCGCGCCGCTGCTCCCCGCGTTTAAGATGAAACCCCCGGCGCCCGACACATCACAATTGATCGCCAGCGTCACGCCGCTGTTCACCGTGGTACCGCCGATGCCCGAATCATCTATCTTCAGTTTGAGCCGGGCGCCGTTTCCATTCGGCGTGCCGTCCAGCGTGAGGTTGGCCGTCGCTTGGGTGCATTCGAACAACTCGGCGTTCGTGCCGGTCACCGTGAGCGTCCGGCTGATCAATTGGTTGGGATGGATCGTGATGGTCCGGGCCGGGGCGCTGATGTTTTGCCGGACGCGCACCGCAAAGGCGTCGTTGGTGAGGGTAACGGTGCCCGCGGGCGAGCTGCTTCGGAAAATCGCAACATCCACGGCGGTGGGCTCTACGTTGTAGCTCGGCGTGTTGAGCAGTCCCCAGTTCACCGGGTCATTCCAGATGCCCGTGCCATTCTGGTTGTCCCAGACATACGGGTCGGCCTGCGTGGCGGCGGGCGCCAGCAGCAATGATAAAATGGTCCAAGCCGTCAGTTTTGTCTTTTTCATGATTCTCGTTCAGTCCCACCGGGCCCGTTTTCAATCGGTTTCCCGTCGCAAGTTGATGCCGGACGTTTCGGTCTGAAGACTCTCGTTGCCAATTGCTTTTCCACCGGGTGCGTAACGACGCCCCCTGTGGCGAATCGAAGCCTTCTATTTTGTCCCAAGGTCACGAGTGTCGCACGGGATCCGCGCTCAACCGAGCGCGGCCGTTCTTGCGGGGAGGGTACCAAGCTCCGCACAGCAGCCATGGTATCAGATTGATTACCACTACCGCTGCCGTTCACAAATGGCAATCCGAATTTTTGAACCGGACGGGTGGTCGGGATTTCGTTCTCAGTCCGGAAATTCCTTTTGGCCGTCGTTCTGGTCCGCGCGCGGGCCTTTGCACTGTCATTCGTGTCCGTAGTTTTCGGGGCGGAGTTTCGGTAATCAATCCCCGTTGCGCCACCCGGTCGGAGGTGGGAAAGATTCTGTGATGGAGGCTTTGAAACTCATGGAGCCGGCAGCCGCCCAAGCTCAGGACAGCCATACCGATGGCGGCGCGGTCGTCGGGTCGCGTGGTCACCATGATTTCACGCGGCTCGGGGTCGTTTTGCTTAAGCAAGTCTGCACGTGCCTGCTCATCGCCACCCTGGCTTACGGATGTTTTCAATTGAGCCAGCAATATGTTCTGCAAACCGTTCAGGTCTCCGGCCCCAGCATGTCGCCGACGTTACCCGACTCGAACCGCTATCTCCTGAACCGCTTGATTTACCATTTCCGCGAACCCAAATCCGAGGACATCGTGGTGTTGCGGGATCCGCAGGACGACGGCTACGCCATCAAACGCATCGTCGCGACGCCGGGCGACTCGGTTTATGTCCGGGACGGAAAAATTTTTGTGAATGGCAAGCCGCTGGCCGAGCCCTACTTGAAGCCGGGCACCCAGACGTTTGCGGCCCCGCGATATTCGTCGGAATTCTGGGTTTGCGGCGAGAACCGATACTTTGTGTTGGGCGATAATCGGAACAACAGCGCCGACAGTCGCATCTACGGCGCCGTGCCGCGGGAAAAGCTTCTCGGCACCGTTTCCCCTTGAACAACTGCCGGCCATGGCGCGGTCTGTGCCTTCCGGCGGTCCCGGCTTGAACGGATTCCGGCGTTACGACTCCCACGACGATCACTTTGCGGATGGACGTGCGGGGAGGACGTGGCCTGATAAGAAAAGCTGGCGACCCTACCGGGACTCGAACCCGGGCCGCTGCCGTGAAAGGGCAGTGTCCTAACCGCTAGACGATAGGGTCGTCGTTGAGCGTTGGAATATAGCCAATGCCCGGGCGCTGTCACGCGAAAATGACGTTTGCGTTACCGTGGCCCATTCTCTAGCCTCATTCAGATATTGGCATGAAGATATACATTGACGGCAAGTACTTCGACGAACGGAATGCAAAAGTGTCCGTGTTCGATCACGGGTTGCTGTACGGCGACGGGGTGTTTGAGGGCATCCGGGTGTACAACTGCCGCGTGTTCAAGTTGCGGGAACACATTGACCGGCTGTTTTATTCCGCCAAGGCGCTCCTGCTGGACATCCCCATGTCGCACGCCGCCATCATGCGTGCCACGGTGGCAACCTGCCGTAAAAACCGGATCCGCGATGGCTATGTCCGGCTGATTGTGACCCGCGGCGTGGGGACGCTGGGCTTGAATCCGAGCCGGTGCAAACGCGGCTCCGTGATCATTATTGCCGACAAAATCCAGCTTTACCCGGAGGAGTTCTACGAACGCGGCTTGAAGATCATCACGGTGCCCACAACGCGCAACCTGCACAGCGCGCTGAACCCCGCGATCAAGTCGCTCAATTACCTGAACAACATTCTGGCCAAAATCGAGGCCAACCACGGCGGTTGCGAGGAAGCCGTGATGCTCAACGCGGACGGCTTCGTGGCCGAATGCACCGGCGATAACATTTTCATCGTCAAGGCGGGCCAGCTCTTCACGCCGCCCTTGTCGGCTGGCGCGCTCTACGGCATCACCCGCCAGACCGTGATTGACCTCGCCCAAGCGGCGGGCTATCCGGTTTCGGAACCGAACCTCACCCGGTACGATCTGTTCAACGCCGATGAGTGTTTCCTCACCGGCACCGGCGCGGAGATCATCCCGGTGGTTCAAATTGACGGTCGGGTCATCGGCAAGGGCCGCCCCGGTTCGGTGACACGCGAACTCGAGGCGAAGTATCACGCCTTGACGAAAATCTCCGGCGAGCCGATATACCAATAGACGTTATGTTGTGTTGTCTTTGCAAAGAAAAGCCCGCCACGGTGCACCTCACCGACATCAAGGGCGACAAGATGCAGAAGCTGGATCTCTGCGAGGCCTGCGCCAAAAGCAAGGGCGTGAATGATCCCGCGGGTTTTGCGCTCGCGGATTTGTTGCTCGGTTTGGGCGCGTCCCAGGAAATCGAACAATCCGTCGGCGGCTCGGATGTGAAATGCCCGCAGTGCGGTTTTTCCCACGCGGATTTCAAAAAATCCGGCCGGCTCGGTTGCCCGGAATGTTACCGCACATTCGCCGAGGGCTTGGAGGGGTTGCTCAAAACGATGCACAAGGGCACGCGCCACGTGGGCAAGGTGCCGGCGGCGTTGCGTCAGAGCCGGGAAGCCGCGGATCGCTTGAAGTCCTTGCAGAAGAAACTCGCCCGGGCGATCGAGGACGAGAACTTCGAACAGGCGGCCGTTTTGCGGGATGAACTCAAACAACTTGCCGCGCGCGCCGCGGAAGCCCGGCTGGCATGAACGTGTCCGATGTCTATCAATTTCTGGCCTCGCCCGCGGAAACCGCGCGGCGCAAGGGGCCGCATGACCGCATTGTGATGTCGAGCCGCGTCCGGCTCGCGCGGAATTTGAAGGACGCCTCCTTTCCCGGCTGGGCCAAAAAGCCGGAGCGCGTCCGGGTGTTGGAACTCGTCCAGCCCGCGGTGTCCGGACTCCCGGAGATGGCCGGTGCGCTGGCCGTGTCCATGGACGTGTTGAGCCAGTTGGACAAGCAACTGTTGGTGGAACGCCATCTCATCAGTCGCGAGCACGCCGCCAAGAACTTCGGCAGCGGCTTGGTGCTCAACCGGGATGAAACCTTTTGCGTGATGATCAACGAGGAGGATCATTTGCGCATGCAGGCCTTGCGTCCGGGGCTGCAATTGCGCCAGGCCTGGACGGCCATTGACCGGCTGGATTCGGAACTCGAACAACGGCTTCCCTATGCCTTCAACGGCGATTGGGGCTATTTGACCGCCTGCCCGACCAATCTCGGCACGGGCGTGCGGGTGAGCGCGATGCTGCATTTGCCCGGCGTGGTCCTCGCCGAGCAGATCAACCCCATCATTCAATCCGTGAACAAACTCGGCCTGGCCGTCCGCGGTCTTTACGGCGAAGGCACGGAAGCCTTGGGCAACGTCTTCCAGGTGTCCAACCAGATGACCTTGGGTGAAACCGAGACGGCGATCGTCGAACGCCTCGAAAAGGTCCTCGCGCAGATCATCGAACACGAGGAGAACGCGCGGGAGTCCCTGCTGGAGAAGAAACCCAAACTGGTTTACAACCATATCGGACGCGCCTATGGCATTCTGGCCAATGCCCACAGCATCTCCTCCAAGGAAACCATGAATCTGCTCTCGCTGCTGCGCTTGGGGGTGGATTTGGGCCTGTTTCCGGGCGTGGATCGCGCGCTGGCCGACGAGTTGTTCATCCTGACGCAGCCGGCCCACCTCCAAAAGCAGCAATCCGAGAAACTCTCGGCCGAGGAACGTGATTTGCTCCGTGCGGACATGCTGCGCGAACGATTGAAGGACGTGAACCGTCCGATCACGCGGCCCGCTGGTCCGGCTGCCTCCGGCATGGACAAATCGGGTAAAGCATAGCAATGTAAGTCGCGTATGAGCGAAGATGCCATGAACAACTTCACGCCCCGCGCCCAGCAGGTGCTGGCGCTGGCGCGCAAGGAAGCCGACCGCTTCAACCACAATTTCGTCGGCACCGAACACCTCCTGCTCGGCCTGATCAAATTGGGCCAGGGCGTTGCCGTCAACGTCCTCCAGAAGATGAACCTCGACCTCGAAACCGTCCGCATGGCGGTCGAGAAGGAAGTCGGCACCGGCCCGGACCAGAAAATGATCGGCAACATTCCTTATACGCCGCGCGTCAAAAAAGTCCTCGCGCTCGCCGCCAAGGAAGCCAAGGCGCTCAATCACACCTACGTCGGCACCGAACACATTTTGCTCGGCCTCTTGCGCGAAGGCGACGGCGTCGCCGCGCGCGTTCTCAAGAGCCTCGATTGCGACATCGAACTGACGCGCCAGGAAATCTTGAAGGAACTCGATCCGAACTTTGCCGCGCAGGAGGAGCCGGCCGCGGGTGAACCTGCGGAAAAGCCGGCCGGGCCTGAGAAAAAAGGCGAGGTCAAGACCCCCGCGCTCAAGGCCTTTGGCCGCGACCTCACCGAAATCGCCCGCAAGGGCGAAATGGACCCGGTCATCGGCCGGAAGAACGAAATCGAGCGCGTCATCCAGATCCTCTGCCGCCGCACCAAGAACAACCCCGTGCTGCTGGGCGAAGCGGGCGTGGGCAAAACCGCCATCGTCGAAGGCCTCGCCCAGGAAATCGCGAAGGGCAACGTTCCTGAAATTCTGCGTGAGAAACGCGTGATCACCCTGGACCTGGCGCTCATGGTCGCCGGCACGAAATACCGCGGCCAGTTCGAGGAGCGCATCAAGGCCGTCATGGACGAGATCCGCCGCTCGAAGAACATCATCCTTTTCATTGACGAATTGCACACCATCGTCGGCGCCGGTTCCGCCGAAGGCACGATGGATGCCTCGAACATCATCAAGCCCGCCTTGAGCCGCGGCGAGATGCAATGCATCGGGGCGACCACGCTCAACGAGTATCGCAAGTACATTGAGAAGGACGCCGCGTTGGAGCGCCGCTTCCAGTCCGTGAAGGTCGAAGCGCCGTCCATTGACGAGGCCATTCTGATTCTGAAGGGCCTCCGGCAGAAATACGAGGACCACCACAAGGCCGAGTTCACGGACAAGGCGGTGGAAGCTTCCGTGAAATACTCGGACCGCTACATCACCGACCGCTTTCTCCCGGATAAGGCGATTGACGTGCTCGACGAGGCCGGCTCCCGCGCGCGCATCAGCACCATGACCCGCCCGCCCGAAACCAAGACCGTCGAGGCCGAGATCGAGGAGATCAAGGCCAAGAAGGAACGCGCCATCAAGAACCAGGATTTTGAAGGCGCGGCCCAGATGCGCGACAAGGAAAAGCAGGCGAAGGAAAAACTCGAAACCCTGCTCAAGGACTGGCGCACGTCCCGCGAGGAAAAACGCGTGGTGGTTGATGAAGAGGACATTTTGCACGTCGTTTCCAAGTGGACCGGCGTTCCGCTCCAGCGCATCGGCCAGGATGAAATGGCCCGCCTGCTCGCCGTGGAAGGCGAGATGGAAAAAGTCGTCATCGGCCAGCGCGAAGCGGTCGTGGCGATATGCAAGGCCCTGCGCCGTTCGCGCGCCGACTTGAAAGACCCGCGCCGGCCCATCGGCACTTTCGCCCTGCTCGGACCGACCGGCGTGGGCAAGACGCTTCTGGCCAAGACCCTTGCCGAGCAGATGTTCGGCGACTCCAAATCGCTCATCCAGCTCGACATGAGCGAATACATGGAGAAGTTCAACGTCTCGCGCCTCATCGGTTCGCCGCCCGGTTATGTCGGCTACGAGGAAGGCGGTCAGCTTACCGAACAGGTCCGCCGCAAGCCCTATTCCGTCGTGCTCTTCGACGAAATCGAAAAGGCGCATCCGGACGTTTGGAACATCCTCCTGCAAATTCTTGAGGACGGCAAACTCACCGACAACGTGGGCCGCGTGGTGAATTTCCGGAACACGATCATCCTGATGACTTCAAATGTCGGTTCTGACACGATCAAGCGCCAGTCCACGCTGGGCTTTTCGCCGATCACGGACGAAAGCAGCTACGAGAAGATGCGCGAGCGGATCATGGAAGAGGCCAAAAAGACCTTCCGGCCCGAATTTCTGAACCGGCTCGACGACATCATCGTCTTCCGCTCGCTCACGAAGCCCGACCTCATCCAGATTCTCGGTTTGGAAATCAACAAGGTCCTCGAGCGTCTCAAACGCAAGAACATCCAACTTGAACTGGACGAGAAGGCGAAGGATTTCCTGGTCGAACGCGGCTACGACCCGCAATACGGCGCGCGTCCGATGCGCCGTGCCGTGGAACGTTTCCTCGAAGACCCGTTGGCCGAGGAAATCCTGCGCGGCCACCTGCACGAAGGCGAACCGATTGCGGTAACGACCGACAAAGACAAGCTGGTGTTCAACCAGAACGCGGCCGCCGCCGAAGGCGCTCTCTCAAGCTGACCGGCGCGCGGCCCTCCGGGCCGCCGCGCGCTTGGTAGCCGCCGAGGTCAGCAGGCGGAACCATCCCTCGTTTCAAGGTGGGAGGTCTTCCTCTTAATCCTGATCTTAATCTTCTTCTTAATCTTAATCTCCCCATTCCCATTCTCCTCCGCTCCCTTTCTCCTTTTCCCCCTTTCTCCTTTTCAAGTTGGGCGTTGGATGTTGAATGTTGGATGGTGGATGTTCCTGTCGGTCTCCGGTTTCCGCTTTCACCTTTTCAGGTTTTCAGTTTTTCAGCTTGTCCGTGGTCTTCCTCTTAATCTCCCCCTCGCGTTCCGCACTCCGCACTCCGCGTTTGAATGCTTTCCAGTCTCAGGTTTCAAGTCCCCTCGGCCCGTGAAGTGCACCGCAACTTCACCGGGCAGCCTTTCCCCTTCTCCTCCGCTCCCTTTCCCCTTTTCCCCCCTGCTCACTTACCCACTCACCCACTCACCCACTTACCCACCCGCCCTCCTCCTTGGCCCGTGAAGTGCATGGCTACTTCACCGGGCAGCCTTTCCCCTCTCCCGTTCGGCCGTATCCGCCGCCGACACTATCAGACCAGTTTATTGAACAAAAAAAAACTAAACAAAACTGTTGACACTGCGTGCTGGCCTTGGTGAGAGTGGGTCAGGTTTTGCGAAGCATCACACCGGGCATGGTCAGGGCGCGATGCGCGCCTGCGGGCAAAACTGCGTGGCAACGGCCGCGTGGGAGATACGGGTATGACAACGCCGGTGAAATGGGTGAACGGATGGGGTGAAACGGATGGTCCCGGTTCGCGGGAACTGAACCGGGAGTCCACACAGAACCGCAGGGGAAAGACGGTCGCCTTCACCCTCATCGAACTCCTGGTCGTCATTGCCATTATCGGCATTCTTGCCGCCCTGCTGCTGCCGGCGGTTTCACGGACGAAGGAAAAGGCCAAACGGACCCAGTGCATGAATAATGTCCGGCAGATGGGCCTGGGCAGCCAGATGTACGCCGACGCTTCATCCGACGGCGCGTATTCCGACACCCGCAACATCGGGGATGACGATTTGAGCTGGCTGCACCCCACTTATGTTCCCACGTTGAAAACCTACATCTGCCCGGACACACAGAATTACATCCGCACCGATGTGAAGAACAAGGCGGGCGTGCTCAAGGACCTCAAGCACAACGGCCGGGACCGGCTGGATGCCGGGCACAGCTACGAAGTGTACGGCTACTTTCGGGGCACGAACTGGGTGGGCAGCTACGGCAAGGGGAACGTGCGCAAGACGATCAAATCCGTGTTGACGTACTCCCTTACGCGCAATGGGCAGAATCTGTACGGAGTAATGCCGGGTCCGGCCCGGACGTGCATTATTTTGGACTGTGTCAAACGCCGGAACGCCGGTGGAGAAATCTGGTCGAACCTCCAAAGCAGCCACGGATCCATTGGGGCAAATGTGGCGTACTGCGACGGACACGTGGAGTTCGTCACACGGCAGGAATACGGCCATAAAATCGAAATGTCGGAGGATTGAACATGTCAGCCCTGTCCCTCCAAAAAAGAGTGTCTGTATCCAGTTCGTTCGAGAATCGCGTGGGCAAGTGGATGCGGCGCCCGCTTGTGGCTCTATTAACATGCTGTGGCTGGGTCGCTGCTGCGGGAGGCGACGTCTGGTCGCTTCGGGCTTCAGTCGAAACGATCCGGTTTAATGGTGTCGGGACTCCTGTGGAAACCAATCGGGTCAAGATCAGTGGCACGACGGACGGCGAGCGGTTTTTAATCACGACTGACGCGGTGCCCCGATATTGCGAGGAAACGCACTATGGTTGGGACGGCGAGACATTGAGGTGGTACAGAATCATGTCCGACGGACCAGCACCGTTTCAGAAGAATGCGCTTTCAAGCGAGAGGTATGTTAGACCTGTTATGGAGCGAACTCCATTGGGGAGAGAGGCCTCGCGACCCTTGCATTGTCTTGCCATGGCCCTGCTCACGCCCCTGGAACTCCAAAAGGCGACATCGAAGACCAATTCCCTCAGATTAGAGACGAGCCTGCATATTCCAGAGATGTTCTCAGCGGTCACGATAACGGCCAATGAGAAATCAGGGAGGGTCCTTACAATTATCGCACACGCGACAAATTGGGTGTGGGTTTCAGAAGGTTTAGCGAAGACTCGGAAGGATTTGCCAAGTCCCTTGGATAAGGGTTTTAAGCATTGGGAATTCAGCGTCACAAAGGATGATCCTGCCAACGGGCTACCTGCGGAGTTTCAATGTAAGCGTCACCCGTAGCACCTCTGGCTAAGTTCTGACAGATATCATAGTTCTGAGAGCTATGATAACTACGAGTGGTTCTGATTCGTGTTCTGTGACGACTTCGTCGACCGTTGCGAAGTTGCCGGTGATGCTGGATACGAAGGGTCGGGTACGGACTTCCAAGGAGCAGCGGCAGGTCATCCTCGCAGAGTTCGAACGCAGCGGGGAGTCCATGCCAGGATTTGCCCAACGTATTGGAGTAAAATATTCAACCTTTGCCGGTTGGGTGGCACGTCACCGTCGCGCCCAACGGCCGGCCCGCAAAGCTCCGTTGCGCTTGATCGAAGCGGTGCTGCCGGCATCGACCAGCGGCCTGTCGGTGCATCTGCCGAACGGCGCGAGGTTGGAGATTAGCGAGGCCAGCCAGATCCCGCTGGCGGCGGCCTTGGTTCGAGCGCTGGAAAAGCCATGTTGAGCTTTTCCGGCAGCCTCAAGGTGTTCGTTGCCGTCGAGCCGTGCGACCTGCGCAAAGGGTTCAATGGACTCTATGCGGCCGTCACCGAGCGTCTCGGCGAGGATCCCAAAAACGGCGCGCTCTTCGTGTTTTGCAATCGGCGGCGCACCCGGATCAAAATCCTGTGTTGGGACGGCACCGGTTTGTGGGTGCTGACCAAGCGATTGGAACAAGGAACTTTTGCCTGGCCGAAAATGGTTGAACCCAGTTGCACAAAGCTTGCCTTGAGTCCGCAGGCACTGGCGATGTTGACCGATGGCGTGGATTTGCGGGGTGCAAAAATGCGTCCGTGGTATGAGCGGCCGGAGTAGATAAATGCGTCGCAAAAATCTTTTTGAAAAGTTTGAACACGTTGAGTGGTTGCGCGTGGACCGGTTGCTCGGCGAACTGGGCCTTCCCAAGGACAGCAAAGCCGGGCGCGAGCAATTGGAACAACACTTGGAGAAGCGTCGGGCGCACGAGGAGGGGGACGAATTCAAGGCGATCCGGCGCGGCTGGTGTTTGGGCGATGAAACGTTCCGGAAAGAATTGTTGGAACATGCCCGCACCCGCGCGACGGAAAATCATCACGCGCAGCCGCGGCGGGAGACGGTCGAGGACAAGGCCGATCGGCTCTTGACGGAGGAATTGGAGGGACTAGGGTGGGAGCGTAGTGAGTTGGCGCGGCGACCCAAAGGCGACGCGAGGAAGGTACGGATCGCCGAAGTATTTGCGATGGGCGCGTGATCGCCTGTGGCCAACCAATTGCAAAATGCAAAGCGTGAATATGAACTGGAGAACTCTCGACCTCAACTCGGGCCGGTGTAAAGACTCAGGACTAACCCCTTTCAGAACTGACCCCTTTCTGTGTGCTCACGAAGCATTCAGCATCCGTTTTTCCTCTCGCTACGGACGATTCGCTTTTTACCTTCTACTTGTTCCAAGCTTCTCACTCCAAATGGCTCTCGGTCAGATGGTTCATCAAAACGCTTCTTTTCATGTTGCTGGAAGGATTGAATATCGTTTTTTTGACCTCGGGAAGACACTCCGGGACGTGACTAATCGGTTTCGCGTTACGGTCGAGGGGAGTCGCTCGGAAATCATCGCGACCGACATTCCTTCCACCGGTGACATGCAGGTCGAGAGCTATGATTATAAGACTGACGGAACTAATTCATGCACGATAACATTGTTTGCACATAATCGTAAGCGTGACGACGGGAGACATCGGAATAAGACTCAACTGACTGCCTTTGCCGATCTGCGTTCCGACGTGTTTCCGCCTTCTCATACTGGATGCATCGGCCCCGTGTGGCTGGCCTTTGGGTCGGGCGGCACTTTAGAGGGAGGCGTTGCTGGTGAAATTCCTGCCTTGGTTTTTATGGGTCCCGGTTGGCCTCAGTATGGGCGCCGGTTGGGGGCATCTTGGGTTAAAGCTGTCACGTTTCCATCCCTCCCGGAACGACTGGTTGAATATGCTGACCCCCAAGTTTTCTCCTTCACTGATAACCTTGCCCGACAATATCAAGGCAAATCCATTCCGGCCGTGTATCAAGAAGGATACACAAATGCCTTCTACCAAGTAATCCTGTGGACGAATGTCGGGAATCTTCGGCTCCCGTTGCATTCCCGTTTTACTAAATATGTTCCCAAAGCTGATGGGAGAAGTAACACACAACTTGACGTAGAATTAACTTACGATTGCTACACGGAAAGGGTCATTAAATTGATAGATCATCCTGTTGTTATGCCGAAAGTGCTGCCACAAGATACTCGTGTCAGTGATTATCGCTTCAGCGTAAAGGACGACGAACCTTATATTTATGTTACGAGCAGCGGTAAAATGCTAACGCTGAACCAGATTAAGCGCAGGCAGTCACCCACACGTACGAAACGGATCTTGGTTGTTTGCGCAATGGCTGTTCCGCTATTGGCTTTGCCAGTAGCCCTGTTTCTCCTCAACAAGCGGCGCAAATCACGCAATGACAACATCACAATGAGAAAGGAAAATCCACAAGCATGAAATCCCCCATAATGCTCCTCTCGTTACTCAGTTCAATGGCAGCATCGGCTGATGATTGCACAGAAAGGACGACCGGAACAGTGACTGTCACCTTGCAAGGCACGCAATATACGTGCCCGAACGCACCCAAGTGTCAGGACACGTACGCCCAAACGAAGTGTGTGGCAAAAATAGATCCAGAAAGCGGCGTCGAATACGTCGTCCTTGTAGGTCCCTGCACGGACCGTGTTGGAACTGTACGGTACACGGATGTACCAGATTTCGAAGACGTACCGAATCCCGGCTGCTCAGGTCATGCTCCTTCAGGCGTAAAGGGGCCCCGTAAAGGAGTCCGTAGTATTGACACAACTTTTCCGGTTGAGCTTCACCAACATCGCCGGCACGACTCTCACCTCGGTGAAGTTCTTCAAATTCCTGCACTCGCTCAACGCCTCATCCACTGTTTATAATGACCGCGCATACGCGGGGCCGTTCGATAATCACCGTTACGTGATTACCCAAAAGGGTGTCAGCGGCAGCTTTTACGATTTGTTCACGCCCGTCATGCACACGGATGTGGTTGCCCAGCACGCAAACGTACCGCCTGACGGGTGGAAAGTCGGACGTTATGGCATTCAAGGGGTTGACGGCAGCGGAAAAACCAGTGTGGGCGTGCATTGGTCCATCGAGACGAATGCTCTTTCGGGCGTGGATTTTTTTGCGCCGACCAACCGATGGGTCAGCGGGGCCATTCGCCAGTCTATTGGCACGCTGTCACCCAATGCCGCAACCAACCTCGAATACCTCATGACCGTGCGCACGGAATCCGTTTCCGTTCCCTTTCGCATTGTCCGGTCAGACACGAATGTCGTGTTGTACTGGCCGGCGGCTGGCGGCGCACGAAGCGGGAGCAGGCGGAGCAGTTTATGAAGGATTATCAGAAAAAGCGGCAGCAGCTTAATCCAGAAAACGGACCCAAATGATCTGGCCACAAAGAGG
>CAYWMD010000081.1:0-26014 GCA_964458575.1 uncultured Bifidobacteriaceae bacterium | reverse complement strand
GACAATCGGACCGGAACCACTCCCGCTGAATCTTTAGCATACCATCACGGCGCGGCCTTTTAACCGCCAGATCGAACGGGTAATCTTGCGTCATGAAATCATCTCGATTCGGGCGGGCCTTTTTCGTGGCCGTGGTTTTTTTTGCCGTAACCGCGCAGCCACAGTTGGCGACTCGCGCCGAACGGGACTTCGCCGTGACCGGCGTTT
Organism: uncultured Bifidobacteriaceae bacterium; assembly: GCA_964458575.1. Taxonomy (GTDB): domain Bacteria; phylum Verrucomicrobiota; class Verrucomicrobiia; order Limisphaerales; family JADLHS01; genus CAYWMD01. Next base: position 25,807 of record CAYWMD010000081.1, on the reverse strand, counting down.
ACAAATTGCCGAGCTTCAAACTGACGAGCCTCGGCGCTCAGCCAATTTCCGAACCCGCCTTGCTCCAGGCGCGAAGGAACGGTTTAAAACACACTGATCTGCCGTCCATCGGTTCTGGATTGGCGCGAGCCGGGAACAATGAGTTCTGCGGCATCACGGACCGCGGGCCGAATGGCGAGGTGGACACCGCCAAGGGAACGCGGCGTACTTTTCCGCTCCCCGATTTTTGCCCGGCCATCGTGCGCTTCCGGCTCACCAACGAGCAGATTCAAATTGTGCGGACCATTCCCTTGCGCGACGGACACGGCAAGCCGCTCACCGGGTTGAGCAACCTGAGCACGGAGGAGCGTTTGTATGCATCGGCCGACGCCCGGTCGCCGCTGCCCGTTGATCCAAACGGCGTGGATCCGGAAGCGATCCGCGTGTTGCCGGATGGAAGATTTTTGATCGCCGAGGAGTATTCGCCATCGGTCCTGGTCGTAAGCGCCGTCGGTGAAGTGCTTGTCCGCTACACACCGGCGGCGAAACCGCTCACGAACGCGAGCTATCCGGTGAAGGCCATTCTCCCGGCGGTGTTGAGCCAGCGCCGGCACAATCGCGGCTTCGAATCGCTCGCGCTGTCGGCGGACGGTCGGACGGCCTACGCGATTCTGCAAAGCCCGGCGGGTGATGCGGAGGATAAGCGAATGAAACAAAGCCGCGTGGCCCGCGCCCTCCGGCTCGACGTGAGCGACCCGTTGCACGCGCGCGTAACCGGCCATTTTCTCGTGCCGCTCAGTCGCGCCGCGGATTACGGGCCCGCGCAGAAACAACCCAACGTGAAGTTGAACGACGCTGACTGGCTCGCGCCCGACAAGCTGCTGGTCCTGGAGACGGGGGCGGGTTTTGCCCGGTTGATCGTGGTGGATTTCGCCGGGGCCACGAATCTTTTGGGCCGCCCGGATGAAAACGCGCTGACGTTTGAACTCGTCGGCGGAGATTTGTCGAAGCTACCCATCACACCCGCCCGCACGGAGGTCTGGCTTGCGACGGCAGGCTTGAGCGCGATCGGCAGTCCGAAGCTGGAAGGCCTGGCAATTCTTGGACCGGACGAAATCGCGCTGGCCAATGACAACGATTTTGGTCTGGGCGACAACGCGACGGGCGAGCCTTCGATGGCCTGGACGCTGCGGTTGCACCGCCCTCTCCCGTTCCTGCGCCCGTGATGGGATCGAATCCGTCGGCGGCCTCCGCCCGCAGGTTGTCACCGATTTGTAACTCTGCCGTCAAATGTCTGACACACGGGGAGGACACCGTCTCCGCGACAACCCGGAAGTTTGTTTATGATAAAAAAGATTGTTGCGGTGGCGCTGCTCGCGTTTGCGTTCAGCGCCAGACAGTTGCCGGCCCAGTTGGCCATCACCGAAGTGATGTCGTCCTCCCAGAACAACCCCGATGCGGCGCACTCGGATTTTTGGGAACTCACCAATTTCGGCACCAACTCGCTGGATCTCACGGATTACAAGTTCACTGACGGGACCGGCGACCTCGAGGCCGCGCAGGCCAACGCCGATGTGCTGGACGGCGTGACCATTGCTCCCGGCGAATCCGTCGTCCTGTTTGAGATCGAACAGAACACCGACCCCGCGGATTTTCTCGCCTGGTGGGGGGCCGCGAATCTGCCCGTGGGAATCCAAATCAGAATGTACGCCGAACCGGGCCTGGGTTCGGGCGGCGACGGCGTGCAACTGTGGGATGCCAATGACAATCCAGTGGACAGCGTGTCCTTCGGCGCCGCCACACGCGGCACGAGCTTCACCTATAACACGAACAACGGCACCTTTGGCGTGTTGAGCGTGCTGGGCGTCGGCGGCACATTCACCGCCGGGTCGGCCAATGCCGACATTGGTTCGCCCGGTTACACCGCCGGTCCGGTGTCGCTGGCGATCGCACAGCACCCGACCAATTTCACCGTGAGCGCGGGCGGCAATGCCACTTTCACGGCGGCCGCGTACGGTCTCCCGAAGCCGCGCTACCAGTGGTTTTTCAACAGCAATGCCATTGAGGGCGCCACCAGCTCGTCCCTGGTTGTTACGAATGCCCAGACCAACAACGCCGGGACCTACAGCGTGCTGGTCACCAACGGCGTGCAGGTCGTCGCCAGTTCCAACGCCACGCTCACGGTGACTCCCGCGCCCGCGTCGCCCATTTTTACCGTCATGCCGTCGGATGTCAGTCCAACCATCGGCCAGAACATCACGCTGAATTCGCAGGCGGTTGGCTACCCGGTACCTTCCTACCAATGGCAACGGAACGACGTGGATTTGCCCGGTGAAACCGCCAGCCAGTTGACGCTGCTCGATGTTCAAACCAACAACTCGGGCACTTACAAAGTCATTGCTTACAACACGGTTGGCACCAACGCCGTCTCCGCCGTCGTCACCGTCACGCGCAAGCCGCTGCTGGTGGTCACCGAGGTCCAATCCAACGAGGCCTCGCCCAGCGCGGGCCACGCCGACTGGTGGGAGTTGAGCAACCTCGACGATCACTCCGTGAATCTGCGCGGCTATCGCTTCGATGATGGCTCCCAATCCATTGCCAGCGCGTTCACCTTCACCAATGACATCATCGTCCGGCCCGGTGAAAGCATCGTGTTCGTGCAGGATATTACGCCGGCGCAATTCCGCGCCTGGTGGGGAACGAATCTGGCCGCGACCGTGCAGGTTGTCACGTATCCCGACATCAGCCTCGGACTGGGCGGCGGCGGCGACGCCATCAACCTATGGAATCCAACCGCGACGAACAACACGGACAAGATCACCTTTGCCAGTTTTTCCGCGGCCCATTCCCCGGCGGGTCCAACTTTTGTGTATCAACCCGATCCGCATGTGGCCCGCCTGCCGAACATTTTGAATTTCTTTGCGACCAACGGCGTGAACGGCGCGTTCGCCGCCACCAACGGACTGGACATCGGTTCGCCCGGCGCGATTGTCGAGCCGCTGATTCTGAACGTCGCGGCGGCCGCCAGTGGAGCGGTGTTGAACTGGGCCAGCACGCCCAACCGCAGCTACACGGTGGATTACAAGGACGATGTGGCAGCCGCGAACTGGACGGTGCTGACCAATGTGGTGGCCACCGGCACGCCGACGGTGGTGAGCGACCCCGGCGGACCGGGAGCACGGCTTTATCGCGGTCGCGTGAACGTGTTGATTCCATGAGGAAACGCGGTTTCACCTTGATCGAGTTGCTCGTGGTGATTGCCATCATCGCGATACTTGCGGCGATGCTGTTGCCCGCGCTGGCCAAAGCCAAAGCCGCGGCCCAGCGCACGGCCTGTTTGAACAAGCTCAAGCAATGGGGGTTGGCGCTGACGTTGTACTACGATGACAACGAGGGCTATCTCCCGCGCGAGGCCGCCGGCACGAGCAGCACGATCAACAACTGGGCACAGGTCGCCGACGTGGCCAATGCCGACGTGTGGTACAACGCCCTGCCCAATCTGGTGCGCCTCAAATCCGCCACCCAACATGCGGCCGACCCGGCGGCGTTTTACGCGAAGGACAGTTTGTTTCACTGCCCCAACGCGCAGTTCCCGGCGAAGCCGGAAACGTCCGCGAACGTGTATTTTTCCATGGCGATGAACTCGAAGCTGATTGACGGTCCGGTTCTGAGGATCCGTCAAGGCAACATTCAGCGCCCCACGCAGACGGTCGTGTTCCAGGAAAACCGGTTGAAAGGCGAGTATATGGTGGACGCAAGCCAAGCTGGTAATGGCGACCCCGACCTCGGCCAGCCCGCCAGCTACGCGAGCCGCTTCTCCGCGCGGCACAACAAGACCGGCAACCTGGTGTTCGCCGACGGCCACGCCGAGTCTTTGAAAGGCAACAAAGTGGTGGAAACCACGCCCGGCAATCCGAACAAGGGCAAGGCCATCCTGCCGCAGAACCAGATTGTCTGGACGGCGGACCCGAGTGTGAGTCCCAACTGAAACTTTGCCGCCCAGACACAATTCCTTTTTTGAACCGCAACCCAAAACGAACCGATACCATGAAAAAGCAAATCCTCCCCTTGATGATCGCCGCCACACTGCCAGTCGTATCCTACGGTGCCAGCTTCGCCGGCGGCGACTTGTTACTCGTCCGCGTGGGCGACGGCATCACCACGCTGGCCAACAGCGCCGGCCCCATCTCGCTGCTGGAGGTCAACACCCTGGGCTCGCTCGTCCAGCCGGCGATCACGGTCCCCAGCGGCAACGGCGGGTTGCAAATCAGCGGCACGGCGACATCCGAGGGCCAGTTGGTTCGCAACGCAGACGGCAGTTCGTGGACGCTGGCGGGGTACGTGCCGCCCTTCGGCGGCACCGGCAGCCTTTCCAGTCGCACCTCCGCGAACGCGCCGCGCGGTTTCCTGACCTTCGACAGCACCGCCACGCTCTCCGTCATTACCACCCTGCCCGGCGGTCCTTACAGCCAGCAGAACATTCGTTCCGGTTTCACTTCCGGCGGGACGTCCTGGTTCACCGGCAGCGGCACGACCGCCGGCAACGGCCTGGTGTATTATGACGGGAGCACTTCCACCACGATCCAGGGTGTGAATTCCCGGGTGCTGAATCTGAACAACGGCGATCTGTTCTACTCCACCGGCTCCGGAACTGTTGGACTCTACAAATACAGCGGCACGCCCACCACCGCGACAGCTTCAACCGCATTTCTCACGGGTGTGACCGGCCAGGGCACCAGCCCGTATGACTTTGTTTTCGCACCGGACGGAAACTCGCTGTATGTCGCGGACGATGTCATCGGCGTGCAAAAATTCACGTTTGACGGCTTGGTCTGGTCACACGCTTACAACTTCGTCAACAATCTGGCGGGCAACAACGACGCCTACGGCCTGGCCGTTGATTTCAGCGGTGCACAACCCGACATCTATTGGACCAGCCCGACGGACCTTTGGAAAGTGACCGACGCCGGCGCGGGCGCGACGGCCACGAGCATCCTTTCGGCGGGCGCAAACTACGCGTTTCGCGGTCTGGACATCGTTCCCGTGCCCGAGCCTTCGGTGCTTGCGTTGCTCGGCTTGGGCGGGCTTGGACTCGCGGCATGGCGGCGCGCTCATCCGAATCGGGCCTGAGTCTGTTACCAATCCTTCAGGCCAGACTGCCGGTGGTGCGGTGCGGTGGTTTCCGACTCTGCTGGATCGGCATCCCTTCGTCCTTCGTTGGGGCTTTTGTTGGCGATCCCTTCCACCAGCGCCTGCCGGAGCAGCGTTACGACCGCCTCAAGACTGTCTGACTTCCTCAAACAGTAATGACAACCCACTTCAGCGCCCCTGGCCCGCACGGAGAAGCCGCTGTGATTGCTCAACAGGATTACGGGAAGGCCGGCGGTGGCCGCCTGCGATCGGAACCGTTCGCATACCGTGAACCCGTCCATGTCCGGCAATTGGATGTCCAGCAACACCACGTCCGGGCGGGACTCGTTGGCTTTGGCCAGCGCCTCGGCGCCGTTGGTGGCGGTCAACACCTCGAAACCTTCCCCGCAAAGGACGTAATCGAGCAAGGTGAGCGTCTCGGACTCGTCGTCCACCACCAGCACTTTCGGTTTCATCCCCGGAGCCTGGCCAATGCCGATGCCGTTTCAGTGGCAATCACGTTACGAATCCGTCAATAAACGCCGCGGTTGCATCGCCGGTTTTGTTACATTTTGGTGAACACGCGATTAGCGGTGGACAAGCAAAGCGCGGCCCGTGTTCCATTGATGGGATGATAAGCACCACGGCAGTTTCAACCAAACTGCCCGGCCGTACCGTCCCCGTGAGCCTGTACACCGGCGCCGTACTGGCGGTGTTTGTCATGATCGCCTCGCTCTCGTTCGGGTCGCTCATCTTTGGCGGCGAACTTTCTTTCGGAGTGGCCGACGGCATCGGCACGGCCCTGATCAGCGCCACCGTCGTCGGGCTGGTGATGGCGTGGCGAAGTTCGTATCCGGTGACCATCGCCATCCCGCAGGACCGGACGGCGCCAATTCTCGCGCTGATGGCGGCGCAGGTGGTGGCGGCCTTGCCGGCGGGAACCTCGCCCGCGGAAAAGTTGATCAACGTGCTGGCCGCCATCGCGCTGACTTCGCTGGTCACCGGCGCGCTGCTTTACCTGCTGGGCCATTACCGGCTAGGCAATCTGACGCGGTTCATTCCGTACCCGGTGGTGGGCGGTTTCCTGTCCGGTTCGGGCTGGCTGCTGGTGCTGGGTTCGTTTCGGGTGATGACGGGCCGTCAGGTGACCCCGGCCAATTTGCCGGACTTGTTCCTGCCGGGCGTGCTCAAGTTGTGGCTGCCCGGCGTCGGGGTTGGGGTGGCGATTTTTTTGGCATTGCGAATTTATCGGCGGACGAAGCTTGTGCCCGTGATTCTGCTGGCGGCCATGGCCATTTTCTACGGCGTCATGATTTTGAGCGGCGTGGGCGCCGCGGAGGCACGGGCCGCGGGCTGGCTGCCCGTCATTCCGGCGGGAGAGAATTTTCGGCCGCACCTCTGGGAACTGGCGTCCTGGCAGGCCGTCCACTTCCAAGCCATCGGACACGCAGCGGGGTTGGTGGCCACGGCCATGGTGACGGCCGCCCTGTCCATTCTGCTCAACTCCTCCGCCTTGGAACTGGCAGTTCACCAAGAAATTGATCTCAATCAGGAATTGCGGGCGGCGGGTCTGGCCAATCTGGCCGGCGGCCTGGCTGGCGGCATGTTGGGTTTCCAATCCTTGAGCCTGTCGCGCCTGGCCAACGACCTCGGCGCGCGCACGCGGCTCGCCGCGACGGTGACGGCGTTGTTCTGTGGGCTGGCCCTGTTCGCCGGTCCCACGGTCTTTGCTTATTTGCCGAAATTCGCGCTGGGCGCGTTGCTGCTCTACCTCGGACTGGGTTTTCTGGCCGAGTATCTTTACGACGGTTGGTCCAAGTTGCCGCTGTCGGATTACGCCGTGGTGGTGCTGATCGTGGCGGTGATGGGCACGGTGGGATATCTCGAGGGCGTCGGCGTGGGCGTGCTGGCCGCGGTGTTTCTGTTCATTCACAACTACAGCCGCGTCGGGGTCATCACGCATGCCCTGACCGGCGCGGAATTGCAGAGCAACGTGGACCGGCCGGTCGCTCATCAGCGGCTGTTGCAAAAGGAGGGCGGCCGGTTGCACCTGTTGAAACTGCAAGGCTTCATTTTCTTCGGCACCGCGAACTCCCTGCTCAACAACATTCGCGAGCGGGTCGCGGACGAGAAGCGCCCCGGGCTGAGTTGCGTCATTCTGGATTTTCGGCGCGTGAGCGGATTGGATTCCTCGGCGGCCCTGAGCCTCGCCAAGGCCGGCCAACTGGCTCGCAAGTCGGGGTTCCAACTGCTGTTGACGCAGGTCCCGGACGACATGCAGCACCACCTCGAACGCGGGTTTGCCCGGGATGAAAGAGCCGAGCGGCCGAAGTTTTTCCCCGATCTGGATCACGCGCTCGAATGGTGGGAGACACGCAAGCTCGCCGAACACGGGTTGAGCGCGCAGCCGGAACGCTCCAGCTTGCGCGAACAAATGGCAGCCTTCTGGCCCAACGGGCACACGCTTGATTCATTCGTCGCGCGCCTGGACCGTCGCGTTTTGAACGAAGGACAATATTTGATTCGTCAAGGCGATGCGGCCAGTGAAGTTTATTTCGTCGAGAGTGGAGAAGTCAGCACACTGCTGGAAAGCGGCAACGGTTCGTCCCCGCGACGTTTGCGGCGTGGCGGCGGGGGGACGGTTCTGGGCGAACTGGGTCTGCTGTTGCGCCAACCTCGTTCAGCCTCGGTCATGGTGAATCACTCGGCGACGGTGTATTGCCTGAGCGCAGCGGCGCTTGAGCAGTTAAAACGCGATCAGCCCTACGTGGCCGCGGATTTCTACGAGTATCTTTCCCGTTACCTTTCGGAGCGCGTGATCAACACAACGAAGAGCCTGCGAGTGTTAGCCGATTGACCGGCGCACTACCCGCCCGACGGTCTCTGTCGGTCGTGCTCCGTCACATGCGGTATTGAAGCCTGGCAGGGCCACTGGTCCGGTTGGTTCGTAACAATTCCCGATCGTGGTGATACGCAAATGTTACGCGCCCGACCTTTGGCCGTCACGAAGGTCGCGCAAAGTGCTCGCGACACACGAAACGAACCGTAAAAAGTCAAACCAAACAAAGACATCAAAACCTATGACCAAATCATCCTCCTGTTTCCGGGTTGCCACCCGTGAATTGTTGCAATTCAGTCTGGCTGCGGTGTTAAGCACCGCTCTCCCCGCCGCGGCCCAGGAATATACCAAAGTAAAACCATACGTGGTTTCCGTCTCGCCGGACTATGTCATTCAGCCGTTGCTCACAGCGGGCGATCAGGTGCCAAACACGAGCGATAACAATCGTACTTATCAGATGGTCGGCATTCCCGACGGTTTGGGAGCTCACAGCGCCGAGTGCGGGGACACGGTGCTCTTCATGAATCATGAACTCCCGCGCGCCACGGTCTCGCAGCCCAACGTGGGCGAAACGCCGCTGCGCGGCGCCTTCGTCTCGCGCTTCGTGCTCGACCGCCATGCCCGCGTGGTCTCGGGCGAAGTGGCTTACGACACCGTGCACGACGAAGCCACCGCCACGGTTTATCCGGTTCCGGCCACGAACAATGCCACGCCGGCGTTTGCGCGCTTCTGCTCCGGCTCGTTCTCGTTTCGGGAGGCCGGGTTGGATCGTCCCATGTTCTTCACAGGCGAGGAATCCAGCGGCGCGGACACGTTCGACGGCCAGGGTGGTCTGGCCGCGGTGATTTTTGACCGCGAACTCCACACGCTGCCCAAGCTGGGGCGTTTTCCGTGGGAAAACTCCCTGGTCCGTCCTGCCAACACCGATTACACCATCGTCATGTGCATGGAAGATGGTCCGACCACGCCCGACAACCAGCTCTACATGTATGTCGGCAAAAAGGACCGCAAACCAGGCGCGAGCGTCCTGAGCCGCAACGGGCTGGACACGGGCAAGCTCTACGCCTTCGTGGCCGACGCGGGTTATCCGACCAGCGAAATTGGCTTCACGAACGGAAGCGTCACCGGCACATGGGTGGAAGTTCCCAACGCCGATTTACTCTCAGACGCGCAGCTTGAAACGGCCTCCGACGCCGTGGGCGCGTTTGGTTTCATCCGCATCGAAGACGGCGCCTGGAGTAAAAAAGACCAGAACAAGTTTTACTTCGTCACCACCGGAAACGGCCCGGGCAACCGCCTCGGTCGCCTCTACGAGGTGAACTTCGACAAGCGGAACCTCCTCGGCCAGACCACGCTCACGATGATCTACAACGCGGATGCGGTTGACGCCGCAGGCGGGGACATCGCCTTTGCTCCCGACAACATGGACACCAGCCGCGATTACATCATGATCAACGAAGACGGCCACTCGGACAGCCGTCCGAAATACGCGGCCCGCGCCCGTGAAGGCAGCATCTGGCGGCTGGATCTCAGGAACAACTTCGCCCCACAGCGCGTGGCCGAGTTGAATCCGCCCGGAACGGAGATCGCCTCCGGTCAGACCCAACCGCCCGCCGTGCCCGTGCCCGGCACGTGGGAGACCAGCGGGATCATTGACGCTTCCAACTTCTTTGGTCGCGACTCCTGGCTCACGGTCGTGCAGGCACACAGCCCGACTCTCGCACCGGCGCCCGGCACGGTTGAAGACGGCCAGCTCGTGTTGATGCTTCCGCGCAACGGCGGTTTCGATGGCCGCTCCGAACGCAAAGATTAAAAACGTTTCCTTTCAGAAACATCCCGCCGGGGCGGTTTCGTGACGCACGCGCGAAACCGCCCCTTTTATTTTATCGCCCGGTTTCCAAGGCGGCGGGCAACGGCTCACACCCGACGAACCCGGCAAGCGAAGCATTTGTAGGCTTGTTGACCGGAAAGATTGTCGTAGTACTGATCGCTGACGAGCAGATTGGCCGGTTCGTAGGTCGGTGTGCCCAGTTCCGCCGCCATTTTTTGCATCGGGCCGAAGGTGTTCGGCACAAAGATGCTGTCTTCCCGGATTCCCGCCCACACTAGCGCCGTGCCGGCAATGGCCCCGCGGGGACTTTCCACGACGATGCTGTCGCCGCTCCTGATTCCCGCGCGTTCAGCCGCGGCGGGATGAATTTGCACCTGGCGTACGCCGTTCATTTGCTTGCCCGTGTACGTCCACTGTGTCACGCCGGCGAAATGCACCACGCTGGGACGTCCGATGATCCCCATCAACGGAAAATCCTTGTGGACGTCGCCGGAGCTTTGTCCGCCGAGTTCCACCTTCGGCGTGAGCGCGTGCGGATTGACCGGGTTGGCGATGAGTTCGTCGCTGTATTCGATGCTCGGGTTTCGACCGGTGACTTCGGGATGGGTGTAGAAGATGGGCAAAGCGCTGTGTCCGGCCGTCGCGAGCTTTTTCTGAATGTCAGGCGTGAAGATCTCAACCTTGCCGCTGGGTGTCAGGAAGCGCTTGCCCTGGTTTGCGGGATCGAGGGTGACGGCAGCCGCATACCATGAGGGGTGATCCAAATACAAAGTGCTGACGCCGGGATGTTGCAAGTTCGGGCATGGCCAGCGGAGCGGCTCGGCGCGTTGCTCCATCCGTTCCTGCGTCATGCCAGCCATGCCGGGAGTGTTTTTCACGAACACGTCCCAGAGCACGCGATAGTCCTTCCACGCCGGGCGCAAATTGTCCGTCCAATAACCGGGCGGGTTCTTCGTATCCTGTCGGGCCAGCGCTTCCGCGAGGTCAATCCACATTTCCCAATCCGGCTTTGATTCGCCGACGCGGGGCACGACTTGTTTCTGCCAGCGGATGGCGCGGTCATCGCGGCGCATGTAAACTGTTTCCATTTCAAAACCGCTGCACGCCGGCAGAACGATGTCGGCATAGTAGGCCGCTTCTTCCATGAACAAGCCGGTGTAAACGTAGAACTCCAGTTTGCGGAAGGCTTCCCTGACTTTGCTCGTGTTGGCGCAGCCGAGAATGGGATTGCCTTCGGTGACAACGGCTCTCAGCGCGTAGGGCTTTCCGCTCAGGATGGATTCCGCGAAATAGTCGGGACCAACCGGTAATGCCATGTCCTTCTTCGGCGTCGGACCTTTTATCGCCGGCAGGTTCAATCCGCCGGGCCAGGTGTTGTGCATGAAATTGCAGCCGCCGCCATTGACCCCGATGTTGCCGGTGATGGCGGCCAGAAACGCCAGCGTGCGATACGTGTCAAACGCGTTCAACTGATGCGAAATGCCGGCGTTGCAAAAGATGGCGGCGGGCCGGGCTTTTGCGTAGTCCTCGGCGGTTTTGCGGATCCTCGCGGCGGCAACCCCGGTTACCTGCTCCGCCCACTCCGGGGTGTATTGTTTTTCACGCAAATGCGCACGCAACTCGTCGAAGCCCAGCACCCACTGTTTCACGAACGCCTTGTCGTAAAGACGGCGTTCGATGATGTGATGAAGCATGGCCAGCACGAGCGCCATGTCGGTGTGCGGTTTGGGTGCGATCCAGTCGTCGGCCTGCGCGCCGGTTGGCGTCAGCCGGGGGTCCACCACCACCAGCCGGGCCTTGGTGCGCGCGCGTTGGCGCAGGAGATACGCGAACGTGACGGGGTGCGTCTCCGCCTGGTTCGTGCCGAGAAACAAAAGGTATTTCGCCGAACCGAGATCTTCCCGGCTGGTGGCTTCATCTTTGCCGTAACCGTTGCTGAAGTTGCCCAGACCAAACGTCCACGCCAGCGCGTTGCCGCCCGCGTCGTTGCAGACCGGGCCGACATCCGTGTCGTTCGGGCTGCCGAGCAGCGTGAAGAACCGGCCCACAACCGAACCGGTGCCGCGTGGCAATCGCCCCGAGGTTTTGTTGGCAATGCTTCGGGCTTCCCCGGCGTCGCGCAAAGCGAGGAACTTTCTGGCGACGATGTCCAGCGCTTCCGCCCACGAAACCGGCTCGAACTTTGAGTCGGCCGACCCCTTCTCTCCTGCGACACGCTTGAGCGGGCGGGTAAGGCGGTGGCGATTGTAAACGAGCTGGGTCATCAACGTTTCGCCTTTCACACAAAGTCCGCCGGCTTGCACCGGGTCATCCGGCTCGCCCCGCACCTCGATGATGCGTCCATCCTTGAGGTGCACCTTGAGCCGGCAAAGGGAGTTGCAGAATTGGCACGCACTATCGACAACTTTGTCCGCCGACAACGCGGCGGACTGACGCGTGAAGTCGAAGGCCGTCGGCCCGCTTTGGGTCGTCGGATAGTGACCCTCCGCCTTCGCCTTCAGACCCAGCAAGGATACGGCGGGAATGGTCGCAGACGTTTTGGCGGCGGTTTTGAAAAAACGGCGTCGGGAATATTTATGGCTCGACATAACCATCCTTTTGTTCGGCGGCAAGCAGGCAATATTTGGCCGCGGTTGAATCTCATGGGTATCCAAATCGTGCCTATGCCGCTCCGCAGTGCAATAAAAAATGGCCTGGTTTTGGAAGGCGTCCCGTATCGGGCCGCATGACGGCACCGAATTGGCGACGACGGAGGCCCAATTCTCCGCCTCCAATCAAATCGGCCCGGGCTGGTTCGTTGGTTGGTTCGCGGGCGAACAAACGGATGGGGACGGCGACGAAACCAGGTTCGCTGTTTCAGCCCCTGGCTTTCGAACTGCGTGTTCCACGGCGCGCATCAAAGTCGCCGGTGCTTGGCCCAGCCAGTCCCGGAACGCGGTGTTGTCCAGTCGCGCCGGCAGGTCTTTGAGGCGATCCAGGTTGAACCGGTTGTCGGTAAGGCCCAAACCGCAATCCACCGCATCGAGCGCGTTGATTTGTTGTTCGACGTGATTTTCCACCGGCACCATAAACAACGGTTTGCCGAGATACGCCGCCTCGCTCACCGACTCGAAGCCAGCGGTGCAGACCACCGCCTTGCAGCCGGCCATCAGGCGCAGGAATTTTTCGCCGTCGAGCCGATGGAACGTGAGGTTTTCGCGATGCTGATATTCCGCCGGAGCGCCCGGTTTGTCGTAGAAGCAGTGCAACGCCACGTCAGGGTTTTGCTCGTGCCACGCGCTGATTTGTTCCGCGTAGCCGTGGTTGAGCAGATACACGAGCACGTAATTTCCGTCGGTGGGTTGTCGCGCAAACAACTGTTGGCGCAGAATCGGCGGGCAGACGAACAGCGATTGGCGCGGCAGGTCCGGCGCTGCGTAGAGCGACAGCGCCACGCGGGTGGAGGCGGCGCCGACCAGCCGCACGAACCATTTCATCCCCCACTGCGCCCACCGCAATCCCGGCGCGCGGATGTAGCGCGGATGCGCGAACATGAATTGATGTCCCACCGCCACCACGGGCGGGCGCTGGCGTGTCGTCAACGCGTAAACGCCGGTCAACGGCTCGAAGAAATTGACAATGACGTCCGGCTTCAGTTGGCGAACCACAGACTTGAGCTGGCGCAACGCGCGAACGTAATCCGGCCACCGCGTCACGACGCGGGCGACGGTGGCCGGCAGGTTGACCGCCCTATTGTTCTTGAAGACAAACTCCAGCGTCGGCAGCACGGTGACGGCCGTCGGCATGGCCGATGCGAAGAACGCCGGCAGTTGCCGCGCGTGCCCCATCCCGACCACGACGCCCACCACTTGATGGCCCGCCGTCGCCAGCATCTCCCTCGCCGCGATCGCCTGGGTCAGATGCCCGCGACCCTCGCCTTGAATGCAAAACAGGATTTTCATGCAAGTTCAGAAGTTGGATGTTTCCGTCGAAGTCCTCGACCAGCGCCGTGCAACTTTCCACCCAATCGCCGCAATTGAGGTAGCGCACGCCGCCGACGGTTTTGATTTCCGCGCGATGAATGTGACCGCAAATGACGCCGTGGACTTTTTGTTTCCGCGCCATTTGCGCAATGGTCTCCTCGTAATCCGAGACGTATTTCACGGCGCGCTTGGCCTTGAACTTCAAGTACGCCGCCACCGACCAGTAGCCGAAACCCAGGCTGCGCCGCACCCGGTTGAAGTGGACGTTGAAATCCAGAATCCATTGGTAAAGCCGCGAGCCCACGCGATCGAGCAGCCGGTTGAAATGCGCGATGCCGTCGGCCTGATGGCCGTGCAACACAAGATACTTCCGGCCATCGGCCGCGGTGTGGATCACCTGCTGCGCGAGGGTGACGTTGCCGAACCGCAGGCCGAGGAATTGGTCCACGAACTCGTCGTGGTTGCCGGTGATGTAAATGACCTTGGTTTGCTTGCGGCTCTTCCGCAGCAATTTTTGGATCAGCACATTGTATTCATCGCGCCAGAACCACTTCGCCTTGAGTTCCCAGCCGTCAATGAGATCGCCGACGATGTAGAGGTAACGGCAGTCAGTTTCGCGCAGGAAATCCAGCAGCAGGTTCACCTGGGCGTGCTTCGTGCCGAGATGAACGTCGGAAATCCAAATGGAGCGGAACTTGAGTTCGCCCAGCGCCAGCTCGGGATTCGAGTTCATAAGCGTGCTGTTCAGCCGGGTGAAACTTGGAGTTATTCACAAACTGTTCGCAATGGGAAACCCGCGCTGTTGCTGATTCTTAACCTGGCCGTTGCACAACTGTGGCAAATTTGGGGAAGGAGGGGCTTGCGGGGGGCGGGCAAAGAGTTTTCAAGGATGTAACTTGTCCGTCATACATTCGCCACTTGCTTGAAGCAGCTTTTCCGGCAGCGCGTCAGTCATGTGCCGGGCCGTATGGCTGCGGATACTGATTTTCCGCGTTGAAGTTCAAGAGTTCACAGCCCCGGCGGATGTCGGGGCTGGACGCGGGGCGGAGGGCCTTCACCGGCCCTCCGTTTTTCGTGTCAAACCCGTCACACAATTGTAACATTCCCGTCTTTGGCCTGTAACACACGCCCGCCACAGTTTTATCGAACTCTCGGAACTTCAACGTGAATGCAAAACCTAAAACTTGATTTGCCGCTCACTGCGGCAATGGCGGGCGTCGCCGCCATGCTCCTCGTCACCCCATCACCATCATCCGCGCAAAGCACGGCGCCCCGCAACACGGCTGGCGCGTCCGGTGCGCCTGCGCCCGCCACCCCCCCCTCGCTCTACGACCGGATTTGGAGTTACACGGAATGGTATCACGACACGAACAATCCCGTGATTCAAAGCTTCCGGTTCACCGGCCGGTTTCAGGAAGACTATGCCTACGTGGCGAAGGACAGTTATGACGACCTGACCGTCCGGCGCTTTCGTGTCGGGGGCAAGGTCCGGATGTTCCAAGATTTCACGATCCACGGTGAAGTGGACTTGCAGCCGGAGGACGCGCACGTTTATCAAAGACTGACGGACGCGTACGTCGCGTGGAGTCAGAGCGCGGAGGTTGTGCTCACGGTCGGCAAGCAAAGCGCCCCGTTCACCATGGATGGGGCGACTTCCTCGAAGGAACTGATCACCATCGACCGGGCCAATCTGGCGAACAACCTCTGGTTTCCGCAGGAATATTTTCCGGGCGTCAGTGCTTCCGGCCAGCCGGGAAAATGGCGTTATTTCCTCGGCTTGTTCTCTTCGGGCGCCGCCACCAAGGAATTCGGCAAATTCAACGGCGGTGTGTTCACCCTTTCCACGCTTGGCTACGACTTCGCGGAAGCACTGGACGTAAAGAAGGCCGTGCTCGCGGTCAATTATGTTTACCAGGAGCAGGACCAGAACAACACCTTTACGCGTTCGCTCGGCGATGTGGGATCAGTGAACTTCAATTTTGACAAGGGCAAGTGGGGATTCCGCACCGATGTTTCGGGCGGGCTGGGTTATCTCGGGCAGAGTGATCTTTGGGGCGTCATGCTCCTGCCCTACTACAACATCACCACCAAACTCCAGGCGGTGACGCGCTACACCTATCTCCAAAGCAGCCACGACAACGGCGTCCGCTTCGCCCGCTATGAAAGCGATGTGGTTTCCGGTCGGGGTGATGAATACAACGAAATCTACCTCGGCCTGAACTACTACTTGTACGGCCACAAACTGAAGCTCCAAACCGGCGTGCAATACGCGGACATGCAGGATTCCGCGAACGACGGCGGGAAATATTCCGGCTGGGCCTGGACCACCGGCTTGCGCATTGGGTGGTGACTGGTATGATGGACAACCTTAACCAGGCAACAGACCTATGTCACAATCGAATTTAGCAACGCATTTGGAATCATCGCTCCAACGCAGCATTGACCAGATTCGCGCCAAAGTGGCCGAGATGGCCAATCTGGACGAGGGGGCGTTGCAAGTCTGCCTGCGGGCGTTTGTTGAGCGGAATCGTCAACTGGCGTATTCGGTGATTTTGCGCGACCAGTACGTGGACGAGTTGGAAACGGAAATTGACCGCCTTTGTCTGGAGTTCCTGGTGCGACAGCAACCCGCGGCCAGCCATTTGCGGTTCGTTTTCACGGCCATCAAGATCAACAAGGAATTGGAGCGGATTGGTGATTACGCCGAAAGTGTCGCCCGGCAGGCCCTGAACCTCAGCAGCCTGGAATTGCCGCCGTTGTCGCCCAAGTTCACCGAATTGGGCAACCTGGCGGCTCACACGGTGCATGCTGCGGCGCAGGCGTTCCTGGAACAAGACGCGGACCTGGCGCGCCGGACCATGCTCATCGAGGAGCGGGCGAACGTGCTCCGCAGCGAAGTCAACGCGGAATTGACCGCCCTGCACCAGGCCGGCCGGCTGCCTACCGAGGCGCTCACACCGCTGATGACGGTCGCCCGCCGATTTGAACGGGTCACGGACCAGACGAAAAACATTTGCGAAGAGGTATTGTACCTTTGCACTGGCGAATTCATAAAACACCCCGGGGCCGAGGCCTTCCGGATTCTGTTCGTGGATGCCGACAACCGCTGCCTGAGCCAGATGGCGGAGGGAATCGGCAACGCGATGGATTTGCCCCGATTCGTTTTCAGCAGTGCGGGCATTGCGCCGACGGCCATTGACCCGGGCCTGGTCCAGTTCATGGCGAAAAAGGGTATTGACGTTTCCCGACAAACCAGCAAGGCACGGGAGCAAGTGCCGAATTGGGAGCATTACCAGGTCGTGGTCGCGCTGGGCGAAGCAGGCCGGCCGGCTTTTCCGCACTCACCCACCAAGACCATTTGCCTGGTGTGGCAGGTGTCGGATCCGCTCTCGGGTCCGGCGACCACGGATGAAACGGAGCCCGCCTTTGAACAAGTCTATCAATTCCTAGCCAGCCAGATTCGGGATTTGGTCGCCGCCATTCAAGGAAACTATCAACCAACACAAAAGAACCATGCTTAACTCTATGAAATACGTAACGAACCTCTCCATTTGCGGCGGAATCGCGCTGGCGATCGCCCTGTTCCACACCGGTTGTGGGAAGGACGGCGGTGGCGGCAGCGGCGGTCCGGCGGGAAAAGTTGTCATCCAAAACAAGGGTTCCGACACGATGGTCAACGTCGCCCAGGCTTGGGCCGAGGAATACCACAAGGTCGCCCCCGGCGTGGAGATTGAGGTCTCGGGTGGCGGTTCGGGGGTGGGCATCGCCGCGCTCATCAAGGGCACGATTGACATCGCCAACGCCAGCCGGGACATGAAGCCGGAGGAAATCGAGCAGGCCCGCAAGAACACCGGCCAGACGCCCAAGGAGTTCTTCGTCGGCTATGACGCGCTGGCCGTTTACGTCCACAAGGACAACCCGCTGACCGAGATTTCCATCGGGCAACTGGCGGAGATTTACGCCGAGGGCGGCAAAGCCACGAAGTGGTCCGACCTGGGGGTCAAAATGCCCGAGGGCAAGGACGAGATCATCCGCGTCAGCCGCCAGTCCAGTTCGGGCACCTACGAGTTCTTCCGCGAGCATGTGCTGAACAAGAAGGACTTCAAGCTTGGCTCGCGCGACATGAACGGCTCCAAAGAAGTCGTTGAACTGGTTGCGGGCACGGTGGGCGCGATCGGCTACAGCGGCATGGGTTACAATGAACCGGGGAAAGTCAAGATGCTCAAAGTCGCTTCGCAGAACGGCGCGCCGGCGGTCGAGCCAAGTGTTGAAAACACTCTGAGCAAGAAATACCCCATCGCCCGTTCGCTCAACGTCTATACCTTGGGCGAACCGCAGGGCGAGGTGAAAAAGTACATTGACTGGTGCATGTCGGACGCGGGCCAGAAGATTGTCGAGGCCAGTGGCTACGTGCCCCTGCCTCCAAGCGCGCGGACGAAATAGCGCGGCATCTCAGGCAACCCGAAGCACGGCCGGTCATACGACCATGCCAGGTCAATCTCCACCACTGCCAACTCGCATCGCGAAGAATCCCGAATCTTGAACGAATCGCATACCAGCAGCTTTGTCGTTCGGGCGGCGCGGCGCCCCGCTTGGGCCTTGTGGGGTGAACGGACGCTGACCGGGTTGATCTACCTCTGCGGGATCAGCGCCATTTTGTTCGTCCTGAGCATCTTCATCTTTGTGTTCAAGGAAGCCGTGCCTGTGCTGACCGGAGGGAAATTCAGCCTCACCCAGTTCCTCTTCAGCACCGAGTGGTATCCCACATCCGAGGTCAACAAACGCTACGGCGTGTTGGCAATGATTGTCGGCACCTTCAGCGTGACGGGCTTGGCGATGCTGATCGCCGTTCCGTTCGGCTTGGGCGCTGCCATCTACATCTCCGAGTTCTGCGGGCCGAAGTTGAAGGAGACCTTGAAGATCATCATCGAACTGCTGGCGGCGATCCCGAGCGTGGTATGGGGGTTCATCGGACTCACCGTGATGAGCAAGCTGATCGTGCAATACACTGGCGCGCCGGTCGGGGTGAACATCCTGAACGGCGGAATTGTCCTCGCGCTGATGAGCGTGCCCATCATCGTATCCATCGGGGAGGATGCTTTGAAGGCCGTGCCCGACTCCTACCGCGAGGCGGGGCTGGCTTTGGGCGCAACGCGCTGGCAACTCATCTGGCGCGTGTTGATTCCCGCCGCCAAGAACGGTTTGCTGGCTGCGGTGCTGCTCGGCGTGGGCCGCGGTGTGGGTGAAACCATGGCCGTACTCATGGCGACCGGGCATGCGGTGCACATCCCTTCGGGCATCCTCGATTCGGTTCGCACGCTCACCGCGAACATCGCTGCCGAACTCGGCGAAGCGCCAGCGGGTTCCGATCATTACCGGGTGCTCTTCCTCACGGGCGTGCTCCTCTTCACCATTACCTTTGTCATCAACCTGGTTGCCGACCTCATCGTGCGGGGGATTCGGAAGCAATGAACACGCAGTCCCAAAAAATGTTTGTTGAGACGGCCCTGGTGCGCAGGAAGCTCCGGCAGGAATGCTTGGCCAAATGGCTGTTCTTCGGCATGGCCGCTTCGATGGTCATTCCCCTTCTGCTGATCATCGGCTACCTGGTCGAACGCGCTTGGCCGTCGCTCAGTCTGAGTTTCCTGATTGACATCCCGGTTCGCGGCATGAAGGAAGGCGGCATCTGGCCTGCGCTCGTCGGCACGATTTATCTCGTGTTCATCTCGCTCGCGGTTTCGGCGCCCATCGGCATTTTGGCCGCCGTGTATCTGAACGAGTACGCCCGGGACAACTGGTTTAACCGCATCATCAACCTGGCGGTGATCAATCTTGCCGGTGTGCCCAGCATCGTGCATGCGCTCTTTGGCTTGGGCGCGTTCGTGTATGCCGCCCGGTTCGGCTACTCGGTGCTCTCCGCCTCACTGACACTCGCCATCATGACCTTGCCCGTGATCATCGCCAGCACCCGCGAGGCCCTGGCCAGCGTGCCGCGCAGCTTCCGCGAGGCCTGTTGGAACGTCGGGGCCACCCGCTGGCAAACCATCAAAGCCGTGGTTCTGCCCAACTCCGTCAGCGGCATCCTGACGGGGGTCATCCTCCAGGTAAGCCGGGCGGCGGGTGAAACAGCGCCCATCATGTTCACCGGTGCGGTCTTCTTCAAGGCCGTGCAAAAAGGTGACCTCTTCCCCTACCACCTGACCGACCAATGCATGGCGCTTTCGATGCATCTTTACACCATCTCAACCCAGGTGCCCGGCGTGAAGGAGTCCATCCCGTTCGCGACCGCCGTGGTGTTGCTGGGTTCGGTGCTCCTCGTCAACGCCGCCGCCATTGCCTTGCGCGTCTGGCTGCGCAACCGGAAGAAATGGTAACCGCCTCCCGCCCGAATCCCGATGCCTGCTGAAAAACACATCGAAATCAAAAACCTGCGCCTCGCCTACGGGACCAAAGAGGTCATTCACGGGATTTCGTTCGACATTTACCGCAATGAGATTTTCGGCGTCATCGGCCCGGCCCAGTCCGGCAAAACTTCGCTCCTCCGGTGCATCAACCGCACGATTGATTTTATCGCGGACGCCCGCGTGTCCGGCACGGTGGCGGTGGATGGCGAGGACGTGCAACGGGTCGCGGACGTCTTTGGTTTGCGCCGCAAAATCGGCATGGTGGCGCCGCTGCCCGTGGGCCTGCCCATCAGCATCTACGACAACGTCGCTTTCGCTCCCCGGTGCGCCGGCCTGACCACCCGGAGCGAACTCGACGCCATCGTCGAGCAATGTCTGCGGCAGGCCGCGCTGTGGGACGAAGTGAAGGACCGGCTCGACAGTCTCGGCACGAAGCTTTCCGGCGGACAGCAACAGCGCCTGACCATCGCGCGGGCCCTCTCGCATCAGCCTGAGGTTCTCTGCCTTGATGAGTTTTCCATTGCGATTGATCCCGTCACCACCATGCGCATCGAAGACGTGCTGAAGGAACTGCGGAAAAACATGACGATCATCCTCGTCACCAACCTCACCCAGCAAGCCCGCCGGTTGGCGGATCGCACGATGTTCCTGTGGAATGGCGAGATCATTGAACTGGACCGCAACGAAGTCATGTTTGGCGATCATCCCAAGGACCGCCGGACCTATGAATATGTGATGGGGATCTTCGGATGAGCGACGCCCCCCAATACAGCATCACGACCCGCAACCTGAACCTCTGGTACGCCAAGTTCCAGGCGCTCATCAACGTCAACACCGACATCAAGCACGGCATCATTACTTCCCTCATTGGACCGTCCGGCTGCGGCAAGACGACGCTGCTGCGCTGTTTCAACCGGGTCAACGAGCGCTACGGCTACGTCACCACCGCCGGCGAGATCAAGTTGCTGGGCAAAAACATCTACGACCCGGACGTGTCGCTCGTCGAATTGCGCAAAGCCGTGGGCATGGTCTTCCAGCGGCCCAACCCGCTGCCCATTTCCGTCTATGAAAACGTCGTGTTTGGCTTGCGCATCCATTGTGCGCGCGCCGCGCTTAAGAAGTCCCTGCTCGACGACGCCGTTGAAAAGGCCTTGAGCGAAGTCGGCCTGTGGAAAGACCTCAAAGACCGGTTGAACGACCGGGCGACCAGCCTGCAACTGGAAGCCCAGCAGAAGTTGTGCATCGCCCGCCTCCTGCCGTTGAAACCAGATATCATCCTGATGGACGAGCCCTGCTCGGCGCTCGATGTGGAAGGCACCCGGGGCATTGAGGAGCTGATGTTCGCGATGAAGGGCCGCTATAGCATCGTCATCGTCACCCATAACATGGCCCAGGCCCGCCGGGCCAGCGACGAATGCATTTTCATGCTCATGGGCGAACTCATTGAGCACGGCCGGACGGAGGACCTGTTCCTCACCCCGAAGAATCCGAAGACGGCTGAATACATCGAGGGCCGCTACGGATGATTTCACCCAGCCCCCGCCATCGGTCTTTCGCGTCAAGGCGGGGTGGAGGAGAAACCGTTCGCGCGTCGAGCCGTCGGCAAATCTTTGAAGACGCCAGGTGACGATCCCCGTCCAATCAGCCATACTCCTGCAAAAATGCAACGCGACATAAAACCGGAACTCGAGGCCCTCAAGCACGCTCTGCTCATGATGGCCAGCCACGTCGAGGCCGCCGTTAATCAAGCCTTGCAGGCTCTCGTCAGCCGTGACGACGATTTGGCGGTGCACGTCCGGGACAACGACGACGTCATTGACCGGTACGAAATCCAGATTGACGACCTGGCCATCCAACTGCTCGCCATGGCACCCGTTGATTCCGACCTGCGCTTCGTGACCGTGGCCATGAAGATTTCCCAGAATCTCGAACGCGTCGGTGACGAGGCGGCCAAGATCGCCAAGCGGGCGCGCGAACTTAACAACGACGCGCCGCTCAAACTGACGTTGGACCTGCCAAAAATGGCCCGGATTGCGCTCGACCTGTTAAAAACCGCGCTCGACTCCTTCGTGAACCGCGATCCCGCCGCCGCGCGCGCCCTGATTCCGCGCGACAAGGAAGTGGACGCCCTCAACCGGGAAATCGCCCGGCTGCTGATGCAGCACATGGCGGAGCATCCGGAGACCATCGCCCGCTGCGTGAGTCTGATGATCGCTGCGCGAAGCCTCGAACGCGTGGCCGACCACGCCAAGAACGTCGCGGAGGAGGTCGTTTACCTGTGCGAGGCGCAGGACATCCGCCATGCGGGTAAGACGGCCGGCCCCGCCTAGCCTGGACATTTCACCATCGGCACGAATCGCTGTCACTGCGGAGCGCCGGTCTGTGACGTCTGTGACCGGCTTTAGGCTTTCCACTGCAGTAAGCCGGTCTGCGACGTCACAGACCGGCGCTCCGCCGTCGAGAGTGTGAAATGTCCGGGCGGGTCGCGACAAATTCCTTCAAAATTGCCCTTGCCAGGACCACCGGCGCCTGCCACATTCATTTCGTTATTTGGCGAAATGACAATATATGCGTGAATTCATGGCCATCACCAAGGCGTTGTCCGACCCGAATCGCGTGCGGATTGTCCTCGCGCTGCGGCGGGGCGAACTATGCGTCTGCCAGATTACCGAACTCTTCGGATTGGCATTCTCCACCGTGTCCAAACATCTGTCCGTGCTGAATCAGGCCGGGTTGGTCCTGTCGCGCAAAACGGAACGTTGGGTCTATTACCGGCTGGCCGACAAGACCGCGCCGGTCACCGTCCGCGAAGCGCTGGATTGGGTTCACAAGTCGCTGGGGAAAACAGCCCAGGCCGATGACGACGCGAAACGACTTCGCAAAATTCTGACCATGGACCTGGCTGAAATCTGCCGGCGGCAATGCCGGTGACTTGCAAATACCTAAATTTATGAAAGCAACCTTGATTGAAGAACAAAGCGAGGCCGTGCGGGCCAAAGTGCGCAATGGTTACGGAAGAATTGCCCAAGGCGCGTCCCGGAGTTGTTGCGGGTCGCGGAGCCCTGGCGCGGAAACGGCGGCGCAGGACGCCGGCAAACTGGCGCGCGAACTGGGTTACACCGTCGAAGAACTCCATGCCCTGCCCGCCGACGCGAACCTGGGCCTGTCCTGTGGCAACCCCGGCGCGCTCGCCGCTTTGAAGCCCGGCGAAGTCGTGCTTGATCTCGGCAGCGGCGGCGGGTTCGACGTTTTCATCGCCGGGCGCAAGGTTGGGCCGACGGGCCGCGCCATCGGCGCGGACATGACGGCGGAAATGATTGCCAAGGCGCGCAAGAACGCCGCGAGCTATCGCCAGCAAACGGGTTTTGACAACGTGGAATTCCGGCTCGGCGAAATTGAACATCTTCCGATGGCCGACAATTCCGCGGACGCGATCATTTCCAATTGCGTGATCAACCTTTCGCCCGACAAGGCGCAGGTGTGGCGCGAAATGGCCCGCGTGCTCAAACCCGGCGGGCGCGTGGCCGTCTCGGACATTGCCTTGCTCAAACCGTTGCCGCCGCAAGTAATTAAATCCGTCGAGGCGCTCATTGGCTGTCTCGCGGGAGCGGTGCTCGTAAACCAAACCGAGCGCATGGCGCGCGCGGCGGGTTTGACCGACATCGTTCTCAAACCCAAGCCCGGTTACGTCGAAGCCATGACGGATTGGAACGATCCGCTCTACGAGGAAGTCGTGGCCAACTTGCCGTCTGGGGCGAAGCCGTCGGATTACGTGACGAGTCTCGAAGTTCAGGCGCGCAAACCGGGTGCGAATTGTTGCGGCAGCGAATGCTGCGCGACCGCATGAGGCCGGCGCGCGGAAATCAAAAACCAACCACCACGGGAGCATCAACATGAAACAGCAACTCAATCGCAGGCAATTCGTCGGAATGACAACCGCAGCGGCGCTCACCGGTGCACTCACCGGCAGCGCCGGGCGCGCCGCGGAGGCCGACGGCAGGAAATTGAAAATCCTCGGCATCGCGTGCAGCCCGCGCAAAGGCATGACCACCGCGAAATCTGTGCAAGCCGCACTGGATGCAGCCAAAGCCGTGGACGCGCGAATCGCCGTCGAGTTGGTTGACCTCGGCGGGCTGAGCATTGCTGGCTGGTCGCCGACCATTCCGAAGGACGACTTCGATGCCCTTCTCCCGAAGCTCAAAGACCCGCAGCTCGGCGGATTGATTTTGGGTTCGCCATGTTATTTCCGGTCGCTGAGCTCGTTGTGCAAGGCATTCATCGAGCGCTGCATGCCGTTGCGCGAAGGCGTGATGGTCCTTGAAGACAAACCGGTGGGCGCGTTGGCGGTGGGCGGCGGGCGCAACGGTGGACAGGAACTGGTCGTGCAACAAATCCTCACCGCGATGTTGAGCTACGGCATGGTGCCGGTGGGCGGCAAATCACCCGCGATGCTCGGCGGCGCGCTCTGGAGCACCAAGGACGATGTGAGCCAAGACGAATCGGGTTTGAAGTCGGCGAAACTCCTGGGCACACACGTGGCGGAAGTCGCTCTGAAACTCTTCAAGAACCCATGAGTGACGCAACCACACCAAAACGCCTCGCGTTCTTCGAGCGCTACCTGACGCTTTGGGTTTTTCTTTGCATGGTCGCGGGCGTGGCGCTGGGTAAACTCGCGCCCGGACTGACGGAGAATTTGAGCAAGCTGGAATTCGGTCAAGGCTCGCAGGTCAACGTGCCCATCGCCGTCCTCATCTGGCTGATGATTTATCCGATGATGCTGAAGGTGGATTTCACCGCGCTGGGCGGCATCGCGCGCAAGCCGAAGGGCTTGGGCGTGACCCTGTTCGTGAACTGGCTGGTCAAGCCCTTCAGCATGGCGCTGCTGGCGTGGTTGTTCATGCAACACCTGTTCAGCGCGTGGATTTCGCCCGAGTTGGCGAGGGACTACACCGCCGGCCTCATCATCCTCGCCGCCGCGCCATGCACCGCGATGGTGTTCGTGTGGAGCTATCTGACCGACGGCGACCCGGCTTACACGCTGGTCCAAGTGGCCGTGAACGATCTCATCATGCTCGTCGCCTTCGCGCCCATCGTCATGTTTCTGTGCGGCGTGGCGAATGTGGTCGTGCCGTCAAAAGTTCTCATCACTTCCGTCGTGGTGTTCATCGTGATACCGCTGGCGGCGGGCTGGCTCACGCGGACTTTGCTGCTTAAGTCGCATGGGAAAGATTGGTTCGAGCAAAAATTCCTGCCGAAGTTTCATCCGGTGACGATTTTCGCGCTGCTGCTGACGCTCGTGCTGATCTTCGCGTTTCAGGCGGAGAACCTGACGACGAAATGGTTTGCCGTGTTGCTGCTGGCCGTGCCAATCATCATTCAGGTCTATTTCAACTCATCGCTGGCCTATCTGCTGATGCGCTGGTTGAAAGTGCCGCATAACGTTGCTTCGCCGGGTGCGCTCATCGGTGCGAGCAACTTCTTTGAACTGGCCGTCGCCGTCGCCATCACTTTGTTTGGCCCGGGATCGGGCGCGGCTTTGGCCACTGTGGTCGGTGTGTTGGTGGAAGTGCCGGTGATGCTGTCCGTCTGCAAAATCTGCAATCAGTCGCGAGCGTGGTATCAAGCGCGGCTCGCAACTGAATGGAGGACGCAATGAAACAGG
>CAYWMD010000080.1:0-26179 GCA_964458575.1 uncultured Bifidobacteriaceae bacterium | reverse complement strand
GCATGTCGAGCACCTCGCCGAGCGTGCGGATGAGGAGCGTCTTGCCGAGGCCGGGTACGCCTTCGAGCAACACGTGTCCGCCGCCGAATAGCGCGATAAGGGTGTTTTCGACGATGGCCGCGTGGCCGACGATCACTTTGGCGATTTCATTTTGCAGCGCGGTGTAACTATCGCGGAAGGATTGGATTTGTTGTTCAGTATTCATCGGTATTTATTGTTAAACCACGAAATACACCAAATACACGAAAGCAAATCACGGTGCGCCAAACTGAAAATCCCTTTTCGTGTGGTTCGTGTATTTCGTGGTTAGATCACTTCTTCAAATCGTCGAAATAGTCCTTCACCGCGCCTTGATAGGCGCGCGGGACTTTTTCCTGGCTCAACGCGCTCTGGGCATCGGATTGCGCCGTCGTGACGGCTTCTTCGTAAGCGACCTTGCTCGTGCCTTTGATGCTGACGCCTTTGAGGGTGATGCTCGGCATCTGGCCGCCGGGAGCAAACTGGCCTTTGACCTTCGTGGGTTTGAGCGCGTCGCTGAGATTGCCATCGCCGCGGTCGGCAACGCCGCGGCCGTCCTGGTCGCGCTTGTCGAGGTCGGTGCGGTCAATGTTGCCGCTGCCGTCGTCGTAATTCTCGACCCATTCGCCGCCTTCTTGTCCCCACGTGCCGACGCCGGGGCCAGGGCCTTTGCCGGGACCAAATCCGGGCTTTTTGCCTTTGCATTGACCCCATCCCTGGCACGAGCCGATGCACATGGAGGCGCGGTCGAGATTTTCCAGGGTGGCCATGAGCGATTGGGCATCGTTCATTTGCTCGAGCATCTTCTCCAATTCCTTTGCGGCGTCGGCCAATGACTGGGAGGCACTCGGATTATCGCCCTGTTTCATCTGGCCCGCGCCTTTCTTCAACAGATCCGCCACCTTGCCGTAATCCTGTGCGTGCGGCAGCGCCTTGGAAACTTCGCCAAGAACTTTCTGGAGTTGATCGGGCGTGAGCTTGGCTGACTTCAACTGCTCCGAAAGCTTCTTCAAGGTCTGGGCGGCGGCCTCGGCCTGACCGTTTTGAAGCTGTTCGGCCAGATCTTTGCCGAGTTTCTCCGCCTGGGCTTGCATCTGTTCCAGCTTTTTCGCCATGTCGCGGAGCTTGTCCAAATCGTTCAGCGCCGCGTCAATGTCTTTCATGAACCGATCCACCTGGTTGGCGCCCAGCGCGGCGATGGCTTCATCCAGTTGCGGCAGTTGCATGCCCGCCTGCGCCGCCTCCCGGGCCAACGATGAAAGCGTGGCGGAAAGTTTCTCCCGCTCGGCATCCGCGCCCTCGCCGGTTTTGTCGGCGAGCGCTTTCGCGGCGTCCTGCAACTTCTGCAAGTCATGCTTCAGCTTGTCCATCGCCTCGGGGGTGTTGTTGCCCACCTGCTTTTGCAGCGACTCCATCTGCTTCTGCGTGCCGGCAGCGGTCTCGGAGGGATTGCCGCTGGGTGAACGGGCCGCCTGCTCGAGCTTTTTCAGACCGGGATCCTTGGCCAGGTCGTTCAGTTGATCCTTGAGCCTGTCGCTGACCTTGGCGAGGTCTTTGAGCGCGTCGCTGCGCATGAGGGACATCTTCTCAAGCTTGTTTCCGAGATCCGAAACGGTTTCGAGCGATTTCTTCGTGGTTTCGAGAGCGGGGGGGCGTTGTTTGATTTCGCGCTTCGCCAGTTCGGAGATTTGTTTGCCGACCTGCTTGATGTTGTTCGCGTCGGCCTGTTGTTGGATCAACTTCTTGCTGCGATACTCGGGCACAAAACCCAGTCCGGCGCCCAGCACCAAAATCAACAACGCCCAGCGTGCGGCTTTCGGCAGGTGGAACGGCACGAGTTTGCGGGCGTCAATTTCCTGCGCGTGGCTGACGGCGTCGTTCATCACGAGTTCGCGCCACGTGCCGGCATGGTCGTCGCCCGAGAATTCGAGCGCCGTGCTCATGCGTTCCTTGAGATTCTGTTTCACATCCACCCAGCGGGCGGTCTGCGTCAGGCCGGGTTTGCGCCAGCCGCCGATCAGGAGTCCAACCAGCGGACAGGCGCAGGCAACGAGACCGGCGTAAAGGAGCGCGTGCCCGGTGAGCGGCAACAATTTGTGGATGGCTTCCGAGGCCAGCGCGAGCCGGTAAACGCCCAACGCGGCAAGATAAACGATCGCGCCCCAGAACAACCCGAGCCACATCCCGCGCAACGCCCGCTCCCAGCGACGCCGACCCGCCGCGTTTTCGAGCGTCTTCCGGATGATTTGAATCTCGCTCATGTTGCTGGTCAACGTTCCTACAACCGCCCGCGTTTGGCGAGCGAATAAAACGATTCTAAGACAGCGAAAACTCCGCACCGTTCAGGGATTAGACCGCGTGGCGCGGGAAAAGTTTCGGAGAGCGCAGCAAAAACATCGAACATCCAACATCACACGCCGAATATCCAAGGTCAGCCATCCCACCGGTTCGCTGGCTGTTGGCGGTTTTCATTTCATTGCCGCTCGTATTCACCCTTGCCAAGGCGCTTATAGACCTGAAAACCGGCCTTCTTGGCGTCGGTGGTGGACAGCGGCTTGAGCTTGGTGGGCGTGTTGAAGCCAGAAATGATCTTGCGCACCGGCTTTTTGCAGGCTGGGCAATGAGTCAACGGCTTGGCGGACAGCGGACGGTTCAACGTGAACTGGCCGCCGCAGACCGCGCAGTTGCCGTCGCAAAGTTCGTATTCGTAAATCGGCATCGTTTCTGAGTCTAAAGTCTGAAGTCTTCAGGCTAAAGTCAACCGCTCGCCAGCGATCAGATACTGGCCAACGCGCAGGACGGGGTCGCGCCTGTTTCCATGGTCACGGATTTCAGGCAGGCGCGACGCCTGCCCTGCGGAATCACCGGCCTAGTTCGACTGGTAACGGGAAGTCCGGTCAAGACGCCGCCGCATTTCGTTGGTGTAATGGCGGCCCAGCGTGTTTTTGTGTTTCTCCACCCAATCGCTCAATTTGGTTTTGCCGAGCGGCGGCGCGTCCACGAACAGGCGGTTCTCCATCAACCCGCGAATCTCCTCGTGCGTGGCCACCACATCGCTCATCAGGAGGCCAATCAGCCGGCCGGTCCAATAGCCAACCGACGGCGGGACGCCAATGATGCGGCGCGGGAGGCCGAGCTTCTCCGCAATCATCTGGACCAGTTCCCGATAGGTGAACGTTTCCGGGCCAATGGCGTTCAGCGTTTCGCTTCTGGTGCTGGCCGCCTTTTCGACCGCGATGGCGGCGAGGTCTTCCACATAGATGGGCTGCAACCGGTAATCACCCCGGCCATAGACTCCATACAGCGGCAGATGCCGCAGCGCCCAGGCGATGTTGTTGATGAGCACGTCCTCCTTGCCGAACAAAACCGTGGGCCGCAGGATGCAGTAGGACAATCCGGAAATGAAAACGCTTTGCTCCAACTCCGCCTTGCCTCGGAAATACGGGAGATCGGAATGAAGGTCCGGATTGGTGATGCTGATGTGAACGATTCGGCGCACGCCGGCCTCCCGGGCCGCCGCGAACAGCACGCCGGTATTCGCGACCGCCTGCTCATGCGTGAACAGCTTGTGATCGAACCGCACCCAGTAAGTGTTGATCAAAACCTCCACGCCTTGCAGCGACTCCGCGAGGAGATCCGGCCGGTCAAAGTTGAACGGCGCGACGCGGACCATGTCGCCAAACGGATGCTCGCGATTGATGGAATTCGTGAGCGACAACACGTCATGGCCGGCCGCCAGCGCACGCAGGGCGATGTAACGGCCCGAATATCCGAAAGCTCCGGTAACGGCGATGTGCATCTAAATGGAAATCACTTCAAGTGGAGAAAATTAAGCTGGGTGCATTGAGCAAATAGGATTGGAGCCGGGTTCGATGCTCAAACATACGGTTGGCCATCGCCTTGTGCTCACCTCCCCGAACCAACGGTGGTTCAACGCCAGTTCCGTCAGCCACGCCACCCAATAGTGAGAGCCGATCTCGAACAAACTCGAAAGTAGTCTGGCTGGGGCCTTCTGCTACAGGGACCGCATAATCCACGACAACGATTAGCTTCACTCGCTCACACATCTCAAGAACAGACATCAAGTGTTTCGCACTCCTCGTCAGGACGATTTCACGAAGGGCCGCAGCTTCTTCAGCATTCAATCGATTGGCAAATCTGGTCGGCAGAGGGTGTAAATCGATGTGTGCTGCATTTCGCTGATAAGAACAACCGAGCATCAACAACCCCTTCTCGCATTCATCCAACCAACCGTACCGCTTGACCTTGCGCAAATGGAAGTAACTAAGAAGCCGATTTGTAAGATCGCTTGGCGTCAGCGCTTCCGGTCCATTGTTTGCCGGCCAGTGCCGATCAAGATCGAATTCTCGGCATGATGGGTTTAGCGCGAGCGTAATTAGTTCTGCGCGACGGATGTCGCCGAAAAAGGGAATCGGGTAGAGGTTGTTGTTTTCCGGAAACAGGTTCGGATGAGCAAGCCGCAACTCGCGAAACTGAGTCATCTCCTTTTCCACCAACTCGACGATAGGGTTTTTCATTCAGCCTCCTCGCTGATTTGATGGAGAGCTCGGATCGTCTGCTGTTGAACTTGTTCCCAAAGGTCCGCTGGATTTTTCACAATGAGTTTCTTGAGTTTGAGGCTGGACGGATCGTCATCTATCGCAATGTCCGGTTTCCCCGCGTAACCTTGGAAGAATTTGTCAAGTTTGAGACGTGCGGCCACGGCTTTCGAGTATTCAGCACCCGCTGCGGACCATAATGTCAATTAACACGGAGCCTGCCGAAGTTTTTCGAGTGCATCCAGGGCGCCGGGCAATAGCTCGCCTTGCTCGTCAATGAGCGTCAAATCTACATCTATGCAGACGTTCAACATTCCTGTGTGTCCTGTGTGCCATTGACCTGTGCCCCAAACACCACTTGCTTCTTCATAAACGGCCCGAACAAATCAATCGCCACGGGCAGGACGGTGGTCGTGTTGCGCTCGCTTGTCATTTGACGCACGGGTTCGTCATCACGGCTCTTCAATTCCCAGGTCGCGGCAAATTTTTCGCGTGAGGAAGCGGTTGACTTCCGTGTGCCGTGGAACGGCTGACCGGCGGTTCAGCACCGGATTCTCCCACCACGAATGACACGCGCCTTCACGCACCAACCGGCAGCCTTTCGCAGTCAGGTGGCGGATAAGTTCCCGGCGTTTCACACGAGAATGGCCGTTTCCTCGTAATCCCTTTCGGCGGCTTTCAGCGCATCCTCGCGGTTGAATTCCAACGCCTCGGACAATGCAGAACGCAGATTTTTCATCAGTTCGGATTTGGTCTTGCCCTGGCTATTCACGCCGGGAATTTCTGCGATCCACCCAATCCACCAGCCGGAATCCTGTTTGATGACCGCCGTAAATTCTCTCTTCATGCTCACAAAATAAAGCGTTTCGCAACGACGGCAATCATTTCTTCATGAACGGCCCGAACAGATCAATCGGCACGGGCAGGAAGGTGGTCGTGTTGTGCTCGCTGGAAATCTCGCGCATCGTTTGCAGGAAGCGCAGTTGGAGCGCAATCGGCTGGGCGCTGATCAACGCGGCGGCCTGGACCATCTTCTCGGCGGCTTGATACTCGCCTTCGGCGTTGACGATCTTGGCGCGACGCTCGCGTTCAGCCTCGGCCTGCTTGGCCATCGCGCGTTTCATGCTGTCGGGCAACGCCACGTCCTTGACCTCGACCGCCGTGACTTTGATGCCCCACGGGTCGGTCTGCCGGTCAATGATCTCCTGCAATTGCATGTTGATTTTTTCCCGGTGTGAAAGCAGTTCGTCCAGTTCCGCCTGGCCGAGCACGCTGCGCAACGTCGTTTGCGCGATGAGCGATGTGGCTTTCCAGAAATTTTCCACCTTCACCACCGCCGCGATGGGGTCAATGACCCGGAAATAGACCACCGCGTCCACCGACACAGGGACGTTATCGCGCGTCATGACCTCCTGCTTGGCCACGTCAATGGTCACGACCCGCAGGTCCATTTTCACCATGCGGTCCACCATGGGGATGAGGAAGATGAGGCCCGGGCCTTTCGCGCCGAGCAATTTGCCGAGGCGGAAAATAACGCCGCGCTCGTATTCGCGCAGGATGCGCACCATTTGCGGCAGGGCAATGCTGCCCAGGATGAAAGCCGCTACGATCCACGGGACGATTTTGATCAGAGGGGCAAGGGATTCAGGCATAGGTTATTCCTTTAGGTTTGATTTGGTTTCACTTTCAACGTCAATCCATCCACGGCGATGATTTCCACGCACTGGCCGGTTTCGACCGGCGTTTCACACACGGCGTTCCAATACTCGCCCTCCACAAACACTTTTCCACCGTTGGCGTCAATGCGCGAAATCGCGTTCACCATCTGGCCGATCATTGTCTCCTTGCCCGCGCGCACCGGCAGCGATTGCGCCCGCAAGCCCGCGCCCACGATGAAAATGAAAAACAGCGCGGTCACCACCACGCCGGGAATGATGTACGCGAGCGAAAGCCGGAAACCCGGTTCGGCCTTGTCGAACAACATCAGCGCGCCCAGCAGGAACGAAATCACGCCGCCGGCGGTCAACACCCCGTGCGTGGTGGCGTAGATATCCGCGATGAAAAGTAAAATGGCCAGGCCGATCAAGGCCAGGCCGGCGATGTTCACGGGCAGAATGGCCGCCATGTAAAGCGCCAGAATGAGCGCAATGCCGCCCACGACGCCCGGCAGGATCGCGCCCGGATTGCTCAGTTCGCCGATGATGCCGTAAATCGCCATGAGCATGAGCAGGAACATGACTTCGGGCCGCCAGAGCAGTTGGAAAACCTTCTCGCGCGCGATCATCGGGATGGCCACGACTTCAGCGCCGGCCGTCTGAAGCGTCTTGTCGTGCGCTTCGCGACCGTCCAGTTGCTTGAGCAGATCGGGCAGATCCTGGGCCACGATGTCAATGACGTTCATTTCCAGGGCCTGTTCCGAACTGATGGCGGCGCTCTCCTTGACGGAGGACTTCGCCCATTCAACGTTGCGCTTGCGCTTGGTGGCGATCGTTTCGATGTAGCTGGTCGCGAAATTCTCCAGCTTTTGCTTCATCGTGTCGTCCGTCTTCTCCTCGCCGCCGGCGGGATTGCCGCCGATGGAAACGGGGTGGGCCGCGCCGATGCTCGTGGTGGGCGCCATGGCCGCCACATCGGCGGCAATGGTGATGAAACATCCCGCGCTGCCGGCATGCGCCCCCGGAGGTGCGACATACACTACGACGGGAACAGTGGACGCGAGGAATTTCTGGACGATGACTTTGGTGGAGTCAAGCAAACCGCCGGGGGTGTCGAGCTGGATGATGAGACATTCGTCCTGACGTTCGCCCGCCAAATCAATCGCTCGGGAAATGTAGCTGGCCGTGGCCGGGCCGATGGCGCCGTCAATCTTGATCAAGCCGACCTTCGCGGCTTGCGTCCCTTGCGCAGAACCGAGAATCAGCGCGGTCACCATCGTTGAAACCCATCGTTTCATAACGTCCTCGCTCCAAGCTCAAACTAGCAAGCGATTGCGGATCTGTAAACTGTTTTGGCAGAAGCGCAGTACGGCGGAACCCAGCTTCGCATGACCCCGCCGTCCGGGTAACACGCGGCTGGGAAGCCGCGCTGACCGGCAGGCAGGATGCCCGCCTCCACCGTGGCGGCACGCTTTCCAGCGTGCCCGTGCGGGCGGCATCCGTGCCGCTCGTGGCAATGAGGGTGAGATATTGCGCCCACCGCGACGCTCGCGCGTGATGTCCTGTCCAAAATCACTCCGCCTCTTCCGTCACCGCGCGCAGGATGTGCGTCTCGCGCCGTTGCAACAGCCGTCCGAGCGGACCGAGCGTGAACCAGTAGATCACCGCGAACACGGCGGCGAGCACCAGTGCCAGGAGAAGATTCACCAGACCCGCTGGCAGGTTGGTCCATTTTTGGGCCGCGAGTCCGAGCAAGGGCGGGATGAACACCGGCGCCACCGCCAGCGGAAACAAAAAATGAACCAACATCAACAGGAGCTGGGTCCGCCACGATTGTTTGCTCGGCTTGAGCGAACCGGCGGCGACCCGGAAAGGCATGAGAATCGAGGTCGCATTGCCGATCGCGGAGAACATGAAGAACGCCGCGATGAATTGCAGGCCCGTGGCCAGGATGACTGCGACGGACAGCTTGGCGAGGATGCTCATCGCCGCCAGGGGCAACAGCGCGATGGCTGCCGCCAGTGGCGCGAACGCGAGATTCTTGCCCAGCAAAATCCGTTCGCGCGGCGTCGGCAACAGCACCAGATTGCGAAACCCGTCGCGGTCGCAACCGAATTGGTTGCACACGAGTTGCAGGAGCGCGAACAGGACCATGACGACTGCGCCCGTCCCGAGAAATGGTTTGGCCGCTTCCGGCAACGGCGTGTTGCTGCCACCGCGCCAGAAAATCATCAGCGGCAGGAAGACGGCGAGGAACAATCCCATGGCCAGCATCATGCGCACTTCCGGCGCGCGGGTCATGGAACGCAATTGCGCCAGCGCCAGCGCCGCGGTGTCGTCGCGCATCCTCGGCGGCCGCCACGCGACCCAGTTGCGCGCGGGTTTTGTCTCTTTGCGGGGGACGGACTGCGCGAGCGTGGGTTTTACGCGCTCATCGCCGCGGTAAAATTTCAAGGTCGCGCGGTAGGCGCGCTGCAATCCCAGCCAGCCCAGCGCGAACATTCCAGCCCCGCCCCAAAGCGCGGGCAGGATTTCTCCCGTCGCCAGACCGCGCGTGCCGTGGGGCAACCACAACAGCGGCACCCAGGGATGTACGCGGGTGGCAACCGTTGCGTAGTATTCCTTCCGTTCGTCGGCTGGCGCGCCGGATTTTGGTTGTGCCGCAGGACGTGCGGCGCGTTCGGCGCGGGCCTTGTGTTGCCAGGCGAGATTGATGAGTTGAGGCGACTGGCCGAGCAGAACGATGCCGAGCGTGATCCACATGATGATCATCCGGCGGCGGCGCGGGTTGATCATCAGCGAGAGCAGCCAGCCGCGCAGGCAGTAAATCCACGCGGTGACCATGAAGATGAAGGTGGCCGCCAACGGCAAGCCCAGGAGGAACAACGGCCCTTGCCCAAAGCTCATGCCCACGGCGAAACCGAACATGCCGGTCACCGCGACGACCGTCCCGAATGAAACCAGCGAAACGAGGTAGTTGAAAACAAACACCTGCTTGAGACTGATGGGCAGGTGGAGCAATCGTGTCAGGTCAACGCTCTCGGAACGCTGAAGTTCCGCCAGGACCGACAACAGCCAGATGAACAACAGTGCGAACACGATGCCGTCCCAGACGAACATGATGGTCGTCGGGGACAAAGTTTTCGTCGAAAGCGCACCGACCAGAACCGCGACCGCGCCAATGCCCAGCGCGCTGGCCAGCAGCAACACGCCCGCGATGGCCGCGATGACGGCACCCACGCCGCTGCCGCGCGTGAGCTGGTTGCGTGTGAGCCGCCAGCGCAGCCAGAGGATGGCGCGAAATTGTTCCCAGTTCATGATCGCCGTGGCTGCGCTCGTGAGAGCGCAGCCAACTCATTTCGCTTTCGGACGCTGTTTAACAAAATCAATTCAGCCGCGCTCTCACGAGCGCAGCCACATTCCATTCACTCCGCGAGCCAGCTCAATTGCTGCGTCTCGACCTTCTCCGCGCCCACGGCGGCGATGAATCGTTCCTCGAGCGATCCGTTTTGCCGCAGTTCATCCATCGGTGACTGGTAAACCAGCTTGCCGCTCGCGATGATCCCTACGTCGGTGCACAGTTTTTCCACGATTTCCAAAACGTGCGACGTGAGGAAAACCGTCGCACCGCGCTTCACACAACGTTTCAACACGTCGCGCAGCACGCGCGATGAAACGGCATCCACGCCTTCAAACGGTTCGTCGAGGAACAGGAGGTCCGGTCCGGGCAACAGAGCGGCGGCCAGCGCCAGTTTCTTTTTCATGCCGTGGGAATATTCGAGCGTGAGCTTCTTCTCCTCGTTTTCCAGTCCCATCATCACCAGCAACTCTTCGCAGCGCGTTTGCACCGTCTTCGGCGGCAGCAAATACATCCGGCCGATGAAAGTGAGGTATTCGCGTGCCGTCAGGTTGTCGAACAGCGCCAGATTTTCCGGCACGACGCCGACGTGCCGGCGCACCTCGCGGGCGCGGTTTTCATCCGCGAGGTTCTCGCCGAGGATGTACATCGTGCCGCTGGTGGGCGCGAGCAGGCCGGTGAGCATTTTGATGGTGGTGGACTTGCCCGCGCCGTTGGGGCCGAGGAAACCAAAGAATTTCCCCGCCTCCACGCGCAAGTCCAGTCCATCCACGGCGCGCACCGGGCCAAACAGGCGGGTGAGGCTGGCGGTTTCAATGACGCAGTTCATGGCCTTGTCGGTTTGAAAGACGAGGGAAGGCTAAGGCGTTGTCCGAACCAAGTCAGTTACAAAAGCGACGCAAGATTCCCGGAGCGCGGCCCACCGCCTAGCGTTCCAGCGCCGCTGCCGCCCGGGCGGACAAAATCCTTCGCGACGGAACGTAGCCGGCGATGAATTCACGATAAAATTCCGCAAATGTTCCCGCCGCCAGCGCCGCGCGCGCGTCGGCCATCAATTTCAAATACATGTGCGAGTTGTGGACGCTCAACATGCGCAGGCCGAGAATCTCGTTCACGTTAAGCAGGTGGCGCAGGTAGGCGCGGGTGAAATTCCGGCAGGCAAAACAATCGCAATTCTCCTCGATGGGTTTGAAGTCCGCCTTGTAAGCGCCGCCTTTGATTCCGATGGCGCCTTTGCGCGTGTAGGCCGTCCCGTTGCGCGCCACTCGCGTCGGCAGCACGCAATCGAACATGTCCACGCCGCGCGCGATCAACTCGATCATTTGCGCCGGCGTGCCGAGGCCCATGGCGTAACGCGCCTTGTGCGCCGGCAGAAACGGCTCGGTCATCTCGACTGCCTGCATCATCTCCGGTTCAGGCTCGCCCACGCTCACGCCGCCGATCGCGTAACCGTCGAAGTCGAGCGCGACGATGGCTTTCGCGCACTCCTCGCGCAGCGCGGCGTTGTTGCCGCCTTGGACGATGCCGAAAACTATCTGCCCGTCCGCACGCGGTTGCTCGCGACACTCGCGCGCCCAGCGAATCGTGCGCTCCACCGCCAGACGTTGTTCTTTCGCGGGCGCGTCGTGCGGCGGACATTCGTCAAAGACCATCGCGACGTCCGAGCCGAGCGCGCGTTGGATTTCCATCGCCTCTTTCGGACCGAGAAACAATGGTGAACCGTCAAGATGCGACCGGAATTCGACGCCGTGCGCCTTGATCTTGCGAATCTTCGCGAGGCTGAACACTTGAAACCCGCCGCTGTCGGTGAGGATGGGCGCGGGCCAGTTGATGAACTGGTGCAGACCACCTGCGGCGCGGATGATCTCGAGACCGGGGCGAATGTTGAGATGATAGGTATTGCCGAGGATGATTTGCGTGCCCATCTCGCGGAGTTCGCGCGGGTCAAGCGCCTTCACGCTGCCCTGCGTCCCGACGGGCATGTAAACCGGCGTGTCCACCACGCCGCGGGCCGTGGTCAAGCGTCCCAGCCGCGCCTTCGTGTGCGCATCGGTGTTCAAGAGTTCAAACATCGCGCGAAAGTTTTAGCGCAAAGACGGGGAATCGCAAAGACGCAAAGCGTCTGCCAGCATGCAACTTAATCTCGACCGGAACTGGCGGCACGGATGCCGCCCGAACCCGCCCGCAAGGATGCGCGCGCTACGTAGCGCAGGCATCCTGCCTGCGGGTTCACGCGGCTTCCCAGCCACGTGCTCCCCAAGCGTTAGTGCTGGTGCGAAGTGTACGCCGCCTTGCACTGCGGTCGTGTGGATTTGCAGATTGACCCACGTTTTCGGCATGGTTAGCCTGCGCTGCCCGGTAGAGACCGGGGATTTTATGCGACACACGATTTCGGTTTTGGTGGAAAACAAGTTCGGCGTGCTCACGCGGGTGGCCGGCTTGTTCAGCGGCCGCGGCTACAACATTGACTCCCTGAATGTCGCACCGACGCAGGACCCGACCGCCTCGCGGATGACCATCGTTACGCACGGCGACGAGGCCACGCTGGAGCAGATCGTCAAGCAGCTCAACAAGCTGCCGGACACGATCAAGATCCAGGATTTTCGCGACGGTGAATATGTGGACCGCGAACTGGTCATGGTGAAGGTGGCTGTGGACTCCAAGACGCGCGCCGAGGTGATGCAAATCACGGATATTTTCCGCGCCAAGATCGTGGACGTGCAGCCCAAGAGCCTGACGGTCGAGATCACCGGCAACGAGAGCAAGGTGGAGAAATTTATCGAATTGATGAAAACCTTCGGGGTGACTGATTTGACGCGCACCGGCAAGGTGGCGTTGCCGCGCAAGTAATCCAATTGACGGAAGGATTTTTCCCGCTAAGCTTCCGCGCTCGCAGTGTTGGAGTTCACGTTTTAGCGTGTTTTCGCGGACAAGCTAAAGCTTGAACTCCAACCGTTGAACCAACCGTAAACCAAATCCGGCGTGATTCCGATTGGATCCGTCGAAAACGCAGATAAAGAAACTATGGCTAAGATTGATTTTGGCGGAACTAAAGAAACCGTCATCACGCGCAAGGAATTTCCCATCGCCAAGGCGCGCAAGGTCCTCAAGCACGAAACCATCGCCATCATCGGTTACGGCGTGCAAGGCCCGGCGCAGTCGCTGAACCTGCGCGACAACGGTTTCAAGGTCATCATCGGCCAGGCGCCGCAGTTCAAGCGTGACTGGGATCGCGCGGTCAAAGACGGCTGGGTGCCCGGCAAGACGCTGTTCGACATGGAAGAAGCCACCCGGCGTGGCACGATCATCCAGATGCTGGTCTCGGATGCGGCCCAGCGCGCGATCTGGCCCGTCATCAAGAAGAACCTCCGGCCCGGCGCGGCGCTGTATTTCTCACACGGCTTTTCCATCGCCTACAAAAAGCAGACGGGCGTCATCCCGCCGAAGAATGTGGACGTGATCATGGTCGCGCCCAAAGGATCGGGCACGTCCGTGCGGCGCAACTTCCTTTCCGGCGCGGGCATCAACTCCAGTTTCGCGGTCGAACAGGATTACACGGGCCGCGCCACGGAACGCTGTCTCGCGGTCGGCATCGGCATCGGCTCGGGCTATTTGTTCCCCACCACGTTCCAGCACGAGGTGTTCAGCGACTTGACCGGCGAACGCGGCGTGCTCATGGGCGCGCTGGCCGGCGTCATGGACGCGCAATACGACGTGCTTCGCGCGCACGGCCACACGCCGAGCGAGGCGTTCAACGAAACGGTCGAGGAACTCACGCAATCACTCATCCGCCTCGTGGACGAAAACGGCATGGATTGGATGTATGCGAACTGCTCGGCCACGGCGCAACGCGGCGCGTTGGACTGGCGTCCGCGTTTTAAAAAGGCCGTGCTGCCGGTGTTCAAGGAACTTTACCAGCGCGTGAAGACCGGGAAGGAATGTGCGCGCGTGCTTTCTGCGTGCGGCGCGCCGAATTACCAGGTGCAGTTGCAGAAGGAACTGAACCAAATCCGTGATTCGGAGATGTGGCGGGCGGGCGCCGCCGTGCGCGCGCTGCGTCCCAAGGAAGCGGCCAAGGCCATCAGCAAGTCCACGAAAGGCGTGGCGGGCCGGCAATCGAATTGACGGCCGCGGCCGGCGAAATTCAAAGCAACCAGCTCCAAACCCGCGGGTTTGGAGCTGGTTTGTTTTGGGGGTGGTGCTTCCGTTGAGATTTGCCCTTCGAACCGGGTTCAATTTTCCTCCGCAACCAAAACTTCGGGGTGGTGTTTGATCGGGGAGAAGTTATATTGCAAATTATGAAGCCGAGCGACATCAGCGCGATTTGTTTGACCAGCGGACTCATGCTGGCGGTGACTGCGTTGGCCGTGACCCCGGACGGGCAGGGCAACCCTTACCAGGGCATCGTCGTACGGAATGTCTTCGCCCTGAAACCCCCGCCGGATCCCACCGCCGAGGCGTCCAAGGTCAATACCCCGCCGCCGCCGCCCATCGAGTTGCAGGGGATCAGTTCCATGTTCGGCAAGCAACAGGTCCTGTTTTCCGCCACGGTGCCGGGTGGCAAGCCCAACGAACCGCCCAAAAAAACTTCGTTCATGCTGGCGGTGGGCCAGAGTCAGGATGAAATCGAAGTGCTGGCCATCAACGAGGCGGCCGGCACGGTCAAGTTCAGAAACCACGGTGTCGAGGAGGAGAAGAGCCTTGATAAAGACAGCGCGAAAGTCGTGGCGACGGCACCGGTCACGCCGTTTCCAGGCGTCGTGCCGGGAAAACCGGGCGTGGCGCCGCCGATGGCGGTCGGAGCGCCCAATCCCGCTGGCGGGGGCAACGTAACGGTGCTGAGCTCCGGTGCGGCCATGAGGAACATTCCCAATATTCCCAGCCGCACCATGCGCGGGCCGACAACGGGCGGAGGTATTTCGACCACGCAGCAAAGAGCGTTATCCCCGGAGGAACAGATTCTGATGATGAAAGCCATCCAGGAGGTTTCTTCGGTTCCGGGCGGCAACAAATTGCTAAACCCTGGTAGTGGATACACCCCGCCGATGCCGCCGATGCCACCGATGCCGCAACTGGGCCAGTAAACCCCGGCGTGGCAATTCGCCGCCCGCCTCAATTTCACTCCAAGACTTTCGCCCGGACGTTTCGGAACTCCACTTTCATGGG
The DNA here is from genome assembly GCA_964458575.1 of uncultured Bifidobacteriaceae bacterium. Taxonomy (GTDB): domain Bacteria; phylum Verrucomicrobiota; class Verrucomicrobiia; order Limisphaerales; family JADLHS01; genus CAYWMD01. The sequence continues at coordinate 11,423 of CAYWMD010000080.1, read as the reverse complement.
CAACCCCGGATGAATCTGTAATCCAATCGGGCCCGCGCCGGCGAAATTTGGATTTACATATTTCACCGCTTCCTTGCCGTTGATCCAGACCGTAAACCGGTCGCCTTTGACTTCGAGGCGGTATTGGTTCCACGCATCGGGTTTCACAAATTTCGCGAGGTCTTTCACCTGGCCGGCTTCCGGATACTTCTCCTTGCCGCCGGTGTAGAACGAGCCGGTCAGGTCGCGCTTCTGGCTGCGGGAAACGCCAAACTGCAACTGCAACTCCCGCTTCCCGTCGTTGGATTTGCGAAACATAATGCCGCTGTCAATCTCACCGCTCCAGCGGGCGTCGCATTCGAGGACAAAGTCGCGGTAACTTTTCTCCGTCCACAGCATGCTGCCCTTCTTCGCCTCGTCATTTTCACCCACCAACACACCGGCCACCACCTTCCAGAACGGATTGGGGTCCGGCACCTGCCAGCCCGCCAGGTCCTTGCCGTTAAAGATCGGCGCGAGGCCGTCGGACTTGGCGCCGCCACCGCATTGGGCGCAACGGCAGCCGATGAACACCAGCACACTGGTCGCAAGGCAAATCGCCATCCGGATGGCGGAGGAATAGCTCGAGGTCGTAGTCATAAGTTTTAATTCGATTGTTTCGGTCGCCGGCACAACGCGCAACCCGCCGCGCACACTAGCCACGCCAGCGCTGAAATCCAAGCGCCAACTCGAAACGCCCGGTCCTCATACACCAGCCCGACCTGGTGATTCCCCGCAGGCACTTCCACCGCCTGGAAAGCATAATTCGCCCGCCACAGCGGCACGGATCCGCCATCCACATACGCCCGCCAGCAGTGAAAATAGGTTTGCGCCACGACGACGAGCGCCGCCGATGCCGCCTCCACCTCCAGGTCCACGCGCTGCGCCGTGAACCGCCAGCCTTTCAGACGGACCACGGCGGGATTCGTGACTGTGATGGTGGACTTTGCTTCCGGTGGCAGCATCACCACCTTGCGACCGTCAAAGTCCGGGCGGAACAACAACCGTTCCGCGTTTATGTCGTCGAGGAATACCGGCGTCTGGCCCGCGGTGATCAGCGGGGAAAAATTGGTGCGCGCCATCCATTCGAAAGACCTGCCGGGCGCGGTCATTTGCGACACGGCCAGAAAGTCCAGCAGGCCCGACGCGTGAAGGTTGGTCGAACCGTAGAGCACTGCGTTCAACTCGCCGCACTCGCGCGGGTAGAGCGAAAAGAAGCCGTTCACCTTCGGCACACCGTCCAACAGGTTGCAGTTGGCGAAGTAGCCCAGGCGTTTGATGATGAAATTGTCTTCCGGCTTGCGCGACACGAACTGGGTGAACTCCCGCGCCGCCGCCGCGGACAGCATGGCGCGCGATTCGCCGGGCCCGGGCTGCGGTTGCATGGCCAGTTTCACGCGCGCCAGGCCCGGTTCGTAAATCCACGGGGCGACCGTCGGATTCTGGGTTGGCATGTGCGTGAGCACATCGAGCCACACGACGAGGAGCAATGCCAGCGGGGCGACCCGCTGGAAAGCGGGCTTGGTCATGCGGACGCTCGCGACCAGCAATCCGACACTTGCGACCAAGAACACCACGCGAGTCAGGCCGTTCACCAGCGTCGCCGATGCCATGTCCGGGACCGCGGGTGATCGCCACGACCAGATCAAAACGGCCACGAGGAGCGCCAGGAGCGCGGCGCCGATTCCGAGCCATGTTTGCGTGGCTTTGGCCGGGGCCCGGTCCGGTCCGGCTTCGCCGATTTTCGACCGCGCCAGCGCGAACGCCGCGAGCAGGGGCGCAAGGAACGTCACGAGGAGCAGAAACTTCACCGGGTAGGTCATGAAGCTCAGTTGCGGAATGAGCTGGCGCAGCCCGCGGTAAATGAACGTGTGTTCGCCGAACGCGAAGATCAGCGCGCAACCCGCGATGGCCGTGAGCAGCCAGACCCGCTTTTGACGAACGGAGCAAATGCCGACTGCAACCAGGACCAGTGTCGCCATGCCAAGATAATACGAGGACGTCCAGCCCTGATTGGCTTGAAAGAACACGCCCATGTTCGAGATATGGCCGAACGCCATGGGCACGAGAAAATTCGCCCAGCCCGAGCTTGGCACTGACCAGCGCGTGTCCGCAAAACCGGTTTCACGTTGCGAATGCGCGACGAGATCGAGAAACGGGAGCAGTTGCGCCGCCGCCAGCATCGCGACGAGTGCCACAACCAACGGAAAACGGAGCACGGCCATCCTGGCCGCAGCGGCTGCGTTTGCAAGACCACCCGTCAATCCGCATGTATTTTCCGCTCCGTCACTGCTGCGGGCGGGACGCCCGCGCGCCGAAAGAAGCTCACCCACCCACAGCGCCGCCAGCACCAGCCAGGTAAACAAAATGGTTTCCGGTCCGCCGGCCAGCATTTGCATTGCGCCGGCCAGCGCGGCGATGAAAATCCGTTGTCCGCCTTCCCGCCACGCGCGTTCGACGGCCAGCACGACCCACGGCATCCACGCGAACGTGGCGATGTGACTCGGCCACATGAGCAGGTTCAACGTCATCCCGTTGAACGCGAATGCCACACCTGCGAACGCTGCGGCGAAGTTGTCGCCCGTCCAGCGCCGCGCGAGGAAATAGGCTCCCAGACCCGCGAACCAAAGATGCAGCAAGCAGAAGAAACTCAGTGACCATGTCAACGGCAGCAGCAGGTAGATCAGCGCGCCGGGATAGAGCGGCATGGTGTTCCATTGCGCGAGGAACGGCACGCCGCAGTTGTTGTAGGGATTCCAAAGCGGCACTTCGCCGCGCCAGAAACATTCGCGCTGAAAATGCGCCAGCGGATACGCAAAGAACCCGAAGTCGCGCACGACGAAGGTTTGCAATCCCAGCAACACCTGCGGAAAGCTCGCGAAGACCAGCAGCGCCAACAGCAAAGCGAATGACTTCGGTGCGAACCAGTCGGCGGATAAAATCGCTCGTGTGCGGTTCGTGGTCGTTTGGTTCAGGGTTGCGGGCGGTTGCACAGCGCGAACATTAAAATAGCGGAGGCCGTTCCGTCCATCGTTGGTTCATTGGACGAGTAATCCTGAATGTCATCGTGATAGACGGCCTCGCCTTGAAACGCCGCGAGCGGGTCGGGTTCGGTGATGGCCACGCCCTTCAGCGATTTGAAAATGCGCTCATACACCGGCCCGTCCACCAAACCGCCGCGGACTCGGCGACCCGTCAGTTTCGTGGTCATCAAATGCACGTCGGTGGGGAACTCGCTGCCGATTTCGGTGAACATGGTCGTGCCCCAGGGATTGCGGCCCAGCAACCAGTCCCGCTGCTTCGCGGCGAAGTCGCGGTAACGCGTGTCACCCGTCATGCGTTCGTACATGAGGCATTGCGTGACGAGCGCCGTGAGCAGATTGTTCGAGCACCAGATGAACGGCACCCCGACGCGATACGGGTTCTTTCCGCCGGCATCAACGCAGCGTTCGATTCCGGCGCGATAATAACCGGCGAGAGTTTTCTTGAACTTCGCATCCGCAAGGTCGTAGAGCCGGAAGTGGCCGACGTTCATGAACGGATAAAACTGGTAATGGCCGGTTTGTTCCTTGCCCATCCAGCCCTCGTCCCACGCCAGTTCCGCGTAGCGCTTCGCCTCGTCGAGATACCGGCGCTCGCCCGTCGCGCGAAAAAGTTCCGCCGCGCCCCACTCCATGTCGTCGGCCCAGGTGGCTTCTTCGTAGCGATACGGTGCGCCGTAGGAATTACCCTGCTGCACGCCGGGTTTCGTGCGGCCAAGTTCATAAACCTCGCGGCCCGCTTGCAGACAGCGCGCGGCAAATTCCTTTTGCTCCTGGTCGTCCTTCCAAATCTGATACGCCAGCGCCATGGCGGCCGCATACCGGCCCGCGAGGTTCGCGACGCCGGTGGACGCGCTCTGATATTGCTTCAAACCCTGCGGTTTCCCGTCGGCGAAATAAACCGGGCGCGCGCCGCCTTTGCCCCAGCCGTAATCCACGGTTTCATTCTGCGGCAAGCGCCAGCCCGCGTGATCGCGATCATCCGCAACCTGGTGGTAAAGCTGATCGGGGGCGGGATGGAGTTTGAGCATCCAGTCCAAACCCCAGCGCGCCTCGTCGAGGATGTCCGGGATGCCGTTCGCGCCCGGCTGGCCGAGGGAATTGACGCGGTCGGCGAAAATCACGAGAGGGACGCGTTCCACTGCGTCTCCATTTTTTGTCTTTCGATCGGGGGCGCGGTGGAACGCGTCCCTCCCAATTTCGTAGGCCAACAGCAATTGCGCCGTCGCGTTGCCGGACGTGAGCAGGTATTTCAACAAATCGCCCGCGTCATGCCAGCCGCCGCGGGCGTCGAGCGGCGTGCCGTTCGTGACCGGGCCATACACGGTGCGTCCATCCGCCTGATGACAATTCGTCCCGAGCCACGGATTGAAGCCGCACCGCTGTTGCCGCATGAATTCGAGCAACTGGTCGGACAGACCAGCGTAGGTGTTCGCGCTGATCGTGAAGGGAAGCGAAGACGCATCGCCCATGCGCAAAACGTAGCGCCCCGGTTTTTTGAACTTCGAGAAATCCAGTTCGGCGTGGTGATCGAATTGTCCCCACTCCGCGTCGGTGATCACTCGGGTTTTGCTTGTGAAAACGACGGTTTGGGAATCTGTCTCCACGAGCGAAAACGTTTTTGGCAACGCTGACTTTGTAAAGGCGATGGCGATTTTGGAGTCGCGCACACCGTGGCCGATCTGGTTTGCGCGAATGAAGATTTCGTCTGCCGCTGCGGGCAGAACACAGACCAACGCCAACAGCGTTGCGGCGAAGGTCAGTCGCCGTAGGACAGGCGTCGCGCCTGTCTCACTCTTCCTTAAGCGAAATAATGGAGACAGGCGCGACGCCTGTCCTACTTTGCACTGTCCGCCAGTCACTTGTTCTCCTCCGGTTTGGGTTCCAGCAATTCATCCACGCGCACGAACTGATAGCCCCTGGCGGCGAGCACGTCGAGCAATTCGCCGAAGCGATGATGGAATTTATCCTTCCGTCCCGGGCCGCTGCCGAGGTGCAGCAACAGGATGAAACCGTTCAACCCGTGCGGGTCCTCACGCTCCTTTTTCAGGATGCTGTCGAAGATCGCCTGCGACGAAACGAAATTCTTGTCCGCCTCGCCAGTGTAATCCGCGTTGGACCGCGTGCCGGGGGTGAAGTTGATCAAAATCAATCCCATTTCAAAGGTCCATTGAACTATGTCCCGGTTGTAGTGTTCGTAAGGGGGAAGGAACAAACGCTTAGTTCGAGGGGCGGCATCCGATTGCACGAACTGCGAAAGCTCTTGCGATTCTGCGGAGTTGAAAGCCGGCTTTGTTCTGCCCGCTGTTTCAATTTTCTCCAGATTGTTGGCTAAATCACGGACGAAAGTGTTTCGCTCGACAAGCGTAGTGCGCCCGTCGTCCCAAGAACAATACAGCAAGTGCTTGTCTGAATGAGGGCCGAGATAGTGGCCTTCATTCACGATGCGACGAATCAATGGCGCGAAGCCTCCGTTCGTCAGGAAATCACCGGTTAAGAAGAACGAACCCTTCGCGCCGCGCTTGGCCAATTCGTTCAGAATCGCTTCCCCTCCTTCGGCGAAGGAATGGCCAGTGAAAGTGATGGCCAAACGCCTTTCCGTTGTTTTGCCCCGAATAATCGCACCGCCACGGACCTCCACACCCAAAGCGGCCAGAGCGGCACCAGCATTCTGGCGCACCAACTGATTGGTTCCAGCCGTCGCAAAAGCGAGTCCGGCGGCACCAAACAGTCCCTGCTGACGAAGTTGCTCAACAGCCATCGCTTGCACCGCGCTATCCGAATGCGAGACGGTGCGGGTTAACGCAGGAACAATGAGTCGGTCTTCCTGATGTGAATAGACCAGCCAAGCCGCACTCATCGCCTTCAAGTTGAAGGCGCAGCAAGCCTTTCGGAAGCTGTAATCCGGCGGGGTTGTTGGTCGTCCCGGACCGAACTCATTGATTCCGGGTTGAAGCGCTCCAATGGCAGCGGTGCGCACCTGTTTGTTTTGGTTCGTAATCGCCCGCAGCAGGAGCGGCACGCCTTCCGGGCCCATTCGTCCCAGCGCGAAAGCCGCGTCCATGGGGTAGTTCGTGTCAAACAATCTGGACTCGAAAAGGGGCAGGTATCGCGCGGAATTTGTGTCCACCTCGCTCAATACTCTGATGGCCATATAAGAAACCAAGTTGGTACTTCGGGCGATTTCGGCAATCGTCGGAACGGCATCTCGTGCTGCCGGGCCAAAATCTCCCAAGAGCTGAAGCGCAAGATTTTGCACGCCCTCGGAGCTGTTAGTAAGAGCACCAACCAATGCCGGCAGCGACGCGGGCCCAATTGAAAAAAGGCATTCGCAGGCGATGGGACTCGTCCGCTCTTGTTTCAAAAGTTTCGCCAACTCGGGAATTGCCGGTTCAGCGTTTGTTCCCAAGAGCCGGAACGCTTCAGCGGCAAACATTCGCCACGGCGGGCTGTCCCGAAGCGGGATTTTCACAAAGTTTTGCTTTTCATTGAGCCAAGCGATCCCGCTTCTCAGAGATGTGGGTTTTTCCTCCAGCGCGAGGAGTTGGACCAGATGAGGCAGCGCGTTCGTCCCCATTTGCCTCAATGCGAACGCCACGCGTTCTTTCTGCGCTGCAATGTTCGCCGGTCTTTTGTCGCTTTCCGGCGACCGCCAGCCAAGCCACAAGTCGGTCTGCGCTACCCACCAACTCAGTCGCTTCCCCTGATATTCTGGCTCACTTGAACGCAACGTGAACCAAGCCGCAACGGCCAGAACCGCCACCGCCAGGATTACCAACCCGATGCACAGACGCTTGTTCACGATACGGCGATTGTCCTCAGCCGATGCGGCGCTGCGAGAAAATTCTTTTGGTGCGCGGCCCTCCGGGCAGGGTCTGTTGGTTCGGTTGGCGAATGTGTTGGAGTTCAGCCTTCAGGCTGTTCCGAAGCGAAAACATGCTAAAGCATGAACTCCAACGACTCGCGTTGCCAAAAGAAAAGACCCTGGCTCTCCGGGTCGCAGCACTTTGATGGGCGTGAATTGCGACTTCCAATGTGCGGCACTATTTCGCGTGCTGCGGCGCGGAGGGCCGCGCGCCGATGACGGCACCCACCAAACTGCTTGCCGAACAAAGCTCCACTCAACATGCTTGAACCTAGTGAAACAATTTTTGCACCTCTTCGCCTTCGTGCTGTTTGCAACCGCGGCGTTTGCTGCCGACAAAAAAGCTCCAGAGCCAGTCGAGCCGCCCTCGCGCGGTGACCTGATGCTCGCAGATTATTTCCGTAACGAAACCGCGCTGCTCGCCAACCGCAGTCTCGCCGACATCCGCACGCTCGATGACTGGAAATCCAAACGCGACGAATACCGCCGCCAGTTGCAGGAAATGCTCGGACTTTTGCCCTGGCCGGAACGGACGGATTTGAAACCGGTCGTCACGGGCAGGGTCGAGCAGGAAGATTTCGTCGTTGAGAAGCTGCATTTCCAGGCTTCGCCGCATCTGTACGTCACGGCGAATTTGTATTTGCCGAAAAACCTCACGAATCCCGCGCCGGCGATTCTTTACGTGTGCGGACACGGCCGGGTCGTCATTAACGGCGTAAGCTACGGCGTAAAGAGCGGTTACCAACGCCACGGCGCGTGGTTTGCGCGTAACGGCTATGTGTGCCTGACCATTGATACGCTTTCGATGGGCGAAATCATGGGCATCCATCGCGGCACTTACAGCGAACGCATGTGGTGGTGGAATTCGCGCGGGTACACGGTGGCGGGTGTGGAGGCGTGGTTTGGCATCCGCGCGCTGGATTATCTGTGTTCGCGGCCGGAGGTGGACAAGGAGCGCATCGGCATGACGGGTCGCTCCGGCGGCGGATCGTATAGCTGGACGCTCGCCGCGCTGGATGATCGCGTAAAGGTCGTCGCACCCGTCGCCGGCATCACGGACCTGCAGAACCAGGTGGTGGACGGCTGCGTGGAGGGACACTGCGACTGCATGTTCTTCGTGAACACGTATCGCTGGGATTTTCCGCAGTTGGCCGCGCTGATTGCGCCGCGCCCGTTGCTCATCGGCAACACTGACAAGGACCGGCTCTTTCCGCTCGATGGCGTGGTGCGGCTCTACGAAAAGGCGCGGGACATCTACCGGCTTTACGGCGCCACGAACCATCTGGGCCTGCTCATCACCGAAGGCCCGCACGAGGACACGCAGGAGCTTCAAGTGCCCGTGTTCCGCTGGTTCAACAAGTTTCTCAAGGCCGAAGCGCCACTGATCGAAATGGCGGCCGAGGATTTTTTCAAACCGGATCAACTTAAGGTGTTCGACACGTTGCCGGCGGACCAGGTGAACAAGACCATCCAGGAAACGTTCGTTCCGCCCGCCAAACCGCTGTCGCCGGAAGCGGTAAAGCGGCATCGCGAAATGCTGCTCGCAACTTTAAAGGCAAAAAGTTTCGCCGGTTGGCCGGCGCAAGAGTCGCCGTTGGATGCCAAGCAGGTTTTTTCCGCAGAACGGGACGGGTTGAAACTCAGCGCGTGGGATTTCACGAGCCAGCACGATGTGCGTTTGCGGCTCTACCTCCTGGAATCCGCCGGTGGAAAACCCGCTGAGTCGGTCACTTTGCAAGCGCTTGATTCAGCGGCTTGGTTTTCCTGGCTGGGCGGTGTGCGTAGCGCGTTCGACGATCAGTTAACGGAGGAGCTGCGCGGCACTACGAATTCGCCGCCGCTCGACCCGGGCGGGATTGAAAAGTGGAGGAGTGAATTGACTCGCAAGCCCATCGCACTCGCCTTCGTCGCGCCACGCGGCGTGGGCCTGAAGGCGTGGACCGGCAATGAAAAAAAGATCAACCAGGTCCGTCGTCGTTTCATGCTGCTGGGTCAGACGGCGGACGGGATGCGCGTGTGGGACATCCGCCGCGCGATCCAAGCCGTGCATTTCGTGCGCGAGGGCGACAGCGCGAAGATTGAACTGCGCGCGGACGGTGCGATGGGGGTGAATGCGCTGTACGCGGCGTTGTTCGAGCCGGGCGTCAAGCGGCTGGAGTTGACTCGTCTGCCCAAATCGCAACGCGACGGGCCGGATTACTTGAACGTCCTCAAGCTCGTGGACATTCCCCAGGTATTGGAATTGGCCCGCGAACAAGCGGAAGTGGAAGTTCGCGAATGATTGGAAGGTGAGAGTGCGCCGTTTATTGGCGCCGCCTGCCCGCTTTGGCCTTCTCCCAGCCGGCCTACTCGTCCTTGTCCATCGAACGGGTGATGAGACTGGTGCCGGTGGCGGTACGGGTGCGACGTTGCGCGATGAGCAGCAGCGCAACCACCAGAATCAGCAGCCCCACGCAAATGATCAGTACCGTCTTTGGTTTGGAAATGTCGTCCGGTTGGGTCGAGGTCGCGACTTGTGCGGGCGTGGCGGCTGGTTGCGATTCTGTCGTCGCTGGTTGGGGTTGCGCTGGTTTCGCCTCAGCCGCCTGCGCAGGCGGAGCGGGTGCAGGAGCGGCTGAAGTGGGGGGCGAGCTTTGCGATGATCCGGCAGGTTGGGCCGGGTTCGCAGGCTTGTCCGATGGGGTTGCCGCGGGTGTGACACCGCCTTCGGATGCGGCGGTCGGAGTTGGAGCGGCGGGCGTGACTTCGGCCGGCGGCGACGTCGGTTCGGGCTCCGGCTTCGTGCCGATGACGATGAGTGGCGGCGCGGTTGGCGGCGGTGCGGCGGGCTTCGCCGTCGGCTCGGGTGTTTTGGGTTTTGGTGTGGCCGCCACCTTCGGCTTTGGTGGAAATGCGGGGAAGGTCACGGGCCACGGCGCCAGGTTCAATGTCATGCCCACATACTCACCGCGATATGAACGCAGCACGGTGATGAACGGCATGCGCTTCTGCTTTTGCTTCCAGGCGTTCTCCTTGAAGAACTCGTTGATGTTGGCGTCATACGGCGTGCCGGCAACCGGCTCACTACCGTCGGAAATCAGCAGCACCGTGAGTCGTTCCGATTCCTTGATGAGGGATTGCAGTTCGGACAGGACCGCGGCGATGCGCGGAGACTTTTCGAAGTGCTCCGCCTTCAGAAACGACACCACGTTGCTTGCCACGACCTGTTCGGTTTCCGGCGACCAGTATTGCACGGGCAAACGGCCGGCACGCAGCTTCTCGTTGTAGGTCCAGACGCCGATCGAGTCCCCTTTCTGCAACTGGGCGTTCATCCCGGAAAGCAACAGGCTGTTGACGGCCTTTTGCATCGCGGTGGAACGCGGGCGCATGCCGCTCGAGGTGTCCACGATGAACAGGTAACGGTCGGAGGATGGGATCGCCGATGGCGGCTGTGCAGGCAGGGGGAGGTTGGAAAAAAGAATTCCCAAAACTGCGAGTGTCAAAACGCGAATGACCCTCACCCCGGCTCTCGACCATCGGACGGGAGAGGGAGAATTGTCGCCAGCCAACTGGCAAAGCGCGTGTCGCCGAAACAGTCCAATGTGGTGCGTGGCTGTTCCCCTCGCCCGTCGGACGGGAGAGGGGTAAGGGGTGAGGGTTCTATCGTTCATCGGTTGCGGCTGAAACGATTGCGCTCGGTTCGATTGTGACGGGTGACATCGTCGGCCATTTCGGCCAACGCGCTTTCCACGTCGGAAATGAAATTCAAACACGAGGCCGCCGAACCGCCAAGGGCGATTACCGTGTCGCGCTCCGCATAGTCATCCGTCACGACCAGCACTTCACCGTAGGCCTGGAAACGATGCGTCGCGCGCTCGATGAGGTCGTCGGCCGTTCGGCCGGCCCGGGAAAACAACACCTCCACCTGCTGCCCGGCTTCGTGCTTCGGCGTATGGGGCGGAGCGCCGGCGCCGTCGAAGAAAACCGTGAGGGGTGTGCCGATGGCGTCCTGGTAGTGCGTGAGGATGTGGATCAACTCGTCGCGCGCGGCGGCGGAATGGCGCGGTTTGCCGCCTGCCAGTTCCGGCCACGCGTGCAACAGGCTGTAACCGTCCACCAGTATTCGCACGAGCGCCATGCGAACAAGGTAGCCGCGCGGCGCCGGGATGGAAACGGATTTTAACGGCGGTTCGGGCGGAGCGCGAGTTGTCTCAACTCGCGACACCTGCGCCCAGTCAACCCGCTGCGGATTCAGGACAATCCGTGCTTCATTGCTGCGCTCGAACCGCCAGCTTGACCAGGAAGCGCGCCGGTATAAACTCTTGGGCGCAGTTCCGGAAGCCAAAGTAGCTCAGTGGTAGAGCAACGGTTTCGTAAACCGTAGGTCGTGGGTTCAATCCCCACCTTTGGCTCCACCTTTCAGGGGGAGCCGTGCCAGAAGAGTATGTCCGATTCCCCATCGCGATTTAGGGAAAGCTGGGTAGATCGTGACCCCTGTGGTTGGGTGGAGGCAAGTAAAG
>CAYWMD010000079.1:0-27529 GCA_964458575.1 uncultured Bifidobacteriaceae bacterium | reverse complement strand
AACCAAAAATGAATCAAGCGCCGAGCCTCGGACATATTCGTTGACCAGCTCACTCTCCACCAAACCTTGCAATGGGGCCGGATTGCCGTCGTAAACCGAGGCAAAAATCTGGCTCAGTCCCTCGGTCACCGTATCGCCTGCCAGGTCAAAGGGCATCTCGCCCGGAGCACTGAACATTTTAACGATGGCCGGGTAGGCGCGTTTTTCGCGGAATTGGGCCAGCAGGAACAAGGCGTACAAATGAACCTCATAGTTCTGGCGTCTGGCGTATTCCTGAGGATTCTCCGCGACGGCCTCCAGTACGCGCAGCAGTTCCGGGGTGATGGCTTCGCGTTGTTCGATGGCCGCTTTCATGGCCTCCATCGGGAATTTCCCCGTGTAAGGCTCAAGCGCTTTCAAGATTTCAGGAATCGTCACGTGCTTTGTCGGTTGACCGCGTTGCGGCACCCATGAGTACCTTCGCCGGTGCGAGGCATTACTTTCTGGCAGTGATCATACGGGAAGGTGCGAGGAGCCTCTCCTCTGCGCCTTGTGCGTGTCACTACGCAGGTATGAGGTAATGAAACGTGGCCATAATCAAGGAAATCGAGATCAATACGGCAAGAATTGGAGCGGGTGAAGGGAATCGAACCCTCATCTCAGGCTTGGGAAGCCCGCATTCTACCACTGAACCACACCCGCGTCACACGTGATTCTTTTAGCAGATCATCGGCCATCGCGCAACTGATTTGCCGTCGGCGAAAAATTCTCGCCAAGCCATCAAGGGATTGGCAGTTTGCAGGCCTGTTCGCAGATGCTAGAACCAGATCCAGAGTGTTATTTCATTATGAATTATTGGAAACAATTCTTCGTTCACCCCAAGGCGACCGCCAAGCGCTGCCTTTTGGCGCTCGTTCTCTTCGCTTCCTGGACCCTGCCGGTCTTCCAACTCAACGCCGCCGGCCGATATGCCGGCGATTGGGTGCGAGCGCTCGAACATTGCCCCTTCGCGCCGCGCGACACTTCCGAGGGCGTCACTTTTCAAGGCAAGATGTGGTTGAGCAACGGCTGGCTCGGTGACGACAAGGTGCCCTGCCGCGATCTTTGGAATTCGACCGACGGTGTCACCTGGAATCTGGTCAGCACCAACACCCCTTACGACGCCTACGCCGAAATGGTTGTTTTCGACGGAAAAATCTGGGCCGTCAAAAACGACGTGTGGAATTCGTCCGACGGCGTGAATTGGAAACAGGTCCTGGATAAAGTCCCTTTCGGCGGTCGCGGTTACGGCGAACTCGTGGTCCATAACGGGAAAATGTGGCAGCTCGGCAGCAGCAACGATGTCTGGCAAACTTCGAACGGCATTGACTGGAATTGTGTGACGCCGAACGCGCCGTACGGCCCGCGCGTGGCCAGCGCGGTGGCGTCGTTCAAGGGGAAGCTTTGGGTGATGGGCGGCTCGATTGATGTAACCAACACGCCGCCGGAGAAACTTTACAAGAACAAGACCACCTTCAACGACGTGTGGGCTTCCAGCGACGGCGTTTCTTGGCAGTGCGTTGTGCCGCACGCGCCGTGGGGGCCGCGCATGTGGTTCATTCCCGTCGTCTATGCCGACCGGCTTTGGATCATCGGTGGCTTTGGCAATCTGCGCCGCGAGAACTTTGACGAAGTGTGGTGGACCGACGAGGGCGAGATGTGGCACAGCCTGGAAACGAAAACGAAATTTGCGCCGCGGCATGAAGCGACGGTTTATGTCCATGACAACAGCCTGTGGGTTGTGGCCGGCAATACCTGGCCGCTGTTGAACGACGTTTGGAAACTTGAACCGCCGCTGAGAGCCAAAGACAAACTTACCAAATGAATTGGCGGACTTTGCTGGGTCGGCAACTGGTGGCAAGGATGTCGCCATCACCGGCACGCTGGGAAGCGCGCCTCCACCGTGGAGGCGGGCATCCTGCCTGCCGGTTATCGCGGCATCCTTGCCGCGTGATCTTGCTGGCCGTTTACTGCGCGTTGAAAGGCTTCGCCGCAAATCCTGAAGCAGCGCCGGATGTGCGTGCGTTGGCTGCGGAGGTTGCAGGCAAAGGCTGGATCCTTTTCACCGCGAAGACGGAACAAGGCGATTACGATTTGTTCCTGTCGCGACCCGATGGTTCGGCGAAACAGAACATCACCAAAACGCCGGAATGGAGCGAATACGGCGGGCGATTTTCGCCGGACTCCAAACACATTCTGTATCGCCGCCAATATGCGGGCACGAACATCAATCATGACCGCTGGGGCGCGATGGGCATGTTGGTGGTTGCGAATGCGGATGGGTCAGGTCCGGTGGGTCAAGGCGGTGACGGCGAATGGCCGTGGGCGTCGTGGAGTCCCGACGGCAAACAGTTCGCCTGTCTTTACAAACGCGAGGGCAAGATCACGATCGTGGATGCTGCAACAAAGAAGGTGATCAAAGAAATACCGCGTCACGGAATATTTCAGCAGCTCTTCTGGTCGCCTGACGGCAAGCGGCTGGTGGGCACCGCGAATTTCAGCGGGCAGGATTGGAACATTCTCAGTATTGATCTGGAGACTGGCAAATCCACATTGCTTTCGCGGGCGCTGAATTGCACGCCGGACTGGTTTCAAGGCGATTCGACTCGTGCGATTTATTCCAACCGCACCCCGGCGCTGGGTAACAAGTACGGCTGGACGATGTTGATGCAGGCGACCGCCGACGGCAAAAGCCGCACGCTGCTTTACGGCGAGCGCGACCGGCACATTTATTATGGCTGCACGTCGCCTGACGACAAATACGTCATCTTCTCCGTTCCGACTTCCGACGGTGGCGTGGATTCCGAGATGGCCCTGATCCGGCTGGCCGACACGCCGATGATTGTGCCGAGCGATTACACGGCGCTGAAGGCGCTTTATCCCGGGGCCAAGCACGGGCCGGTGCTCCATCTGGGCGAAGCGGGGTTCGAGCCGCATTGGACCTACGCTGACGTGGGAGGGAAGTAGATGTCGGAGGCTGAAACCGAGTCCGAGTTTCCGCCGCGGCAATATCACGGCGGGCCGGGCCGGTTGCGCGGACTACTGGTGCCGATTTTTCTCGCGACGGGAATTTGGCTGCTCGCCAATCGCGTTCAAACTGGCGAGGACGAAATGGTCCGCAAACTTGGACGGATCGAAGTGACGGCCAAGCTCGTCGAGCGACCGGAGAAATTTCCTCAACTGGGAGCTTACCGTTACACCTATGTTTTGAAGTATCAGGTGGTGAAGGTCCATCGTCAGGACCCGGAAAGGAAATACATGCTCAAACCCGGCGATGAGATTTTCGTGGGCCATTACAAGCCTTGGATGCCGCGCTCGGAAATCAAGGATTCCGACTGGGGCAACAGTCCCTTGGGCGGGAAGCTTGACCAATTCGTCGCCGGCGAGGTGCATCGCATGGCATTGGATTATGAGTTGCAGGATCTGGCGCCGAGCGGCGCGCTGGATTACTGCTTCCCTGCGGCAACCAACCGCTTCTTTGCGATTTGGACGAATCCGACGACTTACTAGCGACATGACCTGGGGATATTTCAACGTTCTGTTTGCGGGGTGTCCGTTCTCCCTCACCCTGACCCTCTCCCGCCGGGAGAGGGAACAGCAATCGCCGCGTTTCGGATTTTCCGGCAGGCGTCCGGCAAAAACTGTCGCAGGTTTTCCTGTGAGACTGAGTGCGATTCCCCCTCTCCCAGCGGGAGAGGGTCGGGGTGAGGGAGAAATCCACGGCCACAACTAGCACCCCGGCATGGTCTTCACCACCCACATCTTCGTCTTCTACTTCCTGCCGCTGTTTCTGCTGGTGTATTTCAACCTGCCGTATCGCTGGCGGAATTTCTGGATCACGATTGCCAGCTACGTTTTCTACGGCTGGTGGCAGCCGTGGTTCGTGTGTCTGATGATGACCACCACCGTCATGGATTTCATCTGGGGCAAGGTCATTACTCGCCCCGGAGCGACCCGCGCCCAACAACGCATGGCCGTCGCCGCCTGCGTGGTCACCAACCTCTCGTTCCTCGGCTTCTTCAAATACTACATGTTCTCGGCGGAAACGTTGAACCAGCTTCTGCTCCTCGTCGGGGCCGAGCCGTTCCGCGTGCTCAAGGTTGTTTTGCCCATCGGCATTTCGTTTTACACGTTCCACTCGCTGACCTACATCATTGATCTCTATCGCGGCCACGCCACCCCCGCGAAATCCTTCACGGACTTCTCGGCGTTTGTGTCGCTGTTTCCCGACCTCGTGGCCGGGCCGATCATCCGGTACAAGACGCTCGCCGCTCAACTAGCCTTTCGCGAACACACTGTCCAACGTTTCGCGTCAGGCGTGTGCATTTTCGTTCTCGGTTTCGCCAAAAAAATTCTACTGGCCAACCCCTGTGGCCATGTGGCCGATGCCGTTTTCAACGCCGCAAACCCCGGCACGTTTGATGCGTGGTTCGGCGTGCTGGCCTACGCATTCCAAATCTACTTCGACTTTTGCGGCTACTCGGACATGGCGGTCGGACTGGGTCGGATGCTGGGGTTTGAATTCCTGAAAAACTTTGACGCACCGTACCGCGCCGAAAGCATCACCGACCTGTGGCGACGCTGGCACATCTCACTGTCGAGCGTGCTGCGCGATTATCTCTACTACCCGCTCGGCGGGAATCGCAAAGGCCCGACGCGCACCTACATCAACCTCGCCGTGGTGATGCTGCTCGGCGGCCTGTGGCACGGGGCGAAATGGAACTTCATTGTGTGGGGCGCGTATCACGGCCTGTTGCTCGGATACGAGCGGTGGCGCGGCAAGGAGAGCGTTTACCATGCGTTGCCGCATGGATTCCGCATCGCGTTCACGTTTTTGCTCATGCTGTTTTCATGGGTTTTGTTCCGCGCGGACAATCTGACCGCTGCCCTGCAATACTTCGGCGCGATGTTTGGAGTCGCTCCCACCACCAGCACTTCCGCCCTGCTGGCCGCCGACATCTATGGGCGCTTCCACGTCGTGGTCATGGTGATTTGCGCGGTGTTTGTTTTCCAACGCGTGCAGGCGCATGAATGGTCGCTCCAACCGCAAACCTGGCCGCGAACGGCGGTGCTGCTGCCATTGTTTGTGTTCGCGCTGTGCGTGATGTTCTCGCAGGCGTTCAACCCGTTCCTCTATTTTCAGTTCTGACCATGCCGACTTCCCATCGCAAAAGTGAACTGGCGCTGGTCGTCGGCTTTCTGGCCGTGATCGCGGCGGTGCCGATCACGCAAACCTGTCTGGAACTTGCGCGCGGCGAACGCGTCCAATTCACCGACGTGTTTCGGCAGCGGCCCACGGCGAAGAATCTTCGCCAGTTCGAGCACACGCTGGAGGAGAAATCGTGGTTTCAACAAAAGCTCCGACCCGAAACGCAACAGCTGCTTTTCGCGACCTTGCATGACACCGGGTCGAAAGGCGTCCTCGGACGTGACCGATGGTTGTTCTACCGGCCTGACGTTCGTTATTTGATCGAGTCCCCTCTCCCTAGAGGGAGAGGGAAGGGTGAGGGTGAAAGCGTAGGCATGAAAGAGTCGCCCAGTTCTCCCTCACCCCAGCCCTCTCCCGCTGGGAGAAGGGGTGACGCGCCGCGCCTTTCTCATTGCGAGAGTGTCGAGCGGGCCATCGTGCGTTTCCGCGACCAACTCAAGGAGCGCGGCATCGCGCTCGTCGTTGTTCCCATTCCCGGCAAGCCGAGCGTTTATCCGGATAAACTGACTCGCCGCGCCGCGGACAAAGAAGTGCGCTCGCCAACATTGGAGTTGCTTGATCATTTACGGCGGCACGACGTCGAGACGGTGGACTTATTCGCTGCTTTCGATGAAACGCGTCGGAGTGGAGCGTCGGACACGTCTGACCTTTATCTCGCCCAAGACACCCACTGGACACCACGCGGTGCGCAACTCGCGGCACAGGTCGTCGCGAACCAATTGCGCGAACTCAAACTCGCTCCTGAGCCGGCGATCGAATTCCAAGTTCGGCCGGCTTCCGTCACGCGCTGGGGCGACATTCTCGACATGATGCAAATCCCCGGCCTACGCGCAGCCTTCCCGGCGGAGCGAGTCGACTGCCAGCAGGTGCTCGACGCCGCCGGCGGACTGCTGGTGCCCTCGCCCGCCGATCGGCCCGGCACTTACCGTTTTCCCGGACAGGGAACTTCGGTGCTCGTTCTCGGCGACAGTTTTTGCCGGATCTATCAATTTCCAGAACCACAATCGCTGGGCGAAGCGCCGGCGAGTTCGGAGGGCGAGTTGTCCTCAACTCGCCCCGTGGGACAAGAGGATAGCCTCCCGCAGGAAAGCCCCGGCCATTTGTCCCACGGGGCGAGCGGCACGCCCGGTTTTCAGGCCGCTACGGATTGGGACAATCCGCGCTCCGATGCAAGTGACGAATTGCGCCACGCGCTAACCGCAGCCACCACACCAAGAGAGAAATCGGGCACAAAGCGTCTCCTTCCCGGCTCGGCGGGTTTCATTTCCCACCTCGCTCTCGCGTTGAAGGCGCCGGTGGATGCAATCGTGAGCGACGGTGGCGCTTCGACCGACGTGCGGCGGAAGTTGAGCACCAATCCGGAAATCCTCGAAGGCAAGAAAGTCGTCATCTGGGAGTTCGTCGAACGCGACATCGCCCTGGGCGCGCAAGGTTGGGAAGACGTGCCGTTGCCCTTGAAATTGGATTGAACAAGCCACCTGGAACTTCAGAATCTTGACCTCCGTGAAACATAATGCTCCGCCCTACCTTAGTTGGCTGCTGATACTCGGGTTCGTTCAGTTGTCGGCGTCCACCCTCCTCGCCTGGGAAGGTCACAAATGGGACGAATGGCGACAGATCGAAACTTGGCAGAAACCCGAACTGCACACCGACCAATCGGGCCGGAGCGATTTAGTCCCGCTCCTCGGCGAAGGCGCCAATCGAATCACGTCAGTCGCGGCGTGGGAGGTGAAGCGGCAGCAATTCGCTTCGACGATCCAGCAGATTCTTGGCAAGCCCGAGATCGTGAAGCCGCCGCTGCTGGAAGTGCGAGAGTTGGGCGTGGAGGAATTGGACGGCTACACGCGGCGACATATCAAGATCAAGACCGAGCCGGACGATTGGATACCCGCCTACCTGCTCGTGCCGAAAAAGCGCGCCGTGCCGCGCATACCCGCGATGCTTTGCCTGCATCAAACCATGCCGCAAGGAAAGGACGAAATCTGCGGCATCAGCGGCGATCCCGAAATGGCGTTTGCGCCGGAGCTGGTGAAGCGCGGTTACGTCTGCATCGCGCTGGATGTGATCGGTTTCGGCGAGCGCATCACCAAGGGAAAGCAACCTTACGACAACAACATCACTTTTTTCCGCAAGCATCCCGCGTGGTCTTGCATGGGCAAGATGAATTGGGACGTGGGCCGCGTGATTGACTACCTGGAGACGCTGCCGTTCGTAGATCCAAATCGAATTGGCAGTATCGGCCACTCGCACGGCGCGTACGGAACGTTGTTCGCCAGGGCCTTTGATCCGCGTATCGTGGCGGCGGTGGCGAGCTGCGGATTCACGACGTTTCGGTCCGATCCCAAGCCGGAGCGCTGGTCGCATCTCACGCCGCTTATCCCGCAACTCGGCCTTTATCTGCCGGAAGTGGCGAGCATTCCCTTCGACTGGCAGCACGTTTTGGCCCTCGCCGCTCCGCGCAAACTGTTCGTGTGGTACACGACCGGCGACGCGATTTTTCCGCGCACGGACAACCTGGACGATCTGATGAAGGACGTGCAGAACGTTTACACACTTTACGGCGCGAGCAACGCGATCACCTGGCGCTTCGCCGACGGCCCGCACAAATTTCCCAAAGCGCAGCGGGAAGCGGCCTACGACTGGCTTGATGAAAATCTGAAGCACGCTCCCCAACCGCCCAAGACCGCCAGCGCCTTTTTCCCCGGCGAACTCGTCGCTCACGCGCGGACCAATGCCCGGGAACAGACTTGGGCCGCGGCAATTCGTGATTCGCTGGTCGCGGCGGCCAGACCGTGGATGGAAATGTCCGACGACGAGCTTTGGCACTTGATGTTCGGCAATACGATCAAACGCTCGTGGATGGTTTGGTCCGACGGCCATTGTCCTTCGTGCAAGCAATCCGTGCCGATGTATGAATGGCGACCTGACGCGCTCAAGACTCCGTGGAAGATGCGCTGTCCGCGATGCCAGGAACTTTTCCCGAAGAATGACTTCGCGAAGTTTTATCGCTCTGGCCTGGATGAACAGAACGTGTTCGATCCCCGGCGCGCCGACCGTTCTTTGTTGTTCAACACGGAGCATCCCGACCCGGCGGACCCGCGGCACAAGTTTGGCGTGGACGACGGCGATGGTTATATGGCGGACGGCAAACGCTGGCGCTTCATCAACGCCTACCTGATTTTCGGCCAATGGAAACAGGCCATCGTGGCTGGCGTGCACAATCTTGCCGCCGCTTACGTCGCGACCGGCGATGCCGCGTATGCGCACAAGGCCGCCGTTTTGCTCGACCGCATTGCGGATCTTTATCCGACGATGGACTTCGGCAAGGAAGGCGTGATGTATGAAGGCCCGCCGCGCTCGGGCTACGTTTCCACCTGGCACGACGCGTGTGTGGAAGTTTACGACCTCGCGCTGGCTTACGACGCAATCTTCGAAGCGCTGCCGCGCGACGCTGCCCTGGTGAAATTCCTCGCGGCGAAAGCGGCGGAACACAAACTCGCCAATCCCAAGTCATCCTTCGCCGACATTCAGCAGAACATTGAGAAACGGATTTTCCGCGACACACTCAACAACCGTCCGAAGATCGAATCGAATTACCCGGCCACGGACGTGACGATCACGACCCTGCACACGGTGCTGGGCTGGCCGGGCAATCGCAACCTCATCTTGTCGCTCCTGGACAAAATGATCACGAAGGCCACGGCGGTGGACGGCGTCACGGGCGAGAAAGGTCTGGCTGGCTACGCGACCATTGGCCCGCGCGAAATCGCCGAATTGCTGAACTGGTATGCCCGCAGCGATCCGGATTTCATTCGTGAAATGGTGCGCCGGCATCCACGCTTGCACGCGATGTTCCGGTTTCATTTGGACACCTGGTGTCTCGGTCAATATTACCCGCGCAGCGGCGACACGGGCGGGTTTGCGGGGAGAAATCCGAGCTACGCCGGAGTTGCCTTCTCCAGCAACAACGGCATCAGTCCGTCAGCTTACGCGTTTTTCTGGGAACTCTACAAGGCGACCGGCGACAAGGATTTTGTCCGCGTTCTTTATGGAGCAAACAACTCGACGACTGCCGGATTGCCCTACGATTTGTTCGCCGCAAGCCCGGCTGCTTTCCAAACGAACGTCGCCAAAGTCATCGCGGAGCACGGCGCGGAAATCAAACTGCCCAGCGTGAACAAAACCGAATGGTGTCTGGCCATCCTGCGCTCCGGCGAAGGCCCGAACGCGCGCGCCGCGTGGCTGGATTATGATTCCGGCGAGCGGCACGGCCACGCGGACGGGATGACCATCGGCCTGTTCGCCAAGGGGCTGGATCTCCTGCCCGACTTCGGCTATCCGCCGGTGCAGTACGGCGGGTGGATGTCGCCGCGGGCACGTTGGTACACGCAGACGGCGGCGCACAACACGGTGTCGGTTGATGGGCAGGACACCAAGCCCGGCTCCGGAAAAACGACGCTGTGGTTCGACGGAAAACAATTCCACACCGTGCGCGCCTCCGCACGCAGGCTAGTC
This sequence comes from uncultured Bifidobacteriaceae bacterium, assembly GCA_964458575.1. Classification (GTDB taxonomy): domain Bacteria; phylum Verrucomicrobiota; class Verrucomicrobiia; order Limisphaerales; family JADLHS01; genus CAYWMD01. Next base: position 17,787 of record CAYWMD010000079.1, on the reverse strand, counting down.
GGTGGGCAGCAATTCGAACGAACGCTCGCGCTGGTGGACATTTCGGAACAGGATTCCTATTTCCTCGATGTCTTTCGCGTGGTCGGCGGCACCAATCACACGCGCTTTTCGCACGGCCACTTTGGGACACTCGCAACGCAGGGCCTTTCGCCCGTGCCGGTCGAGGTAACGAGCTATAGCCAGGTGATGCGCAATTTCCGGCGCGACGCCCAACCTGCGGAAGGCTGGAGCGCGGATTGGAACGTCGAAGATTACTGGCGATACCTGCCACCATCGAGCAAAGTGCATCTGCGTCACACCGACCTGACCCGCGGCGCGCAAGTGGACCTGGCCGAATCGTGGGTGGAAGCGGGTCTTTATGGCACGAATAACGAGGCGTGGATTCCCACCGTGTTAGTTCGCCGTGAAGCTGGGCAGCGGTCCCTGGCTTCCACCTTCGCAAGCGTTTTAGAACCCTGGCAGGCGAAACCCAACCTCACTGCGATCCGGCGCTTGGAACTTCACGACACGCAAGGCAGCCCGTGTCCGGATTCAGACGTGGGCATCGAAGTGCGGCTGGCCGATGGACGCTGGGACGTTTTCCTCTCGCGCGATGTGGAAGGCGCATCCGCCTCGGGCGAAACCGTGCTCGTTCAGAAGGAAACCGGCGCGCGACTCGATGGCGATCTGTGTCTCATCCGCTTCGCTGCCGAGGGGCAACCCGAGCGCGTGTGGTTTTGCAACGGGAAATCGCTGCAAGCCGGCAACCTTCTCGTCCGTGCCAAGAACGACCGCGCCAGTTTTGAAATTGATCTGTCGAACCGCAAGTCGCCCATCGTGTCAGGCCCGGCGAGCGACGTAGAATTGATCGAACTCGCTGGCGTTAAACTTTGGCCGAAGTAAAGACGGAGAACGGAGCGCGGATTGTCCCAATCCGCAGCCGCTTGAAATATGCACGTGCTGCGAGTTGAGGACAACTCGCGCTCCGATTCGAGCAGGCGCCTCTGATGCTGGTCGAATTGTGCCTGAACGCCAATTTCCTCCTTGAACGGCCGAAAGTCGGCTGCTACAAACGCTCAACCTGACAAGCTGCAAGGCATGAAAGCGCAACTCCGCAAAGTGATTCCGGCAATGCTTGCCTTTTTAACCCTGAACGCCGCCGCCGTCACGCGCTACGTGGATTTGAACAGCCCCGGCCCCACGCCGCCTTACACGAATTGGGTCACAGCGGCGACGAATATTCAGGATGCGGTGGATGTCGCCACCGCCGGGGACGAGGTTGTGGTCACCGACGGGATATATGCCAGTGGAGGACGGGCGGTGTACGGGACGATGACCAACCGGGTGACAATTGACAAGCCCCTGCTTCTACGCAGCTTGAATGGACCGGCGGTGACAATAATCAAGGGCTATCAGGTGGCGGGCGTGACCAACGGCGACGGAGCAATCCGGTGCGTCTTTCTGGGCGACGGGGCGGTCTTGAGCGGATTCACGCTCACCAATGGGGCGACACGCACTTCGGGGGACTACTCCCGAGAACAGGGTGGCGGCGGGATATTCTGCAATTATGCTTACGGGACGGCAACGAACTGCGTTTTAACTGGCAACTCAGCCAACCGTGGCGGCGGGACTCACGGTGGTACGCTGAACGGCTGCATCCTCACGGGCAACTCGGCCAATGATGATGGTGGCGGTGCCTACGACAGCTCGTTGAATCACTGCATACTCAGGGGTAACACGGCTTCTTGGAGTGGAGGCGGGGCCTATTTTTGCATCCTGAACAACTGCATTCTCACGGGTAACTCGGCTAATAGTGGCGGCGGGACTGAGGGTGGCACGCTAAGTAGTTGTGTAATTACAGACAACTTGGCCGATAATGGCGGCGGAGTATCGGGTGGGACGCTGAGAAACTGTGCTATCACGGGCAACTTGGCTTCACAGTATGGAGGCGGAGCTGACTTACGATACGGCGGTACCCTGAACGCGTGCATGCTCACAGGCAACTCGGCTCAATATGGTGGCGGAGTCCGTAACGGCACGCTGAACAATTGCATTATCTATTACAACAACGGAAGCGAGGACGACCGCGATTGGTCTGGCAACTGCGAACTCCGGTACTGTTGCACCAAGATTATCCCCACCGCGAGCGAGGGCAACATTGGGGCGGAACCCCAACTCGCCAGCGCTTCCCATATCACCAGCAGTTCACCGTGCCGCGGGGCTGGCGCTTCGGCTTACGCTACCGGCGTTGACATTGATGGCGATCCTTGGCTCAACCCTCCTTCCATAGGCTGCGATGAATACCGGGCGGGGGCTGTTACGGGCACGGTGGACGTGGCTATTGGAACGGTCTGGACCAACGTCGCGGTGGGATACTCATTGGACCTAACTGCGCGGATCAACGGGCGGGTCTCAGCCAGTGTGTGGGATTTTGCGGACGGCACGGTTCTGAGCAACCGGCCTTACGCCAGCCACGATTGGGCAATGCCAGGGAACTACCCCGTAATCTTAACCGGGTATAACGAGAGTCATCCAGAAGGCGTAACTGCAACCTTGACGATTCAGGTGGTGCCGCAACCAGTTCATTACGTCGCTGCTAGCAGTACCAACCCGGTACCGCCTTTCACGAACTGGCAGGCGGCTGCTCGGACAATTCAGGAAGCGGTGGATGCCGTATCGGTGCCGGGCGCATTGGTGCTCGTGACCAACGGCATTTACTCAACCGGGGGACGAGCGGTTGATGGCATCTTGACCAACCGGGTCGCATTGGATCGTCGGGTGACGGTGCGGAGTGTAAACGGGCCGGAGTTGACGGTAATCCAAGGTCACCAAGTGGCCGGAACTACCAATGGGGACGGTGCTGTCCGGTGTGTGTATTTGGCCGATGGAGCGGTCTTGAATGGATTTATGCTGACCAACGGGGCTACACACACTTATGGAAGCTTTGCACAGAGCGGCGGTGGCGTTCGGTGCCAGTCCGTCAATTCACTGGTTACCAACTGCATCCTCCGCGGCAACTCAGCCCGTTGGGGTGGCGGGGTTGAGCGTGGCACACTGAATAACTGCTCTCTCACGGGCAATACGGCTTGGTATGGTGGCGGAGCCTACGACAGCAAGTTGAACAACTGCATTCTCACAGAAAACTCGGCTAGTGCGAATGGGGGCGGAGCGTACCACAGCACGCTCAACAACTGCACACTCACCGGCAACTGGGTAAGTGGAGTGACCGGTGTTCAAGGTGGGGGCGGAGCAGCCTCCTGCGAACTTTATAACTGTATTCTCTATTCCAATTCGGCCGGCAACGGCCCCGATCACTATATCTGTACGCTCCACCATTGTTGCATCACCCCGCTGCAACAGTACGGTGGCGAGGAAAACATCTCCGCCCATCCGCTTTTCCTGGATCGATTGAACGGCAACCTGCGCTTGCAATCCAATTCTCCCTGCATCAACGCAGGTAAAAACACCTACGTAACGAGTGGCACGGACCTTGATGGAAATCCCCGTACTGTCGGTGGCACGGTGGACATCGGTGCTTATGAGTTTCAATCTCCCAACTCGGTGCTGTCGTACGCGTGGGCGCAAAAGAATGGTGTGCCCACGGATGGCTCGGCAGATTTCACGGACAACGACAGCGACAGCCACAACAACTGGCAGGAGTGGCGGGCGGACACAAATCCCACCAACGCACTTTCGGTGTTGCGAATGGTTAACGCCACGAACGCCGCGTCCGGCTTGAACGTAACGTGGCAAAGTGTTTCCACCCGCAGTTATTTTCTGGAGCGGGCGACCAATTTCAACGACGTGCCGCCGTTCCAGTCCATCGCCACGAACATCGCGGGTGCGCCAGGCACGAAGACCTACACGGACCAGAGCGCGACCAACGGCGGGCCTTACTTCTATCGCGTGGGTGTGCAGTGATGGCCGTAGGAGCGCGGACCGCTGAGTCCGCGAGTTTCGTTGACGTCCAGCCTGTAACCTGCCGGGAAGGGACAAGCTGAAGCTTGAACTCCAACACGCGGACTCAGCGGTTCGCGCTCTTTCGGCTTCGTCAAACTTGCTGGCGTTAAGCTCTGGGCGAGGTAAATTGCGGTCATTATGCGCTGTCTTAGCATCGGTATTTTGTTTCTCAGTTTCGTTCTTACCACGGCTACTGGCTTTGCGGAGGAAAAGGGCACGTGGAAATTCGGGACGGCCCGCGCGAAGATCACGCCCAAGGAACTGTTCTGGATGGGCGGCTTCGGCAATCGCACGAAGCCGGCCGAAGGCAAGCTGGATGACCTTTGGGTCAAGGCGCTCGTGCTCGAAGCGCCGGACGGCGGCAAAGTGGTCCTGGTCAGCCTGGACCTGGTCGGCGTTCCCAAATGGCTTTACGAGAATCTGTGCCGCGAACTTTGGTGGCGTCATGGTTTGAGGCGCAGTCAGCTTCGGTTTGCGAGTTCGCACACGCACTCCGGGCCGGTGCTCACCACGGCGCTCCAGGACATTTATCCGCTGGACGATGAGCAGCGAAGGCGCATCGCCGATTATTCGCACTGGCTGGAGCAAACCATTCTGGAAACCGTGACGAAAGCACTCGCCTCGCAAAGTCCGGCCACGCTTTGGGCTGGAGAAGGCAAGGCCACCTTCGCCGTGAACCGTCGAACGAATGTGGAAAGCAAGGCCAACGAAATGTTGCGCGACGGCATTGCGCCGAAAGGCCCGTCGGATTTTACCGTGCCGGTGCTGGTCGTGCGTTCCGCCGATGACAAGGTGAGCGCGGTGGTGTTCGGCTACGCGGCGCACACGTCGTGCCTCACGCAAAACCAGCTTTGGTCGGCGGACTATTGCGGTGTGACGATGAGCGCGATGGAAGCGAAGTATCCGGGTGCCCAAGCGATGTTCTGGCAAGGCTGCGGCAGCGACCAAAGCGCCCTGCCGCGCGGCACGGTTGAATTGTGCCGGCAGCGCGGAAAAGACCTCGCGGTCGCCGTCGAAGCCGCGCTCGACAAACCCATGCGACCGCTGACGCCGCGCCTGCGTTCCGCCTTCGAGTTCATCTCGCTGGATTTCGGCGAGCAGCCCACGCCAGCCGAACTGGAAACCGCCGGCAAAGGCAAGGACTACCACGCGCGTTGGGCGCGACGACTGTTGGGCGAACTGGCGGCGGGAAACGCGTTGGCGAAGGGTTATCCCGAATACCCGGTCCAGGTCTGGAAACTCGGCGAGAACCAACTCTGGATTTCGCTCGGCGGCGAGGTATGCGTGGATTACGCGTTGCGCTTCAAGAAGGATTTCGGCCCGACGACGTGGGTGACGGGTTACGCCAACGACGTGATGGCTTACATCCCGTCGCGCCGGTTGTGGGAGGAAGGCGGCTATCAAGCCGGCGCGTTCGACGTTTACGGCCTGCCCGCCAACCGCTGGTGTGCGGACATCGAGGATCGGATCGCCAGTGCGGTGACGCGGTTGGTGGAGAAGGTTCAGTAACGGTCAAGCTCGCGCCATGCGTGGATCGCAATGGCGCCAACCACATCCACATGCAAACCAGAAGAAGCTTCATCGCAAAATCCTTAACCGGGTTGGCGGCGGTTTCTTTGCCGGCCTTTAACGGTCGGGCCCAAACCGATGCCGTCGCGACCAGCGCAACCTCCGGCATCGTGAATCCCTACGAAGGCGTGGATTGGCGTCGGTGCAAACATATCGTTTCGGTTTCGCACCTGCACATCACCAGCCAGGAGCAGTTGGACAAGGCCTGCGCCCGGATGAACATCCGGCATCTGCCGATTTCCAATTACTATCCTTCCGCTCCGTGTTATCCGGCGGCGGACGCGCTGGTGGGACAGTATCGTCCGCGGCAGGATTTCGGCGTCGTTTGCCAGGGCAAATTTGTTGAAGGCTCGATTGATTGGAATCGCGTCATTACCGATGAGAAAACCGGTTGGGTGAACGAGCTCCCGGAGTCAAAGCGAAAAGAACTTCCGCTCAAGAGCGGTGGGAAGATGTTCCAGAACATTCCGGCTGATCTGATCATCTCGCCGAACGCCGAGCATCACAGCTTCACCAACACGTCACTTCACGCGAACAGCATTGGCTCGCTTTATGCCAGCGGCACGTTCGACGTGGACAAATCTTTCCTGACCGCCAAACACGGTTATTCTGCGGGCACGGGGCTGCCGTGGGAAAAGGTGTTCACAAAAATGTTGGATCAAATGCTCTTCCCGGACGCCGGCGGCATCACGATCAATCATCCCACGTGGTCCAAGCTCTCTTTCGCGCAAGTCTGCCAGATGCTCGACTTCGACCCGCGCGTTCTGGGCATCGAGGTTTTTAACAACACCTGTGCGCTCGGCTACGGCGACCCGAATCGCGGCTGGGCCTACCAGCTTTGGGACGATGTACTGGCAACCGGCAGAAAGTGTTTTGGATTTTTCACACCGGACCATGCGATCGGCAAAGGGCAGAACATTCTGGTGGTGCCGGAATTCAACGAGCGTGAATGCTTGCGGGCCTATCGCCGGGGTGCATTTTACGGCGCCATCGAGGGAACGGGCCTCCAGTTTTCAAACATCACCCTCGCGGGCCGGACGCTGTTCGTCGCGCTCAACCGGCGCGGAGTGATTCGTCTGGCCTCCAACAAAGGCGAGGCCACCAAGACCAAAGGTGTCACCGAGATGGAATTCAAGATACCCGTGGGCAGCGACGGACGGCCTGCGGTTGCTTATCTCCGCGCCGAAGCTTACGACGACACGAACGAGCGGTTGTTTTCCCAACCCATCATGTTCGGTCCCGATGCGAAGTTGTGAAGTGAGCCGATCTGGCTTCGTCCCGAACAGTGGGTGACCGGCGCTTTGAATTCGTAGCAGCCGACGTCAGTCGGCTCTGACTTTCACGAAAGCCAATGGAGCGGACTCACGTCCGCTGCGAACAGCACCATGTGTCTCCGGCCTCACTTCAAATACGGCTTCAGCGCCGGTTCGGCTGCGGGGAGTCCCTGCATCACCAGTTCGGCCATGGCTTTCGCGCCCTTCTCGTTGAAATGCGTACGGTCCTCCGGGCGATTCGCAAATGCCATGCTGCCGGCCTCACCCAGTTTCTCAAACAACAGACCGCTCTTCGTGTGCACATCAATCACCGACACTTTCGTCTCCGCAGCCACGGCCTTCATCGCGTCGGCGTAAGGCTTCAAGTTGTCGCTCAATTTGCCGTCCGCCGTGAACGAGCGTCGGTGCATGGGCGTGACGAGGATGGGCGTCGCGCCGATGGCCCGGGTCTCCTGGATGTAACGGCGCAAATAGTCGCGGAAATCCGAGGCGGCATCAGTGGCCTTCGGTTCGGTTCGCGCATGGGAATCGTTGTGACCAAACTGAATCAGGACGAAATCCGGTTTCGCATCGAGCGTCTTCTGCCAGAGCCCTTCGGTGATGAAACTTTTGGAACTGCGCCCGCTGCGGGCGAGGTTGAGCACGCGCACGGAGTCTTTGAAGTAGTCCTGAATGAACATGCCCCAGCCACGGGTGTCATTGGTAAGCGCATAATTGCAGACCGTCGAATCGCCGATGATCGCAAGAACCACCGTCTTGTGCGCAGCGACCGATTCGGGCGAAAGCCACTTTGCCTTCCAACGAGCATAGTCGGCGGCCACCGGCTGTCCCCAGTCACCGTACCAGGCGTAATGACTGCGTCGCTCCAGTTCGATTTCCGCGAGCGAATACTTTTTCACGCCGTCGCGTCCGCAGAAGAACGGCCGGCCGGTATCCATTTCATAAAAGCGCGCCCACAGCGGCGGCGCCGCCGGATCGGGCACGACGTGTTGGTCGCCATTGATTCTTTCCACCCGGATGCCGGTGATTTGTGACGCCGCAAACCATTCAGCGGCCCGTTGGATGGCGCGGCGCACTTCCGGACTTGGCTGATCAAGGCTCATCAACAACTGCAAGATCGGCACGCTCTCGCAACCGCTGAGCGACACGAGTTCGAATGATCGTGCGGGACGCGGGCTATAATCCACTTCGTCATGCTGCGCGCACCAGACCGTGGGTTTGCCGTTCACGACGATCTGGCACTTGAGAATGCACTGGATACCGCGGTCAAAGCTCGCTTGCGACGCTCGGCGACGCTCGGCGTCAACGAAACTGTAATCGCCTGAAGTGGCGACTTCGCGCAGGAAGATCATCAGCCGCACCATCGCGTGGTCGTTGAAAGTGATGTGCCGATGGTACTGGCGGTCTGGCGGAAAAAACTGCGGCCAACCACCGCTCGGATACTGGGCTTTCAAAATGTGATCCAACTCTTTGAGAAACGCACCTTCGCAACGCGGATTCCGTATGGCGCGAAACGCCCGGGCCAGGAAGCGCAATTCGTCAGTCGTGGCGCCGTTGTCGAACGTGCCCTTGATCGTCTTGCGGTCGCCGGCGAAAGGTTGGGTCGTGTTGTCCTGATTCTTGGGCCAGGAACCCTCCACCGATTGCCACGAAAGAATGTTTTCGGTGATGCGCCGACCTTCCTCACTGCGATACCAACGGTCCGGTTGCTTCGCGAAGGCACTCCACGCTGCCCGGTCGGCTGCGAATGCCCCGACGACATCGGCAAGCAACAGGACGACTGAAAAGATGACGCGTGAGATTTTGTGCCCGTGCGCCTGACACCGCGGAGTTGCTCGGCTGCTCAACCGGGTCATGCTTTTCGGCTTCAGGATCACCGGCTGGTGTGGGGATGGGTTTGTCGGTTCAAGGGCCAATCGCTGTGCGCAATTGGGAAATCAAGTCGGCGTTGGCCGCGCGAATCTGCTCTCGTTGCGCGTCGGTCAATTCGCGAACCGCCTCGTTGGAAGCCACCGTGTCGCCGATGATTCCCGCCAGTGACAGGATATATTTATAGGCCGCAACCTCCGCACTGCCTTGTTTGGCCACCTTGCTGAGGTCGTTGATTTGCCGGCCAATGTCTTCGCGGCGCGCGGCGGTCGTTTCCGGAGCGTAGAATTCATTCGGTAACGAACTGACGTGACCGATGATGCCGATGCTGCCGCGCGCGCCGTGCTGCCAACCTTCAAAGATTTGCCGTTGCTGGCCTTCATAAACCGGCATCGAACGCGCATAGCGATCAAGCCGGTCCAAATCGCCCGAGCTGTCCTTGATGGCCACGACGGGAAAATCCAGCGCTTCGACGGCTTCAAAGGAGATATTCTGTTTGTTGGTGCGCTCGGGATTGTTGTAGAGGATCAAAGGCAATTTCGAATGAATCGGCCGGAGGCTCTCAACAAACGGAACAATTTCCTCCGAGGTCTTTAAGAAGTAGAGCGGCATGACGACGGCGGCATGAACGCCAAGTTTCCCGGCGGCTTCGTAGTTCTTCCGGGTTTCATCCGCGGTGTCACCGGTGATACCGGCGAAGACGCGTAGCCTGCCCTGGGCTTTCCGGGCGAAGATTTCAATCGCCTGCAGTCGCTGATCATTTTTTAGAAAACGGAATTCGCCGGCGTTACCCACGGCGAAAATATCCGTCGTCTGCAGGCGAACCAAATGGGCGATCAACCGCTCGATGCCCGCTTCATCTACCTGTCTGTCCTTCGTCATGGGCGTGACGACCGGCAGCACGTTGGCGCGCGGGAGCGGATGGCCCTGCTCAAAGAATTCAAACAACACGTTCTCCTTGCCCATCCGACCGCCCTTGGTGAGCAGGGGAAGCTTTGCAAACGGCCCTTCCACCGCGACGCCCCACGGAATGTTTTCCTGAAACGCGCCCTTAATTTCGATGGTGGAAATGCCCAACGCCTTGCGCACGGTTTCAGCGGTTTGGCCGCCCGAGATGAACAGCGCCGTCAAATGCCGCCGGACCTTTTCGTCCGCGACCACCTGGCTGATGGCGTCTAGTTGCTTTTGCTGGAAGGCGAGGTCGGTGGACACTTGCGTGCGTGAGGTGTGGAGCAGCACCGGTCGCATCACGCGCAACGCCTGTCGGACGAGGTTTTGCACGCGGTCGGTTTCCGAGTGAATACTCCGATCATCACTGAGCGTCACGCGCGAATCGAATTCGACGGTGAGCAGATTGGGGCCGAGCGCCCGTCGCGCATACTCCATTTGCGAATTCATGGCGGCTTCCAGCGACGTCACGATCGCCAGTGGAGCACCGCATTTTTGACGGTCAATGGTTTGAGACAGTGATTTCATTTGAGATATTCCAGGTTTGCCAACGGCAAAAGAGGCAAGAAAACTGCGAAGAAAAGTCCGCGAACCGACAATCAAAGTCCGATTCGGCGGGAGGGTTTTGATTGCGGCGCTGATCGTTTCAAAATGCTCCGGTTTGGTGACGTCCGGTATCAAAACAGATTTGCCGGAGGTCTTCAGGCCGCGAACGAATTCCGCAACAGCCCCCGGCCCGCGAGACACCACGGCTTGATTGAGGGAGAAGGTTTGCGCCCGTGAAATGCCCAATTCGATTGCGATGAACTTGCCGAGGTCAGAGGATGTGAACGGACGGTCGGCGGTTTGCACCAGCACACTTTGATGAAAGGGCACAAGCCGCCCCGCTTCGACATGGCAGAACACTCCATTCTCAATCAGCCGGCCCAGCTCGGGTTCGGCTGGAACAAAAAGCAGGAAATCAAAATCCAGCGCCTCGCAAATTCCGCGCAGGGCATTGCCAATCCCACGCAGCCGCGAATCAATTTGCAACGCCGGAGGTTTCTGGTGGCCGGCAAGCACGCGGCTGGCGAGCTGTTGATTCCGACTCCGGGCGTCATCGGCGGCCAGGGCCCGCGTGCCGCTGTTGATCGCGTGGACAAAACCGCTCGCGAACGCCCGGCCGCTTTGGTTCACAACTGCGGCGTCAGTCGTCACCACCCGCCGGCCGAGCAGTTCGACCACCGCCAGCGCGATTTGGTCTGCCGCCGTGGCATCATCGGCCAGGAAAACTTCGGGAAACTGTTGGGTTGCGGCTGGCGTGACACCCGCCAATGGTTCGTTCATTTACGTCGTTTCGTCTCGTGCGTGGCAGAGTAACGGCCCGCTTGGGCAGGGTCAAACCAATGGTCGTTCGACCCGGTGAAGGCGAACCGCGCAAGGGGAATAAACTCGCCAAGGAACGCGCCCAGTGGCAGCTTGCGGCGCGTCCGATGATAGCTATGAAGATTCGAATTTCGCTGCTGCTGGCCGGGGTGATGGGTTGTGCGCCCGGGGCGCTGGCCGCCGCGTCCACCAATGACTTCGGGTTCGTCGGCCGCGAGATTTATCCCATCGAAAGCCAGATCGGCCTGCTGCATGCCGCGGACCTGGATGGCGATGGGCTGAATGATTTGATCGTGGTCAACAATCTCCGCTCGAAGATCAACCTGCTGTACAACCAGACCGGCAAGACCAACCGCGCCGAAATCAAGCCCCTGCGCAAACGCGAGTTGAACGAACTGCCGCCCGACGCCCGCTTTCGCATCGAGTCCATTGCCTCGGAGAAGCGCATCACTTCCATGATCGTCACCGATTTGAACAGCGACGGCTGGCCGGACATTGCGTATTACGGCGACCCGAAGGAATTGATCGTTTTGTACAACGAAGGCACGAATCAATGGAGCGAGCCGGAGCGCTGGCCGATCGAGGACGGCCAGTTGACCCAGAACGCGATGGCCGCCGGGGATTTGAATGGCGATGGCCGGACCGATTTGCTGTTGCTGGCGGAGAATCACGTTTACCTGCTGCCGCAGTTGGAAGACCACTCCCTGGGGGAGCCGCAAAAAATCCCGTTCGCATCGCCCGTAAAATCGTTGCAGGTGGTGGACGTGGACGGCGACGGCCGCGACGACCTGCTGCTGGTGAACTGGGAAAGCGCGACGCCGTTCCGTTTCCGGCTGCAAAACGCCGCCGGCCAGCTTGGCCCGGAGTATTATTTCCCGTTGCCGCCCATTCGTTCGTATTGGGCGGACAATCTGGAGAAGAACCACCAGACGTTCATCGCCACCATCGCGCTCAATTCCGGGCGGGCGCAGATTTCCGAGTTCACCCGCAAACCCGCCGAACCGCTGGCGGGCGCGTTCCAACTGGGCCAGTTCCAGGTGCTGCCACTCAATAAAACCGACAAGGCGCGGCGCGGCCAGCTCTGGGCCGATGTGAACGGCGACGGGCTGACGGATTTGCTCGTGGCCGAGCCGGAGAGCGGGCAGATTTCCGTTTATCTCCAGGGGCCGGATGGTTCACTGGCGGACGCGAAGACTTTTCCAACGCTGGCCGGGGTGAGCGACCTGGCCGTGGCGGACTGGGACGGCGACGGCCGCCCGGAGATTTTCATGCTCAGCCCGGATGAACGACAGGTGGGCGTGACGCGCTTTGACGACAAACACCGCCTGCCGTTTCCGACGCTGATTCCGTTCGACGGCCGGCCTCTGGTCCTGACGGTCGGCGCGTTGCAGCCCGGGGCCAAACCCACACTCGCCGTGCTGGTGGAAAAGAACAACCGGCGTTCATTGGTGACGCGCGCCGCGGATGGCAAAAGCCGGACGCAAAGATTGAGCGAGGATCTGAAATCGAATCCCTCGGCCATGGCCATCCACGATGTGAATCAGGACGGCTGGATGGACTTCGTCGCGTTGGTGCCGTATGAGAAGGTCAAAATATTACTACAGGTGGCGGGCAAGGAATTCGAGGAACAGGACGTCGCCCCGCCCGGCGGCGTGATCGAGGCCCCATGGATGAGCGCGGCGGACGTGGATGGCGACGGCAAGCCGGAACTGTTGTTGGCGCAGAAGAATTTTCTCCGGGCGGTCGTGCTCAAAAAAGAGGGGGCCACCCAGAACCCGGCCGCCAAACCCACGTGGACCTTCTTCGTGAAGGACCAGATCAACGGCGCGGCGAGCAATTCCCGGATCACCGGGGCCGCGGCGTTGCGCAACGGCACGAACACGGTGGCCTCGCTGTTTCTGCTGGACGCGGAACGCAAGGCCTTGACGGTGTGCGAGCGCGACAACGCCGGGGTCTGGCAGGTGGCGCGCAACGTGTCGTTGCCCGTGTCGGATTTTGACAGCTTGTCGGCGGTGGCGCTCGGCGACACCAACCGCAACAGCATCGCCTTTCTCGGCTTGAACGCGGTGGCCTGGCTGCCGCTCTCCGGCGACACGTGGGAATTCTCCGCGCTCGATGGTTATGAAACGCCCATCAAGGACGGTTACCTGACCGACGTGGTATCCGGCGACCTGAACAACGACGGCCGCAAAGACCTCGTGTTCATGGAAACCGCCAGGAATTATCTCGACCTGGTCATCTTCAATGCGCGACACAAGCTCGTGCCGGCGGACCGCTGGCAGGTGTTCGAGCAGCGCACGTTCCGCAGCCGGGGCAGCGAACTGCCCGAGCCGCGCGAAGCGGTGGTGGTGGACCTCACCGGCGACGGCAAGAATGACCTGGCGGTGATCGTCCACGACCGGATCATCGTTTATCCGCAGGAATGATCCGCGCGAAACTGGAAGCCCAAAGGATTTGGAGCTTTGAGTTTTGCGCCTGGTGCTTCCCGAACGATTACTGTTTCAACCCGGGCGGCGTGGGGGAAAAGAACCTGAACGTGATGCCCTCCGCGGTCGCGCCCCCGGCATAAACCGAAAAGTAAAAATACTTCGCGACCTTGTCGTAGTCCGGCAACAACGAATAATCCAGCCAGTCGCGAACGGTTCTTTCCGGGCGGGCGTAGGGAATGGCGCCGGTCATCACATCGAACTGTCCGGCGGATGGCTTGCCCGGAGCGGCCGGCCGGCTTTGCCGGAGGGCGTCAAAGTTCGCGCGCATCGTTTCGGCGCGGTTCTCATAGCCAAACCAGCCGGTGCTCTGGCCGCCGACTTTCTGCGCCGCCTCCGCCAGATCGGGAGTCTCGGACAATGACTTTTTCTGGCTCTCGCCGCTGCGCAGGTATTCCTCCAGCAGCGCAACCTCCGTGCTGAACGCCACGTAACCACCGCTGGCCGCGTAATACAGCGCCGGCGACGCGGACGAGCCCGGCAGGCTGATGCTGTAAACTTTGCGTCCAAGGAATTCGCGCATCTTCGGCGACAAGCCGTCCGCGGACCGGATGACGAACGCACCGCGCAAGGCGCGGACGAGCAGCTCGGGGTTCGGCGTGCCGACGAGCAGCAGTGACGGCGCCGAATCCGGGTCGGCGGGTGCCGTGCCGGCCGCGGCCTTCCGGTACAGGATGAGGTCATCGCCCAGATTGCCGAACAAATCCTTGCGGAGATTGTAAGTGGGTTCTTGCGGCTTCACGGCCTCTTCGCCGGTGTTGATCAGGAAGTTCAGGCTGTTGAGCGTTTGGGGGGAAACATCGCCGATCATTTTCTCCAACGTGGCCATGGCCTGGGGACCATTCAGGCGGCAGCGCCAGAATTTCACCGCGTCGGCGGGCACAAACACGGGCGGGTTCGAATCCTTCGCCTCGGTGGCGAGCAATTTGAAAATGCCCTGTCGCGCGGATTCCGGCACGCCTAGAAACAGTTCCATTAACAGGCCGTCCGCGCCGGCTCGGAACGCGAACGTCACCGTTTTCAATCCGGACAGCCCCAGGCCCGGGATGAACTTTTCGGGCTGCGGCAGGGGAAACGGGTTGGGCGCCAGCGGATTCGGCTTTTCCGGCGACCGATGGGCCAGCACGTCAACGCAAGGCTTCGCGTTGAACCAGGCAAACGCCGGTGCGTCACGAAAGTGCGCCAAGTGGTCGGCGGCAAAGGTTGCGTCGTCGGCCAACCCGGGCAACGGGCCGCCGGTCAGCCGCAGGACCGCTTTGGTCACCGTTTTGACCGAACTGCCCACGATGAGCAGCGATTGAATCTGGCCAATGACCAGCCGGTCGCCGTCTGGTGCGGCTTTCTCCGACTCTTTTCCGAGTTCGCGAATTTCCTGACGCTGCGGAAAGAACCGCCGCAAAGTCCTCGGAATGTCATTGCTGGAAAGCGTCACGACCACGAATTCGACGTCACGGATTTTTTCCGTCTGAACCGTTTTGCCCGCGTCCACCCACTGCTTGCGAAGCCCGGCGAGGAGGCTTTTGAGTTGGTCGCTCTTGTCGCGCGCATCGAGGAGCAGCAACCAGCCCGGCGCCGCGGCGTCCTTGCCCTGCCAGCCATCCTGGGTGACGGCGAAGGCAAACTGGCCCTGTAGCAGACTGCTGAAATCGTTGAACTTCACCCCCAAGTCACGTTCCAGGGGGGAAACCACATCGCTCTGCCACCGCGTAACAAAGTTGTCGCGAAACGGTTTCATCGCGGGATCGTTCCAAAGCTGGCAGTAGGGTAACTGTCCCCACAGGCCGCGCATTTTTGCGCAATCCGGAATCGCGACCACCAACAGGGTATCGGCGGGCAGAAGTTGTTCGACCGGCGGGATGGCGGCGCGCGCAACGGTTGCCGTCAGGATCACGAGGGCAATAAATGGGAATGCGAAAACGCGAACCCAAGCTCTAAACTTCAAGCCCCAACCTCCCGAGAAGCGCCAAGCCCCAGGCTCCCAGCCTTCACGTATGGTTGCGTGAAACTGGATGTTTGGTGTTTCTCCGGAACTGGGCTGTTGGTGTCTGGGTTTTACCATCCGATCTCAGCCGCGCTCATAGCTCTGCCGGCTTTTTGTGTTTCGTGCGGCTGGGCGGTTCGAGGTAGCGAAAAGGATTGCTGGGGTTGTCGTTCGAGTAGGCGAACGCGTCCCGGTGGTCGAGAAAGTAGCGCACCGATTCCGCCGGAATGGCGAAGCCCAGGCCCTCGCCAAAAGTGATCTTCATGTTCGTGACCCCCACGACCTCGCCGCTGAGATTGAACAACGGCCCGCCGCTGTTGCCTGGATTGATCTGGGCCGTCGTCTGCAAATACAGATCGCCCTGCATCTGGCGCGTCTTCGTGCTCAGGATGCCCTCGGTTACGGTGCGCTCCAACCCCAGGGGGCTGCCGATGGCAAACACCCGCTCGCCCACCGCCAACGCATCCGAGCTGCCGAACACCACGGACTTGAACTTGGGCGCGTCCGAATCCTCGACTTTCAGCAGTGCCAGGTCGGCGAACTTGTTCAACGCCACGATGCGCACCTGCTTGTAGGTCTTGCGTTCAAACTGGCCGTTCCGCTGCAGGTAAACCTCCACCGAAATCTGCGTCTCACCTTCGATCACGTGGAAGTTCGTGATCAAGAATCCGTCCTCGTTGATGAAGAAACCGGAACCGAGCCCGGCCGGCGTGCGGACCTGCACGACTGCCTCGCCAAGTTTGTTGACCAGGTCGCGCACGTTGCGCTCGGGCGCGGGCCTGGCGTCCACCCGATAAAAATTCGGCCCGGGCTCGACGACGGGCGATGGTTCGGCGGCGACGGGTTTGGCGACGGGCCGGGCCTCATGCTTCTTTTCGTTGGGAATTGCAGCGGCCGCTTCGTCGCCTTTGGAAACCTTGGTGATGCTGTTGCGCGGCACGACCAGCACGGTGTAACCCACGTCCACGGCGACGGAATCGCGCTTCTCCGAAAGAATTCTGCCGGTGATCGCGGCGTGGTCCTTGAGCTGGAGCGTGTCGGCCGGCGCGATTTGCGCGCCGCACACCAAAGCCAGCCAACTGAAATGCCGCAGTCTTAGCATGCTGTCACGATAATGAAACGACGACGCTTTGACAAGCAAACAGCCCGAAACTTCAAACGATTTTGCGGCCAGGCGGGCGTGCTAACCGCTGCCACTGCTGTTGCGTCCGTCGCCATTCTTCGGGCGTGTTGACATTCTGCAATTGCGACCGCAAGGAGTGTGGGGGCCGCAGGATGCTGGCTTTGAGGACGCGTGCCAGTGCCTGCACGGAAAATTCACACCGCCCGATCTGCTCCGCCACGGTGGCAAGCGTGTTGACCCGCAGTGCAAAAGGGAATCCGGCCGCTCGGGCGGAACGAACGAACAGCGCCCGGTCGGTTGGTCGAAACCGGCCGATTACGGTGCGCAACAGGCCGGCGGAAAGCCACGGCATGTCGCACGCGAGAAACAACACGACTTCGGCGCGGGTGGATTTCAGCGCGGTGAAAACGCCGCCGAGCGGTCCGCATCGCGGAACAACGTCGCGGCGAATCACCCGCACCGGCCGGCCCAGGGATCTGGCTTCGGCCCGAATGTGATTGAGCAGGGTGCGCGGCCCGAGCTTGAGCTGCGATTTGTCGCATCGCATCCGTTGGCTGAGCCCGCCGGCAAGGATGCAGATTTCCCAATTGGGTGTTTTCGCGGTATTCACGGCGATTTTGTATCGGTCATGAAGCGGCAAACTTGTCGCCGTCGGCAAGTGGAAACAACCCTGAAAAGCCGCTGCTGTTGACAGCGAATCCAAAGCCGAACAATTTTCGACCGATGACGTGCGTGCGAAATTCGATCCTATGCGGTTTGTTCGCCTGTCTGGTGGCCGTTTGTGGCTGCGGCACGTTGCTCAAGGCTACGGCGCCGAAATTAACTGCACTTGCGGAGCAGGTCGCCGACATGCAAGAGCAAGGCACTTTACCCGGACTCGAAGGACCGGATGCAAACGATCATGGTGAGTTCTCCGCGTACAAATACAAGGTGAGTCGGCGTGGTGGATGCACGGATGATATGAAGTCAGAGTTGGAGAGTTGTGAATCGGCATACGTGGTTGACTTCTTGATTCTGGCCAAGCAGCGGCATCTAATGTATTTCTTTTCCGAACGGGATGGGAAATTTACGTTGCTTTCCGCGTACGCGGAGGAGGATCAAACTTGGAAAAAAATCCCCCTGAGTCGTTCGCCCGCTGCCGATCACCGAACACTTTTCAGGCAAAACCGCATCAGAAACCAGGACTATCCCCAGTTTTTGCGGGAGAGATTCTGTAAGTGACGCGAGCGGAGC
>CAYWMD010000078.1:0-27759 GCA_964458575.1 uncultured Bifidobacteriaceae bacterium | reverse complement strand
TCGATGTTGCGCGCCGCGCCGAAGAAGCGCTTGGGCTTGTGCAGCGCGTTGGCGTCCACACCGCCGGAAAGAATCTTGCCGGAGTGCGGCTGCACCGTGTTGTAGGCGCGGGCCAAGCGGGTGATCGAATCGAGCAAAATCACCACGTCGCGTTTGTGTTCCACCATGCGGCGGGCTTTTTCGATGACCATCTCAGCCACCTGCACGTGCCGTTCGGGTGGCTCGTCGAATGTGGAACTGATGACTTCCGCGCCACGGCAACTGCGCTCCATGTCCGTGACTTCCTCGGGCCGCTCATCAATCAGCAGGATAAACAAATAGGTCTCCGGGTTGTTCTTGAGGATCGCGTTGGCGATCTTCTGCATGAGCACCGTCTTGCCCGTGCGCGGCGGCGCCACGATCAGGCCGCGCGTGCCCTTGCCGATGGGGCACACGAGATCGAGCACCCGCGTGGACAATTCGTCATTCACGGTTTCGAGCAAATACCGTTTGTTTGGGAACAGCGGTGTGAGGTTGTCGAAATGCGTTTTTTCCTTCGCCTTGTCCGGGTCTTCGCCGTCCACGCCCTCGACCTTGAGCAGCGCGAAGAATTTTTCCTTCTCCTTTGGTGGCCGGATCTGGCCGGCGATGAGGTTTCCGGTTTGCAGGTCAAACCGGCGAATCTGCGACGGTGAAACGTAGATGTCCTCGGGGCAGGGGAGGTAATTAAAACTTTGCGATCGCAAAAAACCGAAACCCTCGGGCAGCACTTCCAAAACACCTTCGGAGAACAACACGCCGGCGGCTTCCGCGTTCTTTTGTAGGATGTGGAAAATGACCTCGTGCTTGCGCATCGTGCCGAAGTTCTCCACACCGAGATCGCGGGCCATGCCGTTGAGTTCGGTCATGGACATGGCCTGCAACTTGGCGATGTTGATCGGCGTGGCAACAATCGTGTCCTTGTCCTGGCCCGCGCGACCGCGTTTGGCCGGCGTGGGCTCGACCTCCTCGGCTTCTTCGGGCTCGACCGCTTCGACCGGCGCGGGTTTGGCGGGTTTTGCCGGCGCGGGCCTTTCGGCGACGGCCGTGGTGGTTAGCGTCGGGTCGGTATCCTCCGCTTCAAAACCTTGGTCGTCCGGCGGAATGAATTTGGGCACTTTGGGCTTGCCCCGTTTTCCAGGAGGTCTAGGCATAAAAAAATTTGTTTCGTTCGAGTTATTCGAGTTTTTGATTGTCGTGCGGAATCGCCGCGGGTTGGTAAAACCATCCAGCCGATGTTTGGACGCCCAACGACTAGAAAAAGTTCAAATTGGAATGGTCACCAACCGGGCTTGCCGAAAGCTGTCGCTCAATATGGCAAGGGAAATTTCGCAGTCAATTCGAGTTCAGGTTGGCGCACCCGGACGGCCATGTCAAGGCTTTCCCCGACAAATTCAAAACCGGAAAATCGCGGTTGTTAGCTCGCAGATGTGTTGCTGGATCGTGGTTCAAACCGGCGGCCGCGCGCCGGTTCGGGGGAAGCGCTTTGTGGCCGGCACTTGGGTCGACTTGAATGGAACTGCGGCCAATGGTCTGCCGTCGGACGGTGGCTGGACTGCGACCGCCGGGGACGACGAGCTAAAGCGAAGACTCGTCCCCGGCTCGTTTATCCGGCCCCCGGATCGGCCCACGACAGACCTTGGATTTTGGATCATCCGCCCCTGGGACAAGTCCGCAAAAGCTGGATTCAGATATCAATTGCCTTTCGTTCAATCTGACAGATCACTTGGATTGACGTGCCGCACCAGACCGGCAAACGCGCACGGTTCGATTAACATCTGCAACGCGCCGCGGAACTCCAACGAGCCGTTGTTGGCTGGTCTCGTCTGAGCGGTTTGCTCGGAGCTTTTGTCGCAGGCGATGAGAATGGAATGCCCCCAGGCGCTCTTGCGGGACGAGGCGACCCTTCAATCCGGCAAGAACGTGCCGGTTTCAGCTCAAATCAAGGTAAATCAAACCAGATCAAACCAATGAAACTGCTGCGGCCACTGCCTGAATTCTGGAACGGCTGTTCAAACGCTGGAAAACTCCATCCAGCGGCCCGCTTGATCTTCCGCAGACGGACGGTCCTGACCAAGTTTACGCGTTCTAAATCGAGCACTTCAGGGCGATGGCATTGAACCTGCCATTATTTCGCGATATGCCGCACAATTGCCTCATCCACCTGAATGCAAAGCGCGTCGCCCTGATGCGGGCACTCCTGATGTTTGCACTGGCCGCGCTAACCCTGCCGGCGACCGCGGCGCGGCCGGTGGTCGTCAACACGACCATCACCAACGGTTTTACCCGCTATCTCACCAACGTCATTGAAGTCTCCGTTCCCAACAACGTCTTCGTGGACGAATTCCGCACGAACTGGATTCGCCGCGACGTCGTCAATGTCATCAACGTTTATCAGACCAACATCGTTCCTCAATATCGGACCAACCTGCTCACGGTGGCCCGTTATGCCACGAACCTCGTCACCGCCTGGCATACGAATGTGAACACGCTCACCCTGACCAATTGGGAAAACTTCGTGGTCCTGCGCACGAACTGGGTGCAGCTTCCCGTGACCAACGTGGTCGAGTCCACCCGCACCAACTACGTCACGATCACGGTCACCAACTGGCAGCCGGTGACCGTTATCACCACCAATGTTGTCCCCGGGCCCGTCGTCGGTGCGGTTCGGACGCAACCGCTCCGGGTGACCGCGCCGGCGCCGGCGCCGGTGACCGAGCTTGCGCCGGTCGCGAAAGTTGAGCTGCCGCCCGCCACGCGCTTCGCCGACCTCGGCCAGGGACTTCAACTCGACCTTGCGTATGTCGGGTCGCCGAAAGAGCCGGGACAATTCCCGATTCGTCTCACTTTGCTTTCGGCGTCGGGCGCGATGTTGGCCGTTTCCGAGTGGCGGGTGGAGAAGACCGATGGCGGCGGGCTAATGATCGGGGCCAAACCGGAGTTTTCCAGCACGTTACCCGCCGGCAATTATCGCGTTACGGCCCGGGTTCGGGCCGAGGACGGCACGGTCAAAACGGTCCGCGGCAACATTGACATCCGAATGGACGCCGGCGCGATTCGCACCCCGGCGAGCATTGCGGCGGTGCGGTAGCGACGCCATCCGTTATTCCGGTCTGCATCACACGCGCTTTGCCGGGAGCGGGGCGGAGGGGTTTCTTTCCGGGCTGTATTACGCAAACGCCCACTTTTCACAGGCGGAATCAGCCAGGCGGTGACTTGTCGCGGAAATTTTTTATACAAATTGGGCGGATGTGGTGTCTATGGGTTGAATGGCAGATGTGGACCACGAACCGCCCGCCTGGTGCGAGCGGTTGTACCGGGCAAAAGCGACCGAACTGATCCTTTACGGTCGCGCGCTGGGTCTTTCCCACGGCGAAGCGGAGGACGTGGTGCAGGAAACGTTTCTGGCGCTGCTGCAACGGGCCGGTCCGCCGGAGGAACCGGAACGGTATTGCGTGCGCAGCTTCCGCAACCGGGTGTTGAATTATCGGCGCACGCTTTGGCGGCGGCTGACGCGCGAGTGGGAATCGCTGCGCTGGTTCGAGCGGGCGGAAGGCGAGACGCCGGAGGAGCGGGCGGCGATGCGGTGCCTGGCTGGTCTGCCCGTGGCGCAACGCGAGGTGATGGTTTTGAAAATCTGGCACGAATACACCTTCGAGGAGATTGGCGAATTGCTGGACGTTTCGCCGAACACCGCGGCCGGCCGTTATCGCTACGGCCTGGAGAAGATGCGGGCGTGTTTGCAAGGAGAAGTTTATGAACGAGACGAACGAGACGGATCGGTGGGAAACGCAGTTACGGTGCTGGAAGCCGCGCGGCGCGTCGGCAACGCTTGAGCGGCGGTTGTTCCAATCCGCCCGGCGGCATCCCGAAAGGGCGTGGCTGGCCTGCTGGCTGGCCCCGGCGGCGGCGTGTTTGTTCCTGGTGATTTCATTGTTCAATCCCCAGAACGCGGCTGACCTGCCCCATCGGGCACGGTCGGCCGGGCTGGTGGCGATGATTTCGAGCAATCAAAGCTACGCCGCCTATTTGCCCGGCAGTTTCAGCCGCACGCACAACCAGCTCGAATCCTTTGCCGCCCGCGGCGGATTTCTTTCACCGACCAATTTGATGCAATGACAAACGGAGCGCGGGTGCACGGCCGCGTTGGTGGGGCGAACCGGTTCAACACGCTTGAAAGGGCTGCAGGCGGGACGCCGGCGCGCCGGTTCATGGGGATGGGATGCGCCGGGGAGGAGCCGTCAGGCACGTATTTCAACCCCGCCCGGCGGCGCGTCCAGTCCCGGCTCGGTTTTTGATTGGACAAAGCCCGGCAAAATCCCCAAGTTCACACGCCTTATTTGGCCGAAACCGACAATAGACCACTCAAAAAATGAGCAACGGAAAAGCAAAGAAGACTGCCGTGGTGCAACCTGCGCCCGCCGCCCTTGTGGCCAAGGCTGATTCGCCACCGACACGCCTGCCACCGTTGTTCCGGCCAATTGACTGGCTGACATTCGGGGTGACGACCCTGTTTGTCTGGATCGGCTATTACCTGACGCTGGCGCCCGACCTTGGGCTTGAAGATTCCGGCGAACTGGCAGTTGGCTCGTTTTACGCAGGAATTCCGCATCCGCCCGGCTATCCGGTCTGGACGATGTACACGTGGTTGTGGACGGTGTTGCTGCCGTTCAAAAACATTGCCTGGCGCGTGGCGCTGGGTGAAGCGACGGCGGGCGCCCTGGCTGCGGGGCTGTTGGGATTTCTGGTATCGCGCGGCAGCAGCATGATGATCGAGGGCATCGCCGATTTGAAGAACATCGAGCGGCGCTGGGAGAATGTCATTTGTGTCGTGTCCGGTTTTGTTGCTGGCATGTTGCTGGGTTTCAACGGCTACATGTGGAGTCAGTCGGTGATCGTGGAAGTTTACTCGTTCAGCCTGCTTTCGCTGATGGCGGTGTTGTTGGGGTTGCTGCGGTGGACTTACGCGCCGACGCAGTTCCGTTACCTCTACGTGGCCTTCTTCATGTATGGCATCTGTTTCAATAATCACCAGTCGCTGCTCGTGATCGCGCTGTCCATGGAGGCGCTGATCCTGGTGGTGCATCCCAAGCTGGCGCGCGAGATGTTTTTCTGGAACACCGTCACTTATATCGGCGGCCTGGTATTGGGGGCGATGGGGTATCTGGACCTGTTGTTCAGCAACACGCCGGTGAAGGTGATTTTCAATTCCATCGGCCTGGCTTCCGCGGCGCTGTGGGTCTGGCTGGCGGTCAAGACCAAGGTCCGGGCGCTGGAAATCGCGCGCGGTTGCGTGGTGGTGGGCGTGCTGGGCTACCTCGGCCTGGTCTTCGGCGTGATCACCAGTTACGTCACCACATTTGACGATTCGCGCGGCGGGTTGGTGCTGCTGCACATCGTGGGCATCGCGGCGATTGTGGCGCTGGTCCGGTTGTATCAAATGACGAGGACGACCTCCCGGGAATGGCTGGTGACCCTGGGTTGCGGCGTCGCGTGGATTGTGGGAGCGGCATTCTACCTGTACATGCCGCTGGCGGGAATGACCAACCCGCCAATGCAATGGGGTTACCCCCGGACCGTGGAGGGCTTCTTCCATGCCATTACCCGCGGACAGTACGAACGAATCAACCCGACGTCCGGGGTGGGCAACGACGCGTTCGAGATTGCCGCCAGCTTCATCACCACGTTCGCCAAACAGCTCTCGATGTTTCTCGAGGGGTTGAATGACGAGTTCAACTGGGTGTGTCTGGTTCTGGCCGTGGTCATGTTCATCTTTTATCGCCGGATGCAGGCGCGCGAGCGGGCCTGGACCGTCGGGATCACGGCGTTTTTTGTGGTCTTGGGCCCGTTCTTGGTGTTGCTGTTCAACCTGCAACCCGATCGTCAGGCGCGCGAACTCATCCGCGTGTTCTTCACGGCGTCCCACATCATGGTGGCGATGGGAGTGGGGTATGGCCTGACGCTGATCTCGTGCCTGCTGGCAACGCATTACGAGAAGGCGCGGCGACTGGCGCTGGCCGGCGGCGGGGTGGCGCTCGATCTGGCGCTGTTCCTGTTGGTCGTGGCGACCCAACCGTTGATCGGCGAGGCCCACGGGGCGGAGAGCAATTCGATGGAGAGTTTTCTCCGGTTCGTGTTCCTGCTGCTGCCCGGGGCGAGTCTGATGATTCTGGTGGTGCGTTTGTTTTTCAGTTCGGTTGAAGCCGGCAAAGACTTTCATGCGACCTTCGCGCTGGGCAGCATCGTGCTCGGCAGCCTGTTGTGCTGCGTGCAGGCCTTCGCTCCCGCCCTGAGCGGCATCGAACAATCGTCGCTGACCGGCTTTGCCAAGATTCTTTGCTGGGGACTGGCGGCCACCTGCCTGTATTTACGGCGTCGACCGGAGCGGGGTGGGGATTTCATGATGTTGCCGTTTGTGGGCGGCCTGGCGGCGCTGCTTTCGGTGGGATTGACGCTGGCGACCCTGCTGGCGAACAAACCCGGGATGGAAGGCTTCGGGGCGTTTTTCAAAGCGCTGGCAACGGCCTTCCGGCCCGATCAATACGCGGCGCCCGTCATTGCCAGCCTGATCCTGCTGGGGATGATTACCGTGTTCCTCCTCGCCATTTTCCTGCGTCGTGCCCGTGCGCCCCTTGGCCTCATCCTCGTGCTGTTTGCCGCGCTGCCAGTGCACTCGGTGATGACCCACTGGTTTGACAATGAGCAGCGCGGTCACCTCTTTGGTTACTGGTTTGGTCACGACATGTTCACACCGCCCTTCGCCGGGCCGGATGGCAAGTTTGGTGATTACGACGCCAAGAACCGCGCCGAAATGATGAAGGACCCGCAGAAGGCCAAACTCATCTATCCGGAGATGGCACGCGATGCGGTGCTCTATGGCGGCACGGACCCGGGCCGTTTCTGCCCCACCTACATGATCTTCGATGAAAGCTTTATTCCGGCCCGCTGCAAGCCACTCGATCCGAACTTCGACCGGCGCGACGTTTACATCATCACCCAGAACGCGCTGGCCGACGGCACGTATCTCAATTACATCCGCGCGCATTACAATCGCAGCACACAGAAGGACCCGCCGTTTTTCCAGGAGTTGCTGCGGGGACCGAAGGAGCGCGAACTGGGTTACACCACGAACTTCCTGGCGCGGGTGGCGTTCACGCTGCTCGACAGACCGTTTTTGAAATTGGGCGCGGACATCGAAGCCCGCCGCCGGCGCGAGGGGGTGTATCCGCCCAAGGAAATGTACATCGCCTCCCCGGATGACTCGCAGCGTTGCTTTCAGGAGTACCTCGCGGACGCCCAGCGCCGCGTGCAACACGACAAGGATTTCCCGAATGAACCGCGGCAGATCAAACCCGGCGAGAACGTCCGGATCATTGATAATCGCGTGCAGGTTTCCGGTCAGGTTGCCGTCATGACCATCAACGGTCTGATCACCAAGGTCATGTTTGACCACAACCCGACGAACGAATTCTACGTCGAAGAGAGCTTTCCGCTGGACTGGATGTATCCGCACCTGACGCCCTTCGGCATCATCATGAAGATCAACCGCAAACCGCTGCCGTCGCTGTCCGAGGAAATCCTGCAGCGCGACCATGAGTTCTGGAGCAATTACTCCGAGCGGCTCATCGGCAACTGGATTACCTACGACACCCCGGTGAAGGAGATCGCCGATTTTGCGGAAAAGGTCTATCTGCGCCGCGATCTGAGCGGATTCAAGGGCGACCCGCGCTTTGTTCGCGATGACCAGGGCCAGAAGGCGTTTTCGAAACTGCGGAGTTCCATTGGCGGCGTTTACGCCTGGCGGCTCAGTTCGCTGGCGCTGACCCCGGAGGGTGATTATCGTCCCAAGACCAAACAGGAATTCGACCAGTTGTTCCGCGAAGCGGATTTCGCCTTCCGCCAGGCTTTCGCCTTCTGTCCGTACAGCCCGGAAGCCGTATTTCGTTATGTGCAGTTGCTGACCCAGCCGCAGGTCGGCCGGTATGAAGATGCGCTCCGCGTGGCTGAAACCTGCCTGAAACTCGATCCATACAACGGCCAGGTCATCGGCCTGGTGGCCAGTTTGCGCGACACGGTCAAACGCGTCGGCGAAATGGAGAAGATCCGCAGCAGCTTCGAGCAGATGGAGAAAGAGTACAAAACGCACCCGACCAATTACCAGGCGGCGTTCAACCTCGCGTCCGCCTACATGTCCATGCAGCAGACGAATCGCGCGATGACGATCCTGGAAAACATGATTCAACTTCCGCAGGTGGACCCGCAGGCCGTGCTCGCCACCGCCAAGGTCTTCGCGGACATGCGCGATTGGCCCCGACTGGAACTCACCTTGGAGCGTCTCGTCAAGCTGATGCCGAACGAACCGGAAACCTGGTATGACCTGGCGGCGCTCAAGTCCGGTTTTGGCAAGCCAACCGAGGCCATGACAGCACTGACGCAGGCCCTCGAGTTGAGCAACCAGCGTCTCAAAAGGAATCCCAACGCCAGCAACCTGGTCAATACGGCTCGGAACGACGGCCGTTTCACGCCGCTGCGCCAGCTCCCCGAATTCCAAAAGCTGATCCCGCCGTAACCAGCCCGTCCGCCGCGTAAGGCTGCGCCTCCAGTTCCGGAGCGCAAAGTCCGGTCAACCGCAACGGCCGTCCCGCCATCAACTTGTTGTGCCGGCGTCGGGAACCTTTCCTTGGCAGTTGCCCGCGGTGCCGAAGTTGATTACTTTCTGCGCACATTGAAGATGTTTCGCAAAATGACGAAGAATGCCAATACGCCCGAAAGCAAAGCCGGACCGGTGGCCGAGCCCGCCGGCCCGGAGCCGACGGCAACCGCCGCCGCCGAGGCGGTCCTGCCGGTGTCGCCGGAAACGCTGACGCCGCAACAGTTGGAAGAGCTGAAGGCGCGTGCCGCGCAGGCGGATGACTTTTGGAGCCGCCTGCTTCGCACCACCGCCGATTTTGACAATTTCAAAAAGCGCGCCGCCCGCGAACGCCAGGACGCCGCGAAATACGCGAATGAATCGCTGATTCAAAAGCTGCTGCCCGTGCTCGACAATTTTGAGATGGCCCGGGCGGCCACGCAGACGAACCCGGCCAACGGGATTGAATCGCTTCAGGCCGGCATCGCCATGATCCAGCAACAACTCAAAAGCGTGCTGACCGAAGCCGGGGTCGAGGAAGTGGACGCCACCGGCAAGCCCTTCGATCCGAACCTTCACGAGGCCGTGTCCCAACAGGAAACCGCGGACGTGCCCGAGGGCCAGGTGGCGCAGCAACTCCGCAAAGGTTACAAGCTGCGCGACCGGTTGTTGCGCCCCGCGACAGTGGTTGTGGCCAAGAAGCCGTCGCCGCCGGCCGCGTGATGCGCAAACCCAATCCGACCTCATGGCCAAACGCGACTACTATGAAGTCCTCGGCGTGCCCCGCGACGCGGACGAGGACACCATCAAGAAGGCGTATCGCAAACTTGCGGTCAAATACCACCCGGACAAGAATCCCGGGGACAAGGCCGCCGAGGAAGCCTTCAAGGAACTCGGCGAGGCGTATGAAGCCTTGAGCGATCCGCAGCGGCGCGCCGCTTACGACCAGTATGGCCATGCCGCGTTCGATCCGCGGACGCGCGCGGGCCGGGGATTTGGTTCGGGCGGTTTTCATGATCCGTTCGAAATCTTCCGCGAAGTGTTCGGCGGGGGCGGCAGCATCTTTGACGAGTTCTTCGGCAGCCGGCAGGATCCCACGCAACCGCAGCGCGGCGACGATTTGCGCTACGACATGGAAATCTCCTTTGAAGAGGCGGCGCTGGGTTGTGAGAAGGAAATCACCCTCACCAAAGGGGAGAAGTGCGAAACCTGCGAGGGCTCCGGGGTGGAAGCCGGCTCACGGACCAAGGCCTGCCCCACGTGTCACGGCCGCGGCCAGGTGATCAGCGCGCGCGGCATTTTCAGCATCGCGCAAACCTGCCCGAACTGTCAGGGAGCGGGCCGCGTCATTGAAAAGCCGTGCAAGAGCTGCCACGGCGCGGGGCGGCGCGACAAGAGTTCAAAAATCAAACTGCGGATTCCGGCGGGGGTGGACACCGGGTCGCGGTTGCGTTCCGGCGGCAATGGTGAAGCAGGATTGCGCGGCGGTCCGCCGGGGGACCTTTACGTGGTGTTGCACATCAAGCCGCATGAGATCTTCAAGCGCGACGGCGACGACCTCCTCTGCGAGGTGCCCGTCAGCGTCGTGCAGGCGGCTTTGGGCGCCGAGATCGAAGTGCCCACCCTCAATGGGCGGGCCAGCATCAAAATTCCTGCCGGAACACAACCCGGAACCATGTTCCGGCTCAAGGGCAAGGGCGTGAAAAACGTTCAGGGCTACGGTCATGGCGACCTGCACGTGCGCGTGGACGTGGAGGTGCCCACCCATCTGACCGCGGCGCAAAAGGCCAAGCTGCAGGAATTCGCCGAATTGTGTGACGAAAATGTCAACCCGATCAGCCGAAGCTTCTTTGAGAAGGCGAAAGACCTTTTTCGATAGGCCAGGGTCTGGTGTTTGAGGTCTGGCGTCGTCGGTGGGTTTGCGTCACAACCTTGGGCCCGATCCGCCGGATTTTAGATTGAGCGCCATGCATCGATTTTACATTCCACCTGAAGATTCTCGCGGGGAGACGCTCACCCTGACCGATCGGGAAGCGCACCACGCGGCGCGCGTCCTGCGCCTGAAGCCCGGCGACCGTGTGACCGTGCTGGACGGCGTGGGCACCGAGTTCCTTTGTGACGTGCGAGACGTCCGTCGCGCATCGGTGGAGCTGGGAGTGGCCGGGCGAAAGCGGATTCCTGCGCATGCGTGCCAGATCACACTGTTGCAGGCCATTCCCAAGGGCAAGATCATCGAGGACATCATCGAGAAGGCCACTGAACTCGGCGTGTCCCGGATCGTGCCGGTGCTTTCCGAACGCGTAGCCACGCGACTGGACGCGGCCGGATGTGCGGAAAAGCAGGAAAAATGGCGGTGGGTCGCCATCGAAGCCATCAAACAATGCGGTGCGGCTTGGCTGCCCCAGGTGGATGCGCCAGCCAGCGTGCCGGAGTTTTTGGAGCGCGGCGAACCGTTTGAACTGCCATTACTGGCCGCGTTGCAGGGCGAACGGCAATCCGTGCGGCAGAGTTTCGAGAAATTCCGCGCCGAGCGCGGACGGTTGCCCGCGTCGGTTTGCGTCTGGGTCGGTCCGGAGGGCGATTTCACGCCGGCGGAAGTGGCCGCCATTCGTCGGGCGGGCGCCCAGCCCATCACCTTGGGCCGCCTCGTGCTGCGGTGCGAAACCGCAGCGCTTTTTTGCCTCGCGGTGTTCAACCACGAACTCCAGGCCGGGGACGACGGCCCGGTCTGAAGAGCGGCTCAACTGCGGAAACTCCGGTGGGCTCAAATTCCTGCTGATTGCGGACCGATCTTCCACGCGGATGATCGTGCGGTGGGAACGAATGCACGCCAAGAACTCCGGACTCGTCAAACGCCGTGGCGGGGATAGATTTGCCTTCGTGCAATCTTGGATGACTCACCGGCTGGTCGCGGGGGCGCGCGATTTCGTTCGACGCCATTGGCGGCGGGCGCTCCAGTTGCGCGAAAAGCTGGAACTCCGCGAGGAGGCCCTGCATCTGGCGATTGCGGGCGGCGTGGGCGTGATTGGCGGGCTGGTAAACCTGTTTTGGTTCTATGCCATCGAATATCTGACGGAGCTTTTTCTCGGTCACACCGGTGATGTGGTGGAGGTGGCCGAAATATTGCCGAAACTGCAACGCCTCCTCATTCCGGCGTTGGGCGGTCTGGCGGCGGGACTGGTATTGCATTGGGGACGGCTCATTGTGGGGCGGCAGGGATCAACGAACCTACTGGAAGTGGTCGTGGCGGGTGATGGCCGGCTGCCGTTCCGCAGCGGCCTGGTCAAGGTCCTTTCCTCGCTGGTGAGCATCGGCACGGGGGCGTCCATCGGGCGGGAGGGAGGCATCACACAACTCAGTGCCACGCTGGCCTCGAAGTGGGGACAACTGGCCAAATGGCCGCCCTACCGGTTGCGGCTCCTGGTCGGTTGTGGTGCGGCATCGGGGATCGCAGCGGCGTACAACGCGCCGATTGCGGGCGCGGTGTTCGCGTCGCTGATCGTGCTCGGGAACTTCTCCATGACGCTGTTTGCTCCGCTGGTGTTTGCTTCGGTCGTGGCCACGATGGTGTCGCGGAGTTTTTTTGACATCAAATCCTGGTATGAAGTGCCGCCCTTTAAATTCACTAGTGTGCTGCAACTGCCGTGGTTCATCCTGCTGGGAGTCCTTGCGGGGTTTCTCGGCGCCGCATTTTTGAAAATGCTGCGCCGCACCGAGGTGCGCTTCCAGCAATTGGCCTGGCCGATTTATGCGCGGCTGGCGCTGGCGGGATTGATCGTGGGACTGATTGCCCTCGAGTTTCCGGGCGTCTGGGGAAATGGCTACGTGGTTACGAACCGCATCCTTCACGGCGAGTTTGATAGGCTGTCAGCCTCCGGCATGTCGGAGTTCATGTCGCCTGCCAACGCCGCGTTGCTGGCGCTGGCGGGGATTTTTCTGGCGAAATTGCTGGCCACCGCGGTGACGGTCGGATCGGGTGCGGTCGGTGGTGTGTTCACACCCACTCTGTTTCTCGGCGCGGGATTGGGGGCGCTGTTTGCCACCACGCTGCATCGGTTGCATGGCGGTTTGGCCCTGCCGACCAGCGCGTTTGCCTTGGTCGGCATGGGCAGCGTGCTGGCGGCCACGACGCGTTCCCCGTTGTTGGCAATGATCCTCGTCTTCGAAATCTCCCTGGATTACTCGCTCATGCCGGCGTTGATGCTCGGCTGCGTGGTTTCGATTCTGGTCGCGCGCCAGTTGCATCCGGACTCGATTTACACCGAACCGCTGCGATTGCGGGGGTTGGAGATCAGCGGTGAAAGTGCGCAGCCCAATGTCGCTACCGAACAAACGGTGGGCGATTTGATGCGCGCGCCGGTGCCGCCGGTCAGGGAAAACACGTTGCTCCGGGAAATCGCCGACCGTTTTCTCACGAGCCCGAACAACTTTCTGCCGGTGGTGGACGCACAGGAGAAATTGATCGGAGTGGTGGCCCTGCACGATTTGAAGGAGCACCTGGCCAGCGGCAGCGAGTTGAGCGCCGTGATCGCCTACGACGTCATGCGTCCGCCCCCCAAATGCCTGACGCCGAACGTGCCGCTGCTGGAGGCGCTGCCCGTGGCTTTGGAAAGCGAACTGCGAAACATCCCGGTCGTGAACAGCTTCAAGGAAAACCGGCTCGTCGGGTCGCTCGTGCGCGGTGAAGTGCTGGCCATGTTCGCGGAGGCAATTGCGGCTGGCAGCAAACGGCCGGGGTAGGCGGCTTTGCCCCGGTTACAGCAATGCCAGCGCCCCGAACAGGGCGGCGGCAAGCCAGATCAGCATCACGGCGACGGGCCGGGTGAGTCCCGCGCGCACCAAACGGTGCGAGAGATGATTCGTGTCCCCGACATAAAAAGGTTTCCCCATCCGCCATCGCAGCACGACGACCCAGGCGAGGTCGGCGAGGGGAATTGCCAGCACGAGCAACGGCGTCAGCACGGCCAGCCGTCGTGGTTCCCGTTCGGTGTAAAAATGCGGCAGAATGGCCAGCACCCCGAGCAGGTAGCCGACCAGATGGCTGCCGGCATCGCCCAGAAATGCCCGCGCCTTCGGGAAATTGTGCGGAAGAAAACCGATCAAGGCGCCGCCAAACAAAAAAGCAATCAGGGCCACGAGATATTGACTGTTCAGCGCCGCAATCGTGGCGAACCAGCCGGCCGCGACGACCCCCAGTCCCGCGCAGAGGCCGTTCATGTTGTCCATGAAATTGAAGGCGTTGATGACGGTCAACAACCAGAGAATCGTAATCGCATAGCTGAACACCGCGCTGGGAACGAACAACGTGATGCGCACCCCGGCGGCGGCGACCAGCAGCGCAATCAGAACTTGGCCGGCGAATTTTTGCAGCGGCCGCAGTTCATGTTTGTCATCGAGCATTCCGAGCAAGGTCATGGCGCCGGCCCCGAGGGCGATGGCGGCGAGGCGAACGGCGCGTTTGTTGAGTCCGTAGATCAGGGCATCGCCATTGGCGGAGGCAATGAAGTTGAACTTCAACAGCACGACGGCAATCACGAGGGGCGCCAGGAGACCGGTGAGCACGGCCAGTCCGCCGGCGAGCGGGATGGGTTGGTCGTGGATCTTGCGATGGCCCGGGTCGTCCACGAGTCCGGTGCGCAAACACCATTCGCGCCACAGCGGCAGGGCGACCAGGGTGGTCACGAGCGCGCTGGCGAAGGCGGCGAGATAGACGATGCCGGGAGAATTCACGCGTTGCGTTGGGCCTGTTCGGCGGCCAGTTTCCGGTAAAGATTGTAAAGGTTGTCCACCATCCGTTCGACACCAAAGTGTTGTCGCACGAACTCGCGCCCGCGCCCGC
Organism: uncultured Bifidobacteriaceae bacterium; assembly: GCA_964458575.1. GTDB lineage: Bacteria > Verrucomicrobiota > Verrucomicrobiia > Limisphaerales > JADLHS01 > CAYWMD01. The sequence continues at coordinate 13,273 of CAYWMD010000078.1, read as the reverse complement.
CGAATTGCGCGCGAAGTTGCGGCGCGCTGGTCAGGCGGAGCAAGGCCTCGCTCAGGCGGGACAAATCACCGGGCGGCACGAGCAAGCCAGTCTCATTGTCCCGACAGACTTCACTCGCACCGTCACAGTCATACGCGACGACCGGGCGCGCGGCGGCGAGCGCCTGCGGGAGGGCGCGGGCCAGTCCTTCGCGGCGCGAGAGGTGGACGACAACATCCATGACGCCGACGAGCGCCGGCACTTCCGCGGGCGGGACGAGTCCGGTGAAGACAAAATGCTTTTCCAGCCCGGAGGCGCGGGCGAGGTTTTCAAAGCGCGCCCGCCATTCACCATCACCAACCAGCAAAAAGATCATCCGCGGGCAACGGCGGACCAGCTCCGGGGCAATCGCAAACAAATCGTCATGCCCCTTGAGTTTGAAAAGGCGGGCGATTTTGCCGACGACGATGTGGTCGGGGCGGATGCCGAGACGGGCGCGAACCTGCGGGTCATTGGTCGCGGAGAGGAACGGGGCGAGATCAAAGCCGCTGAAGATTTTTGTGTATTGTTCCGGCCGGCCAATACCGGCAGCAAGGTATTGCTGCGTCATGGCATCAGCCACGACAACAAAATGGGTGGTGACGCGGCCGGCACGTCTTTCCGCGGCGCGAAACAGGCCATTTGAAATACGGCCCTGGAAGGGACCGAACGAAGGGCCGTGGATGGTGTGGACAAGGATCGGCACGCCAGCCCGCCGGGCAGCGAGCCGGCCCAGCACGCCTGCTTTGCCGCTGTGGGTGTGGACAATATCCGGGTGCGTGGCTTGGAACAGCTTCTCGAGCGCGTGCAGTGCGAGGAAATCCTTCCAGGGATGAACGGGGCGGACCAGCTCTGGAACGATGGTCAGGCTGCCCGCCGCGGCGTGAAGGGTGGATTCGAGCGAACCTTCCGGGCCGCGGGTGGGGCCGGAAATGAGTTGGACCTGGAGTTCCGGTTGCTGCCGCAGGCCGAGGACGGAAGCGATGGTGTTCTCCTGCGCGCCGCCGACGATCAGCCGGGTGATGACATGCGTGACCCGCATGGGTGCGCGCGCTCAGGGTTTTCCGCCCTTGAGTCCCGCGAGGCGATTTTGGACCAGGGCCACTTCTTCAGGAAAAGGAGCCGCATTGGTTTCGCTGGCAACGGCGCAGGCCAGATACTTCTCGTAGTTGGCAATGGCGGCGTTGGTGTCCTTGCGGCGATAACCGACTTCGCCCAGTCCGTAGTAAACCTGGTACATCGTGGGCAACGCGCGTTGGAGCATTTCGTAATCGCGCTGGGCGGCGTCGAGTCGGCCGGCGCGAACCTCGCAGGCCGCCCGGTAGAACAACGGCGTAAAATCATTGGTATGCACGGTCCAGGCGCGGGTGAATTGCTGGATGGCTTCATCGAAGGCGCCGAGTTGCATGTAAACGACGCCTTTGTTGACGAGCGCATAACTGTTGTCGGGCGAAATGTTCAGCAGACGGTCGAGGGTGGCGAGCGCATTGGTAAAGGCCCCGTTCTCAAAGTGCACCCCGGTCGCGGTGATGAGCAGATGGTGGTCGTCCGGTGCCAGCGTCGCCGCACGGGTAAAAAGTTTCTCCGCCTGTTCGGGATCGTTTTTGAGGTAGTAGGCCCGGCCCTCGAAACCCAGCAGATCGTTGTGGTTGGTGCGATTGAGCGTGAAATGCTCGGGCTGATCGCGAATCTCGCGGATCAGTTCCAGGGCTTTGTCGGGCAGACGCGCCAGTAGTTCGAGCTGGATGAGCTTTAAGCGGGTGGAAAGATTCGAGGGAGAAAACGTGCGCACCCGGTCGAACATCTGGGCGGCCTGACGGTAGTTCCCGCTGCGCCAGAATTCCTGTCCCTGGACAAAACAAAACCCCGGTTCGTCGTACGGTCCGTTCTCGCCGAGGACTTGATCCCAGGAGCGATATTGCCCGGCCCAGCTATCCTGAACGGACTTGGGGATCACCAGGGGTGCGCGGCGGCCCGCGCGGAGATTCGTGTTATACTCGAGATTGACCTGGGCCACGATGTTGTCCGGATTGAGTTTCTGCGCCAAGGCAAAACAATCCGCCGCCCGCGGCAGGTTGCCGGTTTGCTGCACTTCCACGCCCCACTCGTTGAGCGCCCGGGAGTAATACGTCCCGAGCAGACGAGCCTGGGAGTTGGGCTCGGTGGGCAGATGCAGGGATTTGAAGCACCGCTCGACGAAGCCCGATTTCCGGCCAGGCTCAGGCGGCGCGGTAACGGCGAGGACCGGCTTGAGAAAGCTGTCCAGCGCCCGGTTCCAGAAGCTTTCGTTTTGCGCGAAGGTCTGTGGCGCAAGCGGCGGGGGCAGCAGCGTGTTGTCACCGTAGCGTTTGAGCCGGTAAACCATGTCGTGTGTTTCCGGATAAAAATACTCGAAGTAATAGCCGAAGCTCGGGTGGAGATACCAGAGTTCGGCGGTTTTCGCGAGTTCGGTAATCAACTGCGTCAGGTACACCGGGGTGAACGTGTTATTGCGCGGCATGTCCTTCGGTGGCTCCGACTTCCACCGGCCCGGATACCGCCCATACAAATAGCGATGATAGTACGGCCAGGAGAGGGCCGTTGTGTCAATCGGCAGAAAATCTCCAGACCGTCCCTGGCGCGCAAGCCAGGCCTGCGTAATGATCAACCGGCGCGAATCGTCGCACAGCAGAACGCCGTTGCGTGGCAGACCCGACCCCACCGCCGCAGCGAAATCCTGCAGGATCGGGCCGTTGGTCGTGCGGATTTGCGGCAGGTTCTTCAGCAGCAGGCCCACGGGCACGAGCGTCGTGAAGGTTACGACCAGCGCGCAGACGAGCAGATTTCTTGTCCGGGTCGAGGACGATGGGCGGCGATTGCGGACCGGCACGTTGCTGAAGACGAGCAGGAAGTAACCGCAGAAATAGCCGACGCTCAAAGCGGCCAGATAGTAGAAGGTCAAAAACGCCACCATCCCATAACCGTGGTACCGGGGGCTGAACGGAGCGTCCAGCAAACACCAACTGCACACCACGAGATACAGCCCGGACATGGAGTGAAAAACTATCGTCGCGGTTCGGACTCCCAGTTGACTCGTATCCCCAAAGTACGACGGCCAGCGGATGCTGAACAGCAGGGTGGGCAGGACACAGACGACCACCAGGATCACCCACTCCAGGTTGTCGAGGTCGCGGGTGGGCAGTTTGGGAAAAACGGTGATGATGTATTTCTGTGCGGCAAGATTGACCTTTAACGCCTGCCAGAAACCTAGGGGCGAGTTGTCCGACAGGCTGGTCACCAACGGCAGGAGCAGATAAAGCGATAAACCGGCCAGACCCAGCAGGATCAGGCGCGCCAGGAATCGTCCGTTGAAAAAGCTCATGCCGCGGACGCCGATGATCGCCGCGAGGAAGATAGGCAGGAATCCCCACATGGCGAAGTTGTTCGTCATCCCGACGCCATAGAGGAGCGCGGCGCGGAACAGCCATGATTCTCGTCCGTCAATCCGATACTCCAACACGGCGCGGATCACCCAGGCGAAAATCAACAGGTCCAGCATTTCGCCCGTGCCGTTCGTGCCATGTTCCCAAAAAGTCAGTTGCAGCCCGCAGACAAGCACGGCCACCAGCGGGGGAAACCACGCCAGCCGGAGGTTCAACAGCGCGTAGTCGCTTCGTTCGCGTTCCCGCTGTTCGTGGGTGCGGTCGTGGGGCAGCAAGGCCACCGAACGCGCGAGTTGGGCCAGCGTCAGCGCGGCGCACACGGCGGAAAAAAGGTTCAAGCCCAGGGGAATCCAGCGCGGCGGCAGCGAACGCAACGGATAAGTGAGCAGATAGTACGCGGGATACTGAAATTCCGGCTGCCAGGACCAGCCAGTCGTCCGCCCGACCTGTGGCAGGTTCAGAAGCGACACCCAATGGTTGAGCGTGCACAGGAAAACCGCCAGGGCGCCAGCCGCCACCAGCCATGGTAGGGTGCGAATGGCAAAACTTCGCTTGCTGTCCGGCTCAATTTCCATCGTCATGCGCCGGCCCAGTTGAAACAATGCCCTGCGAATTGGCAAGGTTAGTTTGCTGCCTTGCACTCGCGCGCCGCAGGTCGGCGACGCATTCAACGTGTTGCGTTTGTGGGAACATGTCGAGCGGCACCACGCGCGCCAATTCAAAGACACCGTCGCCGCACAAAGCGTTCAAGTCCCGCGCCATGGTCGCCGGATGGCAGGAAACGTAAATGACCTGCGCCACGCCGGCTTCGCGCAGCAATTGGAGCGTCTGGGGCGGGCAACCCTTGCGCGGCGGGTCAATGAGCGCGGTGGTGACGCCGGGCGCCAGGCGTTGGCTCATTTGCGGCAACAGTTCCTCCACTTTGCCCGCGATGAATTCGCCATTGGCTCCGCCGCGAACGGCTGCGTTTTGTCGGGCCGCCTTGATGGCGAGCTGGTCATATTCCACACCGACAAACGATTCCACCGCGTCCGCCAGTTCCAGGCTGAAAAACCCCACGCCGCAGTAAAGGTCCAACAGATGTTTCGTCCCGGCCTCCCGCAAAAACTCGCGGACGACTTCGACGAGTTTGGGCAGCAGGAGGAAATTATTTTGAAAAAACGAATCCGGCGGGACGTTCCAGCCTTCCGGTTGCACGCGCAGCACCACCTTGATCCCGCCTTTCGGCGGCGGATGCGCGCGCACATGGCGGATCTGCTCGTTCAACGCCGGTTCGGCGATCTTGCACTCCTCGATGTCCTCGACCAGGCCGCAGTCCCAACGAACGAATCCGATGTTCAGCTTCTGCTCTGGTTTGTTCCACTGGCTGCGGATCATGATACGGTTGCGATAGCCGAAAGGTTGCGGGCACGGAACAACCGGAGCGACCACATCCGCCCTCACGCCGCCGATGCGTTGGAACAAGTCGGTGATTTGCTTGTGCTTCACCCTGAGCTGAGCCTCGTAGGCCATGTGCTGGTATTGACAACCGCCGCACGCGCCGAAGTAACGACAGGCCGGTTCGAGGCGTTCGGCACCGGGTTGGAGGACGCGCAGCAGTCGAGCCCGGGCGAAATTCTTTTTGACCTCGACGATCTCGGCTTCAACCACTTCGCCAATCAACACGAACGGAACGAAGACCACGAATTGGTCCAGGCGGGCAACGCCCTCCCCGCCGAAGGCGATATCCTGAATCGTCAAAGTCAACCGGGCACCCACATTGCAAATCACCGGTTCAGGCTAGGCATCCGGATTCAAAGGCGAAAGATTTTTTGGAAAGCCGAAGCGACTGGAGCAGCGCCGTAAAACCTTTCATTTTCACCCGTCGCGCGCGCAGGTTGAAAATAGTTCGATTTTTTTCGTGCAATTCTGCCGGCGACTGTGTCAATAGGAGGAACGGTCGGCCAGCCGTGCTGTTTGAGGCGATCTGGCGACAGGGTCACGAAAACCGATTAGCCGAAAGAATGCCATGAAATCCGCGCGCGTGTGTGGTTTGATTCTTCCCTTGCTTTGTTTCACTTGGATCGTTGCCGATGAGGGTCGGGCTCAGGACGACCAGCGAGCCCAACAGGCGGCGCTACGCAACGATCCCGCTTGGAAACCGGCCTTGAATGAAGTCAAAGTCATTCAGATTGGCAAAGGCCCAAAGGGCGGTTCAGTCCATAACTACTGTCTCAACCGCGACGGGAACCTGCTCGTTTGTTGCGGCGGCAAATTCAACCGGATCAAGGATGAACGCAGCGGCCAGACCGAGTCTGTGACCGAGTCGGCGGAAATCCGTGTTTACTCGCCGGACGGTGAGTTGCTGAAAACCTGGCCGCAACCTTGCAAGTTGCAGGCGGTTTGCGTGGACGGCGCCGGTGCGATCTTTGCCGCGGGGAGCGGTCGCATCCTGCGATTGGACCAGGATGGCAAGGTGGTGGCCTCCGTGGATACGCCGGTGGCCAATGAACCGGTCGTGATCGGCAAAGACATCGAAGACATGCTCAAACAGCAAAAGCGTTTGAACCCGACGGAGCTGGAAAAAATGAAGACCTCCCTGGAACGCCGCCGTGCCGAGGTTACCGGTATCGCGGTCACCACCCAGGATGTGTTCATTGCCTGCCCATCGCCGAGTGATTTCACGTATCGCGTTTATCGTTTCGACCACGACCTGAAGAACGGGACTCTGGTGGTCGAGAAGCTGCGCGGCTGCTGCGGCCAGATGGACATTCAAGCCTACGACGGCAAACTCTGGATTCCGCACAACGCCCGGCATCAGGTGCAATGTCACGACCGCGACGGCAAACTGGTGACCAAGTTCGGCAAATCCGGGCGGGTCAAGCCGGAGCAATTCGGCGGTTGTTGCGAGCCCAAGAACCTCCGCATTACCTCCAGTGGCGAGATTCTGGCGGCTGAATCCGGTCCGCCCACCTGCATCAAACGTTTCAGTGCCGACGGCAAGTTTCTGGGCGTTGTCGCGCTCGCCGGAAACATGAAAGGCGACTGCGTGCGCGTCACTGTGGAAGTCAGTTCGGACGGGAAACGCTATTACATGCTGGACACGACGAAGGACGCCATCCGGGTCTTCGGGGCCAAGAGTTAGTTAAACCGTTCCTGCCTTTTTTCCCGTGCGTAATTTCAGCGGACAATCGTGCGGCGGATGGTTCGCACTGGTGCTGGCGGTCTGGCTGGCTGCCGGATGCAGTTCGGTGAATACGACGGGCAGCGGGCAAGGCGGGCCGGTTGCCGTCATCGTCATGGATCCGCTCGCAAAGGAACTGGCCTGCGCGTGTGTGGTCGGCTATGCGCAACGGGATTATCACCAGCTCGCTGCTTATCTGTCGAAAGCAATGCGACAGCGGATGGAGATTTCCTTCTCGGACAACCTCGGCGAATCGCTTGCCAGCCTGCCGCCGGACCGGGCGGTGATCGTCATTGCCAAACAGACTGTCGTCGAGCACGACGCCGCCGCGGCCCATTTCAGTTATCATGCGCTAGGCCGGCTTACGGACCTGGACGGTTCGACGACGCTGACGGGGTTGTTCGTTGCCAAACACAACGACGCTGCCGCCGACATTGGTGATCTCGAAGGCCGGCATCTGATCTTCGGGCCGGCCAATGCGGCCGAAAAAAACTCAGCGGCCGTGGCCGCATTAAAAACCGCCGGAGTCCGTCCGCCCGCCAAACTCGACACGCGCGAGACGTGCAGTGATGCCGCGATTGATGTGTTGGACAGCACCGAGCAGCCGCCGCCCGTGGCCGTAATTTCGAGTTACGCACTGCCGTTGCTCGAGGGCTGCGGGAGCATCAAGAAAGGCGATTTGAAAATCGTGGGTCGCACCGGACCGGTCCCGTTCGTAACGGTTTTCGCGAGCGATTCCATGCCCGCCGAACAACGCCAGCGACTTCAAGATGCCTTGCTGGCACTGCGGCAGAAGCCGAAACTGCTCCGGGCCATGGAGAGCAAGAATGGTTTCGTGCCGATATCAGAAAAGAGCCAGCCCAGCGCGAAGACGGATGACGTCCGCGACACGGAATGGCCGGACTGGCGCGGGCCGGGCCGCGACGGGCACGTCCCGCGATTGCCGGCCCGGTTGCCGGCCACAGCGCGTCTCCTTTGGAAAAAGCCCGCCATGAACGGCGGGCTTGCTGGTCTTTCGGTGGCGCATGGTTGCGTCCTGGTCGCGGATCGCGACCCAGCGGACGAGTGGGATGTGTTCCGTTGCCTCGACGCGAACACCGGTGAATTGCGGTGGCTGGTGGATTATCAAGCACCCGGGAAACTGGACTATGGACAATTCGCTCGCGCCGCACCCGTGATCTGCGACGGCAGGGTGTATTTGCTCGGGGCGTTCGGTGATTTGCGTTGCGTCAATCTTGAGGGCGGGAAGGTTCTTTGGAAGCTGAATTTCGTGAGCGACCTGGACGGCCAGTTGCCGAAGTGGGGCACGTGCTCGACGCCGCTGATCGTGGATGATTTGCTGATCGTCAATCCCGGCGGACCGCAAACCTCGCTGGTGGGGCTCGACCGGCGCACCGGGGAAATCCGCTGGAAATGTCCCGGCCAAACCGCCGCTTATGCCTCCTTCATCGCGGCACGGTTGGGTGGCAGAACGCAAATCGTTGGCTACGACGAAATCTCGCTGGGTGGTTGGGATCCGAAAACGGGCGAGCGTCTCTGGAAACTCGTTCCCGCGGTTGCGGGGGATTTCAACGTCCCCACGCCGATTGTTGCGGGAGAAACACTGGTCGTTTCCACGGAAAACAACGGCACCCGTCTTTATGGCTTTGCGCAAGACGGCAAAATCATTCCGGCGCCGCGGGCGATTTATGCTGAACTCTCGCCGGACACGGCCACACCGGTGTTCACCAACGGCCGAGTGTTCGGCTCGCGCCAGGGATTTCACTGCCTCGACTTGCAGGCCGGATTGAAATGCCTCTGGCTCGCGGAAGAAAATGTGTTCGACGAACACGTATCGCTCTTCGCTGACGCGGACAGCGTGCTCGTGGTCGCCCTCAACGGTGAATGCCTGCTCATTGCCGCGAACGGCAACGAATATCAAGTGCGTTCCCGACTGCGTCTGTTCGAGGAAGATGCGGAGATCTATTCCCACCCCGCGCTGGTTGGCAGTCGGCTTTACGTCCGCGGCCCGGACAGCATCTGCTGTTTCGATTTAAGCGGGGATTGATCAATTGTAGATTTGGTGAGGGTTGGCCGTCCCGCACCAATCGAGATTCGACTTTCCATTACTTGGCGGCTACGCTGCGGTTCGTGAAGCTTCTATTTATTGGCGACATCGTGGGTGAACCGGGTCGCCGGGCGGTCAAAACGTTGCTGCCGAAACTCCGCGAACGGCATCAACTCGATTTTATCGTCGCCAATGGCGAAAACTCCGCGGGTGGCAGCGGTATCACCCCGAGGATAGCGGCGGAAATCTTTTCGGCGGGCGTGGACGTCATCACCAGTGGGGACCATTTGTGGGACCAGAAGGAAGTCATGGAACTGCTGGCGAACGAGAAGCGGTTTGTGCGCCCGATCAATTATCCGCCTGGCACGCCAGGGCAGGGGAGCGCCATTTTTGAAATCCGAACTTCGAAATCGGAAATCCGAATTGCAGTGGCGAACGCCCAGGGGCGCACGTTCATGCCGGTGCTGGAAAATCCGTTCCTCGTGGTGCCGCCTGAGATTGAACGCCTGCGCCAGCGGACCAAAATCATCTTCGTGGATTTTCACGCGGAGGCGACGTCGGAAAAGATCGCGTTCGCGCGGATGCTGGAGGGACAGGTCAGCGCGGTGGTGGGCACGCACACCCACGTCCAAACTGCGGACGAACAAATCTTCCCCGGCGGCACGGCGTATTTGAGCGACGCCGGCTTCACCGGTCCGCACGATAGCGTTCTGGGCCGGGAAATCGAACCGATCATCAAGCGGTTCGTAACGAACATGCCGCAAAAGTTTGAAGTGGCGAAAAACCGCGTGCTGCTTCACGGCGCGGTGATTGAGATTGATGAAGCCAGCGGCAAGGCAACGAACATCTTGCGTTTGTCCGAGACAATTTCGTAATGAGCAGGCCTTCCAGGTCGCAGTGGGATTTCGGCGAGCTGTTCCCGACGGAGCAGCTCCGAAAAGTCTTGTCTGTCAGCGAGCTCACGTCGCAGATCAAGCGCTTGCTGGAAAGGCAGATCGGGTCGCTCTGGGTTTCGGGCGAGATTACCAACTTCCGCGCGCACGCCTCCGGTCACATGTATTTCACACTCAAGGATGCGTCATCGCAGTTGAATTGTGTTTTGTTCGCCCGGGAAGCGGTTCCGCATCGCGAATTGCTGGCAGACGGCCAGAAGGTCCTGCTGCAAGGTGACGTTACGGTTTACGAAGCGCGCGGGCAGTATCAACTCATTGTGCGCGCGGTTGAGTTGCAGGGGGTGGGCGCGCTGCAAATCGCATTCGAGAAGCTCAAGCAGAAGCTGGCGGCGGAAGGTTTGTTTGCGCCGGAGCGAAAACGTCCGTTGCCGGAGTATCCGCAGCGAATCGGCCTGGTCACCTCACCGACCGGCGCAGCCATTCAGGACGTGTTCCACGTCGTGCAACGCCGGAATCCAGCGCTGGAGATCGTCCTTGCGCCGTGCCGGGTGCAGGGAGAAGGCGCTGCTGCGGAAATTGCGGCGGCGATCCGGTTGCTCAACGAATTTGCCACCGTTAATGCGTTGAAACGTTTAACCGTTGAATTGGTTCGCGGTTCAACGGCTCTCGACCTCATTCTTGTCACGCGCGGGGGCGGTTCGCTGGAAGATTTGTGGGCCTTCAATGAGGAAGTCGTGGCGCGCGCGATTTTTGAATCGGCAATCCCGGTGGTTTCCGCCGTGGGCCACGAGATAGATTTCACGATCAGCGATTTTGTGGCCGACCTGCGGGCGGCGACGCCGAGCGCGGCGGCGGAAATCATCACGGAAGGCTTTTTTGCCAGCCGCGCCTTCGTCGCCGATGCGCCTGACGTTTTGCGTTCACGTTTACGCCAGCGCCTAGATGGGCTGGTGGAAGACCTGGGGCAGGTCCGGCAGCGGCTGGAACGTCTGCATCCGCGCCGGCGACTGAACGAGTGGCTGCAACGGCTCGATGACTTGCAGGTCAGCCTGCTGCGTTGCGCGCGGCAGGCGGTTCGCACCCAACGCGTGTCTTTGAAGGACACCCTCGGGCGCCTGGCGCGGTTGCGTCCCGCGAATGTGGTGGCGCGGCGGCGTGAAGTGTGGCTGCAAGTGTTCCATCGTTTGCACGAGCGCGTGAGTGTTGGTTTGGAAGACCGGCGCACCCGATTCACCACCAGCGCCGGGCGGCTGCGATTGCTGGGCCCGGAGCAGGTGCTGGGGCGCGGTTACTCGATTACCATGGACGCCGCGACCGGGCGTATTTTGCGCGACGCCTCCAAGGTCAAAGCTGGTCAGCGGTTGAGGACGCGGCTAAAGCAAGGCGAGGTTCTCAGCAAGGCCGAGCCGCAAACTCAAGGGTAGGTCACGCGGTAAAAGATCTGCCGCCCCGGGTTAATTGTGTTCGTGAAGGAGAACGCCGCATTGGTCGAGGTGGACGAGCCCGCATTTTCCCAACTCGTCAGGTTGCTGCTGGCCCAGACCGTGTAAGTGAGATTGCTGGCTCCCTGCCATCGCAACACGCCGGGCGGTGCAAACGACAGGACCGGTGCATCCACGTTGATGAAATTCGTGATGGAGAATGGAATCCGAAAATCCTTTGCCACACCCATGTGCTGCATGTTCGCGGCGGTGGAGTCGGCGTATTGAACCGGCGTCACGTCGCTTAAGGGCACGTAGTTCGTTGACACGAAAACGAGGCCGTTGGAAAAGGTGTGGGAGGGCAGGATCACCGGCGTCAGTGCGTTGGTAAGCGAAAAGCTTGGCAGCACGCGGTCGTAACGCTCGGTGCGGCCACGATTGGTGTCCGGGTCGCCGTTCAAATCGGTCGGCACAGGACTGTCGCTCAGGAAAGTCTTGAGAGTCTCAATCGCGGTCTCCGTCTCCGCGTAGAGATTGAAATCCCCGGCGACGATGATCCAGGCGTTCGCCGGGAAATTCGTGCTGATCAGGTCCTTGAGTTCGGCGGCTTGGGCGGCGCGCCGCGCCGGATTATCGGAACCGCTGCTCGCCTTCAGGTGAACGCTCACGACGTATAGGTCATTCGTGCCCGGAAGATCCACGCTGGCCCAGGCAAAGCCGCGGTCATTGACGCCGGCATCGCTGTCCTCCCATTGTCCGGTGGCTGAGAAGGGGTAACGACTGATTACTCCGTTCGGAATGTTGTAAGCGGCGTCCGATTCGCGGAAATAGACGAAGTTCGTGCCGAACGTGTTGTCCACCATCGAACGGATGGCCGCGGGGGTGTTGATGCCGAAGTTGTTGCTGACGTTGAATTCCTGGATGGCGACCACGTCGGGCTTGAGGCCCTTGAGTATGTTTAGGCCGGCGGTTTCGTATCGTTGGCTGTTGCCGGAAGTCAGGTTGGCCGCCACCACGCGCAGATTGACGTTCGTTTGCGTCACAACGGGGATTTGAACTGCGGCATCGAGGCGTGCGCAAGCCGCGCCCAACAGGATCAAGCCTCCCAGTTTCTTCACGTTAAAGCCGGACAACATCAAACTAATCACCGCCCAATTATCCATGAAACCAGCGTCAAGGAAAAGTGGATTCTTGCCGTGTGGCGGCGCGGCTGAGTTGGAACTGGACGGGGCGAAGGCGGTTGTTCTATCTTCTGGCCCATGGCAAACGCAATGAAAGCTGCGGGCCCGAGCGGCCCCGGTAAAGGCGGTCTTCCGTTTGAAGACGCCTTGAAAAAGCTCGAAACCATCGTGGAAGCGATGGAAAGCGACGATTTGCCGCTGGAAAGCCTCGTGGCCAGATACGAGGAAGGGATGAAGCTGGCGCAGGTCTGTCAGGCGAAGCTGGCAGAGGCTGAATTGAAGATTCAGCAACTGGAGAAGACCGCGTCGGGCGAAATGAAATTGAAGCCGGTGGAAAAAGACATTGAAACGTGAACCGTTAAATCGTTACATCGAAAGCCGATGCCACGATTCAACGACTGAACGTTTTAGCGAACTATGAGCCGCTACCTCGACATGGTTGACGACCCATTGCACGTCAAAAAACTGACGCTCGAACAACTGACTCAGCTCGCTGAGGAAATCCGTTACGAACTCATCACGGTCCTCGCGAAAAGCGGCGGGCATCTCGGCCCGAATCTCGGGGTCGTGGAATTGACGCTCGCGCTCCATTCTGTTTTCAGCACGCCGAAGGACAAATTTGTCTGGGACGTCAGCCATCAGAGCTACGTCCATAAATTGCTGACCGGGCGCAAAGGCCGCTTTCACACCATCCGTCAGACCGACGGCCTGAACGGGTTTTGTCTGCGCACGGAGAGTCCGCACGACTGCTTCGGCGCGGGGCACGCGGGCACGGCGTTGTCCGCGGCGTTGGGCATGTGCGCCGCGCGGGACAAGCGGAGTTCGGACGAAAACGTGGTCTGCATCTTCGGCGACGCCGCGCTGACCAACGGCGTTTCCTATGAGGCGCTGAACAACATCGCCAGCACCACCAAGCGGTTCATTGGCATCCTCAACGACAACGAGTGGAGCATCGCCAAAAACGTCGGGGCGATTTCAGCCTACCTGAACAAGGTCATCACCCATCCGCGCTACAATCGTTGGTCGAAGGATTTTGAGCGGTTTGTCCGGCGGCTGCCCAAGGGCGAACTGGCGCTCAAACTGGCGCACAAGGCCGAAGAGGGGTTCAAGGGTGCGATGACCGGGGTG
>CAYWMD010000077.1:0-27997 GCA_964458575.1 uncultured Bifidobacteriaceae bacterium | reverse complement strand
CTCTCCCATCGGATGGGAGAGGGCCGGGGTGAGGGCAAGCGTTTCAACACTCTTCGGTAGGGCGTGTCGCTCCGTGCACGCCGTCTTTGGTGTGCGGATGAGCGGCGCGCGCGGAGCGACGCGCCCTACTTAATAAACCAACACCAGCACCGCCGCCTGTTCCGGCATCGTTCAACCGTGAATAACGCAAAACACGGAAAAGGCTTTGACACGAATTTCACGAATTAAATTCCATTCGCGACAATTCGCGCAATTCGCGTCAACTGCCTTAATACACCAGCACCAGCACCGCCGCCTGTTCGGCTTCTTTAACCACGTCCTCAAATTTCTTTTCCTTCGTGTTCGGTTCTTTGAGCTTGGCGGAAACCTCCGGCACGGATTCCCGAGACCAGCTAGAGGCGAGCAGGAAGATAGGTGGACGGAAAATGGCATTCAAAGGCCCGCGGAATCAAAACAACTTGGGTTTATCCGGAAAGAAGTCGCGAATCTTGACTCTCAATGCTTCCGCAAGGATCACAACTTCTCCGTCAGTGACGCAACGCAGACGAGTTTCAATCTTTGTAATCGTGTTCTCATGCACGTCCCACCCCAGAGCGCCCAGCCGTGCCGCCAACATGGCCTGGGTCAGACCTTGCTTCTGACGCAATGTTCGTACTCGCGGGCCGATGATGTTCTGCGACTGTCGCATCTTCCAAATTCAGAAGTTGACAGTAGCGAAGCCTGTGGTTTAATAGCTTCCGATTCTGGAAGGTTCAGGTGCGATGAATAGAGACACCAGTCTTTGCGGTTTTCGAGTTGCGATTGACTTCCCATCGTTCGCCAAGCGCACAATCTTTCCCCATGGCTCCTTGAGGCGAGTTCAAGTCGTAGAAACTGGCCGGAGGCCGCGTTCTGAGCTGGGGATAGCATTCGTGGACCTCGGTCGTTGCTTGTTAATCGCTTGGATTCTGGTGCGATTGCCAACGATGGCGCAGGCTCAATTGGTGGCCGACGGGCAAACGAACATTTTGGATGGCGCTATCACAAACATCGCGAGCGACATTACCATCGGCACAAATGGCTCATATACTTTGTTGTTGCTCACGAACAGCGCAACGATAACAAACACCGGTAACGCCGTTATCGGTGCGAACGCGTCGGCTACAAGCAATGGTGCGATTCTGACAGGGACCGGTGTTGCGTGGGATTGCGGCGCCAGCTTTTACGTTGGGTACGAAGGCGCGCTTAACGAATTGCAAATTCTGAATGGTGGGCTGCTGAACAGCGATGGGATGACCATCGGAGCCAGACTGTCGGCAAGCAATAACTTGCTGCTCGTGTCAGGTGTTGGCTCGCGTTGCGCGGTTGATTTCGGTCTGCTTGTCGGCAGTTCGGGAGGCTCATTCAATCGGCTGGTTGTGACGAACGGCGGCAAGCTTTCCAGTGACATCGGTTACGTGGGTTTCGGCGGCAGCAACAACGCTGCCTCGGTGGCTGATCCAGGTGCGTCGTGGACGAACGATACGACGCTGTACGTCGGCTACAATGGTTACAACAGCTCGTTGACCGTAACCAATGGTGGAGTGCTACAGAGCGGGTCGAGCCGTATTGGGCGATATTCGTTCAGCGGGAACAATTTTACGCTCATTTCCGATCCGGGCTCGCTTTGGCGAAGTAGCGGCAGTTTTTATTGTGGAGATGAAGGGGGATCAAACACACTCGTTGTCGCTAATGCCGGCAGGTTGATTTGTAGCCTTGAATTTGATGTCGGCCGTGTTGGCTCGGCCAACGTCTTGTTGGTAACTAACGGCGGGATTGTAGTCGCGAACGAAAGCGCTTGTCTTGCCTGCACGGCCTCGAGCACGAACAACTCGGCGGTTGTCAGTGGAGCAGGTTCAACGTGGACGAACAGGTATAACCTAGACGTGGGTAGTTACAGCTCGTTCAACCATTTGGTTGTTTCCAATGGGGGCAGGATTTTCGCCTACGACGGAGCCGTTGGCTTGGGCATGGGCGGCAATAACAATGACGTGGTAGTTTCAGGCCCAGGTTCACTCTGGACAAACTTATCCTTGTTCACGGTTGGCGGAGGCGGAAACTCAAACCAATTGACAGTGCTTGATGGCGGCGCTGTGCTCAACTCTACGGGTTACATAGGAGGCAACTCTGATAACTTTTATGGCAGCAACAATTTGGTCTTTGTGTCGGGCTCCGGGTCTTGGTGGATCAACCAGTCGCGTCTCTACGCCGGATACAACGGCAGCCGAAATCAGTTGATCGTCAGTGGCAACGGCACTGTCCGCGCATCCACCTGTTATGTCGGTTTTGTCAGTACATCGAGCAACAATGTCGTCACGATCAACGGTGGCAACATTATTGCCACCAACCAAACCTCGACCGGCGTGGTGGACGTGCGTCGCGGGACGTTAACACAGACTGACGGACTCCTTGTAACCGATTTGTTGCTGCTGACGAACGGGAGTAAAAGCAGGTTGAACCTTAACGGGGGAAGGTTACAAACCCGAAACACATTGGTGACGAACGGCTCACCCTTCACTGTCGGTGACGGTGTCTCTCCGGCCACGTATGAGCTTTTGGGCGATGGCACACATTCTTTCGCCAACGGTTTGGTGATCACCAATAACGGTCATCTTACAGGGAATGGAACGATCCTTGGGAACGTCTCTGTGGTCGGTGGCGGGGCAGTCTCGCCGGGAACTTCGGTCGGCCAACTCGCTATCAACGGCAGTCTGACATTGGACAGCGGCAGCACGACATGCGTGGAATTGGACGAAGCGACGGGTACGAACGACAACTTCATTGGCCTGGCAAACGTGATTTATGGCGGCACTTTGCAGCTTACGAATTTGAATGGCTCACTTAGCAGCGGGAATTCATTCAAGCTTTTCAGCGCTATCAATTACTCGGGAATGTTTAATAGCCTTTCACCTCCCTCACCGAGCCCCACCCTGAAATGGAACACCAACCAGTTGAATGTGGACGGTACGCTGAGGATCTTCAGCGTTCCAACTCCGCCACCTGCCGTCGCCGTCGTTTCTCTTTCGAGTGGCAACATAACGATCTCAGCTTCAAACGGAATTCCCTACGATTTATGTTATCTCCTCACCTCAACGAATGTTGCCCTGCCCGTTGCGGAATGGATTCTATGCGCAACAAATCGGTTTGATTCTGTTGGGAATGTGAATTTTACCAACGTGATCGCGTTTAGCGATGCAAAACGGTTCTTCCGGTTGGCAGTGGAGTAACGGACCAGCCCGTCTCCGCGGCTTTGCCGCACCAATGTGTTGTAGATGTCGCTTCAACCAGGAGAGGAGCGGATGGTCATACGATCTTGAACCACCGTACCAACTCGCTACCTTCCCGCCTCGCCTGCGAGAAATGTTGACGCCAAGTCGCGAAGTCGCGGAGCCGCAAAGAAGCTCTCCAGTCTTCCATGCGCCATCCGCCTTCATCTGCCTTCACTTCGTTTTGGCGCGACGTGTCTGAACTCGGCGGGGCAGGTCGGCGCAACAGGTGGCGCTGAACTCGTCGCCAACCGAAAGCAGTGCTAAAGCCACGCGCACTCCACACGCTGCGCCGCCGCCGGGCGTTCGCAAAATTCGCGAAGCGTCGTGGAGTGCGGTGGCTGGCGGGGAACGGGGCTGACACCGCTTTTCCTGCGTCTTGGCGACTTTGCGTTGAAACCCAGACTTTGCAAATGTCTGTGGGTTGGTTATCTTGCCGCTATGAGCACAGTTCAAGAAATTGAAGCGGCGATTCCGCGATTGTCCCGCGCCGAAATCGAAGAGATTCGCGCCTGGATTGATGACTTTCTCGAAGACCAGCTTGAACTGACCGATGAGGTGAAAGCCAAGCTCGACGAATCCCGCCGCGAAATCGCCGCAGGCAATTACACGACGCGCCAGCCCAAGTAAATTGTGGTTGCTGCGCTCCAAATCTGGTCGCCTACTTTCTCCCGGTCGTTTGACAGGCTGCCCGCGACGGTTCGTGCCGATGTGGAGCGGAAGGTGGATGAAATGGGCACGCGCCTGGAATCGTTTCCCCACCAACGCCTGAAAGGCCGCCCGGAATTCAAACTGCGCGTCGGCGATTACCGTGTGCTATACGAGTTCGACGTAAAGCTGGGCCGCATTTATCTGCACTATGTCGGCAACCGGCGGGAGATCTACAAACGAACCTGAGCAGACTCGTCGAGGCGCAGTCTCGAAAGCGCGTTGACGCTTTAACGCTTTTTCCGCTCACCCCTGCACCCGCGCCGTGGCTTGGCGTCACACCCCCCGGCGCTCGCGATGAGACTGAACATACTTGCGATGTCACCGGCAAGCCCGCCGTCGGGAAGCGGTTCATGACCTTTGATTACGGCAGTCGCCACGACCGGCAAGGGTTGGAGATGGATTTGTCCGACGAGGCGGCGGACGAAATTCTGCAATTCCTTCAAGCGAAAAGTCCCGGAATCAAACTCCGAGACGAACCGACGATTGGACGATGCCCGTTGTGTAGCACCCGTTGACGCGACTGCGGGTCCACGTACACGAACGCCGTCGGCCCGGCCCGTTCTTCTACCGTGTGGGCTTGGGCTATTGATGGCTCACAAAAGGTAACGAAGGAAACGAGGCCAATTAAAAAAGCCGCCTTGGTTCCCTTCGTTTGCTTCTGTCAAATTCCTGTTGTTGCGGCCGATCGGCTAACGGACGACCTCGAACGCAAACCCCTTCAAATACTCCGTCTCCGGAATCATTGGAATGACTGGATGGTCGGGTGACTGCGTATAAGTCGCCACGCGGCGCAGCACTCGACGGCAATCAAACGCGGCAGAAAGGATCACGTCCATGAACGTTCGGCTGTCCACGTGATGCGAGCAGCAAAACGTCGCCAGCGTGCCGCCAGGTCTGAGGAGTTTCAGCGCGCGCAAATGGATTTCCTTGTAGCCGCGTAATGCATCCGGCACGGACGCGCGATTGCGCGTGAATGACGGCGGGTCGAGCACGATGAGGTCGAATCGCGGAATGACCTTTTCGTGTGGTTTGACGGCGGTGTTGGCTTTGAGCCAGTCAAACACATTCACGGCTTCGGCGGAGACTTTATCCTTCAAACCGTTGGCGTCAGCATTGCGGAGCGAGGCGGCGATGGCCTCCGCACTTTGGTCAAGCATGTGAACGTGCGCCGCACCCGCTCGTGCGGCATGCAATCCGAATCCGCCTAGGAAGCTGAAGCAGTCCAACACTTGCGCGCCGTGCGCAAACTGTGCCACGGCCTGGTAATTGACCTGTTGATCCAGATACAGCCCCGTCTTGTGACCACCGAGCAGGTCGGTTTCAAATTTGAGCTCGTTCAGGTTCACAACCGTTGGAGTCCAAGCTTTAGCTTGTCTCCCCGGAGCAACCTGAAGGTTGGACTCCAACAGAACTCCGTTCGCCGCCTCCAACCCCTCGAACTTGCGCGAGGCCACATCACTCCGCTCCAGAATGGCGCGGGGCGAAAAAATCTTCTGCAACACGGCAACGATCTTGTCCTTCCGCTTTTCCATGCCCAGCGCGGAAATCTGCACCACGAGCACGTCTGCGTATTTGTCCACGATCAGGCCGCTGAGAAAATCGCTTTCGGCATTGACGACGCGGAAGGACGTGGCGGTGGGCAGGTGCTTCTGCCGCACGGCCAGCGCGGCGCGGATGCGTTGCTCGAAGAAGTTTGCGTCCATCTCGACGCGTTCGGGGGAGATGACGCGGACGTTGATCTTCGAACGCGAGTTGAAGAAACCCACGCCCAGCAGCCGCTGGCGATGGTCTTTGACCTGCACCAATTCGCCGTCGCCGGCTTGTGCGGTCAGGCGGAGAATCGAGGTGTGATAAACCCAGGGGTGGCCCGCCACGATGCGGTCGGCTTCGCCCGGTTTCAGTAAAACAGTCGGCAATGAGTCCATAGCTTGTAAACAGTTGTCCGTAGCGCCGACTTCCAAGTCGGCCGTGTCGCACGTTTCCAAACTTGCGGGTTTTCAACACACCGCCGATTTGGAAATCGGCGAAACAGCAGGTTTGGAAACCTGCGCTACGTCGTCGGCAGCGTCATGAAACTCGAAACGAGCGGCCGAAGAAAGCAAATGTTTCCCGCGTGACAAGGGAGGTTTCCAAAGCTGAGAATCCCCTCCACGAACCAGCGATGGTCGTGGGCGCGAATGCCCCGTTTGATTTATGAAGCGAAACCGTTCCGCCGATGCCGAAACTGCAGCCCGGGTTTGCGGACTGACGCGCCGGGAATTCTGCCGCACGGCGGCAGTGGTTGGCGGCTTGGTATTGTTTCCGGAAACACTCCTCCCTGCCGTCGGGCCAGCACGGCAGGCGGACGAGTCGTCGGGGAGTTGGCCCATGCCCCGGCAGAACCGGTGTTTGACCAACATTCAGCCCATGGCGGGACGAATGACCACCGCACCGGAGCTCTCGGCGGAGATTGGTTTTCCCAAAGGCCAGGGCGCAATCACCGGTTTTGCATCCAAACCGAATGGGCCGGTGGATCGAGCGATTGTCATCGCCAACGGGCGTTTGTGTTGCTACCGGCTCGATGGCTCGCTGGTTTGGGAGGCGCACCCACCCGGCTTGAATTTTGAAAGCCTGGTGATCGCCGAGGATCTGGACGGTGATGGCCGCGTGGAACTCGCTTTGATGGCCGGACGACCAACCGCGCCGCTCGGCGCCGCCGTGCTCCTGGCCGCCGACACAGGCAAGATGCTTTTCCGTTACGACGTGGAACCGATGTCGTATTGGTGGACCATGAAGGTGGACCGGTACCTGCCAAGTGGCGTCGGCAAGCAAATCATCGTCTGCGAACAAGGCTATCCACCGGATGCGAAGTTCGGCTACATTGCGATGCTGGCGTTTGAGAAGCCGGGCGAGCAACCGCGCTTGCGCTGGCGCTACGACTTTGATCATTACACCTGCTTCCCCACACTGCTGACAGCCGATGTGAACGGTGACGGCGAGAAGGAAATCTGCGTGGAGACGCACAGCCGCATGTGGGTGCTGGATGCGTCCACGGGCAAGGTCAACCAGATTCTTAGCTGGGATGTCTCGCCCGCCAACATTCGCAGCTATGGTTTGGTTCGCTTTCAGGACCTCAACGGCGACGGGTTGCCCGAGTTTTTCTGCATCGCGAATTTCGCCCAACACCATGAAGTGCTGATCAACGAGAAAGGTCGCCTCAAGCTGGCGTGGACGCAGGGCTGGGACACCTCGGTCACGACGCAAACCATCGCCACGACCTGGCCGGACCCGCCTATCGCCGACGTGGACGGCGATGGGCAACTGGAGATGATCGTGAGCCTGTTCGCTTCCGACGGCGAAGCGCGTTGGATTACGCGCATCTACGACGCACTCACCGGGGTGATCAAGGCCACGGCGGAAGATCGAGTTGCGACTCATCTCAGCGATGTGGACGGCGATGGGGCGGCGGAACTGCTCGCGGACATTTCAAAAGATCCGACCCTCACAGACGTCCAGGGCGCTAGCCTGCTCAAGGTCACGGGCAAGGTGTGTAAAGAACTCTGGAAGCAGGACGGCGCGCGTTCATTGCCGGTTTTTCCTGTGAGAAGAGACAGTGCCGCTGAACAAGTGCCCAAGCAGATCTTCATCCAGACCAAATCGGGCAACAAGCGGTTGGGTTGGAAAAAGGACGAGGGAGTGGAGTTGACCGATGGCAGTCCGCCAGCGCCGCCGCGCGGTCCTGATTTCTCCCATGTTCCCGCCACGGTCGGCCCGGCGCTCGATCCGCCGCTGGTTGCCGATGTGGATGGCGATGGGAGAAATGAGGTGATCCATTACCACAACGGTCGGGTCACTGTTTACCGCTACGAGGACGCAAAGGGATTCGTGAAGGTCTCCGAGCATTCTTCGGCGGCGCCACCGGCATTGGCCGATCTGGACGGCGACGGCAAGTTGGAGATGATCATCGGCGACGCGGGACCGACCATTGATCCCATCATCCACGCGCTGCGACCCGGCAGGAAACCGGCGACGCTCTGGAAGGTGACGCTCACACCGCGCGAACGATCCGGCTTGCCGTACGGTCCGGCATTGAAATTTCAAACCGGGCGTTTCCTCGGTCGGTCGGGCTACGACCTTTATGTCTATGTCGGCACGCCTCACGTGCACAGCCTGATGGTGGACGGGAGCAACGGCGCATTGATTTGGGAAAAGGGGAAAATTCCCGACCTCGAACGCTACTACGCGCCAACCGTCAATCTGTCCGCCGTGTGGGACGTCAACGGCGACGGGAAAGACGATCTGGTGTTTACGTGTCCCGATTATTATTGCGTCGCTTCCGGGCCAACTGGCGAACCGTTGGTCGGACCGGCGTTCCCGCCCAAGATTTTCAAGCAGGAAAGCCAGGGCCTTTACACGCTGCCGGCGATATTGCCCGAGAAGACGGGCGAACCG
The DNA here is from genome assembly GCA_964458575.1 of uncultured Bifidobacteriaceae bacterium. Classification (GTDB taxonomy): domain Bacteria; phylum Verrucomicrobiota; class Verrucomicrobiia; order Limisphaerales; family JADLHS01; genus CAYWMD01. The sequence continues at coordinate 19,571 of CAYWMD010000077.1, read as the reverse complement.
ACCGTGTGCCTGGTGGACGGACATTATTTCGTCGCGGCGATGACAAGTCATGCGGTGGCGAAATGGTATCATCTCCCGGTTGTCGGCCAGGCCCGTGCCGAGGCGGAGGGATTTCTGAAAACGCGCGACGGACGGTGGCTGATGGGTTTCGGTCGGCAGGACGGCCAGTTCGCCTGTCTCGATGTGGCGACCGGAAAAGAGCGCTGGACGTTTCCGTTAAACAGCACGGCCAGCGACGTCGCCGCGTGTGACATCAATGGCGATGGCGCGCAGGAATTCGTCTTCGGCACAACGCATGGCGACCTCTACGCGCTGGCTGACGCCGGAGACAGCGCAAAGCTCGTTTGGAAAACTCGCCTGCCCGCCAGCGTCGGCGCGTCGGTCATTGCCGATGTGGATAACGACGGCGCTTCTGAAATCTTGGTAAGCCTGGGCGATGGGCGGTTGTGTCTGCTGCGCCCAACCAAAAAGAAATCTCGTTGAAAGCTGAGCCGGTGAACCCCTCTTGTCCGGTTTTGGTTGCGAATAGTTTTGAATCGCAACGCTGCGTCATTATGATTTCAACACGATGACGTGGAAGCATGGCAAGCGCTGGGTTTACTCGATCACCTACGACGAAGGTTGCGCGGACCTGTTGAAACACGCATTGCCCTTGCACCGTCACTACAAAGTTCCGGGGCACGTGGCGCTGGTGGCCAGTCAGGTGGGAGTGCCGCGCAATGTGCCAGGCAGCAGTTACCACGGCATGATGATTCTCTCGAAGGCGGAAATTCAGATGCTTTCCGCCGAGGGTTGGGGTGTTTCCTGTCACAGCATGACCCACGCAGGCATCACGGACGAGAACGCGCAGCACGAGGTCGTGGAAAGCCGCAAGGTGCTGGAAGCCGCGCTTGGTCGCGAGGTGACGACGTTCTGCGTTCCGGGCGACAACAATGGCTACCCTCCATCACTCAAGGTTGCACGTCGGGCTGGCTACGTGGCCATCATGACCATTTACGACCAGGTGAACAAGCCGGACACGGATTTGTTCCGGCTCGGTCGCTGTCCGTTGCACACGGAATTTCCGCCGCCGTTCTATTCGGTCTTTGATCCTTACAAGCGCATTCACCAGGCGATGGATTGCGGCGGTTGGATTATTGACTATTGCCACTGCCCGATGCCGGGCAAACCGATTCATCCTTGGAAAGACTGCACGACGGAGGAATTGGAGCAGCGCTTTGAAACCGTAACACGCTTGGGCGGCAACGACGTCTGGCTGGCTGAACCGAATGAGGTGGTCGCCTTCTTGCGCCAGCAGCGAGAGGGAACATCAAAGGCGTGATGGCAACATGAGCAATCTTCAGCGAGCGACCTACGGACCGGCAAACTTTGAAAAGTACTCTGGCGGCGTTCTGCCAACGCAATATCCGCGGACAATCGGCCCGAACGCCCTGAAGTATTTGCAGGAGGTCGTGGAAGGCGGACTGGCGTCGCCTTCGATGCTCGAACGTTTCGAACGCGCATTCGCGAAGGAATACGGCGTCAAACATTTCATCGCGACGCCCGGTTGCACGCCCGCGCTGGCGGTGCTGGCCGCTGCGTTTGGGTTCGAGCCGGGCGACGAAATCATCGTCAGTCCCATCACGGATTACGGGACACTTCAAGGGCTGGTGCGAGAAAATTACATTCCGGTGTTTGCCGACACGCTGCCCGGCACCGTGAACATGGGGGCGGAAACCATCGCGCCGTGCATCACGAAGCGCACGCGCGCCATTCTCGTCGTCCACAAAACCGGATTGATCTGCGATATGGACCCGATCAACGCGCTGGCTCAACGGCACGGGTTGATTGTTTATGAGGACGCCTGCCAGGCCGTCTTTGGTGAATACAAGGGGCGGCTGGCCGGGGCCTTGAGCCGGGCGGCCGGCTTCTCGTTCGATTCCGAAAAGACGATGGGCTCGGACGTCGGCGGTGGCATCGCGACCAACGACGATAATTTGGCGGAACGGATTCGCTTCATTGGACTGAGCCGCGGTGGTGTGCAGTTGCCGGGGTTCGGCCGCCAGCACTCCGAACCAGGCTTTGCCCATCGCATGCCGCTTTGCACCGCGGCCATCTGTCTGGCGCAACTGGAAATCATTCGCGAGCAGGTCGCCCATCGGGACAAAATGATCCGTTTGCTGTCGCGCTTGATTGCGGAGATTCCGGGCGTTACGCCGCTGCCGATTCCGGACCACGTGAACGTTTATTCAGCGTGGATGTTCGGCATGAACATCGCCGCCGGGCAATTCCGCTGCACGGTGGACGAATTCGGCGAGCAGTTATTGAAGGCGGGAATTCCCGGCGCAGGAACGGGCCGGTATTACCTCATGCCGATGGCGCTCACATTTCTCCAGAAGAACGCGCGCGAAAAGCGTTACCCTTACTCCATGCCGCCCGCTGCGCGGGAATACCGCTACGATGAGCACACCTGCCCGACCGCGTGGAAGTTTGTGCAAACGTGGATTCGCTGGGCGACCTTCTGCGAGAAATACACAGAGGAACATTGCGAACTCGCCGCGCGGATTGTGCGCGAGGTCGCGGACCGCAACCGCAAATGAACCTGAATCTCACCGGACGGTGGTATCGCCCCATCCCCCTCGACCGCCCCGGTTACGAAACTGAATCGCTGGCGCTCGATGCGCGCAAAACCGCGCTGGTCGCCATGCATTGCTGGAACATCGGATGTGAAGGCGGTCCGCCGATTGACAAAAATTATTTTGTCGGAATGGGTTCGCTCGAATCGTTTCGCGAGGCGGAGCGCATCGTGCGGGAATGTATCCGCCCGGTCATGGACGCTGCCCGTCGGGCGGGCGTGTTGGTGTGTCATGTCGAAAGCGAACTAATCGCGCGACGCCACCCGGAGGCGCTGGCAGATGCGGACCCGCGCGCAACGCCGGACGAAGATCCGCCGGTGGTCGCCGGGTGGCGGAAGCAGATGGAAGATCGTTTTCACGGCAAGGATTACCCGACCAATTCACCGCTGGCCAAAATGGACCGGGCAAAAATCGTTTCACCTTTGCTTGGCGAGCCGTTTGTTTTTCAGACCGGGCAGTTGAATCGAGCACTGCGGCGGCGGGGCATCGAAAACTTGATTTACACCGGCTTCGCAACGGACATGTGTGTCCTGCGCGCACCCGGTGGCATCGAACCGATGGCTTCGCACGAATACCGCCTGTTCCTCATGCGGGACGCCACGATCGGTGTGGAATGCCCGGACATGTTCGCGGAACGGGTTGCCACGCGCTGGGCAATTCGATATTTCGAGACGCACTTCGGCGACACGGTGGCCTGCGATGATTTCATCGCCGCGTGCCGGAAATGCCCGGGAAGCGGAAAGGGCTGAACGATGGCATTCCGACTCGGCCTCGTTGGTTTGTGCACTTCGCATCCTGCCAAATGGGTGCCGATCATTCGCCAACTGGCGAATGAACTTCATCTGGATGTCGAGGTCAGCGCCGCGTGGGATTCCGGCGAGACCCGGCCTGAAAGGTATGCGATGGAATTCTGCCGCGAGTTGGGAATTCCGAAGTCGGTCGAGAAGCTGGAAGACATGCTGGAGGAAGCGGATGGCGTCATTGTTCACACCGCGAACTGGGATCGTCATGTGGCGCAAGCGCGTCCGTTTGTCGAAACAGGCAAGTCGGTGCTGATTGACAAACCGATCATCGGAAACGTCCGCGATGCGAAGCAATTACTCGATTGGGCCGCACGAGGGAAGAAAATCACCGGTGGTTCAAGCCTTCGGTTTACCCGGGAGGTGCGAGAGTGGCTGGCCAGACCGACAGAGGAGCGCGGGGACGTGCGAACGGCCTTTGCAGGTTGCGGCACGGACGAGTTCAATTACGGAATTCATGCCTATGCGTTGATGTCCGCGTTGATGGGAAGCGGCATTCGTTCGGTTCAATATCTCGGCGCCAGCGGGCAGCGACTGCTGAAAATCATCTGGGCGGACGGAAAGATTGGATTTCTCTCTGTCGGCCAGGCGGCGTCGCTGCCGTTTCATCTCACTGCGGTCACAACCAAGACCGTGTTCCAAACCACGGTCGCGCCAAGCCATATCTACCGCGACCTGCTGGAGCGGTGTTTGCCTTATCTCTGCGGCGCTGCGGAAAAGCCACCCCTGCCGATGGCGGAATTGTTGGAACCGGAGCTGGCCGCCATCGCCGCGCGACAGTCCTGGTTGCGTCACGGCGCGGAGATTCAACTGAATAACCTGCCGCCGGATGATCCAGGTTACGATGGAGCCGAATTCGCGCGGGCCTACCGTCGAGCAAGGATGGGAAGTTGAAACCGACCAGCCTGCATACACTCGACTGGTGGATCATCGCCGGCCTGCTGCTGTGCTGGACAGTCACCATCTTCGCCGTTCGGCGTTACACAAAGAGCGTGGCGGATTTTCTGGCCGCGGGGCGTTGCGCGGGACGTTATCTCATCACGCTTTCCGGAAGCACGTTGACGCTGGGCGCTTTCACCTTCATCGGTTTCTTCGAAGCCTACTACAAGGCGGGATTCCCGGCGGCGTGGTGGCAACTCATCATGACGGTGCAATTCGCCATCGTCTCGATTTCCGGCTGGGTGGCTTACCGGTTTCGGCAGACGCGCGCCATGACCCTGGCGCAGTTCCTCGAACTGCGTTACAGCCGCAAGTTGCGCATCTTCGCCGGCATGGTCGCGTGGTTCAGCGGCGTCGTGAATTTTGGCGTGTTCCCCGCCGTGGGCGCCCGGTTTTTGATTTATTACTGCGGCCTGCCGGACACGACGTTGGTCTTCGCGCTCGTCATGGTTTTCATTCTTGGCTTCGGTCTGCTGTTCACTTTTCTGGGCGGCCAGATTGCGATTCTCCTCACGGACTTCATCCAAGGCTTCTTCTCGAACGTGGTGATCCTCATCGTCGTTTTCTTCCTGCTCGCCACGATGGGATGGACGCGAATCGTTGAAGGGCTGTCGTTCACGCCCAGCGGCCAGTCGCTGATCAATCCGTTCGAAACCGCAAAGATGGAAGACTTCAACATCTGGTTCTTTCTGATCATTGCGCTGATGAGCTTCTATGGGCATGGCGCGTGGCAGTCGGCCCAGGGCTTTGGGGTCTGCGCCCTGAACGCGCACGAGGCGCGGATGGCCGGCGTGCTGGCCACGTGGCGCGTGCCGGGTTTGTATCTGACGATTCTCCTGATTGCGGTTTGCGCCTACACCGTGATGCATCACCCCGCCTACGCGCCGGTCGCACAACAGGTACAAAGCGTCGTGGCGACGATCCCCGGCACCGAAATCCAGCGGCAGATGACGACGCCGGTGGCGTTGACATTCCTCCTGCCGACGGGACTGCTGGGTGCATTCGCCGCTTTGATTTTGGGGACAACGATCGGCTCGCACGAAAGTTTTCTGCAATCCTGGGGCAGCATCTTTGTCCAGGACGTGATCATGCCCTTGCGTTCCAAACCGCTGGATCCGAAACGTCACCTATTGCTGCTGCGCCTCTCGATGACGGGCGTGGGCGTGCTGGTATTTCTTTTCAGCTTCCTCTTTCGTCAGACCGAGTATCTCCACATGTTCTTTGTGATCTCGTACGCGATTTTCACCAGCGGCGCGGGCGCGGTCGTCATCGGCGGTCTTTACTGGAAACGTGGCACAACCGCGGGCGCGTGGACGGCCATTATCACGGGGGCGGTGCTTTCCATTGCCGCCGTGGTGGTGCGGCAAATTGAAAACACCACGCACCTGTTCACCAATCCGGCACACCAAGGCAACTGGCTATATGCCGTCCTTGCCAAAATCGCTTCGTACAATCCGGCGGTGTTGAGCCTTTCGGTTGCCGTGATTGCGTGCTCGGCGTATGTCCTGGTTTCACTGCTTTACCGTCGCTCGGTGTTCAACCTCGACCGGATGCTGCATCGCGGCCAATACGTGATGCAGGAGGTCCAGGGCGCGAGCGCCGTGGCGCCAATTCGCGGTTGGCGCTCCTGGATCGCGATGGGCAACGAGTTCACCCGCTCGGACCAGATTGTTTATCTTTCGAGTTTGGCGTTCACGACCCTGCTCATCGTCGTTTTCGTGGCCGGCTCGATTTACAACGTGTGCGTCAAGGTGCCGACCGAAGCGTGGGTTCGATTCTGGGGAATTTACACCATCGTGGTGCTGGTGGTTTCCGTTTCAATTGCCATTTTGATCACGGTCGGAGGTGTATTTGACCTCAGAAAGATGTTGCGGCTGCTCGGGCAGATCAAACGCAATCCGCACGATGACGGGATGGTGATTGATCATCAGAACCGCGGCGAAACTTCCGGTGAAACCAACTCCGAGCCTCCACATGCCGGAAGATGAAATAACGCCGCCCGGCTTGTTCGAAGTGCTTCGGGCTTTCGGCCTGGGGATGCCATCTGAAATTCGGCGCTTGGGCGGCACGGCGACTCCAAAATACGCGGTTCAAGTTCCGGAAGGACGCTTTGTCCTTCGCCTTCGGCCGGCGGAGTTCGCTGAAGAAAAGTTCATCCGCTTCGACCACGAATCACTTCAGCGTCTGGCCGATCACGGCCTGCCTGTCCCGCGACCCTGGCGCCGCGCTGATGGAACCAGTTGGTTGCGAACCGGGCAGGGTGCCTTCGAAGCACTCTCCTGGCTCGACGGCGACAACTTCGGTGAAGGCGACCGCGCGGCAATCACGGCATTGGGCCGTTTCCTGGCACGTTTTCATTCGGTTCTTGGCGAGGACATTCCCTCCGGCAAGGAAGGCGTGCTGCGGGAAGATCATCCTGATTTACTCGTTGTTTACGTGGAGCAACTGCGACAACTGGCCCGCACGCCGCAGGAGATCAAGCAGGTTGACCGCATTGCCGAACAGCTCGATTTGGTGAGATGGAATTTAGACCAGGGCGTGTATGCCAAACTGCCCCGGGCGGTGATTCACGGCGATATCCACCTCGGGAATGTGAAGTTCAAGGGAACGGAAGTGGCCGCCGTTTACGATTTTGATTATCTCAATCCCCAAGCGCGTTGTCGCGATGTGGTGGACGCGCTGATGTTCTTCGCCGCTTCACGCGTTAAGCCGCTGAACCCGGACGATATTCGGTCGCTGACGCAACCCTTTGCATTAAATCGGGAGTGGGCTTCGTGGATGTTGGGCGGCTATCAGCAGATTAGCCGATTGACCGAGCTTGAATGGTCCGCCCTGCCGTGGTTGGTCCGCTCGCAGTGGTTGCAAATCCGCCTTCGTGGCAGCCGGAAGGTGTCGGCGGAAAACAAGCTGGCCTTTGTATTGGATGATTTTTTTGACGTCATCGAATGGCTGGATCACAAAGCGACTGCTTTCTTTCGTGATTTGCAATCCGTTCACGACGTTTGACTCAGGGCCGACCGACGTTTCCCGCGTGACAATTCCGGTGCGCGGCACTAAGAATCTGTCCTTGTTGAAACCAACAACGCTCAAAGTGAAATCGTTTAGCCTTCCGCTTATTCTTTTGTCCGCCATGCTCACCACCGCCCACGCTGAAAAGCCCTCGCTCGCTCCCGACCTCATCATTGTCAACGCCGCCGTCCGCACGATGGACGACGCCCAACCCAAAGCCGAAGCCGTGGCGGTTTCCGGCAATCGCATCGCGGCCGTGGGTTCGAGCGCCGACCTGCGCGCATTGGCCGGGCCGAAGACGCGCGTGATTGACGCGGGCGGCAAATCGGTTTTGCCCGGTTTCAACGACGCGCACGTCCACTGGCTCTCCGGGGGGTTCTCCATCACGAACGTGGATTTGCGTGATGCCAGCTCGCCGGCGGAGTTCACCCGGCGGATTGCCGAATTTGCGAAGAAGATTCCGAAGGGCCGCTGGATTCTGGGCGGCGACTGGGACCACGAAAAATTCCCCGGCGCGCAACTGCCCACGAAGGAGTGGATTGACGCGGCGACGCCGGACAACCCTGTCTTCGTCAGCCGGCTTGACGGCCACATGGCGGTGGCGAACAGCCTTGCACTCAAACTTGCAAAAGTGACGAAAGAAACCAAGGAAGTCGCGGGCGGGTTGATCGTTCGCGACGCCAACGGCGAGCCAACCGGGATTTTGAAGGACGCCGCAATGGATTTGGTGGACAAGGTGGTTCCACCGCGCACCTGGGATGAGAACCACGCCGCCGGGCTCGCCGCCACCGAACATGCCGCGCGCGTGGGCGTCACCAGCGTGCAAGACATGTCGGCGGGCGATGATGTCGGGCTTTATCAGTACATGCTCGAGCACGGGGAATTGAAAACGCGCATTTACGCCATGCGTTCAATTGTGTCCTGGGAAGTGCTGGGCAAGACCGGGGTGCGCGTGGCTTTTGGCGACGCGTGGCTGCGCCTCGGAGGATTAAAGGGTTTTGCGGACGGCAGCCTCGGCTCGACCACCGCGCTTTTCTTCGAGCCTTACAGCGATGCGCCGAACACGCGCGGCTTGTTGTTCGACCAAATGCTGCCCGAGGGCATCATGCTCCAGCGCGTCGAAGGGGCGGACAAACGCGGCTTGCAGGTGATGATCCACGCGATTGGGGACGAGGCCAACTTCCGCATCCTGGAAATTTATCGGGAAGCCGCCGAGAAAAACGGTCCGCGTGACCGGCGCTTTCGCATCGAACACGCGCAACATTTGCGGCCGGGCGAAATCAAACGGTTCGGTTCGCAACGCGTCATCGCTTCCATGCAGCCTTATCATTGCGCGGACGACGGGCGGTGGTGCGACAAACGCATCGGGCCGGAGCGATCCAAAGGCACGTATGCGTTCCGGTCGCTGCTGGACGCCGGCGCCGTGCTGGCGTTCGGTTCGGATTGGACGGTCGCGCCGCTCAATCCGATGGAGGGTTTGAAAGCCGCCGTCACGCGGCAAACGCTCGATGGCAAGCATCCGGGCGGCTGGGTGCCCGAGCAGAAGATTTCGCTGGAGGAGGCGATCCGCGCTTACACGGTGGGCGCCGCGTTTGCCGAATTCCAAGACGGGGTGAAGGGCAGCCTGTCACCCGGAAAGCTGGCTGATCTGGTCCTGCTCGAACGCGACATCTTCAAGCTGGACCCAATGCAGCTTGATCAGGTGAAAGTCCTGATGACCGTGGTGGACGGACGGGTTGTTTTTGAAAGCCGCAACCCCTGATCCGTACTCATCGGTTCCTGCCGCACCCGGGATTGCCGGAGCGGCGCGGCTCAGCGGTTTGCTTCCGTGCTGGTGAGCCCGGCGGGCGTCTTGCCGATCTCGTCCAGCACCTGGTCGCGTTTCGCGGCGCCGGTGCGGAGATCATTCAACGCCGTGGCGGTCTGGCCGTCTATTTTCGGCGGTGCGCTCAACTTGTTGGTGACCTTCGACGCGTACTGCTCAAGGTTCTGCCGAAAATAGAATCCGGCGCCCAGCACGACGGTGACCGTGAGGAACAGGCAAATCCGCCGGATCTTGCTCTGGAACCGGCGGCGTTCCTCCGCTTTGATTTCGCGCTTTTGTTCGGCTTCCGCCTCGCTGGCGATTTGTGACATGGCTTTTGCAAATGCTTTGTCGCTCATAGTGTCGCGGCCAAGGGCAGCTTCCATGCCACGACGACGATTGTTGCCGCTTAACATGGAATCCGTGGAATGCGCCAAGTATTCATAATGTGAACACGGTCGTAACTGATGAATCTGTCCAGCGTGATGACAGGAATGTTGACAGCTTATCGTGTCCGGACCGTGTCAGCGGGGGACGTTCACCAATCCGCCAAGGGGTCATTTCACAGCTTCGACCGCGATTTGCGCGGCGTCGCTCACTCCCAGTTCGAGCAATTCGGCGTTGCGATACAAATCCAGGTTGGGTTTCACGTAGGGCGCGCGCGCAATGCGCCGCTGGCGTTCAAGTTCCTTGATGGACAGCATATCGAGCGCAACCGGATCGCGGCTGAACCGGAGTTGATTCAGCACCACCGAATAATGCAGCAATGAAAGCCGGTCGCCCTCATACTGACAGATCAGCGCGTCCACGATATTCAGCACCACCCGGTCGCCGAGGATCGGCAGGGCGTAGATTTCCGGCACAGCCGCGGCGAGACGTGATGCGGCGCTATCGAAGCGCAGCGAGTTGTCCACGCTGCCCATCGTGAGGCCGTAGAGATTGCCCGAAACGCCGGCCGTGTTGTGATTGAGCAGGGGAGTGATGTTGATGATTTTGGTGACCTCGTGCGTGACAAGTTTGGAGACAAAGGATTTGCGGCCCACGCCCTCGCCTTCGCGTCCGAATTCCAAGTCGCCCCAAATCAGACTCCCGATCAACGGCGTGTCATAGTAATTGGTCGGGTCGTAACCGGCCTGCGCGCTGCCGGCCACTCGAATACCCAGTTCGGCCACCAGTGCGAAATATCCCGCCTGGCGCAGATCGTATTCAGATTTGTCCCAAATGATGATTTGGCGGGGCGGTAGACCGGCGGCGATCAGCCCGCGCGCGACGCTCTCGGCCACCGCCGGGCGCGTGCCACTGTTCGGGCCCGGTGCGGAATAGACCTTCAGGCCCACCACATCCTGGGTCGAAACGAGGCTCAACCACGCTTCGCGGGCGGTCGGCTTGCCGGTGAGGCGCGTGACGCCTTGGTCCACCATTTTTTGGATGATGTCCGGCCGGGGACGAAACGCATCCGTCGCCTCCGGGTCGTACACCGTAACGACCCGTGCCCGAGGCGGACCATGATCGGTGGTGAACGGGTCGGCGGCGAGAGCCGCGAGAGCCAGCATCGGCATTAGTACGCCGGCAAAGAGCCGGGCGCGGAGCGCGTTCGCCCGTGCGCGCGGGTGCAGTACTTCGCTGAACCGAACCGCAGGCGTCACGACTGCTGCACGCCGGCCGTTTTGATCGCGATGTCCCGAAGCTGCCACTGTAAGCTGTGCGTTTCTTGACACGTCAGGGCGCGGATGGTACCACCAGTCCGGATGTGCGCCAAAAAAAATCGGGCTGCGGGAAAGATCATTTTTCTCGCGGGCTTTGCTGTTCTGCTCGCCGGATGCATGCCGCCCGGTCCGCGCGCCCTGCTCGACGGGAAGAAGCTGCTTGAGCGCGGCGATTATGCGCAGGCGGTGGAAAAGCTGGAACGCGCCACCCGACTCCTCAAATCCAACGCGCAGGCCTGGAACTATCTCGGCCTCGCCTGCCACCGGTCCGGCCAGGCAACGAATGCCGTCGCCGCATACCGCCAGGCCCTCGCGCTCGATCAAAACCTGGCGGAAGCGCGCTTCAACCTCGGTTGCCTTTGGCTGGAGCAGAACCGGCCCGACCTGGCGCGGGAGCAATTCACGACCTTCACCGCCTTGCGGGGCAGCTCGGTCGAGGGGTTCTTGAAACTGGGCGCCGCCCAATTGCGCCTGCGTGACGCCGCCGGCGCCCAGGAGAGTTTTCAGAAGGCGCTTCGACTGGACGCCCAAATTCCCGAGGCGCTCAACGGTCTGGGGTTGGCGCTGCTGCAACGCAACCGGCCGCGCGAAGCCGCCCAGCAATTCCGGGCGGCGCTCAAGCAGCAACCGGACTATCGGCCCGCCCTGTTGAATCTGGCCACGGTTTCGCATCGTTACCTGAACGATCCCGCCGAGGCTTTGAAGGGCTATCAGGAATACCTTGCGCTCAAACCGCGCGTGGCAGATTGGGCCGCGGTCAATACCATCGCGCAATCGCTCGAGCAACAGCTTTCGCCGGCAGCGCGACCGACAACCACGGCGCCCACCGCTTCGGCCGTCGCGTCCGCACCGGCTCCGAAACCCCAGGTTGCACACACTCCCGCGCCGGCCAAAGTTTCCAAGGCGCCGGAAGCCGTCAAAACATCGCCGCTGCCGACTGCGCCGCCCTCCGCACCGGCAACCCCGCCCACCGTCGTCAGCCTGCCGCCGGAGCCGGCCATTCAGACGGCGGTTGCGGCTTCGCACACTTCAAACACGCCCGTCCCAAACGTCGCGGGCAGCACGTCCGCTCCACCCGCGCTCGTTCTGCCGCCGACACCCAAGCGGAGTTTTCTCTCGCGGCTGAATCCGTTTCGACGAAACCGGCCGGCCACGGCCAAACCGGTGTCGGTGCCGGCGCCGGTTGCGGAATCCACGTCGGCCAATCTTGCGGCCAAAGCAACCGCTGCGCCGCCACCGCCGCCGCCGTCATCGCCTTACACCTACCTCTCTCCCGCAGCGGCCAAGCCGGGCGACCGTGGGGCCGCCGAGCGCGCGTTTGCGCAAGGGGTGCAGTTTCAGCGGGCCAATCGGCTCAACGAGGCGGCGGCCGCGTACAAACAAGCATTGCAGTTGGACCCGAGTTATTTCGAGGCCAGCTACAATCTCGGTTTGGTCATGTACGAAGCCCGGAGCTACCGGCAGTCGCTGGCCGCCTGGGAGAATGCGCTGGCGATCCGGCCGGATTCGACCGATGCACGTTACAACTTCGCCCTTGCGCTCAAGGCGGCGGGGCATCCGCGCGACGCGGCCAACGAACTGGAAAAAGTCCTGGCCAGCAATCCGAATGAGACCCGCGCGCATCTGGTTTTGGGCAATCTCTACTCGGATTCGCTCGGCGATCCGGCCCGGGCCCGGGCGCATTACGTGCGGGTGCTGGAATTGGATCCGCGCAATCCCCAGTCGTCGGCCATTCGCTACTGGCTGGTGGCAAATTCTCCCTGAGTTTCGGCACAGATCTGGCTGATAAACGGGTATTTGATTACCGACAAATACCTGAAATTGGCCGATAACGCGAAGCTAGAGCTATGAGTCTGGATCACCTGCCATTCAACTGGTTTGACCTAGTTTTGGTCACTGTGCTCATTATGGGCATTTTCCGCGGCCGCAAACGCGGCATGTCGGAGGAATTGATGACCGTGTTGCTGTGGATCGGGATCGTTCTTGCCTGCTCCCTCTGCTATCAGCCGCTCGGCAACTGGCTGTCGAGCGTTTCGCTCATGAGCCGTTTGACCTGTTACATGACGGCGTACGTGGCCACGGCGGCGGGGGTGGCTTTGGTCTTCATGCTCTTCCGGCGTCTGTTTCACGGCAAGCTGGTCGGCAGCGATGCGTTCGGGAAGGCGGAATACTATCTCGGCATGCCGGCGGGCATGATGCGCTTCGGTTGTGTGATGCTCGCGTTGCTGGCGCTGGTGAATGCGCCACATTATACCCAGGCGGAAATCCAGGCGTACCGGGATTACCAGATGAAAAATTACGACAGCGAATTCTTTCCCGGCTTCCAATCCTTGCAGGCCAATGTTTTTGACAAGTCCCTGACCGGTCCGTTCATCAAGAAACATCTCGCGTTTCTGTTGATAACACCCACTGATTCCACGGCCAGCAAGCAACTCAAGCAGAAGGAGTGGGCCGGCCCGACGATGTAATGCGGACTCGCCACGCGCGGCGATTCCGGGCAGACTGCCGACATGGCCGGGATTTCTCCCGCAACCCTCGAACAAATTCGCGCCGCCAGTGACATCGTGGATGTCATTGGCTCGTATTTACCGCTCAAACGCGCCGGGGCGAACTTCACAGCGCTTTGTCCGTTTCACAAAGAAAAGACGCCCAGCTTCAACGTCAATCCCCAGAAACAAATTTTCCACTGCTTCGGCTGTCACAAGGGCGGCGACGTTTTTCGTTTCGTCCAGGAGTACGAGAGCATTGGTTTTGTGGACGCCGTGCGGCGGCTGGCGGAGCGCGCCAAAATTCCGCTCGAGTTCGATCAGACTCCCGGTGGCCAGGAATCGCGCCAGCTCAAGGACACGCTGCTGCAGATCCACGAGCAGCTTGCCCAGCGGTGGCAGAACTGCCTGGCCAGTGAAGCCGCGGGGCAGGTCGCGCGTGATTATCTGGCGAAGCGCGGAGTTTCGGTGGAGGCCATAAAGCTTTTCCGGCTCGGCTGCGCGCCGGACGCGTGGGACGACACGGTCAACTGGGCCAAAAGCAAAAACTACGAGTTGGCGACGGTTGAGAAAGCCGGGTTGATTTTACGCAAGGAGGGCGCGGACCATTACTACGACCGGTTTCGTGGCCGGCTCATGTTTCCGATCTGCGACGAACAAGGCCGTGTCATCGGCTTCAGTGGCCGCGTGCTTTCCGGTGATGAAAAGACGGCCAAGTATGTGAACTCCCCGGAGACGCCCATCTTTACCAAAAGCAAGGTGTTCTTCGGCTTGGACAAATCCAAGCGCGCCATTCTGGACGCGGGCTACGCCATCGTGTGCGAAGGCCAGCTGGACCTGATCGCGTGTTTCATGGCCGGCGTGCAAAACATCGTCGCGCCGCAGGGCACGGCGTTTACCGAGCAGCACGCGCGCATTCTCAAGCGTTACGTCGAGGAAGTCGTGCTGTGTTTCGACTCCGATGAGGCCGGTCAGAATGCCGCTGTGCGTTCGCTCGACAGTCTGCTGGCCTCCGGTCTCGCGGTGCGGGTCGCCGTGGTGCCGGCGACCCACGACCCGGACAGTTTCATCAAGGCCAACGGCGGCGCGGCGTTTCGGCAACTGATCGAAGGCGCGGAAGGATTTTTTGATTACTTCCTCAACCGTCTGTGCGCGTTGAACGACATTGCCACCGACAAAGGCCGGCTTGCGGTCCTGCGCCAAATGGCCGAAGCCGTGCGCAAGACCGGCAACCTTGTGCTCGTGGACACTTATGCGCAGAAAACCGCCCACCGCCTGGGCGTGACCCCTGACGCGGTGCGCATTGAGTTCAACAAAAGCCAAGGGGCGAAAAGTCCTCCCGCTCCTGCGTCCACGGAATCCGAGGAGTCGTTCGATGCTGCGGTGGAAATGACGCGGCCATCGGCCCACGAATTCTGGCTGTTGAAACTGCTTTTTCTGCACGAAGAGCTTGTCAGTTGGGCGGCTCTGCATTTGCAGCCGGACTGGATTAAGCACGAAGGTGTGCGCTCAATCATCAGTCGTCGGCTAGCCGCGCAATCGAGTGAAACTTGGACGACTCTGGCCGCATTCCTCGATTCCTGCGAGTCCCCCATGATGCAGAACCTTATCACGGAAGCTGTGGCGGAGAACCGCACCATTCCCAACCCGGAAAAGCAACTGAATGATATTGTCGCGCATCTTCAAATGAACGCATTGGCGACCGCTTCCATTTCAGGGGATGCGCCGAAGAACGATGCAATGCATTATTTGAGAGAAAACTTGAAAAGTCGCGAGAAACAACTTGCCAAATTGGTCGCGCAAATAAATGCACTCAACATTCCCGAGGATGAAAAAGAGAGGGTGAGAAAAAAAATCCGAGACATGGAACTTCAAATTGAAGGCCTCCGCGGGAAATTAAAAACAGCTGCTTGATGCGGTATTCCGTCGTTGGGAACGCGCGTTCGAAAAATCCCTTGCGCGTTCGGGTAAACTCCTGAACAGTTCAGGTGACTCGTGACACGAAATGTGAAAGTAGATCCACCGAGCTTCGGTGCGCCAGTGGTGGCAGCAAAAGCCGCCTTCACCTTGATCGAGTTGCTGGTCGTCATTGCGATCATCGCCATCCTCGCCGCGTTGCTGCTGCCGGCGTTGGCCAGGGCCAAGGAAAAGGCCAAGCGAACCCAGTGCCTGTCCAATCTCAGACAACAGGTCATCGCCAACAACCTTTACGCGGGCGATAATGGAAACAAATTCTTTTCGCATCCCACGGATGTCTTCAACGCAGTTTGGGCTTACGCCAACTACGGCGGCAAACAAGGCACGGAGTACCCCGGGCAACTGCGGGTCATGAACCAATACCTGAGTTTTTCCACGGTGGTTTCAAACAACACCGGAGGCGCGGCGCTGGTCTTCAGCTGCCCTGCCGACAACGGCACTTTGCCGGGCGCGGCCTGGCCCCAACGCAAACCGACGATTTATGATTGCTTCGGCAGCAGCTACATCTACAACAGCGACGCCAACAACAACGACGGACAAAAGGGACTGGTCGGCAAGCGATTTGACCACGTGCGCAGCCCCAGCAAAACCTTTCTGGTGGAAGACAACACCTTCGCGGCGTGGTTTGGCAACCTCAAGCCGTTTGAGATTTCCTATTGGCACACCAAGAAGGGACTTGGCTACGGCGGCGCAGCGTTCGTGGACGGGCACGTCGCATATCTTGGCGTGACCCGGGACAAGCCGGACTTCCAGCGGGGCGACGGCTGGACGTTCATCTACAACGATCCGTAGTGTAAGCGGCGCAGGCGTCCCGCCTGCGATAGTCACGCTGGCCGTCTCGGCTGGCGGTTCATGGTTCATCCTCACCAGATTGACGTTCCCTCCAAAAAGTTGGAGCATGAGCGCATGACGAACTCGCAAAATCCGCGCCGCTCATCCAAGATCGCCTCATGAATACTTCCGCATTCAACCGCCGCAACTTCCTCAAACTCGGCACCGCCACCCTTGCGGCTGCGGCGACTCTGCCCGCGGTCCCGCGCCTGCTTGCGGCCGACACGCCGGCGGCAAAGAAAAATACGCCGCTTCCGGACGCCCCTAAAATAGCCCCGCGTTTCGGCGACGCGCGGGATTGGTGGTTTCAGAAGCGCTTCGGCATGTTCATTCACTGGGGGCTTTACGCCATTCACGGCTGGCACGAGCAGGAGCAGTGGCGTGCCCGTGTGCCGCGCGCCGAATACATCAAACTCGCCTCGCAATGGAATCCGGTGAAGTTCAACCCGGACAAGTGGATTGATCTCGCCGAGCAGACCGGCATGCAATACCTCTGCGTCACTACCAAGCACCACGACGGTTTCTGCCTGTGGGACACGAAGCAGACCCGCTACAACACGATGAATTCCCCCTACGGCAAGGACGTGGTTCGGATGCTCGCCGACGCCTGCCATCGCCGGAATTTCCCGCTGTGCCTTTACTACTCCATCGCCGACTGGCATCAGCCGAATTATCCGAACCAGGGTCGCCATCACGAACTCCCGCCGCAGCCCGGCGATTCGCCCGACTTGATGAAGTATCTGGAATTCCTGAAAGCCCAGGTCCGCGAGCTTTGCACCAACTACGGCGAGATTCACGGCTTCTGGTGGGACATGAACGTGGACAAACACGTTGATCCCTCCATCAACGACATGATCCGCAAACTCCAACCCACCGCCGTCATCAACAATCGCGGTTTCGATGAGGGTGACTTCGGCACGCCGGAGCGCGATTACGAAAAGAACGTGGACGCGCCGATGAGTTTTGAGAAACGCACCGAAGCCTGCCAGTCCGTCGGCATGGAAAGCTGGGGTTACCGCAAGAACGAGGACTTCTACACCGACCGCCATCTGATGCGGAGCATTGACAAGTATCTCGCCCGCGACGCGAACTACCTGCTCAACGTCGGTCCGAGCGGCGACAGCACAATCCCCAAGGAATACGCCGCCATCCTGCATCGCATTGGCAGATGGTATCGCGCCGTGAAGGAATCGTTTACCGACACCGTGCCCGCCTCGCATCTCACGGCCAACCGCAACGTGCTGCTCACGCGCAAAGGCAACAACCTTTACGTCCACCTCAACACCGACCCGGTGGGCGAAGTGGTGAAACTCAAACCGCTGACGATTGCCCCACGCAAAGCCACGTTGCTGAACAACGGAAAACCCGTGGAATGCTCGCTGGACTGGGTGCCCAGTGAACACGTTGACCAGGCGAAGTACCTGCTCGTTCCCGGCGAACAGATCAAGCGGGGCGGCTATTTGCGATTGCGAAAGCTACCTTCGAACGAACTGGCGAACACGGTCATGGTGGTGAAACTGGAATTCGACCGGCTGCCCGAAGTCCTCGGCGTAAAAGACGACGCCGACGACATCAAGCGGCGATAAGGAATGAAACTGCGAATTGTTTTTGCGTGCTGGGTTTTGTGGGGCATTGCGACTGTAGCGGTGGTTTCCGGTTCTGAGTTTGTCCTGGTTGCCGACGGCAATGCTCACGCTGTAGTCGTTGTCGCGGATGATGCCAACCAAAACACGTTGGACGCAGCGAATGCACTGCAAAAGTTCGTCACCCAACTGTCCGGAGCGCAGTTGCCAATCCGAAAGGCCGGGGAGTTTCACGACGAGACAGCGCCGATTTTCGTGGGCATGTCGCCGCGCGTCCGGCGGATGGGAATCAACGTGGCCCAGAACACGGAAGGCGAGGACCGCTACGTCATTCGCGCCAGCGGTCAACGGCTGGTGCTGGCGGGAAACGACGCGGGCAATTTTCGCGGGAGCGCCTACGCCGTTTATGATTTGCTCCAACGCCTCGGTTGCGGCTGGTTCGGTCCGGACCCGGTTTATCATGTCATCCCCAGGCAAACGACGCTGGCGGTGAAGCCGTTCCGCTGCGACGAACGGCCCGCGTTTCGGATGCGCGACATCTGGATGGTCCGGGAGCGCACGTTGTGCGACGCGTGGCGGTTGGGCGGATATCACGTCAGCCACGGGCACGCTTTTGAGCGTTGGGTGCCGCCGAAAGTTTATGGCGACGCGCACCCGGAATACTTCGGGCCGGGCAAGGAGCAGCCGTGCCTGAGCAATCCGGACGTGCTGGCCATCGTCGTGAAAGGAATTCGCAGGGAGCTGGACGAGAAGCCGGGCAAGCAGACTTTTTCCCTGTGCGCCAATGACAGCAAGGTTTTCTGCGAGTGCGACCGCTGCAAGGCCATCGGCAATGTCAGCGCGCGGATGTTGAATTTTGTAAACGGCGTTGCCCGGGAACTCGCCAAGTCACATCCGCATCGTTACCTGTTGACGACGTATGCCTACTGGCTGGCGAACGAAGCGCCGGATCCGCTGCTGGAAGCCGAGCCCGGCGTGTGCGTCATGCAGGTGAACGAAGGTGACCACATGCGGCCTTGGGATGAACCCGAACCGGAGAAGTATCGTTCACTGCAAGGAAACGATAACAACTATCGCGAGCTGGTGGCGTTTGCGGGCTGGCGCAAGACCGGCGCGATCATGGCAATCTACGAATGGTGGATTCCCGGTTGCAGCAAGAAAGAGTGGAAGGACATCCCGTGGTATTCCGGCGAGACCGCGCTGCGGAATCTGCGTTACTGGAAGAAGCATGAGGTGCAATTCATCAGCTACGAGAGCGGTTACGAGCATGGCAATGGTTTCCCCATCCGTTGGCCATTGTATTACGTCGGCGCGCGCGGCCTGTGGAATCCCAAGCTCACGGCGAAGCAAATCATGACGGAGGCGTGTGACAAACTCTACGGCCCCGCCGCGAAACCGATGCTGCGGTTCTACCAGATCATCGAAAAGTCCTTGACCGACGCGCCGCCGAACATCCGCGGGTTCGGCTGGAATTTGCCGAGCGCCGAGAAGATCCTTTTGCCGACTGTGGAAGCGAATGCAACTGCGGCCTTGGACGAAGCGGCGGCTTGTCCCGCCAGCCCGGAGGTGCAGGCGCGCATTGCGCAGGAACGCGCCATGTGGGAGAAAGCGCGGGCGGCCCTGGCAATGGTGCGTTCGGAAAAGAAAGCGAAGCACGCACAACAACCCAATAGTGAGTACAAGCAGTAATTTTTGCGTCGAAACAAATCATAAAATTGAACATTACTATTTTCGCGGCTCCGAGGCGGTTTGAGCCAATGCGCAACCGCAATGTCAGTGACCACGACTCTCCCTCACCCCGGCCCTCTCCCGCTGGGAGAG
>CAYWMD010000076.1:0-28043 GCA_964458575.1 uncultured Bifidobacteriaceae bacterium | reverse complement strand
CGTGATCAGACGCGAGCAGCCCTTGAAGTTGCGCGCCTTGAACTCAAATCTCGGGTGGTAGCCTGGAGTGTTTTCAGAGCAGACGATCCAAAAACCGTAATACGGCCAGGAGCTGTCAGTGCCAGCCGTGCCAAGAACATGAATCCTAACGACTGGCACATGCAGATTTTTATCCTTGAAGCTTCGCACTTCAATTGGTTTGAGTGCCGCAATAGCTGGAGGCAAGGCCGAATAGTTTGTGAAGCGTGTGACCCAGTCAAAATAAGCATCCGGCTGATTGGTCAATAGGTAACAGTCTCTTTTAACAGCCTCCCAACCGCCAGCGGCGAGAACTCGTTCAAAAGCGACTCGTTTCTCCTTGTGCAGTTTTAGAACAGTTCGCAAAAAGGATGTCATAAAGTGGTTTTGAGGGAGCAGAGGCGGGCGGTGGTCTGGGGCGAACTGAGGAAGTGCCGCAGCGCTTTGATGAGTTGGGTGATCAGCGCCTCAGTGTCTTTGGCGATGAAGTCGGCGAAGAACTCCGCTTTCAGCCGCAGCCACAGTCGTTCAATCGGATTCAAGTCCGGGGAGTACGGTGGCAGATACTTGGGCGTGAAGTGATGCCAGTTGAGCCGCTTGACCTTGTGCCAGGAGGCATTGTCCACAATGAGGTAGCGCCGTTTGTGGGGGTCGTCAGGGACGCTCTGGGCCAGGTGATCCAGGAAGCGTTGAAACACTTCACTGTCGCAATGGTTGAAGATCAACGCTGCACACTGACCGCTCTGGGGACAAACCGCCCCGAGCACGCTTTGCCGCAGATGAATCCCGTGATAGGGCGTTTTGATCCGGTCAGATTTGTGCGCCCAGCGGCGGCGCGGGCGCGGATCGCCCTCCACCCCGGTTTCATCGGCAAACCACAGTTCCACCTGTGGTTGGGCGGCCAGAGCTTTGAGTTCCTCTGCGAATCGCTGGCGTCGCTCCGGGTCTTGCCCCTCGGGCCAAGGCCGCGGCACTTTGAGACGGAAATCGTGTTCGTGCAGATAACGCAGGAGCGTGCTGTAACTCAAGTCCACCTGGAGTTGTTGCTTGAGCCAGCCGTGTAGTTTGACGCCGGTCCAGTGTTGCTGCGCCGCGGCTTGGGGTTGACGCACCACCGGCAGCACTTCCTTGGCAAAGCGTTCGGCGTCCAGTTTGCGTGCCCGACCGGAACTGGCGCGCGGAATCAAACCGTCCATCCCACGCGCGTTGAACAGGTGCACCCAGCGCAGCAGTTGCCGCGCACTGACTCGACTCAAGGCGACCACGCGTTCCCACGGCTGGTCTTGATACAACTGCGCGACGGCTTGGAGACGAATGAAAACTTTCTTGGCCGGTGTGCAATCCATCGCTCGCTCGATCTCTTCGAGCGTCGCGTTCTCACGATTGAGTTGCAGCCGTGGTCGTCCCACAGCCCACACCCTTGTACTTTATCGTTAAAAGTACAAGCCCTTTTTTGTCATTCTTTTTGGAGTACGTTCTAACGGGGCGGGATGAATCAGGAAAAATAAAAAAATGGAGAGAGGAGTTGTGACCAACCAACTGAGATAAAAAACCGGTCGTGTGGAAACCTTCTCCCGGCAATCCTTTGAAAACAGGACCGTTATGAAATAAAGCACAGACTTTGCGGTAAAAAACGAACCCGCAATGAAAGCAGCCACAAAAAGGAGTGGGAAGACGCGCACGATTTCACTCGTGTTTATGATCAAATCACTCATAAACCTACTTGCTTACCCATGTTCCATCTCCGGCTAAAGTAGATTTTACTCCTCAAACAACGCCTGCGCGAATTGTTTGGCGTCGAAGGGTTGCAGGTCGTCCGGCTTTCAAGGGAAGTAGCGGTAGATTTCCTTGCGGTCAAGGCAACGGACAAACGTCACCACGCCTTGCGCGAACACAAAGCCGAGCCGGTAATCGCCCACGCGGATGCGATAGTATTTGCCGCTGGCTTCCAGTCGTTTGAGGTTGGGAATCTGCTGGAACGTCCGGGCGGCTTCCACCTGTTCGATGACCTTCTTGATCCGGCGCAGCAACGCGGCATCCCGGATGGCGAACAAATCCGCATCAAAGGACTCGCGAAAAGCGGTGTTCACGCAGCGTGGGCGAGGCGTTGGAAGATCTTTTTCCGGCTCACGAGCGGCGATTTTTCCCCGTCCTGAATGGCCTTGAGCATGGCCATGTCTTCCAGACTTTCCTGCAACGCGGCACGCAGGATGTCCTGCCGCTCTTCGAGCACTTCGGTCACGGCGTCCTTCAGCAGCACCTTGAGGCGGCGTTCTTCAGTAGCAGTCATGCGGGAAAATTAAGCGTGACGGCGGGGCAAGTCAAACGCGGGATGCGTAGCGGCTGCTCGGCTGAGAGCCGCCGTTTGGAAGGCTGAGAATTTTGCGGCGCTCTACCGAGTCGTCGCTACGGTGACTTCACGCGGTAAAAGCGGCGCGGATTCTTCGGCGCTTGCGGATCGGTGAACTGAACCTGGCCGGTGCCAGCGGAGGTCTCCGTGGCGAAGCCGATTTGCATCCAGTTGCTCGAGGGCTGATTGACGTTCGTCGTCGCGAACACGGGGAAGCTTGCATTTGTGAGGTTCGGCAGACTGAAACGAATCGAGCCGTCGGGCAGGCGTGTCAGGTTCGTGATTTTTCCGGAGCCGGCGGCGTTGTAGATGCCTTCCACCGCGCCGATGTCCGCAGCGAGGCCGACGGGGCGCGGGTAACCGCGTTGGTCAGCGACGGTGCCGACGGTATTCGTGGCGGTATTGATGAGCGAACTGCCGGGCAGCGGCGGCATCGTTGGCGTCGGGCCGCCGTAACTGCCAAGCGGGGCGAGCAGAGGATTCAGAGGGCTGCCCGGAGTACCAACCTGGTTGCCATTGACGTTCGTCTGGCCACTGCTGTTGCCATTGGCGATGAAGGTATCCACGACAGAAAGGCCCGCTTCGAGATTAAATAAATCAGCATTGGTGTTGGCAAAGACGCTGGCCCGGATCGTCGTGTTTCCTTGGGCAACCATCCCGCCGAAGGAGGCTGCTTCGTTGCCGACTACCGTGCAATGATCGAGGATGCAAACGCCCTGATAATTGAAAATGCCACCGCCCAGGCTGCTGCTCGGTGGCGGCACTTTGTTGAAGGCGATGGTGCAGTTGGTCATCCGAACATCGGCACCTTGATCAATGGCCACGCCGGCGGCAAAGGAATTGATCACGTCGGACGCGATTCGGTTGGACACGACGCTACAATTGAGCATGGTCAATTGTCCCCGGCAAAACACACCGCCGCCGCCGCCGCCCGGGAAAAAGTCACCCGCCGGAGCCAGCCCATTTTCGATCGTCAGCGATTTGAAGGTGGCGACAGCGCCATTGGTCACATAGAACACCCGTGTCACAGCGTTGCCGTTGACGTGAATGCCGGCGGACAGGTCGGAGGCGTCAATGACGACGTTGGTCGTGATCAGAATCTGGCTGGCAAGCGTGATGGTCTTGCCGGAGAGGGCAGGGTCAAAGGTGATGTTAAGTGTGCCGCCGCTGGCAGCATCGAGCACTGTCTGGCGCAAAGAGCCCGCGCCACTGTTGTTGGAATTTGTGACGACAAGTGATACCCCCGATGCGGACGGGATCAGGAGGGCGACGAAGGCAAGCGCCAGCGCGCCGCGGAGAAGCAATGGTTTGATGAAGATTGTAGTCATGGTGAGTTTGGGTTGGACCACTTGGATTTTTTGAATCACGGTGAAAAACAATTCATGGTCTGTAAAGCCGATAAAACTTGTTCGACACGATGCTGACTGTGGCAGGATTTTGCGAAACGCTCGGCGAGAGCGTCCAGTTGGCCGAAGGAATTGTCGGCGATTCTATCCAGCTCGTGATGGCGGGGTTGTCGCTCACGTAGCCGGGAAACACCGTGAAGGTGTTTGACTCGAAACTGGGGTTGGGAATGGGTTGCGCCCACGTTGCCGGAGTGAGGAAGGCGAGCGGGAGCAGCACGAGGCGAAGCCAGTTTTTGTGGGCGTTTATGGTCATGGCAAAAAAATGAGTTTTGGGTTTACCGATGGAACAGAACCCGCCTGCTGATGACGTGGTTCTAACGGGCTTAACAACAGTAGTAGCCCACGAAAGCAGCGCCCCGTCAAGCGGAGACGTCGAGCTGCGGTTACGATTCGGCGAAAAGAGCTTCCGCGAACTGCTTCGCGTCGAAGGGTTGCAGGTCGTCCGGTTGCTCGCTGAGGCCGATGAATTGGATGGGCAGGCCGGGCTACTTCTGAATCGCCACTGCCATGCCTCCTTTGCTCGTGCCGTTGAGGTTGCGTTGGGGCGCTCTAGCCCCGGTCACTTGGTCAGCCGATAAAACCGGCTCGCCCCCGAAATCTCATTTGTGACTGTGTTCCGTCCCTGAACCAGCATCGGAGAAATGCCGACATTCGACCATGAGCCTGCCGGCGGCATAAGGGTCGTGCTTTGCAACTGGTAACCGGTGAGCGAACCCTGCCACGAAACCACCGCCTTGTTTCCCGCTTGAGCGACGGCCAGCACGGCGTTGGGCCGCGTCGCGGTGAGCGCCACCAGTTCGATGCCCTGACCCGCACCGAGGTTGCGGCTGTATTTTTTATCGGTTGGATTGTTCCAATGCTCGTGCACGCCCAGGCTGGCGAGGCGCGCGCCGGTTCTGCCCGGATCATAAAACGTCCCGGACGCCGGATGATTCGCCTCCGCCGCTTCGTGCAGATAATCCTCCGCACCGCCCCCGAGGTCGTCGCCGACGCCCGGGGTTTGTGTGCCGAAGTTCACGATGTTCGGCCACTCGGCCATCAGAAAGTCGTAACACACCGAGTCAATCGCCACGGGGTCCTGCGAGACAAACAGGCTGGACGGCCAGTCGTTGGTGAAGGGCGCCGTGTTCCATTTAACCGGACGGGACTCGGAGTAATAACCGCCGAATAAACCGTCCACCAGGCAGAGCAGTGTCTTGCCGCCCAGGGCCGGATGGCCCATCAAGTCCACGATCGCCCGGTATTTTCCCAGACCGGGATAACCGCCGGATTTGGGGCGGGGCGTGCTGTAATGCAGGTTCACGTAGTTCGTGTAGCCGGCCTGGTTCGTCCCGTTGGCATCCCGATACCAGGTGTTCGGCAGACGCAGTAGCGCCCCGTACCAGTTTTTGCCGCAAGCAGTTATTCCCGTGCTGTGACCTTTGAGCACCGCGAAATCTATGATGTAATCGGCCTCCGCGAATGGCACCGGCACATGATCCTGGAGCTTCCCGGCCCCGTTGGTGCTCCACGAAGCGTTGGTGCTCCAGTTGAACGGCACGGCAGAAAACTCCGTGCGCATCCGTCCTTGGCTGCCGTAATTGTCGAAGTAATGAACGCCCGGGAATTCCGGATGCAACTTGTCCCACATGAATTTGGGGAAATTGCCTGAAGGATCGCCCAGATAAATGTTGGTTTGATTCACGCCGGCGACATAGACGAGTTGCCGCAGCAGCGAGAGCAGCATCTGGGGCGAATTGTCAATCGTGTTCTGCCAGTGACTGTCCACCACATTCTGCTTCTCGTAAGTGCCGTAAATGTCCACGTAGGTCGTCGGTGTGCCGCCGCTCCAGCAGGTAGCCAGGTTGATCTTGATGGCGATTTTTTCGCCAGCTTGATAGCCGTGTTCACCCTGACCGTGCTTCAAATTGAAGTATTTGAAAATGGCATCCCACGCTGCCGCGTCCGAATTACCGCCACCCACCGCCCGAATCGCCTTGGACATCATTTCCTCGACCACCGCCAGGTCCGTGTGGTTCGTTTCGTACCAATGCTCAGTGGAAGTGTAGCCCGCCCAACTCGTCGCTTCCGGGGCATGCACCCAGACGACGCGGCCCGGGAAAATCCCTTTGGCCGTGCCCAACACGCCATGCGGCGGATTGGCGGCCCAGGCACGCACTGTTGGCAGACTGGTCACCACCAACGCGCCCAGCGCCAAAGCCGCCGCACACCACAAACACGCCTGCCAGACCCGGGCATCGCGCCGGAGAAATTTCCGCCAGGCAAAGCCCGAACCAAGCAGCGCCGCCAGCCAGACCACGAAACTGCTGGCCAGGGGAAAGGCCGCGCGTTGACACGGATACGCGGCGCGGCTGGGCTTGGGAATAACGCGCACCAAAAACCACAAGAGCGAGAAAAATCCCATGAGGGAAAAACCGCAGCTGAGCCATGCTCCCTTGCATCCGTGGCTGAGCACCCGGGCGGTCTTGGGAAAAACATTGTGGCCTTCCCCGCGCTGGCCGTTTGACTGCCCGATACTGGTCATACCCGTCCCTTTCCTAATTCATTTCGGCCTGCACACCAAGGATGAATTTGCGGAAGGCAAGACCTGATCGTAGCCGCCGTCGTCAGACGGCGCATTTTCAGGAATCAGTTGTTCTGAATATTTGAGAGCTGCCAACCCAGAAAAAGTTGGCGCGGACTGACGTCCGCGGCTTCGACGGCTTATTCCTCAAACAACGCCTGCGCGAATTGTTTGGCGTCGAAGGGTTGCAGGTCGTCCGGTTGCTCGCCGAGGCCGATGAATTTGATGGGCAGGCCGAGTTCCTTCTGGATCGCCACCACCATGCCGCCTTTGCTCGTGCCGTCCAGCTTGGTCACGATGAGGCCGGTGAGCGGGACCGCTTTGTTGAATTCGCGCGCCTGGTTCAGCGCGTTCATGCCGGTGCTGCCGTCAAGCACGAGCAGCACTTCATGCGGCGCGCCGGGCAGTTGCTTGCCGATGACGCGGTGCAACTTGTGCAACTCCTGCATGAGGTTGTGCTTGGTGTGCAGCCGGCCCGCGGTGTCAATAAAGAGGTAATCCGCCTTGCGCGCCTGCGCGGCGGTCACGGCGTCGTGTGCCACGGACGCGGCATCCGAACCGTACTCGCTCGCGATGACTTCCACCTTGAGGCGCGTGCCCCAGAGTTTGAGTTGCTCGATGGCGGCAGCACGGAAGGTGTCGCAAGCGGCGAGCAAGGCGGTCTGGCCACGGGATTGGATAAAGTGCGCGAGCTTGGCGGACGTCGTGGTTTTGCCGGTGCCATTGACGCCGACGATGGAAACCACCGTCGGGCCGCTCGGCGCTTTGAGTAAATCAGGTTTGTTGCTCGTGAGATTCTTTTCGACTTCAGCGCGGGCGATGGCGAACACGTCGTGGCCGGTCGTGCCCTGGGATTCGTAGGCGAGTTTGACGGCGGCGACGATTTGTTGCGTCACGGCCAGGCCGAGGTCGGCGGCGATGAGCGCTTGTTCGAGTTCTTCGAGCGATTCGCCGGTGAGTTTGGGCGAACGCGTGATGATGCGTTTGATCTCGTGTGTGAGCTTGCTGTGGGTTTTGGCAAGGCCCGCTTTGAATTTGTCGAAGAGTCCCATTTGTTGGTCGTTAATACGTTGAAGCGTTAAATCGTTGAAACGGGGGAGATCGGCGCGAGTGATCGTTGCAACGCTTTAACGTTTTGACGCTGCAACCCGCTTCTGTTTGAGTTTTTCCACGTGCGCGTAGTCAAGCTTCACGGTGCCGATGAGGGGCCGGCCCTTGCTCTTGCCGTGGCAATCCGAACCGCCGGTGATCAACAGGTTCAGCTTCCCGGCCATCTCGACGTAATGACGCGCGACGCGGCGGTTGTGTTTGGTGTGATAGCACTCGATCCCGTCAAGTCCCGCGTCCACAAGGTCGGGAATCAAATCATCGGCCCGATTTAACCCCGGATGCGCCATGACGGCGAGGCCGCCGGCCTGATGGATCAACTCCACGGCTTCGAACGCGGACATCTTGGCCTTGGGGACCCAGGCGGGCCGGCCTTTCTTGAGGTAAAACTCAAAGGCCTCGTCCAATGATTCGCAATGGCCGCCTTGGACAAGCGTGCGGGCGACGTGCGGGCGCCCGGGCGAACTGCAATTCGCGAGCGCGAAAACCTCATCGGCCTGCAACGGCACCTTCAATTCGTTCAAGCGCGCGACCATCTCCCGGATGCGATTCTGGCGGACGACCTGAAAGCGCGCGAGTTCGGCCAGCAGTTTCTGGTTCGTGACGTCGAGAAAGTACCCGAGGATGTGCAGTTCCGTCTCCTTGTGTTCCGCCGTTAACTCCGAACCGGTGATGAATTCAATGCCGGCCGCCTGGCACGCCGCCGCCATGCGCTGGCAACCTTCCACCGTGTCGTGGTCGGTCAACGCCAGCGCCGCGAAACCGGCCCGGTGTCCGCGGGCCACCACTTCTTCCGGCGAAAAGGTGCCGTCGGAAAAGTGCGTGTGCAGATGGAGGTCGGCAAACATTCAGAAGGAAAAACATCGAACGTCGAACATCGAACATCGAACATCCAAAGAACAGCCGCTGCGGGATTGCGGCCTTGGATGTTGGTTGTTGGATGTTGGTTGTTGGATGTTCATTTCACATTCCGGGCCGGCCGCATCAGCTCGGCCTTGATCTTGTCGAGGACGCCGTTGACGAATTTGCCGCTATCCTGGGTGGAAAACTTTTTGGCGATATCCACGGCTTCATTGATGCTGACCACGGGCGGGATGTCCTCGCGGTGGAGCATCTCGTAAATCGCCAGGCGCATGATGTTTCGATCCACGGCGGCAATGCGGTGGAGTTCCCAGTTCCTGACGTGCTTCTTGATGTGCTCGTCAATCGCCTGCCGATGTTCCAGCGTGCCCCGGATCAGCGGTTCGGCAAACAGCCGCTCCTCCGCTTCCTCGGCCGTGGGCGGCGGGAGTTCGACCGGCTGTCCCCAATGCGCCGGGCCTTTGTCGTCCGCGATGGCTGCGGCGCGCTGCGTGTCCCAAAATTCATTGAGCGCCCGCTCCAGGTCTTCCGGCGGACTCAAATCGTGCTGAAACAAAAACTGGACCGCGCGTTCCCGCGCTTCACGGCGTTTGCCCATAATTCAACTTCAACATGCCGGACAAATGAACGTGGGGAAATGAAAAAAGCTCCAAGCTCGGTGGAAAGCTCAAAGTTCAAAGCTCAATGGAAACTTCAAGGACCAATCTGGAAATTCCCAACTGGAACCTTTTTGAGCTTTGTGTCTTTGAGCTTCGTCAGGGCTTCCCTTGAGCTTTGAGCTTTGAACTTTGAGCTTCCGCCACCGCCTCGAAAACCCGCACGTAGTCCACCTCGAAGTAATCGGGCAGTTTCGCCTGCGTGATGTCGCCCGCCCATTTGCCGATTTCGTTGGTGAGTTTGATGAACTCAGGCACTTGCGAAACGCCGCCGGCCTGGCTGCGCCAGACTTCCTTGCCGTCCACGTAAAATACATACTCGGTCGGCAGCCAGAGCAGGCCGTAGGTGTGAAAGCCCGCGATCACCTCGGGCATTGTAAATTTCGTGCCGGCGGCCTTGTGCGCCGTGCCATAACCATCCCAATGCAGATTGACCGTGAGTTGGCCATCGCGCCACGGCATTTCAATGATGTCAATCTCCGTGCCGTCGCGGCCCTCATTCCCGACCGTATTCACGCCATCGCACATCAACCAAAACGCGGACCAATGCCCCGGCTGCTTTGGCATCTGACAACGCGTCTCGAAGTAGCCGAACGCATGTTCAAACTTGCCCTTGGTATTCACGGCGCCGCACGTGAAGCGGTCCCCGTCCTGTTTCGTCCGGAGAATCAAACTGCCCTTGCCGTCAACGTAGGCATCGTCCTTGATCCAATAGCCGCCCTTGCGCACGTGGTCGCCGAGCCGGTTCCACTTGGATTCGTCGAGCTTCGCGCCGTCAAACTCGTCGTGCCACACAAGCTTCCATTGCTGGCCGGCCGGCGCGGGCGGGAGGAAAGCCTGATTGGTCTGCGCCGAGACGGCGCCGATTGACACAAAAACGGCCCCAAAGAGAACCAGGTTTTGAAATGTTTTCATATCGCGAAACCCCAAACGGCGGTTGTTCGACCGGTGGGCCAAACCTATTTCTCCGACGAAATTAAGCCGCCGAGATTCAAACCGGTGACGAGCGGCTGAAGGTGGCGTGTTCTGCGCACGCTGGTCAATTCTACAGTGACGCGGAGGGACTTTCGTGCCTTTTCTGGGGAAATCTCCGGGGCAGGAGTCTTGCTTAACATTCAACGATTGCCCCAACCGCGGCCCAAACCCGTGTCGCCTGACGGCGTGAAACTGACATCGAACATGAATTTGCAGCATGAAAACTGGATACTTAATAGACATGGACGGCGTGATTTACCGGGAGAATCAATTGATTCCCGGCGCCCGCGATTTTGTGTACGCGCTGGCCGAAGCCGGCGCGCCTTTTCTCTTTCTCACCAACAACTCCGCGCCCACGCCGGAGGACCTCGCCGTGCGCTTGAAGCACCTCGGAATTCCCGGCCTTTCGCCCCGGCACTTTTACACGTCCGCCCTCAACACCGCGGACTTTCTCAGCGAAACACATCCTGACTGCACGGCGTTTGTGATCGGCGAGGGCGGGTTGCTCACCGCGTTGCACCAGCGCCGGATCGCCAGTGATGCGCTTGAACCGAGTTACGTGGTCGTGGGCGAAGGTGCGGTTTCTATGGAACGATTGGCCAAGGCCCACGAGTGCGTCGAACGAGGCGCGCGCTTGCTGGCGACCAATCCCGACAACTGGTGTCCCGTCTCCAGCGAGAAAACCCGGCCCGGCGCCGGCGCGACCGCGGCGTTCCTCGAAGCGAGCACCGGCCAGCGCGCGTATTACCTCGGCAAACCCAACGGCTACATGTTCCATCGCGCGCGCCGCAAGCTCGCGGAACTCGCCCACGGCCCGACCGAACAGGTGGTGATGATTGGCGACACGATGGAGACGGACATTCGCGGCGCCGTCGAGGCGGACATCCAGGCGTATCTCGTGCTCACCGGCTCGACGCCCCTGGAAGCCGTGGGCAGCTACGTTTATCAACCGACGCGCGTGCTCAACAGCGTGGCGGACTTGCTGGAGGAAATCAAAACCGGCAAACCCTCCAGCCGGCTCGACAGCCCGGTGTTCAAAAAATCCGGGGCGCTGCGCAAGCGCCGCGGGACAAGGCATCAGACGGATTAAAGCTGTCGGACGATAACACTCGTGATCTTTCTACGAGCTTGCGAACGGCAGCGGGACTTTTATACTTCGCCCGCCTTTTATGAGCAATTTACCCATCCGCGTGGCGGTCACCGGCGCAGCCGGTCAGATCGGTTATTCGCTTTTGTTTCGCATTGCCGCCGGTGATGTCTTCGGACCGAACCAGCCGGTCATTCTCCATCTCATCGAAGTGGACGTGCCGGAGATTCTCGAGCGGCTCAAGGGCACGGTGATGGAGATCGAGGACTGCGCGTTTCCGCTGCTCAAGGGCATCGTGGCCACCGGCAACCTCGATGAAGGGTTCAAGGGCGTGAACTGGTGTCTGCTCGTCGGCGCCGCGCCGCGCAAGGCGAACATGGAACGCAAGGATTTGCTGGGCGCGAACGGCAAGATTTTCGTCGGCCAGGGCCGGGCCATCCAGAAGAACGCCGCGAGCGACGTGCGCGTGCTCGTCGTGGGCAATCCCTGCAACACCAACGCGTTGATTTGCATGAACAACGCGCCGAACATTCCGCGCGACCGGTTCTTCGCCATGACGCGCCTGGATGAAAACCGCGCGAAGGCCCAGCTCGCCAAGAAAGCCAGCGTGGAAACCGTCGCCGTGACCAATCTCGCCGTCTGGGGCAATCACAGTCCGACGATGTACCCGGACTTTTTCAACGCGCGCATCGGCACGCGGCCCGTCCCGGACGTCATCAAGCACAACGAGTGGCTCGAGAAGGATTTCCTGGTGTCGGTGCAACAACGCGGCACGGCCATCATCAAGGCGCGCGGGGCGTCCAGCGCCGCCAGCGCGGCCAACGCCGCGATTGACACGGTGCGTTCGCTCATCACTCCCACGCCCGCCGGCGATTGGAACAGCGTCGCGGTCTGCTCGGATGGCAGTTACGGCTGCGAGGCGGGGCTGATGACGTCGTTCCCGATCCGCAGTGACGGCAGGAAATGGGAAATTGTGCAAGGCGTGTCGCTCAACGAATTTTCGCGCGCCAAGATTGACGCCTCGCTCAACGAGTTGAAGGAAGAGCGGGGAATGGTGAACGAGTTGTTGCCGAAATAGTCTTCTTCTTAATCCTAATCTTAATCTTTCTCTTAATCTCACCCTGCAAAGTGGAGACGAAGATTAAGATTACGAACAAGATTAAGAATTAACGGGACGGACAGGGGACAAAATCGGATAAAGAATTTGCAATCGCGGCGTGGTCTATGGTCGGCGCCAACTGACAATTTGAACTGAAAAATGACTGATCGAATCAAACGCGGAAAACTGGGTGTATTGGTCGGCGGCGGCCCGGCGCCGGGCATCAACGGCGTCATCGCCGCAGCCACCATCGAAGGCATCAACCAAGGCTTTGAAGTCATCGGCTTTCGCGACGGCTTCAAGTGGCTGGCGCAGGGCGACACGCAGCATTACACGAAACTCACGATTGACGACGTGAAGGCCATCCACCTGCGCGGCGGCTCGATCCTCGGCACGGCGCGCACGAACCCGGCGAAGTCGGAAACCAGCATGCACAATGTGATTGATGTCATGCGCAAGCTCGGCGTCTCCGCGCTCGTGAGTATCGGCGGCGACGACACGGCGTTTTCCGCGAGCCACGTTTATGCCAAGGGCGGCGGCACCATTCGCGTTGCGCACGTGCCGAAGACGATTGACAACGATTTGCCGTTGCCCGGCTCAACGCCCACGTTTGGATTCGAGACCGCGCGCCATAACGGCGTTTATCTGCTGCGCAATCTCGCCGAGGACGCGCGCACCACCTCGCGCTGGTATGTCATCGTCAGCATGGGCCGCGCAGCGGGTCATCTCGCGCTCGGCATCGGCAAAGCCGCCGCCGCCACGCTCACGATCATTCCCGAGGAATTCCACGGCCGGTCGGTCACGGCTGATGAAGTGGCGGACATCATTATCGGCGCCATCATGAAGCGCCGGGCCGACGGATCGCATTACGGCGTTGCCGTGCTCGCGGAGGGGCTCATTGAAAGCATGGGCAAGGAAGGCCTGCTCGCGGCCATGCCCAAGGAGCAGTTGCAACGTTACGGCAAGGTGATTCACGACGATCACGGCCATTTGCGGCTGGGCGAAATCGAGTTTGGCCGGTTGATGAAAGACATCGTCTCCGCCCGCCTCGAACAACTCGGGTTGAAGATGACGCTCATTGACAAAGACCTGGGCTACGAGTTGCGTTGCGCCGACCCGATTCCGTTCGACGCCGAATACACACGCGATCTCGGCTACGGCGCGGTGAAGTTCCTCATGTCAGCGGAGGCTGGAAAATATGGCGCGGTCATCAGCTTTGTGGACGGCAAGATGGTGCCGTTGCAGTTCGAGAAGATGCTCAATCCGCAAACCGGCCGTTTCCAGGTCCGCAAGGTGAATGTGGACGGTGAAGCGTATGAGTGCGCCCGCCACTACATGATCCGGCTCGAAAAGAGCGATTTCGATGATCCCGTGGAACTGGCCAACCTCGCTGGGGCAAACTCCATGACCTCCGACCAGTTCCGCGAACGATTTGGCTACCTGGTCAAACCGAAATAGCCCGCGCATAATGGCCTTATGGTCGGCGATCGGAAGTGCTCGCCGCAACGGCGTTTGCGCTGCTGATGAGTTTGGAAGCATCTATCGGCAAGGCAATGGGAATCCAAAAAACCGCGCGGCCCGTGGGATAAAGTTCGGGCATTGACAAACCGGCGGAGCGGGACAGGTTATCCCACCGGGCGAGCCAAAAATATCTCGCGCGAACACCATAAGTCGTGGCACCGAAGTAACAGTTCAATCATCTTAACCCGTAAGGAGTTCATGGACAACCTTGGTCGTATCATTCGCGCCGTCATCGCGCCGGCCCGCCAGTTTCAGTTTTCCGCTCTTTGCTTTTGGCTCCTCCCCGCTGCTGCCAGCGCCGCCGTTCATGTCATCGGCGTCCAGCATCAGCCGGATTATTATT
Organism: uncultured Bifidobacteriaceae bacterium; assembly: GCA_964458575.1. Classification (GTDB taxonomy): domain Bacteria; phylum Verrucomicrobiota; class Verrucomicrobiia; order Limisphaerales; family JADLHS01; genus CAYWMD01. The sequence goes on along the minus strand of CAYWMD010000076.1, from coordinate 14,057 downwards.
TTCCGGAGTTCAATTGCTATTGGAACGCCTCGGCTTATCCCGGACCGTGCCGCACGCCGATTTTGGGCACGACGGTGCACGTCTATGTCAAAAACACCGGCCCGGGCAGCATCACCCTCAACGACGCGAACCTCACCACTTCCAGTGCGACTTACAGCCTGAAGACCATCATCAAGAAGTCCACCAGCACCACCATCAATCCCAAGGAACAAAACAGCATTTACTTCTACTGGGACTTTCCGCCCCAGGACATTTTCGACGCGGGCGAGCCGGTGTGGTACCGGTTTGACCCGCCGACGATCCCCGCCGGGGGCGTGGGACAGGTCGCGGTTCGCTTGCGGACGATTCCCGTGACGCAACCCGTCCGGTTGGAAGTGGTCACCTCGATTGGCAACGTGGCCACCAACATCGCGGTGGACGCCAATACGCCGCGCATCACCAGCATCGGTTACTCCGAAGATCTGAAAAAAATCTACGTTCATTGGCGGCGCAACTCCGGCGGCGGCGCGGGGGGCGCGGCGCCGAGTTCCGTCTGGCTCGATGGCACGAACGTGACTTCCCTCACGACCACCGTCGGGGATCCGGCCCTGAATTTCGCCGCATCGGTCATCGCCCTGCCCAACGCGCTGCCCTTCTTCTCGTATCACGTGTTCCAGGGTGTTTATGACGACGGCAAGACCGCCACCGCCTCCCAGCGGGCCTGGACGAACAAATTCATTTACTCCACGTATTGCCGGTTCGAAAACCAGGACTGCGACACCTGGCTCGTCAACGCCGTGAATCACGGTTTCAACAACATCCAGATGAATCTTTGCGGCATGTGCCTCGGCACCACCGCCACCAAAAACGTCGGCTACGGCTACACCGTGGGCGGCACCGACAAACTCAACACCACCGACCCGGACATGTGGTTTCTGAACGATGAACCCGACGCCGAGGAATACAACCAGTCGGACAACCACAAGGGCACCGGGCTGCGGCTGCCGGAAGACAGTACGCATTGGGTCGGCACGCTGGCCATCCGCGAAGGCATGACCCACACCGCCGAACTCCGCGCCGCGCGGCCCAACGTCCCCACCACCGTCAACTTGGATGGCGGCCTCGAACCGGAGAGCTTCTTCACCTATGGAACGGTCGTGGACATCCTGCAAACTGACAACTATTACGAAGTCCGTCTCAAGGACAGCTACATCTCCTACCCCAGCCGCGTGCCGCTCTTCAGCAAAGCCCTGGTTTCCTATGCGGTCGCGCGGACCGCCTGCGCGGGGGCGGAACCGAATCCTTCCAACCATCTGCTGTATTCCACCAAACAGGCCACCGGCCCCTGGCCCTATCCCACGCCCCAGTCCAAACGCATGGAAGCCTACTACTCCCTGGCCGGCGGTAGCAAAGGCATGGGCTACTGGTGGCTCAAATCCCCCAACGGCCTCCAGGACACCTCCGAAGGCGCGGCGCTCTGGAAAGAAATGGGCCTGATCGGGCACGAAATCAAAACCGCCCGCGACATCATCGTCAAAAGCACGCCGGTGGACCTGCCGCTCAATCCCAGCCAGAACGTCTGGGCACGCGCCGTGGCTTCCGGCATCAACACCCTCATCCTCTACGTCGTGAACGACAACTACTACAACGACGCGGCTGGTTGTCATTACACGCCGGTGCCCAACGCGACCGTGAGCTTCACGCTGCCGGTGTGGATGCAGACCGCGCCCACCGTCTTTGAAGTCACCGCGAGCGGGACACGCGATGTGAACACCCAGATCAACGGCCCGCAGCTGCAGGTCAACCTGGGCACGTTGAACCTGACGCGGATGATCGTGGTGACAACGGACGCGCAACTCCGGACGGCGACCCAGCAACGGTATGATCAGGTCGTCCGGTCGTATGTTTGCACCATCGCGCCCGAGTTGTGCACGAACAGCCCGCCGTTCATCACCCAGCAACCGGTGAACCGGGGCGTGGTGCCGGGCGGCACGACAAACTTCACGACTGTAGCCAGCGGCAGCGGCACGCTGGGCTATCGGTGGCAGAAGAACAGCACGTTTCTCAGCAACGGCGGCCATTACGCCGGCGCAACCACCGGCGTTCTGACCATCAGCACCGCGGACAATGATGATGTGGCGAGCTACCGCTGCGTGGTGACGAATGCTTTCGGCAGCGTGACCTCGGTGGTCGCAACGCTGGCGATTGTCAACGCGCCGGCGACGCCCGTCGCCAACGCGGCCACGAGCGTAGCGGACACCTCGTTCACCGCCAATTGGAGCAACGCCGCCGGGGCGGATGGTTACCGGCTGGATGTCGCCACCGACGCGGCGTTCAACAACCTCCTCAGCGGTTACAACAACCTGGACGTGGGGAACACGTTAACCCGGAACATAACCGGCCTGACCGGGGCCACGCCCTATTATTACCGCGTGCGCGCCTACAATCTGGCCGCCACCAGCGGCAACTCCGGCACCATCAATGTCACCACCACCGCCACGCTGTTTCCACCGGGCGCGCCGGTGGCAGGCGCGGCTTCCGGCGTGACCGGCACCGGCTTCACCGCCAATTGGAACAGCGCGATCGGAGCGGACGGTTACCGGCTGGATGTTTCGACGAACGCGGCCTTCGGAAATTTTCTCGCGGGATACAACAACGCCGACCTGGGCGACACCTTGCATCGCAACCTCACGGGATTGACCACGGGCCAAACGTATTATTACCGGGTGCGGGCCTACAACGGCGCCGGACCGAGCGACAATTCCGCAACCATCGCGGTGACCCTCGCAACGGCCGACCCGTGCCTCGTGGCGTCGAACCGGAATTTCGAAGGTGGCTTTGCGCTGGCGGGCGGCGGGAATATTGCGAACGGCTGGACCGAGTGGGAACTCCAGCCATCGGCGACGATCGGTTACATTGAAACCGGAATCGTGCGGAGCGGAGCCTACTCGCAGCGCATCCGGGTTTGGGGCACGAATGCCACTTCCGGCGGCATCTATCAGCAGTTGCCCGCGGTCGCCGGCCAGCCCTTCAACCTTGGCGCGTGGGTTTACGCCGCGGACAATTTGACGACCGCGTATGTGGGCGCGGACCCGGCCGGCGGCACGAATGCGAACGCCCCCAGCGTCGTGTGGTCACCCGGCAGTTCGGCCACCGGGTGGGTGCATCAAGCCGTCAACAGCACGGCCACCGCAAGCCAGATCACCCTATTCCTCCGAGTGGCGGCCGCCGACAACGCGAAACGGAACGCCTATTTTGACGACGCGATTGCCCTGGCCTGCATTGACCAGCCGCCGACCATCGTGCAACAACCCGACGATCAAAGCGCGGTGGTGAGTGGCGAGGTCAGCTTTGCCATTTCCGCGAGCGGCACCGGCCCGTTGAGTTATCAGTGGCAGAAAAATCAAGCCAACCTGGCCGACAACGGAAAATATTCCGGCGCCCTGACCCCCGCTTTGACCATCACCGGGGTGGACGCCACCGACGCGGCGGAATACCGCTGCGTGGTGACCAACACCTTCGGAATCACGAATTCCGAGGCCGCGCTGTTGCGGGCGATTGTTCCGAATCCCTGCCTGGCCATTTTCAATCCGGGATTTGAGAACGGGTTCAGTCTCGCCGGGGGCGGCAATATCGCCAATGGCTGGGCGGAGTGGGAAACCGACCCGGGCGTCGTCATCGGCTACGAAGAAAACGCCATCGTGCACGCCGGCAGCCACTCACAACGCCTGCGCGTGTGGGGCGGCGCGACCGGCTCATCCGGCGGAGTTTATCAGCAAGTGCCCGTTGTGACCGGCGAGCCATACAGCCTGAGCGTGTGGCTCTATGCCGGGGACCCCCTGACCGCGTGCTCGTTTGGCGTCGAGCCCACCGGCGGAGTTGATCCGGAAAGCGGCGTCATCTGGTCGTCCCCCAGCACCAACGTGGCGTGGGTTCAGAAAACCTGGACCGGCACTGCGGGCGCAGATTACCTGACCGTGTTTCTCAAAGTCAGCACAACCGACGACGTCAAACGGAATGGTTATTTCGACAGCATCGCCCCGTATGGCGCCAGCGCGCCTGTTCAACTGCACTCGCAATGGAACGGAAGCACGCTGACCCTGCTGTGGCCGGCGTGTCCGGCCGCGCACCTGGAGCGCACCGACAGTCTCGAGTTGCCGGCCAGTTGGAACACCGTCACGAACCAGCCCGTCGCCAGCGGCGGAATCAAGAGCGTAACCCTCAGCCCCACGGGCGACGCCGGTTATTACCGGCTGCTGCTGGAATGACCTTGCGGGGTACCGGAATACAAGTTGTTGCAAATTAGAGCCGGGGCGGGCAGTGCACCGTGGCAGCATGAAAGGCACTCGTTTTCTGCCCGTTTTGTGTTATTGATTTGCAGTCCAATTCCAAAAGTGACCGCACCACAATGAATCAATGAGAACAAGGCTACACCACTCGATCGGCCTGCTCGTGCGAATTCACCCCTGCCGGATACCGTCACTCACCCAGCCCTTGCTTCGGTGGAGAACGGCCACCCGATTTTGCCGCTGCACGGCGCTGGTGATGTTGCTGTTATTCTGCAACGCAAGGGCTGGGTGGGCGGCCCTCCAGGTCATCGGCACCATGTACCGGGAGGACCAGATGTTCCCGGAACTGGATTGTTATTGGAACGGCGGCAATTACCCCAACCCGTGCCCCACCAACCACCCGGGCGTAACGCTCCATGTCTATGTGAAAAACACCGGCACATCATCGGCAACCATTACGGACGCCATTCTGGGCGGGTACAGCCTCGCGACAGTGATCAAGCGGTCCACGGACAGCGATATCAACGAGAAAGGGCTTAACAGCATTTACTTTAACTGGGACAACCCACCGGCGGAAATCGTCGCGAACCTGGGCGAACCGGTTTGGTGGAAAGCCGATCCGCGCACGGTGGGCGCCGGCGGCGTGGCGCAAGTGGCGGTGCGTCTGCGGTATGTTCCGACCACCAACACGCTGCATGTGACGGTCGCAAACTCGGCGGGGAATATCTCGACAAACGTCACCAAGAACGGCAACGCGCCGCGCCTCCAGAGCATTGGCTACTCGGAAGACCGCCGGAAAGTGTATCTGCATTGGCGGCGCAGCGGCGGGGCTGCGCCAACTTCAGTCTATTTGAACGGATCCAACGTGACTTCCTTGACGACGACGGTTGGGGATCCAAGCGTCAATTACGCTGCATCGGTGATCAATCTCACGACCGCACTCCCGCACTTCTCCTACAACGTTTACCAGGGGATTTACGCGGACGGGAAGGTGGCCGCGGCTTCGCAACGGGCGTGGACGAACAAGTTCATCTACACGACGTATTGCAAGTTTTCCAACCGGACTTGCGATCAATGGGTTGATGAGGCGATGGCGCATGGTTTTAACAATATCCAGATGAACCTGTGTGGTATGTGTTTGGGGACGGTCTACACTTCCCGGGGTTATGGTTACACCATTGACGATCCCGGCAAGCTCAACCCGGCGGATCCGGACATGTGGTTCGTCTATGATGAGCCGGACATTCCGGAGTGGAACCAATCGGTCAATCATTGCGGCACCGGACTGAGAATCCCGTGCCTCCAGGACAAGTATCCCGGAACACTCGTCCAGAAGTGGGGAATTGAACGTGGCGCCGAACTCAGGAACAGTCGCGCCAATGTGCCGATCACGGTCAATCTCGACAGTGCCGGACAGCCGTACACGTACTATCATTGGGGGCCGGCGGTGGACGTCCTGCAATCGGACAGCTACTACGAACCACGGCTGTCGAACGCCTACTTCGAGCAGCAGAACCGGATCGGCCTGTATGGGAAAGCAAAGCTGTCGTATGCGGTCGGGCGCGTGCTTTGCGCCGGCGCGGAGCCGAATCCCTCCAGCCACCTGCTCTATGTGACCGAGCAGAACGACTGGCCCATGCCCACGCCCAACTCCAAGCGGTTCGAGGTGTATTACACGCTGGCCGGCGGGAGCAAGAGCATCGGCTATTGGTGGTTGGAGAATGGCAAGGGGATGGACAGTTCGGACGCGGCGTTGTGGAAGGAGATCGGATTGTGCGGCAATGAGATCAAGACGGCGCGGGATGTGATTGTGCGGAGCACGCCGGTGAACCTGGGCATCACGCCCAACAGTCCGTGGATTTGGGCACGGGGCATGGCGTCCGGGATTGATTCGATGATTGTCTATGTGGTGAATGACAATTATTTCAATGACATCAGCGGGTGTCATGTGACGAATGTGCCGAATGCGATCATCACGAATGCGTTGCCGTCGTGGATGGTGAGCGGGACGACGACGGCGTTTGAGATTGGCACTGGCGGCAAGCCTGCGGATACGAGTTTTGCGCTCAACGGCAACCAGTTGACGGTGTTCCTGGGGACGCTGACTTACACCCGGATGATCATCGTCACGACGAACGCGGGTTTGCGGGCGACGCTGGAGAACAAGTTTACGGCCGAGGTGCGGCCGGGTTTGTGCACGTTTGCGCCGGAGTTGTGCACGAGCGCCGCGCCGGGCATCTCGCAGCATCCGTTTGATCAGAGTGTGCCGGCGGGTGGGACGGCGCAATTTTCGGTGGTGGCCGGGGGCAGCGCGCCGTTAGGTTACCGGTGGCAGAAAGCCCTGAACGCTCAACCCGCCACCTTCAACTTCCTGACCAACGGCGGGCATTATTCGGGCGTGACGGGTTCAACGCTGACGGTCAGCGGGGTGGACGCGAACGATGTGGGGAGTTATCGGTGCGTGGTGACGAACAGTGTCGGGACGAACATTTCGGGTGCGGCGGCGTTGACGCTGGCCACGGTGACGAGCAATTCGTGTGTGGGCATTGTGAACGGGGATGCGGAGGGTGGGTTCACCGTGACGAATGGGAATTTTATTGCGAATGGCTGGGCGGAGTTCGAGGGTGCTTATGGCACAAACGTCAACGGCTTCGATGAAACCGCTGAGGTCCACAGCGGCGCGCACTCGCAACGCATTCGTGTGTGGGGCGCAAATGGCACTTCCGGCGGCTGTTATCAGCGTGTCCCGGCCAACGCGGGCGCGAATTACAACATCAGTGTTTGGCTGAAGGCGTTTGACGGCGCGTCGCGGTGTTATTTGGGAGTGGACCCGTTTGGCGGCAGTGACATGAACGGCGGGAGCGTGGTTTGGTCGTCGTTCCACACAAATCTGACCTGGGTGCAAAAGACCGTGAATGTGACGGCGAGTTCCAGTTACCTCACGGTGTTCTACAAGGTGGCGTCGAGCGACGGCGCGAAACGAAATGGGTATTTCGATGACGCATCGCCGCCCCAGTGTGTGAGCACGCCGCCAGGTATCACGCAGCAGCCCGTCAGCCAAAGCGTCGTCGCGGGCGGGACGACCGGCTTCACGGTTGGGGCCAGCGGGACCGAACCTTTGAACTATCAGTGGCAGAAGCTTCCGCCGCCTTACGTCGGCGGCTACAGCAATTTGAACGACGACGGGCATTATTCGGGGGTCGCGACCCCGATGCTGGCGATCACCAGTGCCAACAGCAACGACATGGCGAATTATCGTTGCGTGGTGACGAACGCGTTGGGCAGCACCAACTCCGCTGTCGCGGCCCTCACCGTGACCAACGCCACGCAACCGCCGGAAATTATTGAACCTCCGTCCGACCTGACCGTCGCGATGGGTGAGACGGCCGTCTTCCAGGTCCTGGCCGGCGGCAGCACGCCGTTGGGTTACCGGTGGCAAAAGGACAATGTGAATCTCACCGACAGCGGGCATTATTCCGGCAGCTGGACGCCAGCGCTGACGGTCAGCGACGCGGACGAAAACGATGCGGCTAATTACCGCTGTGTCGTGACGAATGCCTACGGCAGCAGCAATACGACTTCCGCCAGCTTGACGGTGGTGCCGCCCAACCCTTGTCTCAGCATCGAGAACGCGGATTTCGAACGTGGATTCCTCCTGCTTGGTGGCGGATACATCGCGGGGCTGTGGGACGAGTGGGAAACGGACCCAGACGTCGTGGTTGGCTACGACGAGACCACCATTACCCACGGCGGCGGACACGCACAACGCATCCGGATTTGGGGTGGCGCCAATGGCAGTTCTGGCGGCGTTTATCAGCGCGTGCCCGTGATCGCGGGCCAAACCTACACCGTCAGCATCTGGATGTACGCGGCGGACAGTTCGACGATCTGTTCGTTGGGCGTGGACCCGGCCGGCGGCACCAACGCCAGCAGCGGAGTGACGTGGATGCCCGGCACCAGCGATGCCGCCTGGGTACAACGAACGTGGGCGGGGTCGGCGGCGGCGGATCATCTCACTGTATATTGCCGCGTATCCACGACGGACAATGCGAAACGCAATGGCTATTTTGACGATGCCGAACCGGGCGCCACCACCACGGCGATGCAACTCGGCGCGTACATCACCGGCAACAACTTCGCCCTGACCTGGCCGGAATGCCCTGCGGCCCGCTTGGAACGCGCCGACGCGCTGACCGCCGATTGGACCACGGTTACCAATGCGCCCAGCGTGGTTGGTGGACAGAAGAGCGTGACGCTCACGCCGGCGGGAAGCGCCGGTTACTTCCGGCTGGTGTTGGAGTAGAACCCAGCCCGCGCCATCCGCCGTCCCGTGGCTTGTTGGGCTTTTGAGGTCATCGGGTGCCGCCAGGGTTGGGTTTGAACTTTGTGCTTCGAGGTTTTTTCTCTACGCTGTCGCCATGGCATTTTTGAACGACAACTATCTGAAACTCAAAGCCGGCTACTTGTTTCCCGAGATCAACCGGCGCGTGAAGGCTTTTTGCGAAGCGAATCCCGAAGCCGCCCAGCGCCTCATCCGTTGCGGCATCGGCGACGTGACCGAGCCGTTGCCAGCCGCCGTCATCACCGCAATGCACAAGGCGGTGGACGAAATGGCCGTGCGCGAGACGTTCAAAGGTTACGGCCCGGAGCAGGGTTACGAATGGCTGCGCGCCGCGATTGCCAAGAACGATTTCCGCGATCGTGGCTGTGACGTGGCGGACGACGAGGTGTTCGTCAGCGACGGTTCCAAGTGCGACACCGGCAACATTCTCGACATTCTTGGGGCGAAAAACAAAATCGCCATCAGCGACCCGGTTTACCCGGTTTACGTGGACACGAACGTGATGGCCGGCAACACCGGTGCAGCCAACGAAGCGGGCGCTTACGGCAAGCTGGTTTATCTCCCGTGCCGTCCGAGCAACAGTTTCATCCCCGAACCGCCGAAGCGCCATGTGGACGTGATTTATCTCTGCTCCCCGAACAACCCCACCGGCGCGGCGGCCAATCGTCCGCAACTCGAAGCGTGGGTGAAATACGCGCTGGAACACAAGGCGGTGATTTTCTTCGACGCGGCCTACGAGGCTTACATCAGCGACCCGTCGTTGCCGCATTCCATTTACGAAATCTCCGGCGCGCGCGAGTGCGCCATCGAATTTCGCAGTTTTTCCAAAGGCGGCGGCTTCACGGGCACTCGCTGTGCCTTCACCGTGGTTCCGAAGTCGCTCAACGCGCAGACGAAATCCGGCGAGTTCAAACCGCTGCACCCGCTGTGGGCGCGGCGGCAGACCACGAAGTTCAACGGCGTTTCCTACATTTCCCAACGGGGAGCGGAGGCGCTGTATTCAGCCGAGGGAAAGGCGCAGGCGGACGCGCTGATCAAACATTACATGGGCAACGCCGCCGTGCTGCGCATGGGCGCAAAGAAAGCCGGCCTGAAGGTTTTCGGCGGCGTCAACGCGCCGTACATCTGGGTTCGCACGCCGAAAGGCGTCACGAGCTGGCAGGTATTCGACAAGATTCTCACCGAAGCCAATGTGGTCATTACACCCGGCAGCGGTTTTGGCTCGAAAGGCGAGGGTTTTTTCCGCATCAGCGCCTTCAACAGCCGCGCCAACGCCGAGGAAGTCGCGCGGCGATTGCAAACCTTGAAGTGGTGAGGAGCGTCAGAACCGGTCTGGCGCTGAACACGTTAGCAGCTGAACGCCCAAGGGCGACTTCGCCGCCTCAATTTGCTTTCTACTGACGAGATTAGCTTTTCGAAAATCGTCGGCATCACGGTTGACGGGCGGATGACAGAGGCTCAGCCTGTCTGTCGGGAAGTCCACTCGACCGATGAAAGGGTATCGGAAAACGATAGGATCGAGTGACGGCCAAACCGCTGTTGTTTTGCGTCTGATTGCCGCCAGGGGTTCTTGCACCCCGATGATTCCTCCCTTCCCGGCCATCTACGACTTTTCCCGGCAACGCAATCCCAAACGCTTCCAATTTCAACCAGCAACGATTCGACAGGAAAGGAGTCCGCCATGAACTCGAATACCAGGACCGAATTCCGTTTGCCCCGGATATCGCCTAAACCTTTAACCGGCACAATGCTTGCCGCGTGGCTGCTGTTGTCCTTCACCGCTCACGGCGCCGGTGTCGTCACCGATTGCACTGAGACAAGTTTGCGCGCGGCGATGACCGGCGGCGGCACCGTCACGTTCGCCTGCGACGGCACGATCACCCTGACCAATACGATCACCAACAACGCCGACGTGACACTCGATGGCAGCGGTCATCAAGTAATCATCAGCGGAGGGAGAGCGGTACGGGTTTTCTACGTCAATACGAACGTTGTCTTTGCCACCATTAACCTGACCATCGCCCAAGGAGCCAGCACGAACGGCGCCGCCATCTTTAACGCCGGAGGCACGTTGAACCTCTGCAACACAACTTTCCAGACCAACGTGGCCTCCGCCGCTTTCCTCGGCGGACAGTTGGCCAACGCTGAAGGCGGCGCAATCTACAATCTCGCCGGCTCGGTCAAGGGCAATTATTGCAAATTTCTGGGCAATCGCGCGCAACAAACAACCAACTCCCCTGACTGGCTCGGTTATCCGCAGGGTGGGGCGCTATTTAACTCGGGTGGACAGGTGACCCTCGCGAACTGCGTTCTTGAAGGCAACGGCGTGTCCGGCGCCAATGGCTTTTTTTCTTTGAATCCGCAGCCGGTGCCACCGGCGTATAGCACATCCGCGCGCGGTGGCGCGATTTTCAACCTAGGCACATTGGCCGCTAACGCCTGCACCTTCCGGGGAAATTCGGTGCGTGCCGGCAACGGTGGCCAGCCCGGGCCGCCCTGCTCTACTGCTTGCTCATCCCCCGGGCTTCATGGGGGTAACGGGAATGACGGGGAAGGTGGCGCTGTTTACAGTTACGGCACGCTGAAACTCACCGCCTGCACCTTCTTCGAAAACGTCGCCGGCGGCGGTGACGGTGGAACAGGCGGACCCGGACCTGCCTGGTCTTACGGCATCGAAGGGGGTGTGGGCGGCGGCGGGGGCGCTGGACGCGGCGGAGCCGTCTTCGCGGGTGGGATGGCGCAACTGGTCAATTGCACAGCCACGACCAATGTCTGCGTTGGTGGCAGCGGCGGCATGGGCGGCACGGGTGGTTGGGCCATGAGCAGTCAACTCCCCGGCGGCAGGGGCGGTCCGGGCGGCGCGGGCGGCAACGGCAGCGGCAATTTCTATCACGCTAGCGGCCAATTCACGCTGACCAATTGCACTTTCGCGCTCAATCAAAGCATCGCCGGCGGTGGCGGCACCGGCGGCGCGGGCGGCCTTGGTGGTCCGGGCGGAGGCGCAACGGGTCCGACCGGAAGCCCGGGATTGAGCGGCAGTGCCTTCGGCGGTTTCAGCACCTCGGGCGGCTGGTCGTTCAACTCGGTCTTGTGTAGCAATGCGCCCGGTGGAAATTGCGCCGGCACTATTCAAGACGCCGGTCACAATCTCAGTTCCGATGCGAGCTGCAACTTCACGAACGTCGGCAGCCTGAACAACACCGACCCGTCACTCGGCCCCCTGGCCGACAACGGCGGCCCGACGCTCACCATGGCATTGCTGCCGGGCAGCCCGGCAATCGACGCTGGCGACACCGCCGCGGCGCCGCTGACGGATCAGCGTGGTTTCCCGCGTCCGGTCGGTCCCGTTGCGGATATCGGCGCTTACGAGCTTTGCTATTTGCCGGTCTTGCGCGCGACTCTCGCCCAGCCGGGCGTCATCAACGTTACCGTCTTCGCGACCAACGGCGCAATCTGCCGAATCTTTGCAGGCTCGGCTTGGACAAACTGGGCGTGCGTGGCGACAAACCAGATCGGCCCGGAGGGAATAAGCCTGTTCCCGGACAATTGCGCCAGTGGTGAATCGCAACGGTTCTACCGCGTCACCATCCCGTGAGAGGACGCCCTTACCGGCACGCTGAGGTGCGTGCCGCTGCAAGACTTGCCTTGCAGCGCGCTTTGACATAGCGTCGCAACCATGGCAACCAAAAAGAAAGCACCGTCGAAGAAGAAACACGTCCTGCTTGTGGACGATGATCTCGCACTGGCCCAGACCTACAAGGAACTGATCGAAGCCCACGGTTACGAAGTCAGCACCGCCGCCAATGGCGTGCTGGCCATCAAACATTTCCTGAACCATGACGTGGACGCCATCGTGTGCGACCTCAAGATGCCCGAGCTGGAAGGTGACATGTTTTACGCCGCCATCGAACGCATCCAACCCGGGTTGCACAAGCGTTTCATCTTCATCACCGGCGCGGCGGACGACCCGGTCTTCAAGATGTTCATCAGCAAGACCAAATCGCCCGTGCTCCGCAAACCCGTGCCGATTGACAAGCTGATCGCCGAAATCAAACGCCTCGCCGGACGCGCGGATTAATCTCTGACCAGACTCCGCTCGACGCATGATTGCGTTTGTCGCCGCCGGCCTGATCGGCTTGAAATGGGCCGCGCAGCTTCTGTTGGAACAGCTCAACCGCCAGCACGTTCTGGCGCACAAGGACGCCGTTCCTGCTGCATTCAAAGATACGGTGGACGAAGCGACCTACGCTAAGTCCGTGCAATACACGCTGGCGCGCGGCGGCTTCGGCCGGTTGGCGGACACTTTCGACACGTTCATTCTTTTGGGTGTGTTGTTCAGTGGTGTGTTGCCTTGGGCCTTCGATTGTTTCCGCACAAACCTCGGAAACTCGGCCTGGGCCATGGCGGGGTTTCTGTTTGTCGTGGGCTTCGTTCTCACACTGCCGGGTCTACCCTTGAATTGGTTCGAGCAGTTCCGGCTGGAAGCGAGATTCGGGTTCAACACCACCACGCAGAAAACCTGGTGGCTGGACCGGCTCAAAGGATTGCTCCTCGCGGTGGTGCTTGGCTATCCACTGCTCGTGCTCGTGCTCAAAATCGTGGAGTGGACGGGCGATTGGTGGTGGCTGTGGGCGTGGAGCGCGTTGCTGGCGTTTCAACTGGTGATGATGGTGCTTGCGCCGGTGCTCATCCTGCCGCTGTTCAACAAGTTCGCGCCATTGCCCGAAGGCAGCCTGCGCGAGCGGCTCGTGAAGCTGGCGAACCGCACGAACTTCCGCGCGAAAAGCATCCAGGTCATGGACGGCAGCAAACGTTCGCGGCACTCGAACGCGTTCTTCACCGGCTTTGGCCGCTTCCGTAAGATTGTGCTGTTCGACACGCTTGTTGCGCAACTTGCCGAACCGGAACTCGAAGCCGTGCTCGCGCACGAAATCGGGCACTACAAAAGAAAACACATCGCTAAAATGCTCGCGTGGTCGGCGGTGAGTTCGCTGGCGGGCTTTTACGCGATTTCGGTTCTGGCGCGGCAGGAATGGTTTTATCGCGCGTTTCGTTTTGAGCCGGGCAGCATCGTTCCGGCGCTCCTGCTGTTTGGATTGCTGGCGGGCGTGGTCACGTTTTGGTTTTCGCCGCTGGCCCACGCGTGGTCGCGCCGCTACGAATACCAGGCCGACGCCTTCGCCGCGCAGGTCATGAGCGAGTCGCGCTCACTCATCGGCGCGCTGCGAAAGCTGACGGAGAAAAATCTCAGCAACCTCACGCCTCACCCGGTTTACAGCGCGTTTTACTATTCGCATCCGACGTTACTGGAGCGGGAACGGGCTTTGGCAAAGTAGGACAGGCGTCGCCCCTGTCTCTAATATTGCTTTAAGATGGAGACGGGCGCGACGCCTGGGGCGCAACTTGACACCACCACCATAATGGGGGTGTGAACGGTTCCTCATCCG
>CAYWMD010000075.1:0-28273 GCA_964458575.1 uncultured Bifidobacteriaceae bacterium | reverse complement strand
AGGTGAGGTGGCTCTGACTGACTTTATTTTGAGCCTCCTCACGTCGGCTGCTACGGGAAATAAAGGTGGTGTCTTCCAAGACCTGCTGCTTCATCGCGTCTTCACTTTCGCCGCGCACAACGGCCAGGACGGATTGCTTCACGCGCTCGTGCGTCGTCGCACCACTCAGTGCCACACGCAGGACGTTGTCCAACTGCGATTGCTCGCGCAACTCGCGACGCGCTTCAGAGTCGGCTTCAAGAAGCTTTCCCAGGCGTGCCCGCTCTTCCGACGACAGCGTTCCGTCCAGCAAATCCGTGATTTCCTGTTCGTTCAGCACGGCAACCTCCGTCCCATCCGGGTTTCGATGCACTCGCGAAGTTGTTTACGCACCCGGAACAACGACACGCGCACCCACACCAGACTCCGCTTGAGCCGCACGGCGATGGTTTCGGTCGAGTGATCGTCGCGATACTTGAGTTGGACCAGTTCGCGCAAAGGCCCTTCGAGTTTTTCAAGGCAGGCTTGCAGATGTTCCGCCTCCGGTGGCGGGTCCGGCTCGTCGGCGTGCCAGTCATCCAGTTGCAACGCAGTGAACCGGTTGAGATTCGCCTGTTCGCGTGCGAACCGCTGAACTTCAGCGCGCAAAAGATTCCACGCAATGGCCCGCACCCACGCGTGAAACGACGTGCCAGCCTTGAACTCGCTGATGTGCCGGAACGCAAAAACAAAAGTGTCGTGCGCCAGTTCATCCACCAGTCGCGGCACCGGCGCGCGCAGAGCGAGAAACGTCCGGACATGTGGCAGATGTTCGTCCAGCAACGCGGCGAAGGCCTCGTGGTCGCCCTGTTGCACCTTCGCCACCAGCGTCGCATCCACGGAATCGGGCCGCGTGTTGTGGGAGTTCCCGGTCACGCAGATACATAGCGTGGCAAGCCGCCGGCGTTACAAGCTATTTTGGCGGCAGGAAAGGAAGCACGGCGACCGCAGGGCTTGATTTGAACTGCCATTCCGGGTCTGCTGATGGTCGCAACATGACGCAGCCCAAAGCCCCACCCATCCACCGCGAAGAATTCATCGTCCCGGACAGCGCGATTGATCGGAACGGGCACGTCAACAACGTAGCCTTCGTGCAATGGATGCAGGACGTGGCCACGCGCCATTTCGATTCCGGCGGCGTCAACGAAGCGATGGCAGCCGCCGGCGGCACGTGGGTTGCGCGCTCGCACAAGATCGAGTATCTCAGCCCCGCGTTTGCCGGCGAGCGAGTGCAAGCCCTCACGTGGATTGTGGATTTCAGCCGCGTGCGGTCGCTGCGCCGCTACAAATTTCTGCGCGCGTCCGACGGGAAACTCCTGGTGCGCGGCGAAACGGATTGGGTGTTCGTGAATGCGAAAAGCGGAAAGCCCTGCTCGATTCCGGAGGAAATCAAACGGGCGTTTGTTATAGTGCCGACGGAATGAGAGGCGGAGCTGTCTATGAAAAAATGCACCCATTGTGGACGCGAAAACGAAGATTCGGAATCGCAATGCCGTGAATGCGGCGTGAAGTTCGGACAAGTTGAGTTAGGCGAAGGTCCATCCTCCTGGGATTCACTTTCACTTTTTCCACGCTCCGCCGCTGAGTGGACTCGCAGCCTAGCAATGCCTCTCTTTGTTGGTTGTGTCGGCATTTGGGTTGGAGGTTTTCTTGCAGCTTATTCGAATGGCCCTGTCTGGCGACATGCCAGTCCCGCAATCTTCAATACATTTTTGCCATTGTTGGGAGTAGCTCTGCTCTTGATTTGTTCTTTTGGAAAAGGACTGCAAAGGGCCTTTCGCGTCTGGGCTATAATTATTGCGTTTCTGTCCATCATCGGTGGAGTATTGACTCCTTCGTTGGCTGAATAAAAGGACTGGAGAGCTGTTTCAGTTCTTACATTAAACTGCAGGCAGTCCGATGATGGCTGCGGGACTTTCAATACTGGCCGAGCGCCAGTTCAGTTCGATTCCCAATGTGTTCACCTCCCGCCGCACGTAGCCAAGGGCGAGGTTGGCTTTGAGCGTCGGCGACACAACCGCGCTCGTGATGTGGCCGACTTCCTTGCCCGCGTGGAAAAGTTTGTCGCCCTTCACGGGCAAGGTTTTCAAATCGTCCGCGAGCCGCAGGCCGACGAGTTCGCGGTTCACATGGCCGATGCTGTGAATGCGGTTGATGACTTCCTGGCCGATGTAGCAGCCTTTGTTGTAGCTCACCGCCCGCGCTTCGATGCCGCATTCCAAAGGAATATTTGTCTCATCCATGTCCGCGCCAAATCGCGGGATGCCCGCCTCAATGCGAGCCGTCTCGAACGCCGTCCAGCCACAGGCGCGACCACCAACGGATTTTGCAGCGGCGATGAGTTTATCGGCGACGGGTGCAAGCGACTGGGTAGGCACGAACAGATCGAATCCCGCGCAACTCAACCGCGGCAGGTTCATCAAATAGATTTCGCCGAGCGTAGCTTCTGACACTTTGACCGAGCTGTATTGTTTGGTGGGAACGTCGCCGAACAGACCCAGCGCCCGAATCACTTCTTCCGCCTTCGGCCCTTGCACGCTCAACAAACCGTAATGCGGCGCGACATCCACCACCTGCACGTCGTCGGCCACGATGTATTTCTCCAATCGCTCCGTGACGGTTTGCGTGAGGCCCGGCTCGAAGTCGAGAAGCAGTTCGTCTTGCAGTGTGAAGACGTTGAGGTCGCTCACCATTTTGCCCTTGGCGGTGACGAGTGCGGCGTAACAGCCTTCGCCGACGCGGGGTTTCTTCACATCGTTCGTCACCTGGCCGTGCAGGAAGCGCACACGGTCAGCGCCGGTCAGGCATACGCGGCTGCGAAAACTCAAATCCAACACGCCTGCGCTATCACGCAAGCCCGCGTGCTCGGCCAGCGGGTCACCATAATCCGCGACCACCTCTACGCCATTGACGGTCGCGAACCTCGCGCCGAGGTTCTGGTGGAATTCTTGCAGGGTCAGCATGTGCATCCGAATTACGGCTTCAATGATGCCATTTATGCCGGTGAACTCAATCCGCCGAGTCGAAAAGTGAGCCAAAGTCCGCAAGGCCCGTCATGAATTCCCCCGTCAAGGAGTTTGAGTATTTCAGCCGATATCCGAACCAACCGGACAACTGATGTGCTTCATTCATATTGGCTTGCGCGGCAGGAATGACCATCGTAATGCCCAAGCCGTTCGCAGTTGGAGACAGGCCGCCACGAATTCGTTGGCAAGAAAATCTAAACCAATAATGAAAGAAAAGTGTTGACTGTTTCGGGTACTCTCGCTACAAGAAAATCGAACCTCAACTCAGTCCAAAAGCTCATGAAAACAACGTTTGCTTTGACTTCTCCAACCGTGCGACGTTTGCAGTCATCATCTGCCTACAAATTGGCCGTGGCCCTGCTCACTTGCGGCACGCTTCTCTGTTATTCTCCGGCAAGTTACGCAGACGACTTTGACGAAAGCGAGGCAGCGCTGCTGGAGGGCGCTCGCAACAACACCGGACCAACTGATTTTAGGCCCAGCTTTTTCGACATCTTCGTCGAGTTGGACTGGGATGGACAGGGCTGGCTGCAGACGGCCAGCGGCCCCGAAGGCCCTTGGGACGACGTCGAGGGTGGCAACAACGGGCCGGCCGAGCTTCCGACGGACGAGGAATCTCGTTATGTTCGGCTGGACCGGTCCAGTCTCGACCAGGCTTTGGAAGGGGCGATCGAGGATGCAAGGAAAACGGGGGAAACCACCGTGCCAGTGGTGACGATTGTGCAAGTGCTGGCGACCTCCTGCCCCGCAACGGTCACGGTTTGTCCGCCCAAAGAGACGGCTTGCCCGCCTAAGACAACGCAATGCCCGGCCACCGCGACCCAATGTCCGGCGTTGATAACGGGCTGTCCTTCCGCCCCAACCATCTGCGCCGGCGCCGCCACAGTTTGTCCGGCTGTGGAAACACAGTGCCCCGCCACCGCGACCGTTTGTCCGCCCACCCAAACGCAATGCCCGCCGGTAAGCACGCGCTGTCCGGTCGTTCAAACTGAGTGCCCGCCTCAGCCCACCATTTGTCACGTGGCTGATACTGTTTGCCCGGCGGTCGAAACCCGATGTCCACCAACGCAAACGCAGTGCCCGGCGGAAGAAACTCTTTGCCCCGCAATCCCGACAGCTTGTCCGGCGGAACTCACCAAATGCCCCGCACAGGATACCCGCTGCCCGGTTTACTCCACGAAATGTCCGCCGATCGAAACAAAATGCCCGCCCTTGGACACGACGTGCCCCCCCATTGAAACCGTGTGTCCGGCGGCAGCCACAAAATGTCCGCCAGTGAGTACGCAATGTCCGGCTGTGGCGACCGAATGCGAAGCCCGAGACACCGTCTGTCCCGCGGTGCAGACGCAATGTCCACCCACACAAACTCAATGTCCGGTGGTGCAAACACACTGCCCGTCGGCGAGCACGCATTGTCCGCCAACCCCGACCACCTGCCGATCGGTTACCACCGTCTGTCCCGCGAATCTAACCCAGTGCCCGCCGGCCATCACCAAATGTCCGGTGAAGGCGACGTCATGCCCGGCCACCACCACCAGATGCAAGGTAAAGCTGACCGTTTGCCCGCCCGTCGTCACGGCTTGTCCGCCAAAGGCAACCCGTTGCCCGCCGGCCGCAACCAAGTGTCCGCCGGCATTGACCAGTTGTCCGGCCATACCAACCGTTTGTTCCACCGCCGCCACGGCATGTCCCGCGGTAGCCACGGCATGTCCGCCAGTGGCCACAAAATGTCCGCCGGTGAACACGAAGTGCCCGGTGAAGCTGACGAAATGTCCCACGGCGTTCACCAAGTGCCCGGTTGTACTGACCGGATGCCCGGTATCCGCGACCAAATGTCCGCCCGTAGCAACACGCTGCCCGCCGGTAAATACTTCGTGCCCGCCAAAAGCGACCGTCTGTGTCCCGACCGCTGCGACAACTTGTCCGGTGGCCGCAACGACCTGTCCGCCCACCGCGACCGTATGCCGGGCGGTGGATACGGTTTGCCCGGCCACGGCGACGCAATGTCCGCCGCAAGACACAACCTGTCCTGCGATGCCGACCCGCTGCCCGCCCGTACAGACGCATTGCCCGGCGACAGTGACCCAATGTGCCGGTGCGCAAACCGTCTGTCCACCGAACCAGACCCAATGCCCGGCCGAGGCAACAAAATGCCCGCCGGTGGCAACCCAGTGCCCGGTTACAGCTCTGACAGCAACGCATTGCCCGCCGGTAGCGACGCAATGCCAGGTGGCGGACACCGTTTGTCCTGAGTCAGTCACGCGTTGCCCGCCGGCGGCTACCAAATGTCCGCCGCAGCAAACACAATGTCCCGCGCAGCAGACCTATTGTCCGCCAGAATCTACTGTCTGTCCGATGACGCAAACGCAGTGTCCGCCAGTGCCCACGTCCTGTCCACCAAGTGGCACGGCCACCATCTGTCCGGCAGCGGCGACACAATGTGCGAACGCCCCCACGGTTTGCCCTGTGAACGCCACGACATGTCCGGCCACGGAGACGGAGTGCCCGCCAACAACCACGCAATGCCCACCGTCAACCACGCAATGCCCTGTGGTCGCCACGCATTGCAGCGCCAGCGGCGTGGTCACACAATGTCCGCCGCTGACAACGCGTTGTCCACCAGTCTCAACACAGTGTCCGGCTAACAGTCCGACTACATGTCCGTCCATTGTGACTGTCTGCCAGACATCACCCACTACGTGTCCTGCTACGCAAACGCAGTGCCCGCCGCTGACGACGAAATGCCCGCCGTCGTCAACGCAGTGCCCGCCTGTGACCACGCAATGTCCGGCGACGGCGACGACCCAATGTCCGGCTGTGCCGACGCAGTGTTCACTAGCGGGCACGACGGCGACACAGTGTCCGCCCGTGCCGACGCAGTGTCCGCCCGTGCCGACGCAGTGTCCGCCCGTCGCAACTGCCTGCTCGAACGCCCCCACGGTCTGTCCAGCCAACACCACGGTTTGTCCGCCCGTGCAAACGTATTGCGCGTTCCCTGGCTCGGAGACACACTGTCCGCCAACCACGACGCAATGTCCGCCGATCGCAACGGAATGTCCGCCGACCCCAACGCAATGTCCGACCACACAGGAAACGGTCTGCCCGGATATGCCGACCCGCTGCCCGCCGGTTCAAACCCAGTGCCCGGTGGTCATCACGGAATGTCCGTCATTTGTGACGCAGTGCCCGCTTGATCCGACGGGCGTATGCACGAATGGGGCCGCCGGACAAATCCAATTCAAGCTGGACTCCCGGAGCCAGGTGGCAGGTGTCCGTCCGCCGCTCATCGGCTCGCGGGCCTGCCCCATTGGTACGAAACGCTGCCCGGAGGTCGTCGTTAAACTGACCGCCGCGCCAGCGCCCGCCAATCCAGCCGCCCATCAAACCCGGCCGGCCGCCGTTGCGCCACGCGCGACGGAAAAGCCGGTTGCGGCCAACTCCCCCTCAAAAAATCCGGTCGCCAGCATCCGCCGCGGCTTGATTCTTGAGCGACCTCTTGGTTAAGTCTTCGGAAGCAAAAGCCGAAGACGATGGGCGTTTCATCCCAGGGTCAAACCGCATTGTCAAAACCGGCCTCGCAAATCAGCGAGGCCGGTTCTGTTCTGTCGTGTCTCGCCGGCCTGACCGCCGCGTGGGTGGCGGCCGGCTCCCTCGGGCTTTTGGCCCATCCGCTTCGCCGCACTCTTGTCGCGTTGCTATTGCTTGGCGGCGTATTGACCGTTTCTCGCTGGCAATCACCCCCGTGGAAAAACTGGCTCCGGCCGTTCATCGCGACTGCCAGTGTGATCACCTGCCTGGCCGCGCCGTATCCAGTGCTGCCCGTGCTGGCTTGCGCGCTCACGCTCGGTTGGCTGGCGGCGGGCCGCGCCGCCGGGGCGAAGCATCTGCTGCGAACCGCTGCACAAGCGACACTGGTGTTCGCATTGTATCACTTCGCCGCAACCCTGATTCCCTGGGGATGGTTGGCAGCGGATCGAATCGCTCAGGCGATGGGCCGCCTCATCAGTTTCATCGTGCCCTGGCCGTTGTCGGTGGGCCCGACCTTCGCGGGTTTGGATTACCTCGTTCTGTCGCTCGCGTTTTGTCTGCTTCTGGTCCGGCAATCGGACGCATCCGGAAAGCGCGCGCTCGCCCTCCGATGGACGGCGGGGATTCTCGTGGCGCATGGGCTATACCTGATCCTGCTCGCGGCGTTCCCCAAGTGGCGGCAATGGCTGCCCGATATCACGATCCCCTCCGCATTCCCCGGCCTGCCCGGCAAACCCAAACCCTTGGGCGATGAAATCATGTGGCAGTTGCCGCTGCTGGGCTGGCTGTGCCACCTGCCGCTCCTGGCCTTCGCGGCGCGGCGGCTGGTTAAGCCGGCCGCGGAAGTTGCGCCCGCTCCGGTTGCAGCCAAAGCGAAACCGCACGGGCGACCGGTCACCCGGGAAACTTCCGCCTTCCAGGCCTGGCTGGGTCAATTGCGCAGCGTGTTCAACCGACCCACCCTGATCGCGCTTGGTCTGGCGCTGGCCGTGCCCGTGCTTACGCTGCTGCAACCGAAACCGCTCAGTCTGCAAGGTCGCAAGATCGTCGTTTATGAAAAGGGTTTCCTGAATTGGTTGAAGCCGCAGCACGGCGAGTATGGGCGATTGACCGTGGGCATGTACGGCATGTGGCCGAACTTCTTTGCCAGCTATGGCGCGCGCTGTCTCATCTCGCCCGAGTTGTCCGCGGCGGATCTGCAAGGGGCCGACCTACTGGTGTTGATCTTCCCCAACAAACCATGGGAGGACGGCCAACTCGAGCGCATCCGAAATTTTGTCGCCGGCGGCGGCTCGCTGCTGTTGCTCGGCGAGCATACGGCCCGCGAGAAGGATGGCGGCAACCGTTTCAACGACGTGCTTGGCCCCACGGCGATGCGTGTGGCGTTCGATTCCGCGATGTTCGCCGTCGGTGGCTGGCTGCACTCGTATCAGGCAATGGCCCACCCGGCGGCGATGGGCGTTCGCGATGACCGCAACCAGTTTGGTGCCGTCATCGGCGCGTCCATCGAAGCGCGTTTGCCGGCACGGCCGCTCCTGATCGGGCGCTGGGGATGGAACGATCCGGGCGACGCCAAAAACGATGAAACCAAGGGCGGCTCGATGATGGGCAATTCGAAATATGACGCGGGCGAGCGGCTGGGCGACGTGTTGCTCGCCGCGGAACAACGCTGGGGCAGCGGGCGCGTCCTGGTGTTCGGCGACACTTCCGGATTCACCAACGGGATTCTTTACGGTTCCCATCCCTATGTGGCGGCATTGATGGCGACACTGTGTCAGCACGCGGATTTTGCCAGCTGGCGGTTCGTGGCCGGGCTGATGGCGCTGCTGGGTTTGGGCGCGCTCGTTGCGCGTCAGGTGCAACCCAGCTCGACGGTGGCCACGGCGTTGGCGCTCGCCGTGGCTACGGCGGGAACGTCAGCCTGGACGGCTCGCATGGCCAGGTTGTTGCCGGACGGGCGCGGACCGGGGACAAATCTGCTGGCGTACATGGACACCACACATCTGGAACGCGGCAGCGGCGAATCCTGGCGGCCCAGCGGATTGGGCGGACTACAACTCACGCTGATGCGCAACGGGTATCTCGTCCTGGCGTTGCCGGAGTTTACGGCGGAACGGCTGGAGCGCGCCGGCCTGGTGATTTCAGCGTCCCCCGCAAGGCCATTCACCGCGCGCGAACGGGCCGTTGTGAAACGCTATGTCGAAAACGGCGGCACGTTTGTGATCACGGTAGGTTGGCCGGAATCGGCGGCGAGCCGCACGCTCCTCACCGATTTCGGTTTTCACGTCGGCGGCAAAGGCGCGGCGGAAGGCCTGGCGACAGAGCCGAAGCCGTTCGGCCATTTCAAGGCGCCCTATTTCAATGGCGGCGATTACATGGCTTACGTCCGGTTTCACGCGGCGTGGTCGGTGGAGTCCACCGAACCGGGTGCGCAACCGCTGGCCTTTGGTCCGCGCAACCCGCTCACGGCCACCGATCCCAGTGTGATCCAGATGCGCCGGTTGGGCCGGGGCAAGTTCATCGTGGTGGCCGACAGCGATTTTGCCTCGTGCCAGAATCTTGAAAACGAAGGCGGACAACCCTTCGAGGGGTTGCGGGAAAATGCCGATTTCTGGCGCTGGTTCGTGACCTACCTGAACGATCAACCAACCTGGACTCCGCCCAAACCGCTGCCCCAGACCAACACCGCACCCGTGGAGGTCTCCGAATAATGATTCGTCTTTGGACAGGCTTGTTCTTGCTGGCCGCTACCTGGCTGTTGGGCACGGGCTATTATCACGCGCCGCAATGGCTCGCGTGGTCGGGCCTGTTGCTGGCGGGCTGCGTGTGCGTGGTGGCCGCCCGGTCGTCTGCCATCGGGGCGGCGGATGCGAGCCGTTCCAAGCTTCCCGGTCCGGTTGTGCCAACCGGCCCGCTTGCGCTGCTGTGTGTGCTGCTGCTGGGTCTGCCAATCTGGGTTCTCCCGTGGCCGCATCGCGCCGCGCCGTTGCTGCTGGCGACGGGCATACTGGCCGGTTGGCGGCGACGACCAGCTTCATCCAAGGATGTGGGGCAAGCGGAACCCACCTTGGGCCGGTGGAAAACGGCCACGAGCGAGGGACTGACCCTGGCGGGTCTCGTCCTCGGATTGCAGGACATGGCCCTGCTGCTGTATCGGACCTGGACTTCCTACTCGCATGAATTGCCCGACCCGCTGCCCTGGCTGCTGGCGCAAACTGTGCGACTTCTCGGAATGGAAGCCGCCGCCGAAGCAAGCACGATTCACTTGTTCAGCATGCGACAGGTGCACGCGCTGGGGGCGACCTGGGAATTGCTGCTGCCGCCAAACACGTGGTGTTTTCTCATTAGCGGCCTGACCTTGTGGATAGTTTTCGTTGCCTCGACCGCAACCCCTTCCAATTCAAAAAACCGCGGCCGCGCCCGCCAGGATTGGAATCAAACGCTGCGCGCGTGGCTGCGACACCTTCTGCCTTGGGCGGCGCCGCTCGTCATCTGGTTGCCGCTACGGGTGGCGCTGCTGGCGGCGTGGATGTTGCATCATGCCTTGCTGACGGAATACGAGGACCCGTTAAACCTCATGTGGCCGTTTTGGAACGCATGGGTGTTGATCGTCGTTGATTTGCCCCTGCTCCTGTTGCAAGCGGGTTGGTTGAGAAGCTACTGGCGAAGCCTTGACGTCGGAGCGTCGGTCGCGACGGTGAAAGAGAAAAGCGCTCTGGCGGCTGAAGACCCGACCGCCACCACGGCTGCGCAAAAACCCTGGCGAGCGCTTGCCATCGCGGGACTTCCAACGGCGATCGCCGTCGTTTGTGCCACCCTGGGCGTGATTTGGGACCCGGTCGGCCAGCGCAAGGGTGGACGCATCGCCGTGGATGAATTTCATTCAAAGTGGGAACCCACCGAGCGCGCGTTCGACACTGAATGGTACGGGCATTTGTCTGGTTACAACTACTGGTGCATCTACGATTACTCGTCGCATTACTACCACATGAGCCGGATCAAGGAGCCGTTGACCGACGCCGTGCTGGCGAATGTGGATGTGCTCGTGCTCAAGGTGCCGACCGAATTGTACCGGCCGGAGGAAGTCGAGGCGGCGGTCAGGTTTGTCGAACGTGGCGGCGGCTTGCTGCTGATCGGCGAGCACACGGATGTGTTCAGCACCGGCTACGACCTCAACCAGATCGCCCGCCGGTTCGGCTTCGAGTATCGCTACGATTGCCTGTTCGGGATTGATTCTTTCTTCGACCAGTATTTCGTCCCGTCGTTCGCGCCGCACCCGGTCGTTCGCGCGATTCGCGGCATGGATTTCGCCACGTCGTGTTCGCTTCATCCGTTCGCGCCATGGCGCGGGCGCAGCGTCATCACCTCGACCGGTTTGAAGAACGCGCCCGCCGATTACCACGCCAGCAATTTCTATCCGCAGGCGCAGGACCGGGCGGACATGCGTTACGGCGCGTTTGTGCAAATCTGGGCGGTGCGCCACGGCAAGGGTCGCGTGCTGGCGTTCACCGACTCCACCATCTTCTCGAACTTCTGCACGTTCGAACCGGGCAAATTGGAACTGTTGCGCGGCATGATCGAGTGGCTGAACCGCCAGAGCCGGATTGGCGATCCGCGCTGGCCGCTGCTGGCGCTGGCCGCAGCGGCCGGGCTGTGGGGCTTCTGGCGGCTGCGGAAACAACACCGCCTCCTGCTGCCGTTGACCGCCGTCGGGGCGGCCGCCTGGGCGCTGACCGTCCTTGCGGTGGTTGCGGCCCAAGCGCGGTCGTTCCAATTGCCGACGCCCACCAAGCCGTTGCGCTGGGTGACCATTGACCGCACAATTTGCGACGGCCCGCTTTCCAAGAACGGTTTCATCGAAGGCAAATCGAACGGCTTCGGCATTTTCGAGCGCTGGATTTTGCGGCTCGGCTATTTCATCCGGCGCGAAAAAGGGCCCGCGGCGCTGGCGGATGACCTGGTCGTCTTTTTTCAACCGGATCGGCCGGTGGAACCTGCCTTCGTGGAAGCGGCCCGCCGTTACGTCGAGAACGGCGGACGCCTGCTCGTGCTCGACTCGGCCGAAAACACCAATTCGACTTCCGCCGCACTGCTTTCGCCGTTCAAACTCGAACTGAAGCCGCACCCGCAGTCCGATGGCAAACTCGCACCCGCCAAAGACTGGCCGGCGATCACCGTGCAAGCCGCGCGCGAAGTGGTCGGCGGAACACCCATCTGCCAGCTCAACGGCCGGCCTGTCGCGGCACAGGTGCAACTGGGCCGCGGCACGGTGACCGTGCTGGGCTTCGGCGCGCGGTTTGCGGATGTGCGAATGGGAGTGACCGGCGACATCGAACCGGATGCAACGCTGCGCCAGGTCTATGAATTTCAATATCGTCTCTTGCGCTGGCTGATGGAAGGAAACGCGGCGCCCACAAAGGCAAAGCCGGTTGAAGCATCGCGCTGACGGCCTGCGCTCGCCCACCGTCGGCGTCTCTACCATTGCTTTCTTGCGGCGTTTCACTAAACCGATGGCCGTCGCCAGTGCGCGCCTGATTATGAAAACCGATCGCCTGATCTCCCGCCGCCGTTTCCTGCAACGCACCACCGCCGCCACCATCGTCACTGCGACGGTTCCCACCGTGTTGGCCAGCGCCGCGGAACCGACGGCCGGCCAAACGCCCTCGAAATTCTGCGCCTTCGACAAGCCGTTGCAGTTCCTGAGCTACGACGAGACCGCCGGATTTCTGTCGGAACTGGGCTTTGACGGGGTCGAGGCCGCCGTGCGGCCTGGCGGGCACGTGCTGCCGGAACGAGTCGAGGATGATTTGCCGAAATATATCGAGGCACTCAAAAGCCGTGGCTTGGAAATGACCGTGATGACAACCGCCATCGGCGCGGCGGATCAACCGCACGCCGAAAAAACCCTGCGCACTGCCGCGCAACTCGGCGTCAAACTTTATCGCATGGATTGGTGGCGTTACGACCTGAAGCAGCCGGTTCAGGCGCAACTGGAGGCGTTGCGTCCCCGGCTAAGGGACCTGGTGGCGCTGAATCGTGAACTCGGCCTGACCGGGCTTTACCAGAACCACGCCGGCGCAACCATGGTCGGCGCGCCGCTTTGGGACATTTACAGCCTGATCCGCGACTACGATCCGAAGGACATCGCGCTGGCGTTTGACATCCGCCACGCCGCGGTCGAAGGCGGATTGTCGTGGCCGATCCAGTTCAATCTCGTCAAATCGCACATCGGTGTCGTCTGCCTGAAGGACTTTGATTGGAAAGATGGCAAGGTGATCAACCTTCCGCTCGGCACGGGGCGGGTGGACAGGAAGTTCATGCCCATGCTCAAGGCCGGCGGTTTCAACGGGCCAATGTCAATTCACGTCGAGTACCTGGCGAGCAAGGATCGGAGAATTCTGGCCGAAGCATTCAAGCAGGACCTGGCCACGGCGCGGGCGTGGCTGGCGACCGGGTGACGTTGGCGGAAGCACCACGGTCGTATCCGGGCGGGAAGACTGATGGGCGGTAAATGAAGATCCCTGCCCGATTCTCCCGCCAGAAGCTCTTTCCTGCGAAATTCACACAACGCTTCCCTTTGGCAATCGGTCCGCATTTTTGCGACAAGGTTGGAATGCGTGCCACCGGCGCACCAAAGTGAAAGGAGGCGTGACGAAACTTCGGATTATTGCCATGCTGTCGCGGAAATGAATCCGGTTCGTTCGAGTGACAATGCCAATCCACCCGCTGCCAGCCAAAAAAAATGGACCGAGGACTGGCTGGCCGTGGTTTTGGGTCTTTTAATCTTCGCCCTCTCCTTCGGCACGCTGGCGGGCGTGGATATTTTTGGCTGGGCGGTCAAAACCAGCGTCTGGCTGGATGCCGGCAAAATCATGTCGCCGGTTTCGGGCAAGTTCGCCGGGCTGCCAGGATTGGGCGCATTGGTTCTGACGTTCCTCTTCCTCCTCGGCTTGCTGTGCGCCGGGGCCAGGTTGCTTGGCGCGCGCGTGGGGAAATATGCCGCGGCATTCACACTGGTGTTCTTCATCAGTTATCTATGCTGGGCCGCGGGTCATTTCGCCTTCATCGCGGCAACGACGGATCAGTTGAAGAAATTCGGGATTTCGTGGTCGCTGAACCTCACGGGCGAGGCGGGTTTCATCATCGCCCTGCTGGCCGGACTATTTGTCGGCAATTTTCTACCCGGCGTCGCGGCGTGGATGAAGGAAGCCATCCGGCCCGAATGGTACATCAAGACCGCCATCGTTCTGCTCGGCGCGGGGTTGGGTGTAAAAAGCGCGGAAGCCCTCGGGCTGGCTTCGGCCGTCATGTTCCGCGGACTGTGCGCCATCGTGGAGGCGTATTTGATCTACTGGGCGCTGGTGTATTTCGTGGCGCGAAAATTCTTCGGTTTCAACCGTGAATGGGCGGCGCCGCTGGCGTCCGGCATTTCGATTTGCGGCGTTTCTGCCGCGATTGCAACGGGCGCGGCGATTCGCGCCCGGCCGATCGTGCCCATCATGGTTTCGTCGTTGGTGGTGATCTTCGCCGTGTTTGAGCTGCTGTTGCTGCCGTTTCTCGCGCAGCAATTCCTTTATCACGAACCCTTGGTTGCCGGCGCGTGGATGGGATTGGCGGTGAAGACCGACGGCGCGGCGGTGGCCAGCGGCGCGATTGCCGATTCGCTGATTCGCGCGAAGGCGCTGGCCGCATCCGGCGTGGCTTACAAGGAAGGCTGGATCACCATGACCGCCACGACGGTGAAGGTTTTCATTGATGTGTTCATCGGCTTCTGGGCGTTCGTGCTGGCGGTGGTCTGGTGTTACAAAATCGAAAAGCGCGCCGGCGACAAGGTGCGCGCGCGGGAAATCTGGGAGCGCTTTCCCAAGTTCATCCTCGGCTACGTGCTGACGTTTGCCGTGGTGCTCGCCTTTTGTCTGAGCGACCCGGCGCGCATTGCGACCGCCAAAGCCGTCACGGCCGGCAGCGATATTTTTCGCGTGCTGTTTTTCGTCCTGACGTTTTTTACGATTGGTGTGACCACTAACTTCCGGAAGTTATGGGAGGAAGGCATCGGGCGGCTGGCGGTGGTCTATGTGGTGTGCCTGTTCGGTTTCATCATCTGGATTGGCCTGCTGATCTCGTGGCTTTTCTTCCACGGCGTCAAACCGCCGCTGGCGACAAGTTGATCCATGGGAGCTTATATGAACCACGACCCGAAATTCTCCGAAGAAATCAAAAAAATGGAGCACGAGCCGCTGTTGCCGGTGGAGAAGCAGCTCATCGCCTGGAGCCTGGGCATCGGCGTGGCGTTGTTGGGACTGCTGATCTGGATCAGCGCGCGGTTCTTCCCGCCGACGGCCGGTTAGTGAACGGGAACGAACACCGCGCAGACCGGCGCACCCAAAGTCAGGGTCTGGCTGGTGGGCTCGAGGCGGCCCATTGGCGCATCTATCCGAAACACCACGATGCTATCGGACGTCTGGTTCTCGGCCAGCAACCAGCGGCCCGCCGGATCAACGGCAAAATGCCGTGGCGCTTTGCCCTGCGTGGGTTCGTTCTCGAGCAGCTTCAGTTTCCCGGACTCCTTGTCCACCGCAAAGACCGCGATGCTGTCATGGCCGCGGTTCGAGCCGTAAACAAATTTGCCCGATGGGTGCACCTGAACCTCGGCACAGGTGTTCTCGCCGGCGAACCCCGCCGGCAACGTGGAAACGGTTTGTAGTTCTTTCAACGCGCCCCGTTTCCTGTCGAATTGAAACGTCGTCATCGAAGAACCCATTTCGTTGATGACATGGACAAACCGGCCATCGGGTGAAAACGCCAGATGCCGCGGGCCCGCCCCGGGCGCCACGACGCCAAACGGCGGTTCGTTGGCCGCCAGCGTGGCGCGTTTTGAATCAAGCCGATACACGAGGACCTGGTCGAGGCCGAGATCCGCCGAAAGCACGAAGCGGTTGGACGTATCGGGATTGATGCAATGCGCGTGCGGTCCGGCCTGACGCTTTGGGTTCACGCTCGAACCGGTGTGTTGAATGATCGAGGCCGGCGCGCCGAGTTTGCCGTCCTTGAGGATCGGCAGCGACGCGACGCTGCCGCTGCCATAGTTGGCCACGAACGCACATCGTCCCCGGGCATCCACACTGACGTGACACGGGCCGAGGCCGCCGGAAGGTTGCTGGTTGAGCAAGGTGAGTTTGCCCGTCTCGGGCGCGATGGAGAAGGCGTTTGCCGCCCCGGCGCGCTTGCCATCGAGCACGGTCATTTCTCCCACGGCGTAGAGGAAGCGTTCGTTCGGGTGAACCGCCAGGAAACTCGGGCTTTTGGTTTCCACCGCCAGTTCGGGTTCGCTCAACTTGCCGGTTCGGGAATCGAATTGTGAAACGTAAATGCCTTTGCTCTTCGCGCCTGTGTAAGTTCCAAAATACACATGGTAGTTGCGAGGCGACCGGGCGTGGGTGGTGGAAACGAGCATGGGGATGGCAATGGCGATCAAGGCGAACTGTTTCATGCCGCCAGAAACCACAAACCAACCGCGAGGGCAAGCAGTTTGGCCACGCCTCCGCGGGGAATTCTTCGCCGGCTGGCTTCCCACGGCACATTCGCGTATTACTCTCGCATGGTTTATCAAAAGCAAATCCAGATTCGGACTTCCGAGCACGGCCAGATGCACGACCTCACCGACGCTGTGGCACGCATCGTGGCCGAGTCGCGTGTGAAAACCGGCCTCGCGCATGTGTTCAACCTCGGCAGCACGGGCGCGGTGGGCACGATCGAATTCGAGCCGGGACTGGAGCAGGACCTGCCGGAAACGCTGGACCGGCTGATGCCGCCGAGCCGCGATTACGGTCACGAACGCGCGTGGCACGACGGCAACGGCCATTCGCATTTGCAGGCGACGACGCTTGGGCCATCAATCACCGTGCCGGTCGCCGACGGCAGACCGGCCTTGGGAACATGGCAGCAAATCTTCCACCTCGAATGTGACATCAAACCGAGACAACGAATCATCGTGGTGACGGTTATGGGTGAGTAGCTCGGCGTGGCGCGCGGGCGTTTCGCCCGCGGCGTGTGGCAGCAGTCGGACGAACGACAATTCGAATGTGCTTTCTCCACCGGGCGTGCTGCGGCCAGGATGGCCGCGCTCCGACGGATTAAAATGGCGCTTGTTTCCGGTTCGCGCGTCGTTGTTTTGCGGGTGCTTGATAGCTCACACGCTTGGTCGTGCTCGCTGCTTTGGCGGGTTCTGATCCATCAATCGCCCGCTTCAATTCCTTGATCTGGTCGCGCAACAGCGCCGCTTTCTCGAACTCCAGATTGTTGGCGGCGGCGAGCATTTCGGTTTCGAGTTCGTTGATGGTTTCGGTGAGGTCCACGTCCATGCCGGCCTCGCGCAAGACGCCGTGGGCCTGTTCGCGCGTACCTTCACGCACGACCAGGCTTTCCTCGACCGCGCGTTGCACGCTGCGCGGCGTGATGTGGTGTTCCTGGTTGTAGGCGAGTTGCCGTTTGCGACGATACTCGGTGACGGCGAGAAATCGCTTGATGCTGTCGGTCATCACATCGGCATAAAGGATGACTTCGCCGTTGAGATGGCGGGCAGCGCGCCCGGCGGTCTGGATCAAGCTCGTTTCGCTGCGCAGAAAACCCTCCTTGTCGGCGTCAAGGATGGCGACGAGCGAAACTTCCGGGAGATCAAGGCCCTCGCGCAGGAGATTGATGCCCACCAGCACGTCGAAGTCGCCTTTGCGAAGCGCCCGCAAAATCTCGACGCGTTCAATCGCATCAATCTCGCTATGGAGATAACGGACGTTCACGCCAATGTCGCGCAGGTAATCCGTGAGTTCCTCCGCCGTGCGTTTGGTCAGCGTAGTCACCAGCACGCGCTCCTTCGCATCGGTGTGTTTGCGACATTCCTCGATGAGGTCGTCAATCTGACCTTTGAGCGGTTTGAGCGTGACCTTGGGGTCAATCAGTCCGGTGGGACGCACGACGAGTTCGACGACGCCCTGGCGCGCGGCACTTTGGGCCGCAGCGGACCCGGATGGCAACGACAGCTTGGAACTCTCAAACCGTTCATTCGTTACGGAGATGCTGCGGCCCGGAGTGCCGCGCGCCACCGCTGAGGCACTCGCTCTCGCCCACTCGATCTCGCGCTTCGCGGGCGTCGCGCTCACGTAAATTGTCTGGTTCTGCATTGACTGAAACTCCTCGAACTTCAGCGGACGATTATCCAGCGCGCTCGGCAGGCGGAAGCCGTATTCCACCAGGACTTTTTTCCGCGACATGTCGCCTTCATACATCCCGCCGATTTGCGGGACGCTCACGTGCGACTCATCCATTACCAGCAGGTAATCCGCCGGCAAGAAATCCAACAACGTGCAAGGCCGCGAGCCGGGCGGGCGTCCAGCAATGTGCCGCGAGTAATTCTCAATTCCCGAGCAGAAACCCATCTCCTCCATCATTTCCAGGTCGAACTCCGTGCGCTGCTTGATGCGTTGGGCTTCGAGCAGCTTCCCCTGCTTCTCAAATTCGCGGATGCGCCCGCCCAATTCCTCGCGGATGGTCACCGTGGCGCGCTTCAGCTTGTCATCCGTTGTGACGAATTGTTTTCCCGGAAAGACCGTTACATTTTCAAGCGACGCCAGTTTCTTTCCGGTCAACGGTTCAAAGCGCGTGATGCGTTCCACCTCGTCGCCGAAAAACTCGATGCGCAATCCTTCCTCGGTGTAAGCCGGGCAAAGCTCCACGACATCGCCGCGCACCCGAAAATTCCCCCGCTCGAAGGTGATGTCGTTGCGGTTGTACTGGAGGGCGACGAGCTTCTCGAGCAACTGCTCGCGCGTGAATTGCTGGCCCACGTGCAGGTGGATCAGCATCGCCTCGTAATCCTCGCGGCTGCCGATGCCGTAAATGCACGACACGCTCGCCACGACGACCACGTCCCGCCGCGCAAACAGCGAACTCATCGCCGAAAGCCGCAAGCGCTCGATGTCGTCGTTCGTCGAAGAGTCCTTTTCGATGAACGTATCCGTGCGCGGGATGTAGGCTTCGGGCTGGTAATAATCGAAGTAGCTGACAAAGTATTCAACCGCGTTGCGGGGGAAGAAGCTCTTGAACTCGGCGTAAAGCTGCGCGGCCAGCGTCTTGTTGTGCGAGATGACGAGCGTGGGTTTGTTGACGTTCTTGATCACGTTCGCAATCGTGAACGTCTTCCCCGAACCCGTGACACCCAGCAACACCTGATGTTTCGCGCCGGAAAGAATTCCTTCCGTCAGCTTCGCAATCGCCTGCGGCTGGTCGCCGGCCGGCTGGTAGTCCGAGACA
Source organism: uncultured Bifidobacteriaceae bacterium (assembly GCA_964458575.1). Classification (GTDB taxonomy): domain Bacteria; phylum Verrucomicrobiota; class Verrucomicrobiia; order Limisphaerales; family JADLHS01; genus CAYWMD01. The sequence continues at coordinate 9,395 of CAYWMD010000075.1, read as the reverse complement.
AGTTCAAACATTACAGTGCCGTTGCCTAGGCAAGGATATCCTTGATCGTCTTGCCGGCAACCCCGGTCAGGCGCACATCGAGGCCCTGGAATTTCACCGAGAGCTTCGTGTGCTCGATCCCGAGGAGATACAGCATGGTCGCGTGCAGATCGTGGACGTCCACGGGATTCTCAATTGCGTTGTAGCCCAGTTCATCCGTGGCGCCATAAACAAAGCCCGGTTTGACGCCGCCGCCGCACAGCCAAATGCTGAAGCCGGAGTTGTGATGGTCGCGCCCGTCGCCGCCCTGGCTCATGGGCGTCCGGCCGAATTCGCCGGCCCAGACGATCAAGGTCTCGTCCAGCATGCCGCGCTGCTTGAGATCCGTGATCAGCGCCATGCATGCGCGGTCAATTTCCTGCGCCTTGAAGGTGATGCCGTCTTTGACGGCGCCGTGATGATCCCAATCCTTGTGGTAAAGCTGAATGAAACGCACGCCCCGCTCGGCAAGCCGGCGGGCCAGGAGACAATTCGAGGCGAACGAACCGTCGCCGGGCTGGCAGCCGTAAAGCTCCAGCGTTCCGGGCGGTTCGGACTTGATGTCCATCAACTCAGGCACGCTGGTCTGCATCTTGAACGCCATTTCGTACTGGCTGATGCGCGTCGCGATTTCGGGATCATCCACAATTGCGTCGTGCTTGGCGTTGAGGGTGTTGATGGCTTCCACGTCCCCGTGCTGCTGCGCGCGTGAAATGCCCGCGGGCGTGCTGAGGTAAAGAACCGGATCGCCCTTGCTGCGCAGGAGCACACCTTGAAAGCGGCTGGGCAACAAGCCGGCTGCCCACTGGCGGGCTGCGATCGGCTGGTTTTGTCCGCCCTTGCCGAGCGAAGTCAGGACGACAAAGCCCGGCAGATCGTCCGCTTCCGAACCGAGCCCGTAGGTCGTCCACGCACCCATGCTGGGCCGGCCGGCGATTTGCGAGCCGGTGTTCATGAACATGTGCGCGGGATCGTGGTTGATGGCCTCCGTGGTCATCGAACGAACGAGGCAAATCTCATCCATCATCGAGCCAAGGTGCGGGAACAGTTCGCAAACCTGCGTGCCGTTGCGGCCGAAGGTTTTGAAGCCATGCTGCGGACCGAAGCAAACCAGCTTCGCGCCCTGCAACTGGGCAATCTGCTTTCCCTGCGTGAACGATTCCGGCATCGGCTGGCCGTGCATTTCGGCGAGCTTCGGCTTGTAATCGAATGTCTCCAGATGCGACGGCCCGCCGGCCATGCTCAACCAGATGACGCGTTTGGCCTTTTGCGGATAATCGAGCGGCGAAACCACGCTGGCCCATTTGTCTTTGCGCCGGACCGCCGTGGCAGCGGAGAGCAGGACCGGGTTCAGCAACGAAGCCAGCGCGAGCGCGCCGACGCCCTGGGCGGCTCGGCCCAAAAAGACGCGGCGGGTCTGTTGCTGCGCGAGCGATTGCCGAAATTCAGAAAGTGGATTCATGACCAGTCAGGAGCGCGTGATGGTTTCGTGCAGGTTCAGAATGACGCGGGCAATGCTGGTCCAGGCCGCGAGTTCGGCGGGGTCGAGGTCCGGCGGCAACGGCGCCTTGCCGATCTTGAGCAGCGCCTCGGCCGCCGTCGGGTCGGCGCGAAATTCCTCGAGCCGCCCGGCAAACAACGGCTCGAGGGTTTCGACTTCATCCGCGCGTGGCGCGCGATCCAAAACCTGACGCCACGCCCAGATGAGCCGCGTCTTCGTGTCCCGACCGCCTTCCTGCAAAATGCGGGCGGCCAGGGCGCGCGAAGCTTCGACGTAAGTGGGGTCGTTCAACAGCACGAGCGCCTGCTGGGGTATGTTCGAGCGGTTGCGTTCCGCGGCGCACTCCTCCCGCGACGGCGCGTCAAACGCCAGCAGGCTGGGGTGCAGGTACGAGCGCTGCCACCACACGTAAAGCCCGCGACGGTACTGGCCCGGCCCCGTGGTGACCTCGTAGGTGCGCGGCGGAAAGTTCAGGTTCTCCCAGTAGTTGTCAGGCTGATAAGGCTTCACGCTCGGACCGCCCAGTTGCTCCAGCAGCAATCCCGAAACCGCCAGTGCGTTGTCGCGCACCAATTCGGCATCGAGCCGCCAGCGGTTTTGCGCCGCGAGTTCCCGGTTGAACGGGTCGCGAGCGCGCAGCTCCTTTGAAGGCACGGAAGTGCGCTGGTAGGCCTCGCTGTTGACCATCAGGCGAATCATGTGCTTCACATCCCAGCCGCTGTCCATGAATTCACAAGCCAGCCAGTCGAGCAACGGCTGGTTGGGCGGCAGTTCGCCCTGCGCGCCCAGGTCATCAATCACTTTTGACAATCCCACACCGAAGAATTGCTTCCAGAACCGGTTGATGACGACCCGCGCGGTCAGCGGATTCTCCCGCGCCACGAGCCAGTTCGCGAGGTCGAGCCGATTCAACCGGCGGTCCCCGGCTTTTTGCTCCGGCGACGCGAGGTAGGGCGGCAGGGCCGGCTGCAGGATTTCGCCGGTTTCAATCAGGAAATTTCCCCGCGGCAGCAGCCGCACCGTGCGCGGCTCGCTCGCGGAAACGGAAACCAGACAGCGCGGAATCGTGGCTTCAAACTCAACCTTGGCCTTGCGCGCGGTGGCCAGCTGGTCGCGCGGACCGGCCGCTTCCGGCGCGACGCTCTTGAAGTGATCAAAAAGCTTTTGCTTCTGCGTGGTGTCGCGCTGGTCGGCATCCATCAGCAGCACGTCGGCAATTTCCTTGGGCGGTGGAAAAGGCGTTGTTGCGCGAACGCCTGCGGCATTGGTGGTGACCCCGACACGAAAATGCCCCAGCAGATGGCCGGCGCGGTTCAACTTGAGTTCCAGGGCCAGCGCCTCACCGGGTGGCAACGTGAGCGGCGCCGCCAGGGCAAGCACGAGCTGATGCCGCTGGCCGGCCCCGGGCAAAATGGCCCAGCCCAATCCGCTCTTCTCATCGCCGTCAATTGTGGAAGCGGCGCTGTAGGTCGCGGAACCGTTCGCCGCGCCGTCGCCGGCCTGTTCGACATCAGCGCGCGCCGATTGGAACGAAACCGGGTTGGATTCCTGGCCGGCGCGCTGAATCCGCGCTGTTACCTCGGTCAAAACGAAATTGCCGTTGTCCGCGCGGCCCGGTCCCTTGGCGGGCAGCGAATCGTGCGGCAGGGCCTCGAGGCGCAACGCCACCGCGCCGGTCACGCCGTTGGTGAAAGTCACGGTGTAGGTGTCTGTGTCCGGTTTCTTGCCCTTGGCCAGCACGGAGCGGTCCTTCTCAATCTTGAGTTTGCTGCCGGCGGCGGACTCCGCCGTCACGGGCGTCAACGCCGACCAGCGGCGTTCCTGCACAATGGCCTCCCCCTGCGCTCTTTGCCAGGCCGCGTACGCTTCCGCCCATTCGGGATGCGGCGCGTCGTATTCCGCTTGCGCACGGGTGAGATTCGCTTCGAGCCGCGCCAGTTCGGTCGCCTGCTTGTCATTGGTCACCAACATCCCTGGCTCGCGCGCGCCGATGATGGGCTCCTTCAGGTCGGCGAAGAACGCGCCCAACGCATAGAAATCGCGTTGTTTGATCGGATCAAATTTGTGGTCGTGGCATTGGGCGCAGCCGATGGTCTGTCCAAGCCACACGGCACTCAGATCGCGAACACGGTCCGTCAACATGCGCGCTTCGTAATCCTTGGGTTGCGCGCCGCCTTCTTCGGTCGAGAGCAGCAGCCGATTGTAGGCGGAACCGATCTTTTGTTCCTGCGTGGCATCGGGCAGCAGGTCGCCGGCAAGCTGTTCACACGTGAACTGGTCAAAGGACTTGTTGTTGTTGAAGGCCCGGATCACATAGTCGCGATAGGGCCAGATGTTGCGCGGATTGTCGGAATGATAGCCGATCGTATCGGCGAACCGCACCACGTCGAGCCAACCCATCGCCATGCGCTCGCCGAACTGCGGCATCGCCAGCAGCTTTTCCACGAGCCGGGCAACCGCATTGGCTGACCGGTCCTGCTCGAAGGCCGCCACCTCCTCCGGCTTCGGCGGCAAACCGATGAGGTCAAAGTAAAGTCGGCGCGCCAGCGTGCGGCGATCCGCCGGCGCCACCGGCGTGAGTCCCAATTCGCGCAGTCGTTGCTCAACCAGAAAATCAATGCCGTTTTCCCCGGGCGGGACCGCGGGCTTGGCGGGCGGCACATAGGCCCAGTGCTTTTCGTATTTCGCTCCCGCCGCAATCCAATCCCGCAGCAAATCCTTCTGCGCCGGGGTGAGTTGCTTGTGCGTGTCGGACGGCGGCATCACCTCGTCCTCGTCCGCGGCCCGGATCCGCGCGATCAATTCGCTCGCCTCCGGCTGCCCGGGCACGATGGCCTGCTTGGCGACCGCGTCGTCCCGCACGTCCAGTCGGAACTTTCCCTTGCGCTTGTTCTCGTCCGGCCCGTGGCAATAGAAGCAATTGTCCGAGAGAATCGGGCGGACATCGCGATTGTAGCTGATCGCCTCCGCCGCCACGGCGAACGGCGTCTGGATCAACACGAGACAACCGACGCCCGTGGCGAGGCGGTGCTTCAGTTTTTCCATAGGCACAGTCAACATGGCTGACGTGCCAAGATATCAAGCTTGCCCGGGAAAACAAGCCGGGGACTGCACGAACCGCTTATATTCTTCCGTAACGATTGCGCTGCTGGTAGCGTCCATCGCGTTGCACGACGAGTTACTATTACGCGCGCGGCGAACAGGTGGACGGCGAACTCGTCTGGGCTTCGCCGATGTGGATGAATTACGAGGCGGCGAAGTGAATTGTTCTTCCTTGTCCGCATCCCCGTTCGCGTCCTCGGTTAAGTTGATGGTTGCGAGGACAAGGACGACACCGGGGAGGAGAGGAACAGCGGCAATGCTCCGTCTGTTCATGGTAATTGTGCTGACCGTGATGACGGGGCGCGCCTTTGCCCACAACCTGGACACGAGCTACGCGCGCGTGGTTATCACGGCGCAGGCAGTGGAGTTTAAGTTTTCGTACGACATCACCACGCTGCTGCGCATCACCCCACTCGATGCCAACGGCGATCATCAAGCATCACGCGCCGAACTCGAGGCGGCAACGCCCGCCATCCACCAGTTCCTGCGGAAACACATTCTGATCGGTTTGAATGAGCGGGACGCTCCGTTCGCCGAAGACTTTCCCCCCGTCTGGCCCGGGGACGCCGGTTCGGCGATCCCGGAAAGCGAATATCATCTGCGGCTGTTGAGTTTCATTTTCCGCAATCCCGTGCTCTCGGCGCCGGAAGACGTGTCATTGACTTTCGACTTCTTCGATCAATTTGGTTCCACGCACACGGTGCTGGGAGTGTTCGAATGGGACGGGCAGGAGGATGAAGTCATCTTCACGCGCTTCGAGCCGGATTATCTCTACGACACCGGTTACCGCACGCCCGTCAGCGTGCAGATCGCCCAGTATTTTAAGCTCGGCGTGAAGCACATCTTTTTTGGATATGACCACCTGGCCTTTCTGCTCGCGCTGTTGTTCGTGAAACGCTTCATGGACCTGGTGAAAATCATCACCGCCTTCACCGTGGCGCACACGTTGACGCTGGCCCTGGCCGTGATGCAGATCGTGAGCCTGCCCCGGCAGCTCGTCGAAATCGGGATCGCCCTGACGATCATGTATGTCGCGGCGGAGAATTTGTGGGTGACCAGCACGCGGCATCGCTGGCTGCTCACGTTCGGATTCGGCCTCGTGCACGGTTTCGGCTTCGCGAGTGTGCTGCGGGAACTAGGCCTCCCGTCCAAGGGACTCGCACGATCGCTTCTGGCCTTCAACGTGGGCGTCGAGGTCGGACAAATTGTGATCGTGGGCGCGCTCTGGCCGTTGTTGTGGTGGATCAACCAGCAACCCTGGTCAGCGCGCTTTCGCATCGGGTTGTCGGTGATCATTTTCCTTTTCGGCTCGGCGTGGTTTGTGGAGCGGGTGTTCGGATTGAGGTTTATGCCAATGTGAGAGTGTTCACGCCTCCTACGGCTTGATGGCCAGCAGTTCTTCGACGTGCCCGGCGAATTGCCCGCGGTGGATTTCATCCAACGATTCGCGCACGGATTCATCTGATGTGACCACGACCATCCTGGCTACTTCGAGCCGGCCCAGTTCCAACGCGAGTTTGTCGTCTTCCCGTCGCCAAACCACATCCCGCAGGCCTTCGGGTGCGATTTCAAAAACATCGGCCGCCTTGAGCCAGGACGGCGGAGTCAGCGTCACCGTGGCTTTTGGCAATGGCACGACCACCGTACCCATACGATCGTTGGCGATATTGTCGTTCACCGCGAGCAACACCAGTGAGTCGGTGCCGGCCAGCAGTGTTCGCGTCCAGAGTTTCGCGGTTGCCTTGACCGGTACATCGACCGGGCAACTTCGCGTGATGAGTGGTCCCGCCGTGCGCACCTGCGCTCCGAGCAACCCGATCTGCCGCCAAAGGGTGACGGCCTCCTTGTCCGAACCACCGCAGCCGTAAAACTCACCGTAAGGCGTGTACCACCAGTAGGAGAAACTTTTCGCGCCAGCACCCAGCGCGTAAAAGAGTTCGACCGTTTTTTCCGGCGGCGTAGCAAAGCGGAACGGGCCGCCCTTGGTGTCATGCCGCACCGAGTTCAGGATGATGTGAAGCGGCTTGGGGGCGCAGGCGGAATTGCAAATCGTCGCCGCTCCCAGCACGTAAAGCGGTTTGATGAATGAGGCGGCCCACGCCGGCCGGTCGTTCCACACGATGCGCTGCTGCTCCTGATAGTAGGGGTCGGCGCAACAGACATCGGCCAGTTGCGCATACATGTACCAGTTTTCGGGCTTAAACGTGTTATCCAGGTTCAACAAATGCGGCGGCGCCGGATCGCGCTTGCGAATCTGTTGACTGCGCCGCACCAAATCCTGCGCGAGCGTCCCGAGCCGCTGCCGGGGTTCAAGCTGAGTCACGGAAAAATCGTGGGCGTCGGGTTCGTCCGTCAGGAAGTAATAGACGGGGTTCAACGCCGGGCCCGGCCAGTTCCGCATCGCCCGGATGCCGGTCGCGCGCGCATTCTTCACGCCGGTTTTTCCCGAAAGAAAATCACCCACTTCGGCCGGGTACGATTGCATGACGGCGTTGATGTTGTGCCGTTTCAGGTCGCCCAGAAAATAATCCACCATCTCCTGCGCGGTCTTGCCATACTTGATGTAACCCCACATGCCATAAACCAACTCATCACCCCAGGCCCGAAAGCCGGCGATGGCAGTTGAGCCGTCAGCATAGACCGCTTGCAGGCAGTGGAACGAACCGGCGGTCAGTGGTTGTTCCAGGCGAATTGTGAGAGGTTGGAGGTTGACGGCGGAATCAGCCGCGCAAGTCGTGCCCGCCGTGATGTCGCGACCGTCCAGCAGCACTTTGACCGGAGCAACACCGGGTCGCGTTGCGCGTTGAACGTAACCGTAAACGCTATCGAGCGACGGACTGAAGCTGATGCCGGCAAAACCTGGTGATACCGTGGCGGACACCTTCGCCCCGCAACCGGCCTTGTCGCCGACCACGTCCAAGGCAATCGCGTTGGGTGTGGAACGTCGCAGGCGGAGTGTGACCTCGGCAAAGCCTCCCGGCGGAATTGACGCCGGTTCGATCTTCCACCAGACGGGTTCACCGGCGGCGATCAAACGCTCGACATCCGTTTTCGGAAGCGTGGAAAAATGGACGCTGGCGGGATGCAAACCGGCTGTTTCCTCCGGACCAAACGCTATGGCGTTCGTCAGACTGACGCCTGCAAATTTCACATCGTGGACGGAAACGCGTTCGGCCGTGCGATTGCGGAGGTAGAGGTGGACATACGCGCCGAGGGGCATATTGGTGCTGGCGTATTGCAGCGGCTCGCCGTCTTTGCCCTTGAGCGCCCAGCCTTCCGACCAGAGGTGAAGGAATTGCGGGAACGGCACGTCGGCGCGGAAAGCACCGGCAACCACTTCCAAAGAATCCGCGTGCGAGCGTGCTTGAAAAACAACGCACAACCCGAGAACGGTAATCCGCACCCACTGGGAGGCAGTTTTGAATCGAATCATGATTTACGAGTTTCTGACAACACCGTGCGTGACGAAATCGCAACCGATCAAATTCATCTCCGCCACAGAAATGGCGTTGGCCTGCTTCACATCGGGCATAACAAGGCCGCAGCCAAACTGACCTGTCAACGCGAGCCGTTTCCTTATGGCGAAACCGGTCCAAGGGTCCAACCACGCGGTTCTTTAACAAAGCCTGCTGGTTCAAAGGTGATGAAATAGCCGGTCAGATACGCGGCCCACCAGGACTTGTCCTTGCGCGGCAGGAATTCGTGCGCCCAACCTTTCAGGCCGGGCTTTGTGCTATCCAGAAGAATTTCAATATTCGCAAACGGCGGTTTTCCCTCCACCGGCACAAGCGACTTGCCGCGGGCGACCTTGATGCCGCTGCCTTTGCCCGCGTGATTGAACACCACCACGTAACCGCCGGCCGGGTCCTCGACGACGAAACAGGATTCCGGAATCGTTCCGTCAGGAACGTGCAACACGGCGCCGCGATCCGTCCACGGACCGAGAATCGCCGGCGCGGTCGCCACGCCGCAAATGCCGAGACCCTGGTCGTGTCCGCTGTAAAACATGTGCCACGTGCCGCTCTTCTCAAAAACCATCGGGTCCCGGCAGTCGGCCCACGCCTGATCGCTCCAGACTGAGCCGGGATGGTCGGGTCGAAACCAGTTCTGCGCTTTGCCACCAACCATGAATTGCACGTTGGTCGCGCGCTGCCAGCTTTTCGGATCATCCGGCGTCTTGGAACTGGCGACCAGAATTCGCTGACACCACCCTCCGGCCGCAGGTGTCGTGACGCCGGTGTAAAACATGTAGTAAATTTCTTTGGCCTTCACCACGTGCGGCGCCCAAACCATGCTTTTGTCCTCAGCCGTGCGGTTGGTGAGCGCCGTGCCCAGATGATCCCAGTAAATCAGATCATCCGATCGGGCCAGCGTGATTCCCTCGTTGCAGAAATCCTTCATCATCGAAGCGATGATGGTTTTGCCTCGATACTCGAAGAAACAAAAGTCCTGAAGCCGAAGGTCCTTGCCGTTTCGCTGTGGGCGCCATTGTAACGTCGGCCCGGAATTTGTTTCGGCGTGCAACGAAGCTGTCATGACAGTCACGGCAAGCGACATGAGCACTACGATCCACGTGATTGTGCGTCCCGGTCCCCTCACCCTGACCCTCTCCCGCGGGGAGAGGGAACAGTTATCGGACGCCTCGAATTGTGCGACGGAGCTTTTGGCAACCTGAGTCTTTAAGCGTTTCCCTGATCGGTGAACGATCCCCCCTCTCCCCTAGAGCCTGTACTTAACTTTTACCAAATAATGTACCGAGCATCAGCGTTACAAA